>CAJYUW010000047.1 GCA_913778205.1 uncultured Curtobacterium sp.
CACCACGATCGACCCCGCCAACGGCCCGGCCGGCGGCGGCACGACGGTGACCCTCACCGGTACCGGGTTCACGGACGACGCGACGGTGTCGGTGGACGGGTCGGACCCGATCACGCCGGACTCGATCTCCGACGACGGCACCACGCTGACCTTCACGACCCCGGCGCACGCTGCCGGTGCGGTGGACGTCACCGTGACGACCGCCGGTGGAACCTCGGACCCGGTGACCTTCACGTACGTGGCACCGCCCGCGGGAGCGCCGACGCTGACGGCGCTCACCCCGGACAACGGTCCGACGACAGGGGGCACGACGGTCACGATCACCGGCACCGGCTTCTCCGCCGACTCGACGGTGTCGGTGGACGGGTCGGACCCGATCACGCCGGACTCGGTGTCGGCTGACGGGACGTCGCTGACGTTCACGACCCCGGCCCACGCCGTGGGTGCCGTGACCGTGACGGTGACGAACGCCGCGGGCACCTCGGAGCCGCTGCAGTTCACCTACACCGCGGTCGCGACGACCGAGCCCCCGGTGATCACCACGCCGACGGACGGCAGCACTGTGACGACGGGTACACCGACGATCAGCGGCACCGGCGAGCCCGGCGCCACGGTGACGGTGCGCGACGGCGACACGGTCGTCTGCACCACGACCGTCCAGCTCGACGGCACCTGGACCTGCACGCCGCTGGTCCCGCTCGGGCCGGGTTCGCACACCATCACCGCGACCCAGGTCGGTGACGGCGGCACTTCCGGTCCCTCCGACGCGGTGACGTTCACCGTCGCACTGTCGGACGGCGGCAACGGTGGCGGCAACGGCAACGGCAACGGCAACGGCAACGGCAACGGCAACGGCAACGGCAACGGAGCTGGAGCGGGCAACGGCAACGGCGCTGGCGCCGGGGCGGGCAACGGCAACGGATCCGGCAACGGCTCCGGCGTCAACGGGAACGGCGGCGCGCTCGCCTACACCGGCACCGACACCGCCCCGATGATCGCCGCCGCGCTGTTCCTGCTCCTCGCGGGTACCGGGCTGACGATCGTCCGCCGCCGACGCCGTCGGAGCTGACCGAGGCGGACGTGCACGAGCGCCCGTCGGGATCCGTCCCGACGGGCGCTCGGTCGCGTCCGTGGTCGCGAGCGGGCGCGCCTCCGCAGTGCTGGTCGCGCCCGATCACCGCAGACGGACGGGAGGCACGTGGCGAACCCGCCACGTGCCTCCCGTCCGTCGTGCGCTCACGCCGTCAGGCGTGCGCGACTACGCCGAGGCGGTCGCCTCGTCGCGGTGCGGGAGCTTCCACCCCGGGCGCACGAAGTGGCAGGTGTACCCGTTCGGGAGCTTCTCGAGGTAGTCCTGGTGCTCCTCCTCGGCCTCCCAGAAGTCGCCGGCGGGCTCGACCTCGGTGACGACCTTGCCCGGCCAGAGCCCGGAGGCGTCGACGTCGGCGATCGTGTCGAGCGCGACCTGGTGCTGCTCGTCGTTCGCGTAGAAGATCGCGGAGCGGTAGCTGCGGCCGACGTCGTTGCCCTGGCGGTCCTTCGTCGACGGGTCGTGGATCTGGAAGAAGAACTCGAGCAGGTCGCGGTAGGAGATCTGCGACGGGTCGAACACGATCTCGACGGCCTCGGCGTGGTCACCGTGGTTGCGGTACGTCGCGTTCGGGGTGTCACCGCCCGAGTAGCCGACGCGGGTGCTGATCACGCCCGGGCGTCGACGGAGGAGCTGCTGCGCTCCCCAGAAGCAGCCTCCGGCGAGGATGGCGGTCTCGGTGGTGGTCATGCTGGCCTCCTGGTGGTCGTCGTGCCGCTGGCTGCGGCACCGTCTGGTCCAACCGAGGGTACGGCGCTGGTGTTCCCGGATCGCTGGAGCAGCGCGATGCGGAGCCCGCTGTTGCATGCGCGATCGCGATCGGGTATACCTAAACCGGTTCAATGAAACCGGTTCAAACGACCGGTGCGACGCAACACGGCAAGGAGGCCCTCGATGGAACGACGACCGACCATCGTCGACGTCGCCCGGCAGGCGGGCGTCTCGAAGGGCCTTGTGTCGCTGGCGCTCAACGACCGACCGGGCGTGAACCAGGCGACCAAGGAGCGCATCCGCGCCGCCGCCGCCGAGATCGGCTGGCGCCCGAACCCCGCTGCCCGCAGCCTGACGAGCCGGCGCGCCTACGCCCTCGGCCTGGTCGTGAAGCGCGACCCGCGGATCATCGAGACCGACCCGTTCTTCGCGGCCTTCATCGCCGGGCTCGAGACCGTCCTCGCCGGCCGCGGACAGGTCCTCGTGCTCAGCGTCGTGCCCGACCCGGCAGCCGAGGAGCGCGCCTACCGGTCGCTGACCGCCGACGGCCGTGTCGACGGCTTCATCCTCACCGACCTCCTCCGACACGACCACCGCATCGAACTCCTCGCCGAGCTCGACGTCCGCGGGGTGACCCTGGGCGAGCCGGACGTCCCGACGACCCTGCCCGCCGTCCGACGCGAGTACGAGCACGGCATCGACGAGCTCGTCCGCTACCTGGCGGGGCTCGGTCACGAGCGGATCGCGCACGTCGCCGGCAACGAGGACATGCTCCACGGTCGGGCCCGCCGCGAGCAGTTCGAGCGGATCGCCGCCGAGCTCGGGGTCCAGGCGCGGGTGCTCCCGACGGACTTCTCCCCGGAGCAGGGTGCCGAAGCCACCCGCCAGCTCCTCGCGCTCGAGCCCGACGTCCGCCCGACGGCCGTCGTCTACGGCAACGACCCCATGGCGGTCGCCGGCATGGCGGTCGCCCAGGGTGCGGGCCTCCGGATCCCCGACGACCTGTCGGTCACCGGTCTGGACGGCTCCCAGATCGGTCAGTACGTGTACCCGGCGCTCACCACGCTGGACAACGACCCGGTCGAGTGGGGGCGCGTCGTCGCGACGACGCTGCTCGACCTCATCGACGGCAACGACCCCGTCGACCGCACCCTGACCCCGGCACGGCTGATCGTGCGCGGGTCGACGGGCGCGCCCGCGCCCCGGCCCTGACGCCGGCCGAGCACCACCGACCACCACCGAGCACCACCCACGAAGGAGTCACCATGCAACGGCGCATGCTCGCCATCGGGACCGCGATCGCCGCGGCCACCGCACTCGCCCTGTCCGGATGTTCCGGCGGGGGCAGCGCGTCCAACAGCGACGCGATGAAGGCCAAGGGCCCGATCACCATCTGGTACTCGAACAACGAACAAGAGGTCCAGTGGGGCAAGGCCGCCGTGGCGTCCTGGAACAAGGACCACCCGGACCAGCAGGTCAAGGGCCAGGAGGTCCCGGCCGGCAAGAGCACCGAAGAGGTCATCGGCGCCGCCATCACCGCGGGCACGACGCCCTGCCTCGTGTTCAACAACCTGCCGGCAGCGACCGGCCAGTTCCAGAAGCAGGGCGGCCTCGTCGACCTGTCGAAGTTCAGCGGCGCGGACGCCTACATCGAAGCCCGCTCCGGTGACACGGCCGACCAGTACAAGTCCTCCGACGGCGACCTCTACCAGATGCCGTGGAAGTCGAACCCGGTGATGATCTTCTACAACAAGGCGATCTTCAAGAAGGCCGGACTCGACACCGAGGACCCGAAGCTGAGCACCTACGACGAGTTCCTCGCCGCCGCCGCGAAGATCAAGGCCTCGGGCGCGGCTCCCTACGCGATCTACCCGACGCCGACGAGCGAGTTCTTCCAGCCGAACTTCGACTACCTGCCGCTCTACGCCGCCGCGACCGGCGGCAAGGGCATGGCGACGAAGGACGGCAAGGCGACCTTCGACACCCAGGCCGGCCGCGACGTCGCCGAGTTCTGGAAGACCGTGTACCAGAAGGGCTACGCCGGCACCGAGCAGCTGCAGGGCGACGCGTTCGCCACCGGCAAGGCCGCGATGGCGATCGTCGGCCCGTGGGCGATCGCGTCCTACAAGGGCAAGGTCGACTGGGGCAGCGTGCCCGTCCCGACCAAGGACGGCATCTCCGCCGACCAGACCTGGACCTTCCCGGACGCCAAGAACATCGGCATGTACTCGTCCTGCAAGAACCAGGGCACCGCGTGGGACTTCCTGCAGTACGCCACGAGCAAGGACCAGGACCAGAAGCTCCTCGAGACGACGGGCCAGATGCCGATCCGGAAGGACCTCGCCACCACGTACGCCGACTACTTCTCGCAGAACCCCTCGTACAAGGAGTTCGGCTCGCAGGCGGCCCGCACGGTCGACGACCCGGCCGGCGCGAACACGATCGCCGCGCTCCAGGGCTTCCGTGACTTCTACACGAAGGCCGTCATCTCCGGGCAGGGCAACCTCGACTCGCAGCTGGGGGCCGCGGCGTCGAAGTTCACCCAGCAGATGCAGCAGCAGTAGGACGGGAGGCCCGGCTTGACCACGCAGACCGCGTCACGTGCGCGCGGGGTCACGCCGGGCAGCCCGACGGGCGGCGGCCGGAAGCCGCTGCACGTCCGACTGCTCGGCAAGAACCCCCTTGGGTGGCTCTTCAGCGCCCCCTACCTGGTGTTCGTCATCGCGATCTTCGCCTACCCGGTGTGCTTCGCGGTGTACATGTCCTTCAAGGACTACTTCTTCTCCGCTCCCGGCGTGAACGTCGACCGCCCGTGGGTGGGGTTGCAGAACTACGTGCAGGTCTTCCAGGACCCGCAGGTGTTGCAGTCGTTCCGGAACGTCGGCGTGTTCCTCGTCATCAACGTGCCGCTGACCGTCGTGCTCGCCCTCGTGCTGGCCTCGGCGCTCAACGGGGCGGTGCGCTGGGGGACGTTCTTCCGGGTCAGCTACTACGTGCCCTACGTCACCGCGAGCGTCGCGGTCGTCGGGGTCTGGCTGTTCCTGTTCAGCCAGGGCGGCGTCGTGAACGGGGTCCTCGGACCGCTGGCGCCGAGCCCGTCGTGGCTGAGCAACTCCGCGCTGGCGATGCCGATGATCGCCGTGTTCGTCACCTGGAAGCAGCTCGGGTTCTACATCCTGCTGTACCTGGCGGCGCTGCAGAACGTGCCGAAGGAGCTCTACGAATCGGCGTCCACCGACGGCGCCGGCAAGATCCGGCAGTTCTTCTCGGTGACCGTCCCCGGAGTCCGCCCCGCCACGGTGCTCGTGCTCCTGCTCAGCACCGTGACCGGCGCCAACCTGTTCACCGAGCCGTACCTGCTCACCGGCGGCGGCGGGCCGAACGGCGCGTCCACCAGCCCCGTCCTGCTCATCTACCAGCAGGGCATCCAGCAGGGCCACCCCGGCTACGCGGCGGCCATCGGCATCGTCCTGATGATCGGCGTCCTGATCATCGCGTTCCTGCAGAACCGATTCGCAGGTGGGAGGGAATCATGACCGAGGCGACCATCCCCCAGGCCGCATCCGAGTTGACGGAGACGACCCGTGCCTCCCGGCAGGAGACCCCGAGACGGCGGCGGCCCCGCCGCATGGACGGGGTGCAGCTGACCCGCGGCCAGGCCGCGCTGCGGTTCGTCGTGCTGCTCGCCGGCGCGCTGCTCTTCCTGTTCCCGTTCTGGTACATGGTGATCGGCTCGCTCCAACGAGAGCCCGACACGAGCGTCGCCGGCGCGTTCCCGAACCCCGCGAACATCGACCTGCACAACTACGCGCAGATCGACTCCCGCGTGGACCTGCTGCAAGGGCTCGTGAACTCGGGCATCTTCACCGCCGGCGTCGTGCTTTGCACGGTCGTGTTCGGCGTCCTCGCCGGCTACGCACTGTCGGTGCTGCAGTGGAAGGGCCGCGGCGTGACGTTCGCGCTCGCGCTGCTCGTGCAGGTCGTGCCGTTCCAGCTGCTGATGATCCCGCTGTACGTCCTCATCGCCCGCGACTACGGCCTGAGCGACAACTACCTCGGCATGATCCTGCCGTTCGCGATCAACTCCGCAGCGGTGGTGATCTTCCGGCAGTACTTCCTGCAGGTGCCGCAGGAGATCTTCGACGCCGCACGCATCGACGGCGCCGGGGAGCTCCGGGTGCTCTGGAACGTCGCGATCCCGCTCATCCGACCGGCACTCGTCACCGTCGTGCTGGTCACGTTCATCGGGCCGTGGAACGAGTTCCTCTGGCCGTTCCTCATCACGAAGGAAGCCTCCATGCAACCCCTCGCCGTCTCGCTGGCGAACTACATCTCGAACGTCGCGTCCTCGACCGCGAACCCGTACGGCGCGATCCTCGCCGGCGCGGTCGTGCTCGCCGCCCCGGTGGTCGTCCTGTTCATCGTCTTCCAGCGGTGGTTCATCGCGACCGACATCGGATCGGGGGTGAAGGGCTGATGCCGACGCTCACCACCGACCTGCTCGCCGCGGAGTACCAGCGGGCGCTGCAGCACACGAACGCGCTCACCGACCGCATCTCGACCGACGACTTCTCGGCGCACTACGACGACCCGCCGACCTGGATGATCGGGCCGTTCCGTCGCGAGCCGTCGCTCACCTTCACGGCACCCGAGTGGTCCGACCCGACCGGCATCGGCTGGACGGCGTCGTCGGTCTTCAACCCGACGCTCGCGGTCGCGCCCGACGCGCGCGGCACCGTGGTCGCGGTGGACCCCGCCACCGGCCTGGAGGCACGACACGCCCTCCACCTCGTCTACCGGGCGTCCCCGGTGAAGGAGTCGACGTCGTCCCGGATCGGGCACGCGGTCCTGACCGCGGACGGCTGGGTCGACGACGGCGCACCGATCCTCTGGCCGACGGAACCGAACGAGGGACTCGGCGTCGAGGACCCGAAGCTCTACCGCGCCGAGGGGCGCTGGTGGTGCTACTACAACGCGATCTGGGACACCCGCGGCACCGACCTCCGCGAGACCTACCCGGACGCGGGCGACGTCGGCTGCGACATCGCGCTGGCCGTCTCCGACGACCTCGTGCACTGGGAGAAGACCGGCGTCGTCGTGCCGTACGAGGTCTCGCACCTCTGGGCGAAGGGGGCGGTGATCCCGCGGGACGACCGCGGCAACGCCGTCCGGATCGGTGGCGAGTACCTCATGTACGTCTCCGAGGGCTGCGGCGGGAAGCTGACGGTGGGGCACTCGGACGACATGCTCCACTGGACCTTCACGCACGAGGACTACCTCGACGTCAGTTCCCTCGGGCAGCACGTGCACGAGGTCGCCTGCGCCGTGGTCGACGGCGACCGTCTCGTCCTCGACTTCTTCCTCGCCGACCACGACGGCGCGTTCGCCGCCGGACAGGCCCGGTACGACGTCGACGCCCCGTTCACCCAGCTCGACGTCCACGCCGGCGGTTCCCTCGCGTGGGGCGGACTACTCCGGTGGCCGACGCCGGACGGGCCGCGGGTCTTCGCCCAGGGGTGGGACGCCCCGCGCGGCAGCCGCGAGCTGTACCTGTACCAGGAGGTCCCCGCATGACCCGCACCGTCCCCGCTGCCGAGTTCCCCTACGCGCTCGAGCGCATCGGCCTCGTGATGGAGCCGCTCACCGACGAACCGCTCGAGGCCGAGGGCGTCCTCAACCCCGGCAGCGGACGCGGACCGGACGGCGAGCTCTACCTGCTGCCCCGGCTCGTGGCCGACGGCAACGTGTCCCGCATCGGCATCGCCAGGGTCGTCGTCGAGGACGGGGTCCCCACCGGCGTCGAACGGCAGGGGGTCGTGCTCGAACCGGAGCGCTCGTGGGAGGTCGGCGCCGTGAACGCCGGCGTCGAGGACCCGCGGACCACGTGGGTGCCGGCGCTCGAGCAGCACGTGATGACGTACGTGGCGTACGGCCCGCTCGGCCCGCACACCGCGGTCGCCGTGTCGCGCGACCTGCGCTCGTGGCAGCGCCTCGGCCCGGTGCGGTTCGCCTACGACGACGCGCTCGACGTCGACCTGGCGATGTACTTCAACAAGGACTGCGTGTTCCTGCCGGAGCCCGTCACCGCCCCAGACGGCGTGGAGAGCCTCGCCGTGCTGCACCGGCCGGGGTGGGACCTCTCCGAGATCCGGCCCTCCGAGGGGCTGCACGCGCCCGGCTGGGTCGACGACACCCGACCGTCCATCTGGGTCTCGTTCGTGCCGCTCGACCGGGTGCGCGAGGACGTCGGGGCGCTCGCCGAGTGGCGGGGGCACCGGGTGCTCGCCGGGCCGACCGAGGCGTGGGAGGAGCTCAAGATCGGCGCGGGCCCCGCCCCGGTCCGGGTTCCAGAGGGGTGGCTCCTGCTGCACCACGGCGTCGCCGGCGAGCTCGTCGGCTCGCTCGCGCAGCAGCAGCACGTGAACTACGCCGCGGGCGGCATGATCCTCGACGCCGAGCGCCCGTGGGAGGTCCTCGTCCGCACGGCCGAGCCGCTCATGACCGCGGACACCGACGACGAACGCTCCGGCATCGTGCCGAACGTCGTGTTCCCCACCGCCGTCGAGGAGATCGACGGCGTCCACCACGTCTTCTACGGCATGGCGGACTCCAAGATCGGTGTCGCACGACTCGTGCGGCGCTGACCGCCCACCCGCCCTCAGAACCCACCTTCGAACGAGGAGATGCAATGGTGCATCGCACGCTCCTGGCCGCGCTCGTCGCGGCCGCCACCGCAGCGGCGACCCTGGTCGCCGCCCCGGCCCAGGCGACCACCCCGACCACCGCAGCCGGTCCGGCGGGCGCGCGCAGTGCCTCCAGTCCGGTCACGAACCTCGACCACCTGGACTTCCTGCTCGACCGCGTGCCGCTGCCGGACGTCCCCGGACACAGCACCTACCAGCAGGCGAGCGACCCCACCGCGACCGCGCCGTGGGTGTACGCGGACCGGAACGCCGACGGTACCTACCGCCGCGTCGGCGGGGGCGCGCTCGACCCCGCGACCGGCCACTGGGGGCAGGGGGCGTTCGACGCGGACGACATCAGCCGGGCCGCCGTCGTCTACGTCCGGGACTGGCAGCAGAACCGCACCGCGTCGAGCCGTGATCACGCGCGCGAGCTGCTGCGCTCGCTCACGTACCTGCAGACCGACAGCGGGCCGGACGCCGGCAACGTCGTCCTCTGGCAGCAGACCGACGGCTCGCTCAACACGACGCCGACCCCACCGGACACCCCGAACCCGTCCGACTCCGCCGACTCGTTCTGGGTCGGCCGCACGATCTGGGCCCTCGGCGAGGCGTACCCGGCGTTCCGGCACAGCGACCCTGGCTTCGCACGGTTCCTGCAGGACCGACTGCAGCTGTCGCTCGGCGCGCTCCAGCGCCAGTCGCTCGCCCAGTACGGCCACTACGACACCGTGAACGGCTCCCGCGTGCCGTCGTGGTTGATCGCGGACTCCACGAGCGCGACCGCGGAGGCCGTACTCGGCCTGAGCGCCTACGTCCGCGCCGAGCCCGGCGACCGGCAGGCCCGCACGGTGCTCCAGCAGGAGACCACCGGCATCGCGGCGATGCAGCGCGGTGACACCACCACCTGGCCGTTCGGCGCCGTGCTGCCGTCGGCGACCTCGCAGTCGACGTGGAACGCCTGGGGCGGGATGGCCCCGGCTGCCCTCGCCTCGGCCGCGGCCGTCCTGCACCGTGCGGACTGGCAGCAGGACGCCCAGCGCGAGACCGCGCAGCTCGCCGCCGAGGTGCTGGCGTCCGGTGGGCCGGACAACGGATGGACGCCGACGCCGTTCGACCGGAACCAGATCGCCTACGGTGCCGACTCGCTCGTGCAGTCGTTCCTCGCCGTCGGGGGAGCCGGGCAGGACCGTCTCGCGGCGATCGCCGCCGGCTGGTACTTCGGTGCGAACCCGGCGGGTGTCCCCGTGTACGACCGGAGCACCGGGGCGTGCGTCGACGGCATCGCGGCGGACGGCACCGTGAACCGGGGCTGCGGGGCGGAGTCCGCGATCCACACCGCGCTGTCGATGCTCGCGCTCGACGCGCACCCGGCGGTCCGGGCGGCGGCCGCGGGGACCTCGTCGCGCACCGTCGTCGACGGGATCACGACCGTCGAGGCCGAGGGCGGTGCGCTGTCCGGGAACGCGGCCGTCGTGCGGCCGACGTCGGCGTGGACCGGGTCGGCGAACTGGTCCGGATCGGCGTACGTGCACGCCCCGGCCGGCTCGTCCGTCACGATCACGATCCCGGCGCTCCGGCAGGACGCGCTCCTGTTCCCGGTCGTGTCCCAGGCGGCCGGTCGGACCGGACGGACGGACTGGTCGGTGACCGGGGCGGACGGCCGCTCGCGCTCGCTCCGGTCGACGCCGAACGGCGGAGCGGGTGCGCAGGGAACGGCGCCGACGTCGGCGTTCCTGCACCCGCTGACGCTCGGGCGGACCGCTCCGGCCGGCACCACGACGATCACCGCGACCGTCCGGAGCGGGACGGCCGACCTCGACGCCGTGCTCGTCCGGCCCGTGGTGTCGCACCTCGGGCTCGGGGGAGCGGCGCCGTCGGACCTGTTCGTCAACGGCACGACCTCGGGCCGTTCGACGACGGCGTCCTTCGACCGCCCGGTCACCGCATCCGTGTACGACCGTACGGGCCGGCTCGTCCGGACCGTGCGGCTCGGTGCCGGCGTGCAGCAGGTGCCGCTCGTCGGGGGAGGGTTCGCGGTGACGGCGGGCCGCTGAGCTCCAGACTCGACCGGGCCCCGTGAGCGGGAGGCCGGCTCGGGCGTGTTGCTCGAGGTCGGGCTCGGTCCCAGCCGACGGGTGGGGCAGGATCGAGGTCATGAGTGTCGTGCTTCGTCCGTGGAACAGTGGTGACGCGTCGGCGCTGAGCGAAGCGTCTCGGAGTGCTTCCGATCTCGCGACCCAGTTCGGCGGCGCCGATCTGTCGACGCTGGCAGCGGCCGCGGCGTTCATCGACCAGTCCTTGCGCTTCGACGAGCACGCGAAGAACTGGGCCGTCGTCGAGGACGGTGTCGCGATCGGGAACGTGGGTGTCTCCGCGATCGAGTTCCGCCACGAGACCGCGTGGATGTCCTACTGGCTCGCCGCTGGAGCGCGCGGGAAGGGCTACGCGGCCGGTGCGCTCATCGCGGTGAGCGAGTGGGCCTTCGGGATAGGGCTGTACCGGCTTGAGCTCGGGCACCGGGTGAACAATCCCGCGTCATGTCGGGTGGCGAACGCGGCGGGGTTCCGCACCGAGGGGATCGAGCGGGAGAAGCTCCGCTACGGCGACGTCCGCTACGACGTCGAGACGCACGCGCGGCTGGCGACGGACCCCGCCCCTGCAACGGACCTCGTGCTGTCGATCGAGGATTGAGCGAGTACAGTCCCGGTCGCTCGTGGGACCGAGCCAGCTCCGGTCGCGCACCCCACGAGGACGTCACGCGCAGGATCGGTGTCGTCGGAGTCGGTGAGTGACCGCGGCTATGGTCTGCTCATGGGACCGGACGTCGCGAACTCGTACTCCCGCAGGGCCACCGAGTACGCCGAGCGGTTGGGCTCGATGACGTCAGTGCATCCGGCTGACGTGCATCTCGTGTCCGAGTGGGCAGCAGGTGTCACCGGTCCACTGCTGGACGCTGGCTGCGGTCCGGGGCACTGGACGGCGCACCTTCGGCAGCTCGGCCACGATGCACGGGGCGTCGACCAGGTCCCTGGATTCATCGAGCTCGCCGGGACCGCGCATCCGGACGTGCCGTTCGCGACCGGGAACATCGACGCGCTCGACGAACCGGACGACACCTACGGCGGGGTCCTCGCCTGGTACTCGCTGATCCACCACGAGCCGGAGACCATCCACCGCCCGCTCGGAGAGTTCGCTCGTGTGCTCCGGCCGGGCGGCCGACTCCTCATCGGGTTCTTCGTGGCCGACGACGTCGAGCCGTTCGACCATGCCGTCGTCACTGCGTACCAGTGGTCGACCTCCGAACTCGGCAGAGTGCTCGACGCTGCTGGCTTCGACGTCGAGGAGACGCACACCCGGACGGTGCCAGCGCCGAGGCCTCGTCCGCACGGTGCGATCTTGGCGAGGGTCCGCCCCGTCAGCTGAGGCTCGAGTGGCGTCCACAGACTGATGAGCCGCTACTCCGGTGGATTCGAAGCCACGAGTTCGACCTTGAACCGCTCGTCGTTCTCCAGGAAGGCTGCGTAGTGGTCGCGGCCGCCCGCCCACGGCCACCGATCGGCGTAGAGCTGCCGCCAGCCGTGTGCGGGAGCCTCTGCCCAGATGCGGGCGGCGTCTTTCCTGCTTCCCGCGTGGAATGCGATGTGACTGAGGCCGGGGCGACGACGATCGTGACTGCCGTCGATCGGGGCAGACTCCAACACGACGTAGGTTGCGCCGCGCAGCCAGCTGCGCCCGTCGGGCCATGCCTGGTACGGGGCGTACCCGAGTCTGCCGAGCAGCCAGCTCCAGGACGGAACTGCTTCGTCGAGCGCAGCGACCCGGAGTTCGACGTGGTGGAGCGTCCCGACCTCAGGCATCGCACCAGCATCACAGAGTTGACGAACAGCCCTTCTTCGTGGTCACTGGCTGTTGGGTGGACTCCCGTGCTCGCCTACCCCACGCCTGGTTTCGTGCGCAGTGCTCGGCCACGAACGGCACGAGTCGCTCCGCCCGGCGCTGAACGCTGCGCATCGCGCGATTCGGCTGAGGGCAGGACCGAGCCCCAGGTGATGTCTCCGTGGCAGAACACGGCGGTCACGCCGTCACCGGCCCAGACATCAATCCACGTGGGCGCAGCCGCGTGCACGTGGACCCGCGGCAGCGCAGCCGCCGCGAGCGTCTCGATCGCAGTCCCTCCGGGCCAGATCGGCTTGCAGCCACCCCCGCCGCCGCAGCCGCAGGACTCGAATGCAACCTCGGCCCCCGCCCGCACAAGCGCGGCTGCTCTCTCTTCATCGACGTCCGTCTCGACGCAGGACAGTCGAGCTCCTGTCGGCGTGAACAGGTCACCCGCCAGGTTGAAGGTGCCGGGACGGACAGCAGAGCGGCCGGAAGCGGGCCTGGGGTTGTTGCTCGCCGCGCGGCCACCACGCTCGACTCTACGGGACCGCTTCGCCATGGCGGCAGTCTCTCACCGACGGGCGACACCTGCGGGCTCAACCGAAGGAGGCCGGCTCAACGAAGCGTCGTGAGCGTCGGCGCGGCAACCGTTCGCCTCTCATCCGTCAGCGCGCTCGTACCATGTCGGGATGAGCCAGGTCAGCGCGCAAGAACGTCTCCCGCGGGTGGTCGTCGTGATGATCTGGGTGCTCGCCGCGCTGTTCAACGTGGTGTTCGTGATCTTCTTCGCTCTGTACACGACAGCCAGTGAGTGGGCAGTGGACCGATCAGAGGCGACGGGGGCGTTCGACCCTTCGCAGCTGCTCCCGCACGACGGAGCGCTGTGGTTGAGTGGCCACGCCGCGCTCGTCCTGCTCGTGGTGCTGGACGTCGTGGGTGTCGCGCTGCTGCTGCGGTCGCGCCGGAAGCACCTCATCGCAGCTCGGTGAAGAACCGGGCACCGGACTTGCTTCGCCCGTCATCGGGAGCAGCCGGAGCGAGCAGCCGCTGACGTGTCGGTGCCGACCCAGGCTGACGTCGGCGATCGACCCTTCCTCAGATGCTCGTCACGTGGTGCGCGCGGAAGAAGTACCCGTCCTGACCAGCGGGGTAGGGCTCGACCTCGAAGCGCACGGTCTGACCGGGACGGAGCGAGAGGAAGCCGGGGCCGTCCAACACGGAGAAGTGTGCGAAGACGTCGGATTCGAGCGCCGCGGAACGAAGGGCGCCCCAGCCTTCCTCGTCGTCCCACCAGACACAAACGCCGTCGACGATCTGCATGACCGGAACGTACCGCGTTGCGACGTCTGTTCGGTGCGAACCCGGTTCCTCGCTTGAGCGGAGCCGCCCTCAGGCCTCGACCGCGGCGGGCACCTCTGACATACCACGCAGCGCCCCCGTGACCTCCGCAGCCCCGAGTCCGCACACCCGCAGGCAGGTCGCCGCGATGGCCTCCCGGTCGGCCGCGCCGACCTCGCCCGCACGGCGGAGCTGGATGACGGTCTCGACGAGCTGGATGAGGATCGCACCGAGCTGGTCGGCTGTGATGCTCGCGGTGACCTCGGGCGACGCAGCGAGGGCGCCGAGCCGACCGTAGACGTCCTGCAGGGCCTGTCGGTCGGCACGGAACCCGTCGTAGCGCTCGCCCTGCACCTCAGGCAGCAGGTAGAGCACCCCGACGTTGTGCGGCGTCCGGGACAGGGTGTCGACGTCCGACCGGACGAGGGCGGCGAGGGCGGTCGCCGCGGGCACGGCGTCGGGGACACGGGCGTCGAGGTCCCGGGCCAGGTCCAGGCTCGGTCGCACGGACGTGGTGAGGAGCTCGGCGAGCATCTCGTCCTTGCCGGCGAAGTGGTAGTAGAGCGAGGCCTGGCGGATCCCGACCCGTTCGGCGATCGCGCGGGTCGAGGTCGCGCTGACGCCGTGCTCGACGAACAGCGCAGCGGCCGCGTCGAGGATCTGGTCGCGCGGGCTCAGCGCCGGGTCGGCGTCCGGGACGGCACGGGGGCGACCGGGCCGGGCGGGACGGTCGTCGGTGCGCATGCCGCCATCCTCCCAGGCCGTCACGACTGCTCCCGGTACGCACGCCAACCGCCGAACCGGCTGATGTCCTCGGCCCCCTCGACGGCGTACGGCTCGACGAGGAAACCGGTCACGTCGGTGCCGTCGTCGAGGGTGACGGTTCCGATGGTCATCGGAGCGGACAGCGCGGCGACGAATGTCGCGAACCCCGCGGCGGGCAGGCGCCACACCTCACCGGCGATGCCGGCGGACGTGCCCGACCCGGACCCGACCGTGCGGACCAGCCCCGGCTTGGGCGGCACCGTGTCGAGGACGTGCAGCCGGTAGTCGGAGGCGGTCCGGGCCTCCCGGAGGAACGTCCCACCCGCCGCGACCAGCTGTCCGTTGAGCGGTTGGTCGCGCAGGTGCGCGCCGACGACCAGCATGTCGACGGTCGGGGCGGCGAACGCCGCCGCAAGGGCGGCGAGCCGCCGGTCGCTGAACGCCGGGCCGGTGAGCATGACGCCGAACGGCAGGCCGTCGACGAACCCGGCCGGCACGGCGAGGGACGCCATGTCGAGCAGGTTCGCGAAGTTCGTGTACCGGCCCATCCGGCTGTTCGCGCCGACCGGGTCGGCGGCGACCTCGTCGAGGGTCGGGTGCCAGGTCGTGGTGGGAGTCAGGAGCGCGACCGTCCCCGCGAGTGCGTCCCGGCCGCGGGCGCCGAGCACGTCAAGACGCTCCTGGTCGGCGAAGAGCTGCGCGGCGGTGGGTGCGGCCCCGCCGAGCACGATCGCGGCGACCGTCGGGTCGAGGTCGTCGCCGACCTGGTCGCGGTGCGCCTCGAGGTGCGCACCGACCGCGGCGTACCGCTCGGCCACGAACGCACCGTCGTACAGGAGCGCGGCGGCGTCGAGCAGCGGCGCGATGTCGACCTCGACGACCTCGTGGCCGAGCGAGCGGAACCGGTCGACCGCTCGTGTGAACGCCTCGGCCCAGCCCGCGGCCAGCCCCTCGAGCTGCGACGGCAGCGGGACCGCGATCCGGGGGACCGGGGGCAGCGCGACGAGCGACCCGTCGGCGAGGGCGGCGTCGGGTCGGGCGAGCGGGTCGATGCCGTCCGGGCCGGCCATCAGCTCGGTAGCGCGCCGCGCGAGGTCGAGCGAGCGGGCGAACACGGTCACGCAGTCCTGCGATCGGCACGCTGGCACGACACCGGTGTTCGGCACGAGGCCCTTCGTGGGCTTCACCCCGACCAGGTGGTTCAGCGCCGCCGGCACCCGACCGGACCCCGCGGTGTCGGTGCCCAGTGCGAAGTCGACGACACCGAGCGCGACCGCGGTGGCGGACCCGCTCGACGACCCACCGGAGATCCGCGTCGGGTCCCAGGCGTTCCGGACCGCACCGAAGGGGGACCGCGTGCCGACCAGGCCGGTGGCGAACTGGTCGAGGTTGGTCTTGCCGACGACGACCGCGCCCGCGGCCCGGAGCCGGGCGACGGCGGTGGCGTCTGCGCCCGGCGTGTACGCGTACGACCGGGACGCCGCGGTCGTGGGGAGCCCGGCCACGTCGATGTTGTCCTTGACGGCGAAGAGCAGGCCGGCGAGGGGCAGGGTCGGGTCGACGGCCGCAGCCTCGGCCAGCACGGACTCCCGGTCGCGCAGGGTGATCCAGACCTCGGGCCGGTCGACGGCGTCGATGCGGTCGAAGGCGTCGTGCACGCGAGCAGCGACGTCGCGGGCCCCGTGCGCGTGCACGGCCACGGTGGTCACCCCGCTCACGCCGCCGCCCCGATCGCCGCGAGGACCTGCCCCGGCGCCACCTGGTCGCCCGGCTTCACGTAGACCTCGAGCACGTGCCCGTCGGCCGGTGCGTGCACCATCGACTCCATCTTCATCGCCTCCACGGCCAGCAGCTTCTGACCCTCGTCCACCCGGTCGCCCGGCCGCACGTCCACCTGCCACACCGTCGAGGTGAACGGCGCGGTCACCGCGGTCGCGCCGGCCGGCAGCACCACCTCGTCCGGCAGCACCACGGCCGGTTCGTCCCGCACGTCGAACTCGCCCGAGGCGCGCCACCGCTCCTTCTCCTCGTCGAACGCCCGGGCCTGCTGCGCCCGGAAGTCGGCGATGGACGACGCGTTGGACGCCAGGAACCGGTTGTACGAGGCGATCGAGAACTCGCCGTCGACGGTCTCGAAGTGCCCGCGGCCGGCGTCCGTCTCGGCACGGAGCTCGAGCAGCTCCTCGGCGCCGACCGGGTACCACTCGATGCGGTCGAAGAACCGCAGCGCCCACGGGTCCTCCTGGAACAGGCCGCCGCGGCGGAACCGGTTCCAGATCTGCACGGTGCGGCCGACGAACTGGTACCCGCCCGGTCCCTCCATGCCGTAGATGCAGAGGTACGCGCCGCCGATCCCGACCGAGTTCTCGGCGGTCCAGGTCCGGGCGGGGTTGTACTTCGTCGTGACGAGCCGGTGCCGCGGGTCGAGCGGCGTCGCGACCGGTGCGCCGAGGTACACGTCGCCGAGCCCGAGCACGAGGTAGCTCGCGTCGAACACCGTGCGGAACACGTCGTCCACGCTGTCCAGGCCGTTGATCCGCCGGATGAACTCGATGTTCCACGGCGTCCAAGGGGCGTCGTCCCGCACGCCCGCCATGTACCGCTCGATCGCCAGCCGCGTCGCCGGGTCGTCCCACGACAGCGGCAGCTTCACGGTCCGCGAGGGCACGACGAGCTGGTCGGTCGGCGGGATCTCGTCCTCGAGCTCGCGGAGGAGCCCGGCCATCGTGCTCGCCTTCAGCACGCTCGTGTCGGTGTGCACCTGCAGCGACCGGATGCCGGGCGTGACGTCGACGATCCCCGCCGGCGCCTCCTCCTGCAGCTTCGTCATGAGCGCGTGCACGCGCATACGCAGCGCGATGTCGAGCGTCATGTCGCCGTACTCGACGAGGACGTTGTCGTCGCCGTCGCGCCGGTAGGCGACGCTCGGCCGGGCGTCGGTCGCCTCCAGGCGGGCCAAGACGCCGTCGTCGCCGTCGCCTCCGGTGCGCGGCACCGACCGGGAGGCCCGGTGCGCGTCGAGCGGCGCGGCGTCGGCTTCGCGGACGGGGACGAAGCGCACGGTGTCACCGGGGCGGAGCTGCCCCAGCTTCCACAGGTCGCCGCTGGCGACCACGGCGGGGCAGACGAACCCGCCGAGGGACGGCCCGTCCGGCCCGAGGATGATCGGGGTGTCCCCGGTGAAGTCGATCGCGCCGACGGCGTACGGGGTGTCGTGGATGTTCGACGGGTGCAGGCCGGCCTCGCCACCGTCGGTCCGTGCCCAGCCCGGTCGCGGGCCGATCAGCCGGACGCCGGTGCGGGCCGAGTTGTGGTGGACGACGTAGTCGGTGGCGTAGAACACGTCGAGGTCGTCGCGCGTGAAGAAGTCCGGGGCGCCGTGCGGCCCCTCGGTGACGGCGACCTCCCACGTGTCGGTCAGGGCCGTGCGGCGGTCGGCCGGGGTCGGGCCGCCCACGAGCCCGAGCCGGGTACCGGCGGGGAACGCCGGGTGCGGGGCGTCGGCGTCGGGGGAGCCGGGACGCAGCACGTCTCCGGCGAGGAGCGCCCGGCCCGCGTGGCCGCCGAACCCGCCGAGCGTGAACGTGGCGGTCGAGCCGAGGTACTGCGGCACGTCGAAGCCGCCGCGTACCGCCAGGTACGCCCGGAGCCCCGGGCCCGCAGCGGTGCCGACGGCGAGGGTCTGCCCCGGGGCGACCTCGACGGGCTCCCACATCGGCACCGTCGCACCGTCGAGCGTCACCGGTACCTGGGCGCCCGTCACCGCGACGACGGCGCTCGCCGAGAACCTCAGGGTCGGCCCGGACGCCGTGACCTCGAGCGCGGGTGCGCCGTCCGGGTTGCCGACCGCGCGGTTCGCCTCGGCGAAGGAGGCGCCGTCGAAGGGGCCGCTCGGCGGGACGCCCACCTGCCAGTACCCGGTGCGGCCGGGGAGGTCCTGGATCATCGTCATGGTGCCGGGCACGACGACGTCGATGCGCGGGTCCGGGTCCTCGGTCTCGTCGAGCGTCGACGTCGAGTGCGTCGCGGTGCGCAGTTCGAGGTCGTCGGTGAGCGTGCGGAGCAGCCCGGCGTTCGTCACGATGCCGTCGATCCGGGTGTCGGCGAGGCCGTCGCGGAGCAGGTCGAGGGCGTCGTCGCGGGTCTCGCCCGTCGCGATGACCTTCGCGAGCATCGGGTCGTAGAAGGCGGACACCTCCGAGCCGGTCTCGACCCACCCGTCGACGCGGAGGCCGGCACGGTCCGGGAAGACGGCCTGCGTGACGAGACCGCTCGACGGCAGGGAGCCCTTCGCCGGGTCCTCGGCGTAGACGCGGGCCTCGACGGCGTGGCCGTCCGGGGTCCACTCGCGGGTGAACACGTCGTCGTCGATGCCGGCGGCGCCGTCGCGGGCCAGGCGCAACATGAGCTCGACCAGGTCGACGCCGAAGACCTCCTCGGTGACCGGGTGCTCGACCTGCAGGCGCGTGTTCACCTCGAGGAACGAGGCCTCCTCGCGCACCGGGTCGTAGACGAACTCGACGGTGCCGGCGCTGCGGTACCCGACGCTCTCGGCGAGCCGACGGGCGGACGTGTGCAGTGCCTCCCGGACGGACCGGGGGAGTGCCGGGGCCGGCGCTTCCTCGATCACCTTCTGGTTGCGGCGCTGGAGCGAGCAGTCACGGTCGCCGATCACGGCGACGCGGCCCTCGCCGTCGCCGAAGAGCTGGACCTCGACGTGGCGGGCCGGTCGCACGAGGCGTTCGAGGAAGATCCCGGCCGAGCCGAAGGCGGCGGCCGCGGTGCGTTCGACGCTCGCGTAGGCCTCGCGGACCTCGTCGAGCGTCGCGCACGCCTGCATGCCGATGCCCCCGCCGCCACCGGTGGCCTTGAGCATGACCGGCAGGCCGATGCGCTCGGCCTGCTCCACGGCGTCCTCGACGCTGGCGAGCAGCCCGGTGCCGGCGAGCATCGGGACGCCCGCGGCGGCGGCGAGCTCGCGCGCGGTGTGCTTGGCGCCGAACTGGACGATCTGGTCGGCGGTCGGCCCGACGAAGCGGATGCCGGCGGCCTCGCACGCGGCGGCGAACTCGGTGTTCTCGGACAGGAAGCCGTAGCCCGGGTGGACGAGACCCGCTCCGGTGTCGATCGCGGCCTGCACGACGGCGTCGATCCGCAGGTAGGACTCGCGTGCCGGGGCCGGGCCGAGCCGGACGGCGGTGTCGGCCTCGCGGACGTGCGGGGCGGCGCGGTCGGCGTCCGAGTACACGGCGACGGTGCGCATGCCGAGCGCCTTCGCGGAGCGGATCACGCGGCGGGCGATCTCGCCGCGGTTGGCGACGAGGACGGTGTCGGTGGAGAGCGGAGGTGTCACGGTGTCGGTCCCGGTTGGGTCGGGCGCCGCGGTCACGGCTGGACCACGATCATGCGCAGGGGCGTGCAGGAGAAGTCGTTGCAGGGGTTGTTCATCTGCGGGCAGTTCGACACGATCACGAGGACGTCCCGCTCGGCCCGGACAGCGACGCGCTTGCCGGGTGCGCTCATGCCGTCGACGATGCCGAGCGCGCCGTCCTCCTCGACGGGGACGTTCATGAACCAGTTGAGGTTCGACACGAGGTCGCGCGCGCCGAGCCCGTGGCGGGCGGCCTCGGCGAGGAAGTTCTCGCGGCAGCCGTGCTGGTACTGCGTGTGGTGGCCGTACCGGAGCGTGTTCGACTCCTTCGAGCACGCGCCGCCGATGGTGTCCTGCCGGTCGATCTCGTTCGCGACGACGGTCATCAGCGGACGGCCCTCGTTCGACATGAGGACCGTGCCGGTGCGGACGTACGCGTTGCCCTGGGCCGCGAGCGTGTCCGGCACGCTGTAGCGCTCGTCAGGGTCGTGCGCGTCGTAGATCAGGCAGTCGGCGCTCTGGTTGCCGCCGACGTCGACGATCGTGAGGACCTCGCCGGCGCGGACCACGGCCGACCACGGGGCGAGCGGTGCGACGTCGTCGTCCCGGACGACGGTGCCGGGCACGAGGGACTCGCTCCGGTCGAGCGCGACGTCGGGTGCGTGCACAGCGCCGACCGGGACGGAGGTGGTGGTCGTCATCGTGGTCATCAGCAGCCTCGTGCTTCCGCGTAGTCGATCGAGTTGAGGTGGGCGCGGTGCAGTTCCGGTGTCGCGGTCGCGCGCTCGTCGTCCGCCGCCGTGGGAGCGCCGCGCCAGGCGTGCACGCGGAGCGGGCCGACCGTGTACGCGGGGCGCGCATCGAGCGGGTGCGGCACGTTCGCGACGAGGACGAGCAGCGGGAGCTCCGCCACCAACGTCACGTGGTGGCCCGGCCCGGCGCTCCCCGTCGGCGTGAGCGTGCCGTCCGGCTCGACGTGCACGCCCTGGAAGAACGAGACACTCGGTGGCAGGTCCCGCTTCGTCAGACCGTGCTTGGCCGCGGCCTTCGCGAGCAGGGACCGCCCGCTCGGCGACGGCCCCTCGGGGGCGGCGTCGCCGTACTTGCCGTCGTTCCACGCGTCCGTCGAGGTGCCGCAGAACGCGTCGTGGTGGCCGGAGGTGTCCTCGACGATGCTCCCCAGGACCCGCCCGTCACCGCTGAGGAGCGGCGAGCCCTGCCCGAGGTACGCCTGCCACGGGATCTTCTGCGTGTCCGCGACGTTCAACCGCTCCCACGGCTCGAGCGCGTTGTACACGAGGACGTTCGCACAGGCGTCGCCGGTCGGGTCGTCGAACCGGACCCGGGTCCCGCGGGCGAGCACCCTGTGGGTGTAGCCGCCCGGGGCGACGGTCTCGGCCCACACCAGCTCGGCCGGGTCGACGCCGTCCGGGGTGAACGGCGAGGTCGAGGCGGGCAGGTACGGCATCCAGTCGGACGTCGCACCGGCCTGCGCGCGGGCGTCGGACCGTGAGGCGGTCACGGTGTCGGTCTGGTGGAGGTCACGCACGGTGGAGCCTTTCGGTGGTGCGGGCAGTGCGGGCGTTGCGGGCGGGGGTGGTGCCGGGTGCCGTCAGGCGTCCACCGGGGTGGGGGCGGTGTGCGGCACCTCGGCGAGGGTGAGCGGACCGTGTGCCCGGTGCCGCCACGAGGACCACGCCCATCCGATGAGCAGCACGGCGCCGATGAACAGGAGCGCGCTGTACTGCAGCCACCACGAGTCGCCGGTGAGGTCGTAGATCTCCGGCCGCGGCCAGATCAGGTTGACCGCCATGCCGACCTGGAACGCGACGGCGAGGGCGTTCAGCGGGATGCCCCACCGGCCGAGGCTGAACAGCGGCTTCCCGTCCTCGTCCACGCCGGTCGGCAGCCCGGTCCGCCGCGTCCGGATGCGCTCGACGAGCAGCGGTCCGGTCACGCCGAGGTAGGCGAGGTAGAGCATCGCGATGCAGAGGCTCGACAGCGCCGTGAAGATGGCGGACTGGCCGATGTTCACCGCGAGGGCGAGTCCGGCACCGACGCCCACCACGATCGACGCGGCGATGGGCGTGCCGGTCCGCGGCGAGACGCGGGACAGGACCCGGTGGAACGGCAGTGCCCGCTCCCGTGCCATCGAGTAGACCATCCGCGCGCCGGCGGTCTGGACGGCGAGCGTGCAGGCGAAGACCGCGACGGCGACGCAGCAGAGCAGGAGCCGCCCGAAGACGTCGCCGAGGGTCGAGGTGATCACCCACGCGAGCCCCTGCGTGGCGAGCTTGCCGTCGGTGAGGCTCGGGGCGGCGACGAGTGCGCCGACGATGAGCAGCCCGCCGCCGAGGCCCGAGACGGTCAGGGCGCGGACGATCGTCTTCGGGGTGGTGCGGCGCGGGTTGTGGGTCTCCTCGGCGAGTTCGCCGGCGGAGTCGAACCCGACCATGACGTACGCCGCCATCAGGGACGATGCGAGGAACGCCCACACGTACGGCTCGGTGCTCGTCGAGCCGGCGGTCGAGAACACCACCGTGGCCGACCGGTGCGGGAGCACGAACAGTGCGGCGATGAGGACGACCACCCCGACGATCTCCACCAGCACACCGAAGCTCGTCACGCGGGCCATGAACCGGACGCTCACGATGTTGACGACCGTCGTCAGCACGAGCATCACGAGGCCGAGCACCACCGCGTTCGCGGCGCCGGTCCGGGAGACGACCGACGGGTCCGCCGTCGGCCCTCCCACGATCTGGAACCCCGTCCAGATCGACGGCAGCACGGCCTGCACGGCGATCGCCGCGACGGCCACGGTCAGGATCTGCCCGATGATCATCGTCCAGCCGGTGAACCAGCCGAACCGGGCCCCGGCGAGCCGACTCGACCACTGGAAGATCGCGCCGGAGATCGGCCAGCGGGCCGCGAGCTGCGCGAAGTTCAGCGCGACGAGGAGCTGACCGCCGAAGACGAGCGGCCAGGCCCAGAAGAAGGCGGCGCCACCGAGGCCGAAGCCGAGCCCGAACAGCTGGAACACCGTGGTGAGGATCGACACGAAGGAGAACCCGGCGGCGAAGGACGAGAACGACCCGACGCCTCGGTGGAGCTCCTGCTCGTAGCCGAGCGCGGCGAGGTCGGAGGCGGCGGTCGACGGGCTGACGGACGTGGTGGCGCGTGGTGCGTGGAGCGGAGCTTCAGGAGAGCGCATGGCTGCAGGACCTTTCGCGGCGGTACCTGTCGGGCGACAGGTACTACGAGTGTCGTGCTGCGCTGTGTCGTGGCCGTTGCCCGTCTGTTTCGTCCTCGTGTCGGCGCCCGTCGGCATGTAAACAGTGCGCGACGACGGACGGGAGGCCCGTGGCGATCCCGCCACGGGCCTCCCGTCCATCCTGTGGCCGCGTCAGCGACCGCGGCTCACGCCGTCGTGTCCTCCAGCGCGTCGAGCGCCGCCACGTCCTCCGCCGACAGCACGAAGTCCACGGCGGCGTTCTCCGTGATGCGCGACGGCGTCGTCGACTTCGGCAGCGGCAGCACGTCCTTCTCGAGGAGGTAGCGGATCGCGACCTGCGCGACGGACTTGTCGTACTTCCCCGCGATCTCCGCGATGGTCCCGTTCTCGAGCAGCCCGCCGGTCGCGAGCGGCGAGTACCCCTCGGTGAGGATGTCGTGCTCCCGGTCGAACGCGGTCGTCTCGTCCTGCGTGTTCCCGACGAACCAGCGGATCTGGTTCGCGTGCGGGACGACGTCGGTCCGGCCGAGCAGGTCCTCGAGGTCGGCGACCGTGAAGTTCGAGACACCGATGCTCTTCGTGCGGCCGGCGGCGTACAGCTCCTCGAACACCTTCCACACCTCGACGTTGCCGTCACGGTGGTCGGATCCCATGTCGCTCCACGGCCACGGCGCGTGGATCAGGTACAGGTCGACGTGGCCGAGGTCGAGGTTGCGGGACGACTCCTCGAAGGCGTCCCGTGCGCCGGACGCGGCCTTCACCTCGGCGGGCAGCTTCGTCGTGATGAAGAGCTCGTCGCGCGGGACGCCGCTGTCGCGGACGGCCTCGCCGACGCTGGCCTCGTTGCCGTAGGCGAGCGCGGTGTCGATGTGGCGGTAACCGGCCTCGATGGCGGTCTTCGTGGCGTCGTAGGCATCGTTGCCGGACGGGATCTGCCACGTCCCGAAGCCGATCTTCGGGATGTGCAGACCGTTGGACAGGGTGAACGTGTCGGTCAGTGCGGGCATGCGGCGCACACTACGCCGCGCGTCGCCCACGGCTCCCGGACGGACTGGAGGCACGGTGCGGGCCCGCACCGCGCCTCCAGTCCGTCACCTGGTCCGTCCCGGCGCTACGCGACCGCGATCTCGTTGGGGACACCGGGCAGTTCGTCGCTGGAGGCGACGACCTCGCCGCTGGCGAGCTCCACCGCGTGCACGGTCTTCGTCGCCGGATCCGTGACGAAGGCCGTGCCGCCGACCACCTTCAGGGCCGGGTGCGGGTCCTGCCACTCGACGGGACCCTCCCACGCGTCGATGACCGGGAACGTGTCGAGCCGCTCGCCCGTCGCGACGTCGAAGGTGTGCAGCGCGCCGTCGGAGCCGAGCACGACGGCCTCGTCCTCCGGTCCGCGCGCGAGGTCGCGGAAGGTGAAACCGACGCCCTCGGGCATGTCGGCGGTCTCGTACGTCCCCTGCGCGGTGTCGATCAGCGCGAGCTGGTCGAGGAGGTAGCCCTCGCTGTCCGGATCGTCGTTGAAGTCGCCCACGGCGACCGTGCTGGAGTCGGTCGTGAACAGGTTGCCGGTGCGGCCGTACTCGGTCGGGGCGTCGATCTTGGTGAACGTGCCGTCCCGGTACACGAGCGCGCCGTCCTCACAGCCGAAGACGGCGACCTCGTCGGCCACGGTGCCCTCGCCGTGCACGCCCGGGCAGGCCTCGGAGCGCGCGACCTCGGATCCGCGGTCGTCGAGCGCGCGGACGCCGGAACGGGACTCCTCGGTGCCGATGGTCGTGAGGAGCGTGCCGTCCTCGAGCTCGATCGCGACGCCGTGGTGTGCCGTCTCCGAGCGCGTCGTGTCGACGTCGGGCAGCGTGCCGTCCGCGACTGCGTCGGCGAGGTCCTCGTGGTCGAAGGCGGTCACGTCCCCGGTGCCGTCGGCGAAGAGTGTCGTCCGGTCGCCGTGCACGACCGCGTGGCCGCCGGCGTCGGCGGGGAAGACCGCGTCGGTGAGCGCCGGGTCCGACGCGGTGTCGAGGACGCGGAAGCCCTCGGGGACGGTGACGAGCACGTGACGGCCGTCCCCGGCGGGGTTGACGCGGGTGAACCCCTCGATCGGGTCGTCGGACACCACGCGGAGGCCTTCGTCGAGGACGAGCACGCCGCCGTCGTAGGTCACGGCGACGCGCGTCTCGTCTGCGCCGCCGGCCCGTTCGGTCCGGTCCTCCGCGGGGTCGGTCGAGCACCCCGTCAGCGCGAGGGTTGCGACCCCGAGCAGCAGGGCGGGGGCGACCGCGGTGCGTCGCTTCGATGGTGACGTCATGGTTCTCACTGGTCTCGTTCTCTTCCTCATTCGTGGGTCGACAGGCCGTCGACGATGGCCTCGGCGTTCGATCGGGTCATGCCGAGGTAGGAGCTCGCCGGCCCGGTCGCGGTCAGCGACTCGGTGGCGAGCGGGGTGATGGTGACCTGGATACCGACCTCGTCGGCGAGGACCTCGGCGAGCCGGGCCGGCTGGGACAGGTCGGCGAAGATCGTCGGCACCCCGGCGCCCTCGATCGCCGATGCCAGGTCACGGAGGTCCGCGGCGCTCGGGGAGGCCAGGGTCGTGCCGCTCGGGATCACGGCGCCGACGACCCGGAAGCCGTAGCGGTCGGCGAGGTAGCCGAACACGTGGTGGTTCGTCACGAGGGCGCGACGCTCGGCGGGGACGGTCGCGAACGCCGCGGTGACCTCGGCGTCGAGGGCGTCGAGCCGGGCGCGGTAGTCGTCCGCCCCCGGCGCGTCGATGCCGACCTCGTCGAGGGCGTCGTCGAGGGCCGTGACGACCTCGGCCATCCGCCGGGGGTCCGTCCAGAAGTGCGGGTCCGGTCCGGAGTCGTCCTCGGAGCGCCAGTCGAGCACGTCGATCGCGTCACCCGCCGTGAAGATCGGCACACCGTCCGCGGCGGCGGCCTCGACGTGCCGGGACACGCCCTCCTCGAGGCCGAGGCCGTTCTCGACGACGAGGTCGGCGGACCGGAGCCGTGCGGCCTCCTGTGCGGAGACCTCGAAGGAGTGCGGGTCCGCGCCCGCGGGCATCAGGACCTCGACGTCTGCGGCGTCCCCGACGACCTCGCCGACGACGTCGCCGAGGATGTTGGTCGTCACGGTCACCAGGGGGCGGTCACGCTCGGCCGAGCTGCAGCCGGCGGCGGTCGCGACGAGTGCGGCGGCGAGGAGCGCGATGGTCGCACGGGCGGCGGCGGTGCGCGCGGCGGCGGTGCGCGCGGCGACAGCGGTCGCTCGGGCTGCGCGGGTCACCGACCGACCTCGGCGAAGGCGGCGACGGGGTGACCGAGCTCGATCGTGCGGGCAACCCGGGCGTCGTCCGCGAAGTCGATCTCGTGCACCGTGCCGGTGGTCGGGTCGGCGATGTAGGCCCGCTGTGCGTCGACCTGCAGGAGGGCCGGACCGCCCGCCGGCACCAGGGGGTCGGTCGTGACGGTGCGGCCGTCCGGGGACGTCCCATCCGCCGTCGCGAACACGACCACGCGGCCGGTGTCGTCGACCGCGACCACGTGCCCGTCGGCGTCGTCGACGGCCACGACCGCCCGGAGGGGCCGTTCCGAGGGGACGCGCTGCCAGGAGCGCTCCCGTGCGTCGAGCAGCCAGGCGCCGCCCTCACGCGCGATACCGGCGACGGTGGGCCGTCCGGCCCGCGCTGCGAACGCCGTCGGACGGTCCGCCGTCCCCTCCGGCAGCGGGACCCACGCCCCGCCGTCCTCGTCCACGACGACGGCGCCGTCGGAGCACCCGACCACGACGCCCGCCCGGGTCACGATGCCGCCGGCGGGCTCCGGGCAGGACACCGGATCGCCCACGGCGCGGCCACCCCGGTCGAGGACGGTCACCGTGTCGTCGGCCCCGGCGACGAAGCGCTCGCCGAACGGCAACAGGACGGATGCCTCGACACGCAGGACCTCCGTGACCTCGCCCTGGCCGAGCGCCTCCCGGTCGAGCGCGACGGCCTCGCCGCGGTCCTGCCAGGTCAGCGTCGTCGCCGTCTCCGAGGAGTGGACCTCGACCGCGCCGCCTCCGCCGACGTGCCCGACGACCCGTGGCTCGGCGGCGTAGTAGTGGGTGTGGTCGCCGTGGTCGACCGTCCAGGCGCCGCCGTCCACGATCGTCGTGCGGTCGTCGTCGGACGTGACGAGGAACCGTCCGTCCGTCGCGGCGTGTCCCGGAGCGTCGACCCCGTCGAGCTCGGAGGACTCGTCGGTGAGCAGGTCGCGGATCGCGGTCCGGCCGTCCGGGCGCACCGCGAGGAGACGGAGCTGCGGTTCGCGCGCTTCCCGGGCACCCTCCACGTACCCGTGCGGGCGGTCCGTCGTCGCGGTGGGTCCCGGTGCGCCCGGGTCGGGTGAGCAGCCGGCGAGCAGGAGCGTGAGCCCGAGCGCGGCGCCGACGGCGGGGGTGGATCGGTGGTTCATGGGGCCTCTCGTGGTGCGGTGGACCCAGGGGTCCGGGTGGTCGGGAAGTGCGCGGGAGCGCGTCCGCGCAGCAGGGCGGCGGTGGCACGGGAGACGGCCACGCCGAGGACCGCGACGACGGCGATGCTCGCGCCCGCGGCCGTGCCGAGGTGCCACGAGACGAGCAGACCGGCGAGGACGGCGACCGCACCGATGCCGGAGCCGAGCAGCATGGTCGAGCCGACCGATCGGGTCCAGGCGCGGGCGGCAGCGGCGGGCGCGAGGAGGAGCCCGACGACGAGCAGCGTCCCGACGGCACGGTAGGACGCGACCACGGCGAGGGTGACCAGGGCGACGAGGACCACCTCCGCCAGACGCGGTCGCAGGCCGAGCGTCGCAGCCTTCCGGGCGTCGAAGGCCGTCGCGGTGAACGGTCGGTGGAAGCAGGTCGCGGTGCCGAGCGCCACGGCGGCGGCAACGGCGAGACCGGCGAGGTCCGCGGCGGTCACGGCGAGCACGTCCCCGAACAGGATCGCGGTCACGTCCGTCGCGAACGAGCGTGACCCGGACACGATGATGACGCCGAGGGCGAGCATGCCCACGAACAGCAGGCCGATCGAGGAGTCGTAGGACAGCCGTGCCCGTCGCCGGAGCGCCCCGACGCCGAGGACCATGACGCACGCGCTCGCCGCGGCACCGAGGACGGCTGGGACACCGGTCAGGGTCGCGAGCGCGACGCCGGGCAGCATGCCGTGCGCGAGTGCCTCCCCGAGGAAGGCCATCCCGCGCACGAGGACCCAGGTGCCGACGACCGCGCACAGCACCGCCGCCAGCGTGCCGCCGACGAGGGCGCGCAGCATGAAGTCGACGGAGAACGGGTCGGTCAGCCAGGTCACGGTCGACGACGCTACATGAAAATGACTATCAATACTGATAGTCTCCTCATGTGCCCACCACCCCGGCCGTCGAGCTGACCGACGTCTCCCTCCGCCGCGGCGACCGCCTGGTCGTCACCGGGCTGCACGCGACCTTCCGACCTGGATCCGTGACGGCGCTCACCGGACCCAACGGCTCGGGCAAGTCGACGGTGCTCGACGCGGTCGCCGGACTGGTGCCGTGGTCTGCCGGGCGTGTGGCGGGCCTCCCGGTCGACGTCGCGTACGTGCCGCAGTCCGTCCCGCCCGGTGCGCTCCCGCTCACCGTGCGCGACGCCGTGTCGATGGGACGGTGGCGGGTGCGACCCTGGTGGCGTCCGTCGACGCGGCGCGACCGGTCGGTCGTCGAGACCCAGCTCGAGCGCCTGGCCGTCGCCGATCTCGCGCACCGCTCGTTCGACGAGCTGTCCGGAGGGCAGCGGCAGCGTGTGCTCGTCGCGCTCGGTCTCGCGCAGGAGGCGCCGGTGCTGCTCGTCGACGAGCCGACCGCCGGTGTCGACGCGGCGTCGGCGGTGCTGGTCGTCGCCGCACTGGCGGAGGAGGCCCGCGCCGGGGTGGTCGTCGTGCACGCGGCACACGACCCGGTCGCCGTGGCGGCGGCTGACGCCGTGGTCGGGCTCGGTCAGTCCTCGGAGTCGCCGGCCTGCTCGTAGAGGCTCGTCGCGAGATCGCTCAGCAGCGTGACCAGGTCGCCCTCGTGCGCGGCGTCCACCGCGGTCAGCAGGGCGGTGTACCGCTGGCGGTACCCGCGCACCACGCCGTCGCCCTCGGCCGTGAGCCGGAGGATGGACCCGCGTCGGTCGTGCGGGTTCGGCACCCGTTCGACCAGCCCGGCCGCGGCCGTCCGGTCGACCAGGTTCGTGACCGCGCCGGACGTGAGGCCGAGGTAGCCCGCGAGCTCCGTCGGGGTCGAGTACCCCGTGTCGTCGATGAGGACGAGGGCGCGCAGTGCGTTCTCGTGGATGCCGGCCCGCGCGCTGAGCCGTCGGACGAGTGCTGCGTTGGCGCGCACCACCGCCTCGAGGGCGCTGATGAGCGCGGCGGGTTCGGCGGTCCCAGCTCGGGTCACGGGGGCTCCACTCGGGTCTCGAGGGGCCGGGACGGCATCCCTCGTACTGGGGACAGTACACGAGTGGCCAAGTTGGTGAATGTTTGAGTATCTTGATGAGTGAAGCAAGTGAGCCCGAGACATTTGCTCCACACCGCGAAGTCACCGCAACGAGGAGGTTCCCGTGTCCGACAAGCCCCGCGCATCCCCGGCGAAGTGGCGCCGACTCACCCCGGTCGCCCTGCTGGCCGGCATCTTCGTGACGGTCTTCCTGTCGCTCTCGCTCACCGGCACACTCGTCGGGGCCTAGCGACCTCCACGCCCCGTCCACCCGGTCACAGGTCCCGTCGGCCGCCGGGACGGTGCGACCCAGGAGCCGGCGGAACTCGAGCGATCCCCCCGTCGATCGAGTCCCGTCACCTCGCGACGCCCGACCGCGCCCCCCTCCGGTCGGGCGTCGCACCCATCACCCCACCCCCACGCAGCACCGGGTCCGTGGCGTGCTCGACGGCCGAGCCGTGCAGCACGCCACGGGCCCTGCTCGCGCCCCGCGCCGCGCGCCCTGCTCGCGCCCCGCTCTGCGGGCGCGTCCGTTCCCGGCGCCGCGGTCGTGACCGCACCGGGAGCCCCGGGTCGTCGGAGTGCCTGCCTCGGGCGTGCCCGACCGGTCGCGACCGCTCCGTGCGCCCGCGCCCGGCGGTCGTCAGGATGACGAGCCGGCAGCGGCGTCGACCGACCGCCGCGCGGCGGCGACGACCTCGGCGTCCGTGACGAAGTGCGCGGAACCATCGTCGGAACCGCCCATCGGGACACCCGCGTGCGCGCTCCCGACCGCAGCTCGCTTCGCTGACAGGTGGACGGCGGCGACGCCGGCCCCGACCAGGCGTGGCACGTCCGCCGGGGTGACCCCGGCTCCCGCCATGACCTGGACCGGGCCCGCGGCGTCGACCATCCGTCGGATCGTGTCGGCACCGGTCGCGGCCGTCGGGGCGCCGCCGGAGGTGAGCACCCGGGTGAACCCGAGCTCCGCGAGCTGCGCCGCCGCCCGGACCGGATCGGCAGCGTGGTCGACCGCACGGTGCAGGGTGACCTGCGCGGCGGCGCTCACCGAGTGCGCGGCGTCGAGGAACCGACGAAGGGCGTCGGTGTCGAGCGTGCGGTCGGGGCGGAGCGCGCCGACGACGACCCCTGCTGCACCGGAGCGGAGGACGGTCCGGACCTCGCGCTCCATCAGGTCGAGTTCCGAACGGTCGTGCACGAACCCGCCGGGTCGGCAGCGGACGAGTGCGTGCGCCGGGATCCCCGTCTCGTGCACGGACTCGACGAGCGCCTGCGACGGGGTGAGTCCGCCGAGTTCGAGCCCGACGCAGAGCTCCACCCGGTCGGCGCCGGCGTCCCGGGCGACGAGGGCCCCGGCCGGCGAGGTCACCGCGATCTCGAGGGCGACGGGGGAAACGGTCACGCGATGACTCCCAGGGGTTCGTTCGACGGCGGGATGATCCGGGCGCCGAGGTCGGGCGCCGACGGGAACACCCGATCGTAGGGGAACATCGGACGCTGGATCCGGTGGTGCCCGAGCCGCTCGAGGTCCTGGTCGACCCCGCCGGGGGTGAGCGCGAGCATCCAGTCCGCGGCCATGTCGAACAGCTCCGGTTCGAGGTACCCGATCTTCACGACGACGACGTCGGCCTCGCGTGGGGCGAGGTCGAGGTCGGTGAAGTCGCGCTCGTGGTGGTACGGCTTCCGGAGCGCCGTGAGGATCGCGAACACGGACCCGACCTGGACCACGACCTCGGTCTCGGCGTCGCGGTCACCGTGCTTGACCGCGTGCACCCGCCCGGTCACGGTGATCGGACCCGCGTGCACGGCGTCGACCGTGGCCCCGGCCGTCACGGTCACGATCGCACCGACCCCGGCCTCGACGGCGGTGGCGACGGCCTCGGGCCCGGGGACACTCGCGTAGATGACGGTGGGACCGTCCGGCGACGAGAACGCCGGGTTCGCGAGCACCTGCGTCAGCCCCCACGTCATGTCGCCGGAGCCGCCCGCGGTCGGGTTGTCGCCGGAGTCCGAGACGAAGAACGGCCGCGCGGCACCCGGGGCGAGGGCGGCGGCGACGCACTCGTCGAAGGTGCCGGTCGGCGCGACGAACCGGAAGTCCTCGCGCGCGTCCCAGAACGCGCGGGCCAGCTGCTCGGCCCCGGCGGCGACGGCGACGCGGTCCCACCCCGTGACGACCGTCACGGCGCGGTCCCGCGGCTGGTCGGCCCAGGCGTAGCCGACCCAGATCGCCGCGTCGAGCACGCCCGCGGTGGCCTCGACCTCCGGCACCTGCGCGTACAGCGAGGCCGCGGGCTCGATGCGCGTGGACGTCTGCTCGCCGGGGAGCAGCACCGGGATCGGTACCCAGGCCTTGACGGGCCGCTGTTCGCCGACGGGGCGGGTGGTCAGCACGTCGACGAGGTTGCGCACGGCGCGCTCCTTCGTCTCGAGGGCGTCCTCGTGCGGGGCCATCCGGTAGCAGGTGACGAGGTCGACCTGGTGCGCGAGCTCCGCCGTGACGTTGCCGTGCAGGTCCATCGACGCCGACACGACGACGTCCGGCCCGACGACCGCGCGGATGCGTCCGAGCAGGTCCGTCTCGGCGTCGTCGAGCCCCTCGACCACCATCGCGCCGTGGATGTCGTACCAGAGCCCCTCCACCGGGCCGTCCGCGACGATCGCCGACAGCCGGTCGCAGATCTCGGTGGCGAGCGACTCGTACGAGTCGCGGTCGACGACCCCGCCGGGCAGGGCGTGCCCGATGAGCGCGCCGCGGAAGTCGGCCTGGTCGGCGTACGACGCGAGGAACGGGTACCGCGTCACGACCTCGTCGCCGCGGTCCGGGTGGAACGCCGGCGCGTGCGTCCGGGTGGGCGTGAACGTCGAGGTCTCGACGGCGAGACCCGCGATCGCGACGACCGGGCGACGGACGGCGGGTGCAGCGGGCGCGGCGGGCACGGACTCAGCCACGGACGTTCCTCCTCCTGACGGTGGACTGGGGGATGGGCGCCGAGCGCTCCTCGAGCGCGGCGGTCAGGCCCTGTTGCAGCGCGGACTGCCCGGCGCCGACGAGCCCGGCGTCGGCGCCGAGCGACACCGGCTCGATCGCCAGGTGCTGCGTCATGAGCGGGTGACAGCTCTCGTACAGCTGGCTCCGGACGGCGGCGATGAACGGGTCGAGGGTCGACAGGATGCCGCCGAGGTAGACCGCGTCCGGGTTGAAGAAGTTGACGTTCGCCGCGAGGACCTCGCCGAGGTGCCGTCCCGCGAGCCGCACGGCCCGGGTGGCCTCGGGGTGCGCGTCCGAGGCGAGCCGGACCACGTCGGCCGTGGAGCCGACCGGAACCCCGGCGTCCGACAGGATGCGGACCAGGGCGGCACCGGACGCCACGGTCTCGAGGCACCCGGTGTTCCCGCACGAGCACGGGGTGTCCCCGGCCGCGTCGATGCGCACGTGCGTGATGTCGCCGGCGGACCCGGTCGACCCGCGGTACAGCCGGCCGTCGATGACGATCCCGGCGCCGATCGCCGAGCCGGCCTTGATCGTGATGGTCTGCCGGCGCGACGGGTCTCGCACGCTCTGCTCGCCGGCGGCCATGCAGTTCGCGTCGTTGTCGACGATCGCCGGCAGTCCGAAGCGTTCGGTGAGCCAGGACGCCACCGGGAACCCGTTCCACCCCGGCATGCGGCTCGGCAGGTCGACCACGCCGGCCACGACGTCGACCGGCCCGGGCAGGCTGAGGCCGACGCCTCGGAGGCCCGCGCGACCCTGCTCGTCGGCGAGGCGCTCGAGCAGCCCGGCCAACCGCTGCAGCCCCGCGGTCGGACCGTCGGCGAGCGCGAACGGGACGTCCGCGACGGAGTCGAGCGCGCCTCCCGGTCGGACCACGCCGATGCGGACGTGACCGCCACCGACGTCCGCGGCGACCGCGTACTCGTCGGCCCCTCCGATGCGGAGCTTCTTGCGCGGGCGACCGCCGGTGGAGACGTCGGTGCCCTCCTCGGCGAGGAGCCCGTGTGCGAGCAGCTGCGCGACCACGTGCGAGACGGTCGACGGCGCGGCGGAGAGCAGCGCCGCGATCTCGGTGCGGCTGGACGCCTGCCCGGACGCGACGAGTTCCAGGACGCGAGCACTGAGGTCGGGCAGGACTTTCTCCGATCCGGGCGGGACGACGACGGAAGCCGCCGATCGCCGCGAGCCTAGCGGGCAGGACGCCGGCGTCACCTTTTGCCCGGATCGCAGAAACAGACTTTTCACACGGACATGTTTGTTTTTCCGATGCGTTCGGCCATTGACTGTCCGGCAGCACCTCCCGAAGCACCACACCACCTGCAGCACGAGGAGACATCGCGTGTCGAAGCCCCGTCGTCGGGCACTCCCCACCGGAGCCGCGATCGCGGTGAGCGCCCTGCTCGCCCGGGTCGGTACGGTGAGCGCATGAGCGCCGAGGTGATCGCCGGCATCGACGTCGGCGGGACGAACACGAAGGTGCTGCTCACGACGCCGGACCTGCAGGTCGTCGACCGGGTCGACCTGCCGACACCCGCCCACGCCGGCGGGACGGCCATCGTCGCGACCGGCGTCCGCGCGGTGACGGACCTGCTCGACCGGCACCGGGCCTCCCTGGCGGGTGTCGGGGTCGGCGCCGCCGGCGTCGTCGACGCCGGGACCGGTACGGTCCTCGTGACCGGCAACTCGTTCACCGGCTGGGCCGGGTACGGCGTGACCGCAGCCGTGTCCGAGGCCCTCGGTGTGCCCGCGACCCTCGACAACGACGTGAACGCGTTCCTCCTCGGCGAGGTCGCGACCGGTGCCGTCGCGGGGGAGCCCGACGTGCTCGGCATGACGCTCGGCACCGGGGTCGGCGGAGCACTCGTGCTCGGCGGGACCCTCTTCGCCGGACCGCGCGGTGCCGCGGGCGAGATCGGGCACGTGCCCGGCTTCGGCGACGCCGTGTGCACGTGCGGACAGGTCGGGCACCTCGAGACGCTCGCCGGTGCTCGCGGGATCGCCGACCGCTACGCCGAACGCTCCGGCCGCCGGGTGACCGCACGTGAGGTCGCCGACGCCGCACGTTCGGGTGACGCCGACGCCGCAGCCGTGTTCGACCGTGCTGGATGGGGCCTCGCGCGTGCAGCCCTGCTGACGGCGGGGATCCTCGACGTGACCACCGTCGTGATCGGCGGGGGCATCGCCCGCTCGTGGGACCTCCTCGAGCCGGCCGTGACCGCCGCGATCGCCGCCGAACCGCCCGTGAGCGGCGCCCCGATCCGGCTCGCGCAGTCGACGTTGGGGTCCGACGCCGTGGCGCTCGGGGCGGCAGCGCAGGCGCGGGACCTCGTGCTCGGGGGTGCGCCGGTCCGCTGACCTTGCGGCGGCCGACCGCGACGGCCGCGCGCGCCCGGCGCCCGTCCGTCCCGCCCGGCGTCGTCAACGCCGCCCGTAGCTCGCCCGCCGCACAACCAAAGGCAGAGCGAACCGCGGATCGCCACGGTTCGGATGGACTTTGGTTGTGCGCCGGCCATGCGCGCCGGCGGTGCGCGCCGGCCGCGCCGGCCATGCGCGCCGCCCGCCGGCCGCGCCGGCGTGCCGGTCGGCCGCGCCGGCGGTGCGCGCCGGCGTGCCGGTCGGCCGCGCTGCCGCGCCGGCGGCGCCGCCTGTGCCCGCACGCTGGACCGGCACCGAGCGGGGCGCGGGCATCGTGGGCGCATGAGCCAGTACGACAAGCGCGACCCGAAGACCCTCTACCCCGCACCGCCGTACCCGGCGCAGGAGCAGTCGCTGCCGGGCGCCGCCTGGAAGATGGACCCGCAGCCCGACCACGGCGAACAGAGCTACGTCGGCAAGGAGCGGCTGACGGGGTACCGCGGCATCGTCACCGGCGCCGACTCCGGCATCGGCCGCGCCGCCGCGATCGCGCTCTCCCGGGAGGGCGCCGACCTCGTGCTCTCCTACCTGCCCGATGAGCAGGAGGACGCCGAGCAGGTGCGCGACCTCCTCGAGGCCGAGGGCCGCCGCGCCGTCCTGGTCCCGGGCGACATCTCCGACGAGCGGTACTGCCAGGACCTCGTCCAGAAGGCCGTCGACGAGTTCGGCGGGCTCGACACCCTCGTCATGGTCGCCGGGCGGATGGACAGCAACGACGACATCCTGACGCTCAGCACCGAGCACTTCGACTCCACCTTCAAGACGAACATCTACTCGCTGTTCTGGCTGACCAAGGCCGCGGTGCCGCACCTCGAGCCCGGGTCGACGATCGTCACCACCGGCTCGATCCAATCGAGCACACCGTCGCCGGACAAGATCGACTACGCGATCTCGAAGAGCGCCGTGAAGACCTTCACCGAGGCCGTCGCCCAGCAGCTCGCCCCGAAGGGCATCCGGGTGAACTCCGTCGCGCCCGGCCCGGTCTGGACGCCGCTGCAGCCGGGGTCGGACGACGCGCAGACCGTGGCGCACTTCGGCGAGTCGTCGCCCTTCGGCCGTCCGGGGCAGCCGGCCGAGCTCGGCGCGGCCTACGTGCACCTCGTCAGCCCGGAGTCGAGCTACCAGTCCGGCTCGACGATCACGATCGCGGGCGGGTCGCCCGCCTTCTGACCACACGGGTGCGAGACGGGGACGTACCCCACGCGCCGTGCCCGTGAGGAGTGCTCGTGAGTACGGTCCCGACCATGGTGTTCTGGATCGTGGTGGGGATCGTCCTCGTGGCGTCGGTCGTGCTGATCGCCGTCGAGGGGCGGGTGATGTCCAAGCCGGTCACCGAACGGACGAGCGGCGAGGACCGCTTCATCCGCTCGAGTCGGGCCGTCGGCCGCGCGCAGCAGGCCTTCGCGCGGAACGTCGCGCCGTGGTCGGCGGTCGCCGCAGCGGTCCTCGGACTCGTCGCGACGATCCCGCTCTGGACGTCGGGGAAGACCGGTGTTGCGGTCGCTCTGACGGTGTTCTTCGTGCTGTTCGCGGTCGGGATGTGCGCCTTCTGGGCGAAGGTGCTCCGGCATCGCGGACCGGACAGTGTCTGGCGTGCCGCCGAGGACGAGCGCGTCCGCGAGGCCGACGAAGCCGGCCGGCCACGGTGGTTCGTGAGCGTCGCGGCCGGGTGGGGGGTCGCCGGCATGTTCACCGGACTCGGCCTGCTGTTCCTCGTCCTGGCGCTCACCGGCGGTGGCTCGCTCGTCGCGCCGCTCGTCGTCCTCGGCATCGGGCTGCTCTTCATGGTCCTCGTCGGCATCCAGCAGCGCGCCGAGGGCCGTCGATGACCACCGGGGCCGTCACGCACGTGGTGCTGGTGGCGTGGGAGGTCGACGACAGCAGTGGAGCCGAGGCGGACGCCCTCGCACAGGAGCACCTGACGCGGATCGACGGGGTGGAGTCGGTCGGGTCCGGTACGAGCGTCAGCACCGAGGGCCTCGAGGGCGGCTTCGACTGGATGCTCGTCGTCCGGTTCCGCGACCGGGCGGCCCTCGACGGCTACCTCCCACACCCGGAGCACCAGCCGGTGGCCAACCACATCCGCGGTCACGGCACGCGGGTCGTGGTCTTCGATCTCGCGGACCCAGCCGTCACCGGTCGAGCGGGGGTCACCGCTCCGGCTCGCGGGGACGGCTGACCGGTCCGAAGAAGTCGGCGTACACGGGGTCGTGGGGCAGGTTCTCCGCGAGGCGTCGATGGACGAGCGCCTCGACGTCGGCGGGGTGGAGCATCCCTCGGCGGTGCCACTCGGCGGGGGACGCCCGCAGCTCGTGGTCAGCGACCGTGCATGCTCCGTCGACGCGGTCGTCCGCAGCCATCGTCACCCCCGTCCGTCGTACTTCACCGGCCGGATGCAACACTACACAGACCGGTCCGTGCTGCGCAGGTCCGCACCCGGGGGGCGCCCCGAAGGCGGCGCGGCTGGGCGGTGACCAGGTGACGGACGGGAGGCGCGGGCCGACCCCACCACGCGCCTCCCGTCCGGTCCGTGCCTAGGCTGGTGCCGTGGCCGACACGTCCGGAACGACCGTCCTGCTCACCGCCTTCGAACCGTTCGGCGGTGCCGCGACGAACCCCTCCTGGGACGCGGTCTCGGCGCTCGCCGAACGGTGGGACGGCCCGGCGCGGCTCGTGACCGAACAGCTCCCGGTGGTGTTCGCCGAGGTGCGGCAGCGCCTCGCGGCGGCGATCCTCGAGCACCGGCCCGCCGTGGTCATCGCGACGGGCTTGGCCGAGGGACGGACGGCGGTCACGCCGGAGCGGGTTGCGATCAACGTGCAGGACGCCCGGATCCCCGACAACGCCGGAGCCCGACCCGTGGACGAGCCGATCGACCCGAACGGGCGACCGGCGTACTTCACGTCGCTGCCGATCAAGCGGATCGTCGCCGAGGTCCGAGTGCTCGGTGTCCCCGCGGCGGTGTCGAACACGGCGGGGACCTTCACGTGCAACCAGGCGTTCTACGAGCTCATGTCCCTCGCTGACCGAGAGGGGCTGCGCGCCGGGTTCGTGCACGTCCCGGCCACCACGGGCTTCGGTGACCACGCAGTGCCGACCCTCCCGCTCGAGGACGTCGTCAGGGCGCTCGAGGTCGTCGTCCGCGAGGCGCTCCGTGGCGGTCCGGACCTGGTCGAGCAGGGCGGCGCGGAACACTGATCCGGACGCGGCGTCCCGGTCGCTGAACGGTCTCTGATGGATCGTCACGGGAATCGGGGCCTGGGGCGTCCCCGACCTGCGACCATGGTCGGATGACCGTCGACCCCCCGCTGCTGCGCCCTCGAGGCCGCTCGTCCGCCGACCGCGACGTCGTCGGCATCCTCGAGCCCGCCCGGTACCCGCTCGCGTCGGTGCTGCTCGCCGTGGTCGCGGTCCTCGTGATCACGGGGGTCGGCTTCACGCTCGGGACGGTCGACCTCGGGCTGTCGAAGGCGCTGAACACGCTCCACACCGGACCCGTCGGCGCATTCACCGACGCCGTCTACCACGTCATCAGCCCCGCACCGGCGATCGCGATCACGTTCGTCGTGGTCGGCGTGATCTGGTGGCGGACGCGGGACCTCCGGCCGGCGCTGGCCTTCGGCGGCACGATCGCGATCACGTGGATCCCCTCGGCCGTCGTGAAGGAGATCGTGCACCGCGCGCGGCCCGACGTCGCCGTGCTGCCGCACCCGTTCCCGGTGCAGCCGGACCCGGGATACCCGAGCGGGCACACGGTCTACATGACGGCGTTCGTGATCGCCCTCATCTGGCTCCTCCGGGAGAACCGGTGGCACCGTGTGGCGCTCGTCGCCGGGACCGTGGCGATCGTCGTGGTGTTCTTCGCGGTCTCGATCGATGCGGTGCACTACCCGACGGACGCCGCGGCCTCGATCCTCTGGTCGCTCGCGGTGGCGCCGGGCGTCCGGGTGGTGTGGGTCGACTGGCTCATGCCCCGCATCCCCTTCCTGCGCGGCCCGCGCGCCCGCTCCGTGGCCTGACGAAGCCGTCCGGCCGGTTCGGCTGACGCGCCGGTCCGGCTGACGCGCCGGTCTAGCTGCCGCGCCGGCTGGGCTGCCGCTGGTCGGGCTGCTGCCGCTGCCGAACGACCGCACCGTCGTCGTGCGACAGCGGCCGTGTCGCTGCTTGTGCGCGCGCTGAACCGCACCGTGCAACGAGCGACGGGGCAGTTGTCGTACGACATCCACGGTGTCGTTCCGCAACGGCGGCCGGCCCGCCCCGCCCCCATCCCGCCGCACCCGCCCCGGGGACCGCGCGTCAGTCCTCGATGGGGAGCAGGCGTCGGGCGCCCGCGCCGTCCGCGCCCATCGCGTCGCCGGGGTTCATCACCAGGCAGGCGTTCAGGGACACGCAGCCGCAGCCGATGCACTGCGTCATCTCCTCCTGCAGGCGCGCGAGCTCGAGCTGACGCGCCCGGAGGCGAGCACGCCACCGTTCGTTCAGCCGTGCCCAGTCGCGCAGGGACGGCATCCGGTCGCTCGGCAGCGCCGCGAACTGCTCGGCGACCTCGCTCAGTGGGATGCCGAGGCGCTTGGCGACCTGGATGATCGCGATCCGCCGTTCGACGTGCCGGGGGTACAGGCGCGTCCCGCCCGTCGTGCGCTCCGGGTGGATCAGGCCCTTGCGCTCGTAGAAGTGCAGTGCCGATGCCGCGACACCGGTCCGTCGGACGACCTCCCCGATCGAGAGCAGGTCGGTGGGCTTCGGGGCCGGTATCTCCACCATGGTCGAGATCCTATGCTCCGGCTTGTTCACCTGACACTTGACATGCAATCAGACCGGCAATATGTTGGACATCACCAAGCCGGCGCAGGGCCGGCAGGACCCCGGAAGGCCCGATCATGACCGTTCTCCCGCAGCAGGACATCGCCCGCCCCGTCTCCTCGAACTGGCCCGCGCCGACCGACAACCCCGTCCTCGACGCGGTGCTCTCCGGGTTCGAGCGGCTCGGCGCCGCCCTCCCCCACGCGCTTGCGGTGCCCGTGATGCTCGCCCACGAAGCGCTCTGCGCGCTCGCCCAGCGCCGCTGACCGACCGCCGCTCACCGCGGCGTCAGCGTACGAGCGCCCGACCACGCAGCCGCTCGGGGGTCAGCGCCGGCAGCACGATCCCGGTGTCCCGCTCCAGCACGTGGGTCCCCGGCGCGACCACGGCGTCGACCGCGTCGAGCAGGTCGTCGTCCAGCGCCACCTCCGCCGCCTGCAGGTACGCGTCGAGGTGCGAGGACGTCCTCGGCCCGACCACCACGCTCGACACGTCCGGGTGCGTGAGCGCGAAGCCGACCGACAGCTCGAACAGCGTGAGCCCCGCCTCGTCGGCCAACCGACCCAGCCGCTCCACGGTCGCGAGCTTGCCCCGGTTGCCCGGCGATCCGACGTCGTGGGCGGCCGGGTCCGCCGACGCCCGCGGCGACACGGGTTGTCCGCCGCCCTCGCGGTAGGCGCCGGCGAGCCAGCCGCCGGCGAGGGGCGCTCCGGCGAACACCCCGAGGCCGAACCGCCGCGCCACCGGCAGCACGGTGCGCTCGGCCGTCCGGGTCAGCAGCGAGTACGGCACGTGCGTCGCGGTGGCGCTCTTGCCGCCGGACCGCAGCCACTGCGCCTCGACGAGCTCCTCCGCCGGGAACCCCGGGATCCCGAACGCCCGGATCCGGCCGAGCGCCACGAGGTCCGCGAGCGCGTCGAGCGTCTCGTCGAGCGAGGTCGCCGGGTCCGGACGGGCCGGCTGGTACAGGTCGATGACGTCGACGCCGAGGCGGTCGAGACTCCGTTCCACCGCCCGGAACATCCAGCGGCGCCCGTTGCCCCGGTGCGCCGGGTCCGCGTCCACGGGGTCGCCGAACCGCACGGACACGAAGACGTCGTCGCGTCGTCCCGCGAGCGCGGTCCCGACGACCTCCTCGGCGAGCCCGGCGCCGTCCGCGTCCGACACGTCCACCGCGGTGACGCCACCCGCGAGTGCGGCCTGCACGAGACCGACCGCCTCGGCGAGGTCACGTGCCGCGACGCCCGCGATCGCCCGGGTCCCGAGCGTCAGCGCGCTGACGGGAGCACCCGTCCGCCCGGTGCGTCGCTGTTCCATGCGCGACACGATAGGTGGCCGGACGGGTGCGGCGACCGCCGGTGACGCAGCGTTACCGCCTGACGGCCGGGAGGCCCGTGGCGCCGCCGCCACGCGCCTCCCGGCCGTCAGGCGGTACCCTCGGTACCGCAAGCAGAACACGCAGTGTGTATCTACCGGCCGTCGGCCGCCCCGCACGGGGCGCGACGGACAGCGGCGGCACCCGATGGGCCCGCCCCCTGTCCGGCCGGGCCGAGAAGGCACACCCCATGCTCCGAGCACGACCCACCTCCCTGATCGGCCTCGCCGGTCGGTGGTACTTCCCGATCGCCTTCGTCGCGCGACTGCCCTTCGCGATGATGGTCGTCGGCGTCCTGACCCTCGTCGTCGCCGCGCGCGACTCTGTGGCGCTCGGCGGCGTCAACTCCGCGTCCGTCGGCATCGGCTCCGCGGTCTTCGGTCCGATGGTCGGCGCCGCTGCCGACCGGTTCGGCCAGCGCCGGGTGCTCGTCCCGGTCGGCATCGTCAACGGGGTGCTGCTCGGTGCACTGCCGTTCGTCGTGTCGAGTGCCGCACCGGACCTCGCCGTGCTCGCGATGTCCTTCCTCATCGGTGCCTCCGCGCCGCAGGTCGCCCCGATGTCGCGCACCCGTCTCGTCGCGATCATCCGGCAGCGGATGGCCGCGGACCGGCACGAGAAGGTCCTCGGCGGCACGATGGCGTACGAGTCCGCCGCCGACGAGACGGTCTTCATCATCGGCCCGTTCCTCGTCGGGGTCCTCGCGAGCGCGATCGCCCCGTGGGTCGCCGTGGCGGGGGCGTCCGTGCTGACCTTCGTGTTCGTCACGGCCTTCGCCCTGCACCCGACCGGGCGGCTCGTGGTCGCGGCGACGGGTACGGTCGCCCAGGCACCGGCCCGGGAGCTGCTGCGGCCGCGGCTCGTGGTCGTGGTGCTCGGCATCCTCGGCATCGGGCTGTTCTTCGGTGCGACGCTCACGTCGTTGACCGCGTTCATGGAGTCGCACGGCGGCGCGTCACGGGCGGGGCTGCTGTACGGCGTGATGGGCATCGGGTCGGCCGGGCTCGCGCTCGGGTCGGCGGCGTTCCCGCGGCGGTTCGGCCTCGGGTGGCGGTGGCTCGTGTTCGGGGCGGTGTTGCTCGGCGGCGCGGTCGCGTTCTCGCAGGCGCACTCGGTGCTCGCCGTCGCCGTGGTGCTCGCCGTCATGGGGATCGGCATCGGCCCGACCCTCGTCTCGCAGTACTCCCTCGGGTCCGATCGCGCGCCGCTGGGACGGTCGGCGACGACGATGACGATCCTCGGCTCGGCGGTCATCGTGGGGCAGTCGCTCGCGTCGGCCGTCACGGGCTCGGTCGCGGAGCGTTCCGGGGCGCCCGGCGCGATGGTGCTGCCCGCGGTCGCCGCGGCCGTGGTGGTCGCGGCGGCGGTGGCGAACCTCCTGCTGTCGCGCTGCGACGCCCGTCGGGGCTGAACGACCCGGGGGCCGTGCGGTCCGGCGTCGTCGCTGCCGATCGACACGCCCGCTGTCGTACGACGACGGCACCGTCGATCCACGACGGTGCCACGACCGCGCGATGCCGCAACGGCGTGCCCCCCCCCCCGACGGAAGAGGGCCCCCGCCACGGGACCCGGCGGGCGGCGCGGCTACTCGGTGTCGTCGTGCAGCAGGGCGTCGTGCCGGTGTTCGCCCGACCGCAACCCGGCACGCGCGATCATGTGCGTCGACACCGGCACCAGGAAGAGCTGGAACACCATGACCGGCAGGACGAGCCACAGCGCCGTCCACGTCCACACCGCCACGACCACCGCCGCGAGCGCCAGCGCCAGGCCGAGCACCTGCGGCTTCGCCATCGCGTGCAGCCGGACGAGCGGGTCCGGGAACCGGACGATGCCGACCGCGGCGCCGAGCGAGAGCACGGACCCGACGAGCAGCAGTCCGATCGCGATCCACGCGCGGACGCCCGCGCCCGCCACGAAGGCCTCGATGAGGTCGATCACCTACGCCTCCTCCTCGATCGCGTGCTCCGGCGTCGTCGCGTCCACGCCCTCGTCGGAGGGATCGGACGACGGGGTGACCGCCCGGGCGACGGCGATGGTCGCGAACACGCTCGTCGCCGCGATGACGACGAGCACGGGCACGGCGGTCACGTCGCGCCGCAGGACCATGGCGGCGGCGATCACCAGCAACGCCGTGGTCAGCACCATGTCCGACCCGATCATGCGGTCGAGGATCGTCGGGCCGCGGACGATCCGCCCCACGGCGAGCACGAGCGTCGCGCCCAGGAGCAGGAGGACGAGGGCCACCAACACCGCCATCACGGCAACCGCGGCGCTCACCGGGCGACCTCGGGGAGCGGCTCGGACAACCCGGAGACGTCCTGCGACGAGCCGAGGGCGCGGATGACCATGGCCTCGATCCGGAGCGCCGTCCGTCGTTCGGCCTCGACCTGCTCCGTGCGCTCGGTGTCGAGCACGTGCAGCAGGACCCGCCGGTGCCGGAGGTCGACGTCGGCGACGTACGACCCCGGGACCAGCGAGATCGCGATCGTCGCGAGGGTGAAGGTCATCTCCGACGTCGTGTGGAGCTGCACGAGGACGATCGAGCTGCGCCGCACCCCGCGCGGTCGGAACGCGGCCCACGCCACCCGGAACGACGCGGCGACGACGAAGCCGCTCCACACCACGAGGAACCACAGCGCGGACGGCACCGAGAACCTGGCCGACAGCGGCACCGGCGGCAGCGGGAGCAGCTGCGTCACGAGCAGCGCCACGACGAGACCGCACAGCAACGTGAGCGGCGTCCACGACCCCCACAGCAGTGCCCAGAGGACGGTCAGCCCCGCGACGAGCGGCACCTCGTAGCGCCAGGCGACGGCGATCCGTCGCGCATTGGTGATGCGTCGCGTCTCGCTCACCGCGCACCCCCGAGGACGGCCTGCACGTAGCGGTCGGGTGACTCGAGCGACTCCGCGGCGCGGGTCGCGTAGCCGTACAGCGGCCCGGCGAGGACCGTGAGCGCGACCGAGCCGAGGACCGCGACGGTCGTCACGCCGACGAGCATCCGTGGCAGGTGCTGGCGTTCCGGTGCCTCGCCCGCGACCGCCGTGGACCCCGTCGCCGGACGGGAGGCGGTGCTCACGTGCGCCGCGTCGGTCACCGTCACCGAGCCTCCAGGGTGGTACGCCTCGCCGCTCTCCTCGGACACCGTCAGCGGCGCCGGTTCCGGCGCGCGCAGGTGCGCGTGCGGCTCGGCCGTGCTCGCGTGCGGCGCGGCCGGCTCGGCGGCGGGGCGCGGCCGCCAGAAGGCGGCGTCCCACACGCGCATGAGCGCGTACAGCGTCAGGAGGCTCGTCACGACCCCGGCGGCGATCGTCGCGTACGCGAGCGGCGAGCCGTCCTCGGCCGCGGCGCGGAAGAGACCGAGCTTCCCGATGAACCCGGAGAAGGGCGGGATCCCGCCGAGGTTGAACGCCGGGACGAGGTAGAGCGCGGCGAGCAGCGGCGCGGCCTTGAGGAGCCCACCGAGCGACCGCGTCGACGTCGTCCCGCCGACGCGCTCCATCAGCCCCGAGACGAGGAACAGGGTCGTCTGCACGACGATGTGGTGCACCGTGTAGAACACCGCCGCGGCGGTGCCGACGACCGACCCGAGGCCGACACCCATCACCATGAAGCCGATGTGGCTGATGAGCGTGAAGGACAGGAGTCGCTTGACGTCGGTCTGCGACACCGCGCCGAGCACGCCGACCACCATCGTGAGGATCGCGACCACGAGCAACACGGTGTTGAGCTGCGGCCTCGGGAAGATGATCGTCTCGAGCCGGATGATGGCGTAGATGCCGACCTTCGTCAGCAGGCCCGCGAACACCGCGGTGACCGGTGCGGGAGCCGTCGGGTACGAGTCCGGCAGCCAGAACGCGAGCGGGAAGACGGCCGCCTTGATCCCGAAGCCGATCAGCAGCATCGTGTGGAGCAGGAGCTGCACGTGCTCCGGCAGGCCGGCGACGCGCTCGGAGATCTGCGCGATGTTGACCGTGCCGGTCGCGCCGTAGACGAGTCCGATGGCCGCGAGGAAGATCGCCGACGCCATGAGGCTCGTCACGATGTACGTCGTGCCCGCCCGGACGCGCTGTTCGCTCCCGCCGACGGTGATGAGCACGTACGAGGCCACGAGCAGCATCTCGAACGCGACGTAGAGGTTGAAGAGGTCGCCCGCGATGAAGGAGTCGAGCACCCCGGCGGCGAGGACGAGGTAGGTCGGGTAGAAGATCGTGACCGGGGCGTCCTCGTCGTCGTCCGCCAGTCCCTGCCCGATCGAGAAGAGCAGGACGAGCAGCAGCACGCTGGCGCTCACGGTGAGGAGCAGCGCGCTCAGACGGTCGACCACGAGCGAGATGCCGTACGGCGCCTGCCAGCCGCCGACCTGCACGACGATCGTGCCGTGCCGGTCGACGAGCACCATGAGCGTCACCGCGACCGCGACCGCCACCGCGAGCACGCCGACGGTGATCGCCCGCTGCGTCTTCTGGTGGCGGACGAGCCCGAGCGCCGCGGCCGCGCCGAGCAGCGGGACGAGCACGAGGAGGGGGACGAGCCAGGTCATCGGGCGTTCTCCTCCTGCTGGGCGGACTCGGGGTCGGTGTCGAGCTCGGGGTCGTCGTCGCCGGGGTCCGCGTCGTCGTCGCGTCGTCGACCGATCGCGACGTCGGCCTCGTCGACCTCGACCTCGTCCGCCCGGGACAGCTTCCACGAGCGGTGGATCAGGGCGAGGAGGAACGCGCTCACGGCGAACGTGATGACGATGGCGGTCAGGGCGAAGGCCTGGGGGAGCGGATCGGTGATCCCCTCGGCGGACTTCCCGATCGGCGGCTTGCCCGCTGCGCCGGACATGACGAGCAGGAGCAGGTTCAGGGCGTTGCCGAGGAGCAGGAACCCGAGCAGCATGCGGGTGAGCGAGCGTTCGAGCAGCAGGTAGACGCCGCACGAGAAGAGCACGGCCATCGCGATGACCAGGACGAGGGTGACGGTCACGTGGCGCTCCCTTCCGGGGTGGCTGCGGCGGTGTCGCGCGCGGGGTCGTCCTCGGTGCCTGCGGACTGCGGGCGGTCGGTCCGCGGGCGGCTCGCCCGCGTGGCGTCGGACCGGGTCCGGCCGGACTCGCTCGTGTCGGCGATCGGGGCGCCGGCGTCCTCGAGCCGCTGCCGGTCGACCTCGGCGCCGAGGCTGCGGAGGACGTCGAGCACCAGACCGACGACCACGAGGTAGACGCCGATGTCGAAGAACGTCGCCGTGACGAACTCGACGTGCCCGAGGACGGGGACGGTCGCCTCGACGAACGCCGAGTACAGGGCCTCCCGTCCGGCGAACAGCGGGACGAGTGCCGTGACGGCCGCGGTCGCGACGCCGAGCCCGAGCAACCGACCCGCACGGACCGGAGCCGCGGCGCCGAGCTCGGCCGGGCCGCCCGCGAGGTACCGTGCCGCGAGCGCGATGCCGGCGACGAGGCCGCCCGCGAAGCCACCGCCCGCGGCGTTGTGCCCGGCGAAGAGCAGGTACACCGACAGCACGATGAGGCCGTGGAACAGGAGTCGGACGACCACGTCCAGGAGCGCCGAGCGCCCGGTCGGGATCGCCGCGCTCGTCGGCAGCCACGCGCGGGGCTCGCCGTCGGGCCGGTGCTTGTCGCTCGTCACGCTCGCCGGGAGGTCGCGCAGCCGCGGGAGGGTGTCCTCCCGGGACCGCACGAAGATCAGGCTCGCGACGCCGGTGGCCGCCGCGACCACGACCGTCAGCTCACCGAGCGTGTCCCAACCGCGGAGGTCGACGAGTGCGACGTTCACCACGTTGAGGCCGTGCCCGAACGAGCTCGTCAGGGCGGGGATGTCCGGCCAGATCGGCTCGGCCACGCGCGACGACGCCGCGACGACGACCACGATCGCGAGCGTGAGTCCGGCGAGCCCGGCGAACAGCGCCCGGACGATCCGGAAGCGCGAGGGGTTGGCCGTCGCGATCCGCGGGGGCAGACGGCGCAGGACGAGGACGAACGCGATGAGCGTCACCGTCTCGACCACGAGCTGCGTGAGCGCGAGGTCGACCGCACCGTGCAGCACGAACAGCACCGACATGCCGTACCCGGTGACCCCGACCAGGACCGCCGCGGCGAACCGGGTCTTCGCGGTGAGGACGGCGACCGCGGCGATGCCCATCACGACCACGACGGGGACCTGCCCCCACGAGTCCGCGAACCGGACCGAGAACGCCCACGGACCGCCGAGGACGAGGTTCAGGATCGCCCCGGCGACGAACACCGAGAGGATCACCGTCAGGTAGTACGGGAGCGATCCTCGCTGGAGCGCTGCCGTGAGTCCCGTCGCACCGCGGTCGAGTCCGCGCATCACCGCGCGGTAGGTGCCGGCAGCGCTCGGGGACCCCGCGAGCCGGTGCTGCAGAGCCTCGACCGGGCGACGCCCGAGGAACAGCGCGATCCCGCCGACGAGCGTGACCACCGAGATGCCGAGCGCCGGTTCGAGCCCGTGCCAGAGCGCCAGGTGCGGGACCGGGGCGGAGCCGGACGACGCGGCGCTCGCGGCCGGCTCGATACCCGTCGCCACGAGCGGCGTGAGGACGCCGAGCAGGAGTCCGGCCACGCCGAGGACGGCGGGGACGGTGCCGAGCCCGTGCAGCCCGTGCGGCTCGGTCTCGGCCACGCCGGGCTTGCGGGCGAACGCGCCCCACACGAACCGCGACGAGTACGCCACCGTCAGGACCGAGCCGACCGTGACGCCGACGAGCGCGAACCACGCCCACCCGGCGCCGCTGCCGTGCAGGGCCTCGACGAAGCCCGTGAGCACGGCCTCCTTCGCCACGAAGCCGATCGTCGGCGGCAGGCCGGCCATCGAGGCGAGTGCGAGCACCGTGACGACGACGAGCCAGGGCATCCGACGTCCGAGGCCGCTCAGTCGCCCGAGGTCCCGGGTGCCGGTCACGTGGTCGATCGCCCCGACGACGAGGAACAGCGTCGACTTGAAGGTCGCGTGGGCCACGAGGAGCGCGACGCCGCCGAGTGCGATCGCCGGCTCGCCCCAACCGACGGCGAGGACGAGGAAGCCGAGCTGGGCGACGGTGCCGTACGCGAGCAGCAGCTTGAGGTCGGTCTGGCGCAGGGCCCGGTAGCCGCCGACGACCATGCCGAGGACCCCGAGCACCGTCACGGTCTCGCGCCACCCCGTCACCAGTGCGAACGCCGGGGCGAGCCGGGCGACGAGGTAGATGCCGGCCTTGACCATCGCCGCGGCGTGGAGGTACGCGCTCACCGGGGTCGGTGCGGCCATCGCGGCGGGGAGCCAGAAGTGGAAGGGGACGATCGCCGACTTCGTCAGGGCGCCGAGCAGGACGAGCGCGACCGAGACGGGCACGAGCGCGCCGCCCGACGCCACCAGCTCCGGGCCGGCGTCGACGATCGCGCTGAGCGAGGTCGTGCCGGCGCGGACGGAGAGCACCACGAGCCCGGCGAGCATCGCGAGTCCGCCGGCGGTGGTCACGACGAGCGCCTGCATGGCGGCCGCGCGGCTCGCCCGCTTCACGGCGTCGTGCCCGATGAGCAGGTAGGAGAAGACCGTCGTGGCCTCCCACAGCACGAACAGCACGATGACGTCGTCGGCGATCACGAGCCCGTACATCGAGCCGGCGAACGCGGTCAGGACCCCGGCGAACCGACCGAGGCCGACCTCGCGCTCCTCGAAGTACGACGCGCAGTAGACGAGCACGAGGGTGCCGACCACCGTCACGACGAGCGCGAGTACCCACGACAACGCGTCGACGCGGAGGCCGATCACGAGCTCGAGTTCCGGCACCCAGTCGAAACGCTCACGGACCCCGGCGCCGAGGGCCCCCGGCGTCTGGACGATCGTCAGGACGGCGGCGGCGGCCGGGGCGACGGCCGCGACGAGGAAGACGCGTCGCCCGAGCCAGGGTGTGAGCGCCGGCACGAGGAGCGACAGCACCGCGAACGCGACGAGGACGGTGACCATGGGGCACCTCCTCGGGGTCGGGCTGCAGTCCGGCTCACTGGATGCTCCCAGGGTACCGAGCAACCGATGCGGAGAACCTGTACGCCCGGACAGGCGGCGCGGCGCCCGGCGAGCCGGCAGGATGCGGTCGCTCCATCGAGTCCGAGGATATGAAATGCTTGCGTGTGATATTTCGAACGGTTAGCATAGATCCGCATCCACCCGGGGCGCGAACGAGAGGACACCCGATGCGCAGCATGGAACGGATCTTCCGCGACACCATCGCGGTCAAGGAGCGTGTGCTCCAGGACCGCACGCTGCTCGACACGGCCGACGCCGTGGCGGACGCGATGATCGCCACCTACCGCAGCGGCGGGCGGGTCTACTTCTGCGGGAACGGCGGCAGCGCCGCCGATGCGCAGCACTTCGCGGCGGAACTGAGCGGTCACTTCATCTTCGACCGACCGCCCCTCGCCGCCGAAGCACTCCACGGGAACGCTTCGCACATGACCGCGGTCGCGAACGACTACGACTACGAGAGCGTGTTCGCGCGGGCGCTGGCCGGATCCGCACGGCCCGGGGACCTGCTCGTCGCGATCAGCACGTCAGGCAACTCCGGGAGCATCGTCCGCGCCGCCGAGACCGCACGGGTCAACGGCGTCACCGTTGTCGCGATGACGGGGGCAGGCGGCGGCGCACTCGCGACCCACGCGGACTTTGCCCTTCGTGTGCCGTCGGACGAGACCGGCCGTGTCCAGGAATCGCACATCGTGTTCGTCCATGCGATCTCGGAGCGCGTCGAGCACGTGCTCTTCGCCGACGAGTACCAGCTCTCCGGCGAGCGTCCGTGCGCGCTCGAGACCGCCGATGTGGTCGCTCTTCCTCGACCGTGACGGCGTGGTCAACCGACGGATCGTCGGTGACTACGTCCGTGGCCTCGACGATTTCGAGTTCCTCCCCGGCGTCCTCGGAGCGCTCGCCGCGCTCGCGCGATGGGCGCCGCGGATCGTCGTCGTGACGAACCAGCAGGGCATCGCCCGCGGGCTGATGACCGCCGAGTCCGTCGATGCGGTGCACGCATCGATGCTCGCACGGGTCACCTCTGCGGGAGGGCGCATCGACGACGTGCTCGTCTGCCCGCACCTGGCCGGGTCGTGTCGGTGCCGAAAGCCGCTCCCGGGCCTCGCGCTGGACTGGCTCGACGCTCACCCCGAGGTCGACCCTGCGCGCTCGGTCATGATCGGGGACTCTGACTCCGACATCGCCATGGGACGCGCGCTCGCCAACCACACCGGCGGATGCCGAACTGTCCGGATCGGTTCCGAGGACCTCTCGGCCGACCAGTCCTTCCCCTCCCTCGCCGCGTTCGCCGCGTCGATCGCCTGACAGCCGTCCGAACGGAGAACAGAGCCATGCACACGATCCGCAGCCGCGCACCCCTCCGCCTCGGTCTCGGTGGTGGTGGGACCGATGTGTCGCCGTACTCCGAGGACTTCGGTGGCCGGGTCCTCAGCGTCACCATCGATCGCTACGCCTACGCGACGGTGTCCCCGGCGGTGTCAGGCCTCGAGTTCCACTCTCCTGATCGGCAGTGCACCGGCCGGGCGACGCACGCGGAGCTCGACACGCTCCGCGCTGACTTCGGACTGCACGTCGCGGTCTACCGCCGCATGATCCGCGACCACAACGACGGCCAGGACGTCGCACTCCGGCTCGCCACCGAGGTCGATGCCCCGCCGGGGTCGGGCCTCGGCTCCTCCTCGGCGCTCGTCGTCGCCATGGTGCAGGCGATGGCCGGATTCCTCGGGGTGAGCCTCGGGCAGTACGACCTCGCGCGCACGGCCTGGGAGATCGAACGCGTGGACCTCGGGCTCGCTGGCGGGTGGCAGGACCAGTACAGCGCGGTGTTCGGGGGATTCAACTACATGGAGGATGACGGCGACCGCATCGTCGTGAACCCCCTGCGGATCCGGCGAGAGGTGCACGCGGAACTCGAGGCGTCACTCCTCCTCTACTTCGGTGGTGTGTCACGAGACTCCGCCGAGGTCATCGAACAGCAGCAGCGGAACGTCGTCGCAGGCCGTGAGGACGCGCTCGATGCGACCCACGCCGTCCGGGCGGAGGCCGAGCGGATGAAGAACGCGCTGCTCGTCGGCGACGTCCCGGCCTTCGCTGCCAGCCTGCACGAAGGCTGGCTCGCGAAGAAGCGAACGGCAGCGATCATCAGCAACGCGGCCATCGAGCGGGCACACGAGGTCGCGTCGCGGCACGGGATGATCGCCGGCAAGGTCTCGGGAGCGGGAGGAGGCGGCTTCATGATGCTCGTCGTCGACCCTGAGCGACGACTCGAGGTGGCCCGCGCGCTCGAGGCGGAGTGCGGCGGAACCGTGACCGGAGCCCACGTGACCCAGCACGGCGTCGAGTCGTGGTCCGTGACGAAGGCGGTGCGCTGATGCAGGTGGTCGTACTCGCCGGCGGACTCGGGACCCGACTCCGCGGCGTCATCCCTGACGACACTCCGAAGCCGATGGCGACGGTTGCTGACCGCCCCTTCCTCGAATGGCTGCTGGAGGACGGAGTGCGAGCAGGAGCGACCGACTTCGTCCTCCTCGTCGGGCACCGCGCGGAAGCCATCCGCGACCACTTCGGGTCCGCCTTCTCGGGGGTGCCCGTGCGGTACTCCACGGAGGCGAGCCCGCGGGGCACCGGCGGGGCGATCCGGGACGCGCTCCCCCTCCTCCACGACCGCTTCGTCGTGATGAACGGGGACACGTACGCCCCCGTCGACCTCGGGGCGTTGACCGCGGCCCTGGACGATGCCGACTTCGCGATGACCCTGGCAACAGTTCACGAGGTCGGACGCTTCGGAGGCGTCGACGCCGACGGTGCGCACGTCGTTGCACTCCGGGAGAAGGGGCAGACCGGGTCGGGGCGGATCAACGCGGGCGTCTACGGGATGCGGCGGCGCTTCGTCGAGTCGTTCCCGACCGAGTCCTTCGTGTCGTTCGAGCGAGACGTCATGGAGGTGAGGATTCCGGACGTCAGACCCCCCTTCGTCGTCGCACACGAGCCGTTCTTCGACATCGGCGTGCCCGCCGACCTCCGAGCGGCCGATGCCTGGTTCCGCGGGCGCTGACGAACACCCCGTCAGTGACCGTGTGCGAGCGCCGGGATCTGCGTCGCCAACTTGCCTCCGGACACGTCGAGCAGCGTCCCCGTGATGTACCCGGCCGCATCGCTCGCCACGAAGACGAGCAGGTCCGCCACGTCATCGGCCGTCTCCCAACGTCGTAGCGACAGGGTGTCGAGCAGGCGTCCCTGTGCCTCCGGAGGCATCGTCGCGAACCCGTTCATCGCCGTCGGGACCATGCCCGGCGCGTACGCGTTCACCGTGATGTCCCACGGCCCCAGCTCGGACGCGAGGACCCGTGTCAACGCCACGACGGCGGCCTTCGACGCGGCGTAGGCGGCGCTGCCGACGCTCGGGACGATCGCCGCGAACGACGCCGCGTTGATGATCCGTCCACGTCCGGTCGCCTGCATCACCGGAGCCACGGCCTGGCTCATGAGGAACGTGCCGCCGAGGTTGACGTCCATGCAGCGGCGCCACTCCTCCCACCCGAGGTCGGCGACCGAGCCGGTCACGTTGATCCCCGCGTTGTTCACGAGGACGTCGATCGTGCCGTGCCGTGAGACGACCTCGTCCACGGCTGCGTGGACGGAGTCCGGGTCTGCCACGTCGCAGCGCACCTGGTCGATCAGCTCCGTGGTGCCGTCGGCGCCGGGGCGGTCGTCGAACGCCAGGTCCAGCGCGACGACACGACACCCCTCGGCGCGGAAGCGTGACGCGATCGTGGCGCCGATGCCGCGCGCGGCTCCTGTCACGGCGACCACGCGGTCGGTCAGGTCGAGGTGCATCATCGCTCCCGTCGTCGGCGCGGCCCGGAGAGGCCCTGCAGCATCGGGCATACTATGCCCCGCATGGACGACGGGCGCGTGCTCTGGGTCACCGGTGGCGGCAGTGGCATGGGGGCGGCGAGCGCCAGGGCCGCTGCCCGCGACGGCTGGACAGTCGTGCTCAGCGGTCGTCGGCCCGACAAGCTCGCCGCCGTCGCTGCTGCGGTCCGTGACGAGGGCGGGTCAGCGGATGTCCTGGGCCTCGATGTGCGTGACTCCGCAGCGGTCGCTGACGCCAGCAAGACCCTCATCGCACGACACGGCCGGCTCGACGGACTCCTCCTGGCCGCCGGGTTGAACAGCCCCGCGCGTCGTTGGGACGACCAGTCGGTGTCGGGTTTCCGGGCCGTGGTGGACACCAACCTCGTTGCCGCTGTCGCGGTCATCGACGCGGCCCTCCCGTCGCTGCGCCGGTCGGGCGGCGTCGTCGTCGTCGTTTCCTCGTACGCGGGGTGGTCGTTCCAGCCGGGGGCGGGAGTCGCCTACTCGGCGTCGAAGACCGCGCTCGGCTCCGTCGTCCGGACGCTCAACCAGCAGGAGGCCGAGCGGGGCGTCCGCGCGACCCATCTGTGTCCCGGCGACGTCGCCACCGACTTCCTGGACCAGCGCCCCACGGTGCCGGATGCTGCTGCTCGTGCGGTCATGCTCCAGCCGGAGGACATCGGCCGCGCGGTCTCCTTCGTCCTCGCGGCCCCTCCGTCGATGCGTGTCGACGAACTCGTGCTCAGCCCGGTCTCCCAACTCTGATCTCAGACCGCTTGGTCGAAGATCGCGGTCGCGCCTCGTCCCCCGACGACCAGCTCCGCCCAGGTCGTGGTGCGGCGCCTGTGCGCGGTGTGGCCATGTCGCGCTGTCGGCCTGGCATCGCGGACGGGCGCAGGGGGCCGACGGCGTCAGCGAACCACGCGCCAGCTCTCCCTGCAGCGCCCGAAGTAGTCGCGCTGCACGCTTTCGAGTGAGGGCCCGGCACCGTCGATGACGGCTTCGATCGCTCGTTCGTAGTCGGAGGGGTCCCCGCCCGACGCGACGAGACCGGGGTGCCCGGCGCCGAACAGTCCGCGGAGGAAGTCGGTGTCCTCGCCGACCGTCGGTGTCGCCATCTCGACGGCTCGGAGGGACACTCCGGACTGGAAGTACTGCCGGTACGTGAGGAGATGCACCCACGAACGGCCCAGGAGGTCCTCGAGCTCGTGCTCTGCGACGAACCGGTTCTCGACGGTCCACCCCGCGATGTCCGGCCAGCCCCTGCCGACGATCCTCGTGTCCCACCCCCGCGCCCGGAGTCGTGGACCGAGCGCGGCGAGCAGTTCCACGTTCCGTGCCGGCTTGTACTGACCGGCGACGAGGATCGACGGACGGGCCGTCTTGACGACCGGTCGCTGCGTGCCGAGCATCGGGTGGAGGACGTTCTCGATCCTGTGGTGCGGGAGTGCCTGGCGGGCGATCGCATGAGCGTGGTCGTTGGAGACGAGGACGGTCGGGCGGTGCTCGGCGGGGGCGGCAGCGGCCCAGCGTCGAGCGGGCTCGGAGTGCCCGTACTGACGACGCAGCGGGGCCGGGTCGTGCAGCATGACGTACCGAGGTCCGTTCGGCGACGACCAGAGCCGGGTCTCGAGGAGCCCGAGGCTCGGCCAGGCCTGGAGGACCGGGCGTCGCTCAGCGCGCTGGCTCCGGAGGTTGTGGACGGCGTTCGCGAGCATCCGCGCCTTGCCGAGTGCCCCCGGGAAGCCCTCGACCGGTCGGGACCACGGAGCCTGGCTGGCCGAGCCGCCGCCGCTCGCGAAGACGTCGTGAAGCTGCCGCTGGTAGTGGTGCTGGACGACCGGGATCGGGTCCGAGAACAGGAGGTCGATCATCGCACCCCCCGCGCGTACTGGGCCTGCTCGAAGGCGAGCACATCGGCGACCGTCGTCTCGAGACCGATCTCCGGTCGCCACGTGGTGTGGGAGCGGAGCTTCGATGTGTCGCCGAAGATGATCGCCTCGTCCGACGGCCGGAGCAGGGTGGGGTCGACCTCCGTCGGCAGACGCCGTCCGACCGCGTCGAAGTACATCTCCAACACCTCGGAGATGCGGAACGCGCGATCCGCGCAGATGTTGTAGACGTCGCCGGGACGTCCGCTCCGCGCGAGTTCGCGGAGCGCCCGGACCATGTCGCGGACGTCGATGATGGCGCGCTGGGTCTCGAGGTTGCCGTGGCGGACGGGCGTCCCCTCGTGCAGTGCTCGGACGACGGCACGGCCGAAGTCCGACACGACGTCGTCGCGCTTGCGAGGACCCGTGCAGTTGAAGATCCGTGCTCGGACTGCCCGGATGCCGTGGTTCGCGTGGTACTGGTGCGCGAGGAGGTCCTGACTGACCTTGCTGACGCCGTAGGGGTGCAGCGGGAGCAACGGTGTGTCCTCCGTCACCGGGACGTTCTCGGGCGTGAGACTCGCCCCGTACTCCGCCGAGGAGCATGCCACGACGACGACGGGGTCGTACGCGGGATCGACCCGGCGGACGTCGAGGACCGCCTCGAAGACGTTGATCGTGCCCTCGGCGTTGACGCGCATGGTGGTCCACGGGTCCGTCCAGGAAACGGTCGGCAGGCTCTGCGCGGCGAGGTGGTGGATGACGGTGGGCCGGTGCGCGGCCACGGCGTCGCGCACGGCGTCGCGATCGAGCACGTCGAGATCGCGGAACCGGACGGCTCGGTCGACGGTCGTGAGGTCGATCGTCGGGAGAAACGAGGTCGCGACGACGTCCTCCCCGTCGTCCAGGAGGAGTTCGGCGAGGTGCGACCCCATCATGCCGCCTGCTCCGGTGATCAACACGGTCATAGCTGCTCCTTCGTTCCGGTCCAGTGTATTGTATATCAGTAGATATGTCATCGTCGGTGTCAGGAGTGAGCATGGTCGTCAGAGGTTCCCGTTCGAGCGCCACCGTGGTGTCGAGCATGCGGATCGTCCCGGAGCTCCGGGCGGCCCACATCGCTCGGCACCGACTCGGGACGCCGGCCGAACTGCTCTACCTCGACACGAACTACGACCTCGAGGGAACGCCGCTCGCGGAGGGCATCCATCGCGTCACGCTGGCGAGCGCACTGTGGCGGTTCCTCCGCACGGACGCCACGACGCTCGAGGTCCCCGAGCCCTACTGGATGCGGTTCTGGCCGAAGCACGTCGCCCTCGTCCTCGGCTTCCGGGCAGCGGCGACGATCCGACGCCGCCCGCACCGCGTCGTCACCTACGCCATGGAGAACAACGACCTCGCGACACTCGTCGGCGGGCGCCGTCGGGTGCCGTCCTGGGCGGTCCGGGCCGTTGCGCTCCTCATCGGCGGTGTCGCGCGACTGACCCTCGACCGGATCTGCTTCGCGAGTGACGCTGCTCGGATCGCGTACGGACGGCTCCCGTTCCTGTCGGCGATCGCCCAGCGCACCACGCTCGAACTCCCCAGGGCACGAGACGTGTCGATGCCCGCCGAGCCGCTCTCGTGCGTGTTCCTCGGGGTGCTCGAGGAGCGGAAGGGGCTCCCGTGGCTGACCGCCGCGTGGGCCGCCGTCGAGGAGCGACTGCCGGGGGCCCGGCTCACGATCGTCGGCCCCGGTCCGCTGCAGACCGACCTCGAAGCGTGGGCGGCGGTTCGTCCGGACACCCGGAAGGTCCTCGGGCGGCTGTCGCACGACGACGCCGGCGCCGTGCTCGCAGGGAACTCCGTGCTGGTGGCCCCGTCGATGCCGGACGGACGGTGGATCGAGCAGATCGGCCTCCCGATCAAGGAGGCGCTCGCCGCCGGCCTCACCGTGGTCACGACCGATCAGACCGGTCTGGCGGCCTGGCTCCGCGCGCACGGGCACGAGGTCGTGGACGCTGACCCCGCCGGGCTCGCAGATCGCCTCGCAGCAGCGATCGTCCGGGCGCTTCGCGGTCCACTCGATCGGGACGAGGTCCGCGCTGCCCTCCCGGATCGTGACGGCCGACTCGACGCTGACGCGTGGCTGCACGAACCCGTGCGCGGAACGTCGTCCGCCGCCGGTGGTCCCGGCGTCGACGGGTAGGGTCGACCCGCGGCCGGACCTCGACCGCCCTGATCGCGGTTCGTGTTCGAAGGAGAGCACATGTCGTTCGCCGACCTCGTCCCCGACCCCAGCGCGCTCGAGCGCATCGCAACGGGGAGCACCTGGGCAGAAGGACCCTGCTGGGTGCCCGCGTCCCGGACCCTCCGCTGGTCGGACATCCCGGGCAACCGCATCCTGCAGTGGCACGCCGAGACCGGCGTCGTCGACGCCTACGCCGAGGGGGTCGAGTTCACCAACGGACGCGTGCTCGACCGCGACGGGTCGATCGTCCAGTGCTCGCACGGGCTCCGGCGGGTCGAGCGCGACCGGGGCGGCGAGGTCACCGTCATCGTCGACCGGTGGGCCGGGGGTCGTCTGAACTCCCCGAACGACGTCGTGGTCGCCTCCGACGGCGCGGTGTGGTTCACGGACCCCGCGTACGGCATCACCCAGCCCCGAGAGGGCCACCCGGGCGTCCGCGAGTACGGCGACCACTGGGTCTTCCGCTGCGGCCCCGACGGCTCCGACCTGCGGCCGGCCGTGACCGACGTCGACGAGCCGAACGGCCTCGCGTTCTCGCCCGACGAGCGGGTGCTCTACGTCGCCAGCTCGTCCGGGGCGCTGCCGGTCATCCGGGCGTACGACGTGGACGGGGCCCGGGTCAAGAACGGCCGTGAGTTCGCCCGGCTCGGGACCGACGAGGGGATCCCCGACGGCATCCGTGTGGACGCGCACGGCAACGTGTGGTCGTCCTCGCACCGCGGTGTCGTCGTGTTCGACGCGGACGGCGACCGACTCGGGACGATACCGGTGCCCGAGGTCGTGTCCAACCTGTGCTTCGGCGGCGACGACGGGAGCGACCTGTTCCTCACCGCCACGACCTCGGTCTACCGGGTGCGCACGAGCACGAGGGACGCCGTCGTGCGGTGATGCCGCCTTTCCCCGACTGAAACTCTTGTGTAGAATATCATTACACTTGTCAGTCGAACGAGGGAGCACCCGTGTCGAAGCACGTGGTCATCATCGGTACGCGGGGGTACCCGTCCTACTACGGCGGGTTCGAGACCGCGGTCCGGCGACTGGCGCCGGCGCTCGCCGACGCCGGGTGGGACGTCACCGTGTACGGACGCCCCGGGCAGGAGCGCGGGGACGACCCGACGCTCGATCCGCGCATCGTCCGCCGGGCCACCAGGGGGCTCGAGTCCCGTTCGCTGTCCACGCTGACCTTCGGGTTGACGGCGGTCCTCGACGCGATCCGTCGCCGTCCGGACGTCGCCCTCGTCATGAACTGCGCGAACGGGTACTGGTTGCCGTTGCTCCGGCTCGCCGGCATCCCGACCGTGGTGAACGTCGACGGCATCGAGTGGGAGCGCGCCAAGTGGGGACGATCCGCCAGGGCGGTCTTCAAGACGGGTGCACGGTTGACCGCCTGGAGCGCCGACCGTCTCGTGTTCGACGCCGATGCCATCGGGGCGTACTGGCGCCGAGTGTTCCGACGCGACGGGGTCGTGATCCCCTACGGCGGGACCGAGGCCTCTGCACTGCCGCTCCACCCCGAGGACGCACGCCTCGCCGATGCACCCTACGCGCTCCTCGTCGCTCGGTTCGTCCCCGAGAACACGGTGCCCGAGTTCCTCGCCGCCGCCGAGCGGATCGCCGAGCGCCACCCCGTCGTCATCGTCGGCTCCACCGGGTACGGCGGCGAGCTCGACCAGCACGCCCGGCTGCTCGCCGACGCGAACACGAACGTGCGCTGGCTCGGTCACGTCGCCGACGATGAGCGTCTCTTCGCGCTGTGGCAGCACGCAGGCGCCTACTTCCACGGGCACAGCGTCGGCGGGACCAACCCCGCCCTCGTCCAGGCGATGCACCTCGGAGCCCCCACGGTCGCGCGCGACACCGTGTACAACCGCGAGGTGCTCGCGGGCACCGGGGCAGCGTTCGTCGAGCCGGACCCCGTTGCGATCGCCGACGCGGTGCTCGCGCTGTTGGCGGACCGGACCGAACAGGAGCGCCTCGGACGTGTCGTCCGCGAGCGAGCGCGTGACCACTACACCTGGCGCGGGGTGTGCGCCGCGTACGAGCGTGCCCTCGCCGAGCAGGTCGGCGCCGCGGACCGGCAGGAGCGCACTGCCGTATCCTGACCCGGCCATGCAGTGCGACTACTTCGACCGCGGGGTGTGCCGATCGTGCACGCTCATGGGCCAGCCCTACGCCGACCAGGTCCTCGACAAGGAGATCCGGACGCGGGAACTGCTGCACGATGCGGTCGAGGCTGCCGGGGGTCCCGCGGCCGTCGAGTGGCTGCCAGCGATCACGAGTGCGGAGTCCGGCTACCGGAACAAAGCGAAGATGGTCGTCGGGGGGTCCGTGCAGCACCCCACGGTGGGCATCCTCGACCACCGCCAGCGCGGCGTGGACCTCCGGCACTGCGGCATCTGCGCGCCGGGCATCCAGCGGGCGCTGCCGGTCCTCGCGCAGTTCATCGCCGACGCCGGACTGATCCCGTACGACGTCGCGGCCCGACGGGGTGAGATCAAGTTCGTCCTGGTCACGGAGTCACCCGACGGCGAGCTCATGGTGCGGTTCGTGCTCCGCTCCGAGGGGCAGCTCCCGCGGCTGCGTGAGCACCTCGGAACGCTGCGGTCGGTGCTGCCCGAAGCGGTGGTCGTCACCGCGAACCTGCTCCCCGAGCACAAGGCCGTCACCGAGGGTGAGCACGAGGTCGTGCTGACCGACCGGGAGACGCTCCCGATGCGGATGGGTGCGGTGACGATGCACCTGCGACCGCAGAGCTTCTTCCAGACGAACACTGCCGTGGCGGAACAGCTCTACGCGCAGGCGACGGCGTGGATCGACGAGGTGGACCCGGCGTCGATCTGGGACCTGTACTGCGGCGTCGGGGGGTTCGCGCTGCACGCCGCACGCACCGGGCGCGCGGTGACGGGCATCGAGACCAGCCGCGAGGCGGTCCGGTCCGCCGGTCAGTCCGCTCGTGCGGCCGGGCTCCCGGACGTCCGCTTCGCCGCCGACGACGCGACCGAGCACGCGCTCCGGGCGCGACCGGGCGCGGTGCCGGAGCTCATCGTGGTGAACCCGCCGCGACGGGGGATCGGTGCGACGCTCGCCGACTGGCTCGAGCAGTCGAGCGTCGGACACGTGGTGTACTCGAGCTGCAACCCGGTGACCCTCGCGAAGGACCTGGCGCGGATGCCGTCGTTCCGGCTCACGCGTGCCCGGGTGCTCGACATGTTCCCCCAGACCGGCCATCTCGAAGCCGTGACGCTGCTCACGCGGCGGTGATCCGAGCCTCCCGGCTCCGCATTCCCAGGGAATTGCCAAGTCACCCTTGTGGGGGACACGGCGTCCTGCGGTACGACGGCGATCGCCGCGTACAGGAAGCGCCACGGGGTACACGGCGCCGACGGGTAGAACCAATTGTCTCGGTTTGATAACGGTCTGGACCCACCTATGGTGGCCCACCGAGGTGCCACCGGCACGACACCACTGCCCCTGGTGGCGCACCCCACAACGTGACCGCGGACGGTCGGGACGGGCAGTGGAGCGTCGGATCTCCGGCACGTGGTCCCGGTGGAGCAATCACATGAAGAAGCTTTCCCGTACCCGCACCATCGTCGGCGGCCTCGCGTTCGCAGGCATCGCCGCGACGGGTGTCGGCCTCGCGGCAGCGCCCGCGAACGCAGCGTCCGGTTCGACCTGGGACGCGCTCGCGCAGTGCGAGTCCGGTGGCAACTGGGCGATCAACACCGGCAACGGCTACTACGGCGGCCTGCAGTTCACGCTCGGCACCTGGCAGGCCAACGGTGGCTCCGGCAACCCGGCCGCCGCGAGCCGTTCCGCGCAGATCGCGGTCGCCGAGCGCGTCCTCGCCTCCCAGGGCTGGGGTGCATGGCCGGCCTGCTCCGCGAAGCTCGGGCTGAGCGGCACCGCTGGTGCGGCTCCGCAGGCGGCTGCCCCGGCTCCGGCCCAGCAGGCTGCTCCGGCCCCGACGCAGCAGGCCGCTCCGCAGCAGGCCGCTCCGCAGCGGAGCACGACGCCGGCTGCCCCGCAGCAGGCGGCACCGAAGGCCACGACGCCCGCGGTGTCGAGCAAGCCGGCCCCGGTGAAGACCAGTGGTAAGACGTACAAGATCGCGTCGGGGGACACGCTCGACACGATCGCGACGAAGCTCGACGTCGAGGGCGGCTGGAAGCAGCTCTGGGCGGCGAACACGTCCACCATCGACGACCCGAACCTCATCTACGCGGGTCAGACGCTGCAGCTGCCGGCCTGATCGCCGCGCACCCGCGTCACTCGGAGCCCCTCGACACCGGTCGGGGGGCTCCGTCGTACGCCCGGTGCGCGCACGCTGGAGCGCCCGGTGCCCGCGAGGCGGTGCGCCCGGTGCCCGCGAGGCGGATCGCCCGGTGCCCGCGAGGCGGATCGCCCGGCGCTCGCACGTGGGGGCACCCGTCGTCACTGCGGGTTCGCCTCGAGCCAGGTCGCGACGTCGTCGGAGCGGAGCGCCTGGCTCAGGGACTGCACGGCGAGGGTGTTCACGGCGACGTAGGACTGCCCGTCCGACGAGGTGCCACCCCCGGCGGTCGGCATGGTGAAGGTCACGAGGTCCGACGGCCGGAGGCCCCGCAGCGACCAGCCGAGTTCGACGAGCGTGCCGAAGTCGAGCCCGGGGTCGACCGACAGGTACTCGCTCGTGGCCGTCACGAAGTCCTGGATCCGGCCGGGGTTCGTGATCGTTCCCCGCGAGAGCACGCCGTCGACGATCCCGCGCATGAACGCCTGCTGGTTGCGGACGCGCGTGTGGTCCGCGTCTGCGAACGCGGAGCGCTCCCGCACGAAGGCGAGCGCGGCGTCGCCGTCGAGCTGGTTCGCCCCGGCCGAGAACGCGTGCCCGCGGGCGGTGAACGCCGAGGGTGACTGGACGGTGACGCCGCCGAGTGCCTCGGTCATGCCCGCGAAGCCCGCGAAGTCGATCTCGGCGACGTGGTCGATGCGGCTGTCGAGCAGCTGTTCGACGGTCTGCACGACGAGCGGTACCCCGCCCCAGCTGTAGGCCGCGTTGATCTTGGCCGTCCCGTGGCCCGGGACGTCCACCCACGAGTCGCGCATGATCGACATCAGGTAGGCCCCGCGGCGATCGGCGGGGACGTGCAGGAGCATCAGGGTGTCGGAGCGGCCGCCGGCTGCGCGGTCCCCGTCGGGGTCGAGTCCCGAGCGTGAGTCCGAGCCGATCAGGAGGACGTTCAGTGCGCCGTCGGTGGGGACCGGACGTGCTCCGCTCGGGAACGCGTCCTCGATCGTCGTCGCCTTCGTGTCGAAGGAGCGGGCGAGGCCGCCGACGAAGATGCTCGCGGCCACGGCGACGACCGCGGCGATCCCCACGAGCGAGCCGAGCGTCGCGACGAGCGCGACGAGGAACGGACGGTTCCTCCGGCGACGACGGACGGTCGCGTGGGCGACGGGTCGGGCGGCTGCTCGGGCGGCACGGCGTTCTGACACGCGGACTCCTCGGCTCGGGGTCGGCTCTGATGCCGACGACCCAGCGTACCGCATGAAGTATTTCAGATGCTAGGGAATCCGCTTCCCGACGATCGCGACGAGTGCCTCACGGAGCCGTTCGTCCTCCGGCAGCACCTCGCGCTCGATGTGCTTCGCGGTGTCCCACGCAGCGCGTCCGGCGTCGGTCACCGTGACGACCCGACGCCGACGGTCGTCGGGGTGCGGGCTGCGCTCGACGAGCCCGTCCCGCTCGAGGCGCTCGAGGGTTCGCGACATCGTCTGCGGCTGCACCCGTGCGGCTCGTGCGACCGTGTCCGCGCCGGTCGGCCCGGTCCGGATGAGGATGTCGATCGCGATGAGGCCGGCGTGCGGCAGTCCGATCTCGCGGAGTCGCTCGTCCCAGTCGCGCTCGACGCGTCGGGCGGCGGCTGCCAGCAGTCGGCCGAGGGGCCAGGCTGCGGCGTGTTCCTCCATGTCGACAGTCTACGGAGCGGACCTCCGATCGACATGATCAGCATGCTGACGATTCGGGTACGCTCGGTCGCGTGTCCCGCTTCCTGCGCATCGTGCTCCCCGCAGCCGTCATCATCGCCTGGCTCGCCGTCGCCTCCGTCGGCGGTCCGTTCTTCGGCAAGATCTCCGAGGTCTCCACGAACGACCAGACCTCGTTCCTCCCTGCTTCGGCGGACGCCACCGCCGTGCAGGAGCGCTCCGCCGAGTTCCGGCAGGCATCGGGCGCGCCCGCGATCGTCGTGCTGGAGCGCGACGGGGGACTGACACGGTCGGACCGCACCGCCGCGTCCCGCCTCGCCGACCGACTCGGCGACCGGGACGACGTGCAGGGGGTCAGCCCGGTGATCCCGAGCGAGGACGGCGACGCCCTCGAGATCGTCGCCACGCTCACGCAGTCCGCCGACACCGGGACCGCGGTCGAGGCGATCCGCGCGGACGTCGACGACGCACTCCCGTCCGGGCTGCAGGGGTACGTGACGGGCCCCGCCGGGTTCACGGCCGACCTCACCGAGGCCTTCGCGGGCATCGACGGACTCCTGCTCGGGGTGGCGCTCGCCGCGGTGTTCGTGATCCTCATCGTCGTCTACCGGTCACCGCTGCTGCCGGTGCTGGTCCTCGGCACCGCGTCCTTCGCGCTCTGTGCCTCGATCCTCGTGGTGTGGCGGCTCGCGAAGGCCGGGATCGTGACCGTCAACGGCCAGGTGCAGGGCATCCTCTCCATCCTCGTGATCGGTGCCGCGACGGACTACGCGCTGCTCTACACGGCCCGGTACCGCGAGGCGCTCCGCGACCACCGCACCGGCTGGGACGCGACGCGCGCCGCGCTCCGCGGCAGCCTCGAGCCGATCCTCGCGTCCGGCGGGACGGTCATCGTCGGCGTGCTCTGCCTGCTCTTCTCGGACCTCAACTCGAACAAGGCGCTCGGCCCGGTCGCGGCCATCGGCATCGCGTTCAGCCTGCTGGCTGCGCTCACGCTGCTGCCCGCACTCCTCCTCGCCTTCCGGCGGGCAGCGTTCTGGCCGCTCCGCCCCGCCCACGGCAGCGCCCACCCCGTCGTGACGGGTCCGGACGCGAAGGGGCTCTGGGCATCGGTCGGGAGGCTCGTGGCCCGTCGGTCGCGGATCGTCTGGGTCGTGTGCACGGTCGGCCTCCTCGCCATGGGCGCCGGCCTGTTCGGCCTGCGGGCCGACGGCGTGCCGCAGAGCGACCTCGTCATCGGGGCGTCGCAGGCCCGTGACGGTCAGGAGGTGCTCGCCGACCACTTCCCGGGTGGCTCCGGCAGCCCCGCGCAGGTGATCGGCTCCGAGTCCCGGATCGAGGAGCTCGCCGCCGCGGTCGCCGACGTGCGCGGGGTGGACGGCGTCGTCGCGGCGTCCAAGGATTCCCCGTCCGGCACCACTCCGGTGTCCGGCGGATCCGACGGTGCGGGCGGGTCCGGCTCGGCGACCTGGGCGCCGACGGTGTCGCGTGGCGACGTCCTGCTCGAGGCCACGCTCTCCGACCCGGCCGACTCCGCCGCGGCGGAGCAGACCGTCCGCGACCTCCGGACCGCCGTCGAGCGGGTGGACCCGGGTGCGCTCGTGGGCGGGGTGACCGCGACCGCGCTCGACACGAACGACACCGGGATCCGCGACCGCTCGGTGATCATCCCGATCGTCCTGGCCGTCATCCTCGTCATCCTGATGCTGCTGCTCCGGAGCATCGTCGCACCGCTCGTCCTCATCGGCAGCGTCATCGTGTCCTTCGCGGCGGCCCTCGGCGTCGGCGCGCTCGTGTTCGACCTCGTGTTCCACTTCCCCGGGGCCGACCCGAGCGTGCCGCTGTACTCGTTCGTGTTCCTGGTGGCGCTCGGGGTCGACTACAACATCTTCCTCATGACCCGGGTGCGCGAGGAGTCGCTCGTGCACGGCCCACGCGAGGGCGTGCTCCGAGGCCTCGGCGTCACGGGCGGCGTCATCACCTCGGCCGGGATCGTCCTCGCCGCGACCTTCGCGGCGCTCGGGGTCATCCCGATCCTGTTCCTCGCGCAGATCGCGTTCGTCGTCGCGTTCGGGGTGCTCCTCGACACCGTGGTGGTGCGGTCCCTGCTCGTGCCGGCGCTCACGCTCGAGCTCGGTCGGCGGGCGTGGTGGCCGTCGCGCCTCTCGCGCGCTGCCCATCACATGTGACACGCTGGGCGCATGCCAGTGCCCTCGACCCAGCCCGCTGCCGAGCGGAAGCTCCTCCGCGACACCGTCCAGGACAAGATCCGCGACGCGATCATGGACGGCACGCTCGAGCCCGGCGAGCGCCTGAACGACGACGACCTCATCGCCTGGCTCGGTGTCTCCCGGACCCCCATCCGGGAAGCCCTGGCGGAGCTCGCGCGCTCCGGGCTCATCGAGATGGCGCCGAACCGCTACACCCGGGTCGCGGCGCCCACGAAGGACGAGCTCCTCGACGCGTACCGCACCCTCGGCGTGATCTACGGCGGTGTCGTGCGCCTCGCGGTCCCGCGCTTCACGGACGCGCAGCGCAAGAAGGTCGTGAAGATGCTCGACGACGTCATCGGCCGGTCCACGAAGGGCAAGCAGGACGAGGTCGCCCGCGACGGCGCCGACATCTACGCGATGTGGGTGGAGGCGTGCGGCAACGCCTCGCTCGCTGCGCTGTGCCGGTCCACGACGGACGGTCTCGCGTTCAAGCTCCGGGTGCCCGAGCTCGCCGAGCTCATCCCGGTCGACGTCGTCGTGCCCGAGCTCGAGAAGCTCAAGGCCGCCGTGCAGGCGGAGGACCCGATCGCCGCCGAGCTCGCGATGGAGGCCGTGCACCTGCTGCCGTCACGCGGGCAGTGAGGGCCGCCGGCAGGCGGACCGGAGGCCCGTGGCGGCGCCGCCACGGCCCCCAGTCCGTCTCTTCGCGGACCGAGCACGGAGCGACCTGCCAGGCGTTCCCATGGCGGGTCCGAGCACTGCGGTTACCCTTTCCGGGTGAGCGATGCACCCGACGAGACGACCAGCCGCGTCCGGCGCGGCGCCGTGCCGCCGCGCCACGGGCGCCAGAAGCGGCGGCTGAGCGCCGTCTTCCCGGCGGTCGCGGGCGTCCTGACCGCGGCCGTCGCGCTGAGCGGGGCGTACGCGTTCTACACGTACGACTCCCTCGCGAGCAACGTCACCATCGTCAACGCGATCACCGGCAAGAAGGACACGAAGAACGACGTCGACGGTGAGGCGCAGAACATCCTGCTCGTCGGCGACGACCACCGTCCCGACAACGCGACGCCCGCGCAGATGGCGGAGCTGAGCACCGAGGACGACGGCGGGGCCACCAACACGGACACGATGATCGTGCTCCACATCAGCGCGGACGGGTCGCAGGCGACGATGATCTCGTTCCCGCGCGACTCCTACGTGTCGATCCCGGGCGTCGGCAAGGGCAAGCTCAACAGCGCGTTCTACTACGGCACGCTCAACGGCGGCGGCGACACCGGCGGCGCGAAGCTGCTCATCCAGACGATCGAGAACCTCAGCGGCCTGCAGATCGACCACTACGTGCGCGTGTCCCTGCTCGGCTTCTACCAGGTCGTCAAGGAGCTCGGCCCGGTCGACGTCTGCCTGAACAACGCGGTGAACGACCCGTACTCCGGGGTGAACCTGCCGAAGGGCAAGTCCACGCTCGACGCCAAGCAGGCCCTCTCGTTCGTGCGCCAGCGGCACGGCCTGCCCAACGGGGACCTCGACCGCAACGTGCGCCAGCAGTACTTCCTGTCGCAGGAGGCCCGCAAGGTCACCTCCGCCGGCACGCTCCTCAACCCGGTGAAGATGGGCAACATCCTCAAGGCGGTCGGCGGGTCCATCCAGACCGACACCGACCTCCTCTCGTTGGCCTCGCAGATGCGGAACCTGCGGCCGGCGAACATCCAGTCGGCGACGATCCCGACGCTCGGCACCCCGACGATCTACGTCAACGGCTCGGCGCTCTCCATCGTCCAGGTCGACGAGGTCGGGCTGCCCGCCTTCGTCCAGGGCCTCGTCGGGCAGCCGGAGGAGTACACCAAGGCCGCGGCCGCGCAGCCAGCAGCGACCACGGTCACCGTGCTGAACGGCAGCGGCGTCTCCGGTGCGGCTGCGGCGGCGAGCCAGAACCTCACCGCCCGCGGCTTCCAGGTCGGCGCTCCCGGCTCGTCGGACACGACGAAGACCACGCAGGTCCAGTACCCCGCGGGCATGGAGGCCCAGGCGAAGGCCGTCGCGGCGGTCGCGCCGGGGGCGGTCGCCGTCCGGACGAACGCGGTCACCGGGGTCACCCTCGTGCTCGGGTCCGACGGCAAGACCGTGGCCGCGCCGGCGCAGCCCGGTGCCGCGTCGTCGTCGCCCGCCTCGGGCTCCGCGGGCGGCTCCTCCGACAGCGCGTCCGGCGGGTCGTCGTCCGCGGCGAAGCCGAGCAAGGAGCCGTCGTCGAAGTCGACCGACGTGCACAACTACGGCACGGCGGACGTCTGCATCAACTGACGTCGATCGTCCGGTGCGGCGGCGCGGTGACCGCGTGCTGACGGATCGACGCGATCGCGGCGTCGAGTCCGACGGCGAGCGGACGGACGTCCCGGTGCACCTGCGCCAGGAGCAGGCCACCCTGCAGTGCCACCATCACGCCGGTCGCGAGCACTGACGGATCCGCTCCCGGGTGGAGGACGCCGCGTTGCTGCATCGCCGAGATGCCCGCGCGGAACCCGCGCTCCCAGCGCTCGAACCCGGCGGCGACGAGTCCGCGTGCGGCGTCGTCGCGTTCGGCGACCTCGACACCGAGTGCCCCGAGCGGACAGCCGCCCACGCAGTCACCCGCGAGGGCGCCGTCGACCATGTGGTCGCGCCACCGTGCCCACGCCTCCCACGTCGTGAGGTCGGCGTAGTCGGCGCCCTGGTGCTCCAGGACGGCGTCGGCCTGCCGGTCGATCACGTCGTGCACCAGCGCGTCCTTGTCCGTGAAGTAGTGGTAGATCTGCGACCGCCCGACCGCGGCCGCCGCGCCGATGTCCTCGAGGGTCGTCCCCGCGACACCGCGCGTGAGCATGAGCCGGGCCGCGACGTCGACGATCCGGGAGCGGGTACGCAACCCCTTGGGCGTCCAGTGCCGAACGGTCCCGGGGTCGTTGCTGGTCCTGGGCACTCCCTGATTGTACTTGTGGGTCCATTTTGCATCATGCAAAATATCGGATATGAACGACGACCTCCTCGCCAAGCGGTCCCACGAGCGCGACCTGATGCTCGCCGTCGCGGCCGGTGACCGCCGAGCGTTCACCGCACTCCACGGGCGCTTCCGTCCGCTCGTCGAGCGGTACGTCCGACACCACCTCCACGACCCGTCGCACGCCGAGGAGGTCGTACAGGACGTGTTCCTCGAGATCTGGATGATCTCCGAGCGGTACGACCCCCGGCACTCCGTGATCGCCTGGGTCCGCACGATCGCGCAGCGCCGCGCCATCGACCGCGTCCGGAAGAACCGCGCCGACCGTGATCGCGACCTGCGCATCGGTACCCGGGACCACGAGACCGTCGACCACACGGCGGCCGAGCGGGCGGAGAGCGTCCTCGACCGGGCGGCCCTGCACCGCGGGATCGGTCGGTTGCCGGAGCGGCAGCGGGAGGCGGTCGTGCTCCGGCACCTCGTGGGGTTGACCGGGCCGGAGCTCGCGACCGAGCTCGGGGTGCCCGTCGGGACCGCGAAGACCCGGGCCCGCGACGGCGTCCTGGCGCTCCGGCGGGACATGGCTCGCGAGACCGCCTGACGGTAGGTTCGACGGGTGAGCAGCGCCGAGCGTCCGATCACCCTGATGACCTACAACGTCAAGAACCCCGACCCCGCGCACGACTGGCCGGCCCGGCTGCCCGTCCTCCTCGAGGTCGTCCGGCGCCACGACCCGGACCTGCTGTGCGTGCAGGAGCCCGTCGACCACCAGATGGACGACCTGCGTGCCGGGTTGCCGGAGCACGCCGACGTCGGGCAGGGGCGCGAGGGCGGGACCGCCGGTGAGCACGCGGCGGTGTTCTTCCGTCGGGACCGACTCCGGCCCGTCGAGCAGGGGTCGTTCTGGCTGTCGGACACCCCCGACGAGCCGGCGTCGAACACCTGGGGCAGCCTGTTCCCGCGCATCGCCAACCACGCGCGGTTCGTCGACGTCGCCGGACCGTCCTTCACGCTGGTGACGACGCACCTCGACCACGAGGACGGTCCGCACGGCGACGACGTCCGCGCGAAGAGCGCGGCGGTGATCGTGGAGCGGACGGCTGCGGTCGACGGGCCGGTCATCGTCGCGGGGGACGGCAACGAGCCGGCCGGTGCCGGTCCGGCGTCCCAGGTGCTCGTCGACGCGGGGTTCGTGGACGCGTGGGACGTCGCCGGTGACCGGGCGGACCGCACGGCGACCTTCAACGACTGGCGTCCGCCCGTGGCCTCGGGCGAACGGATCGACTGGGTGTACGCCCGTGGCGTCCAGGGGATCGACCGGGTCGTGATCGACCACGACGGTCCGGAGACGTGGTTCGCCAGCGACCACTTCCCGGTCGTCGCGCGTCTGCGGGTCTGAGCCGGGGCAGCCGGTCAGGGCCGGGTCGGGTCCGCCTGCGTCGGGGCGGCTGCGTCGGGGCGGCTGCGTGCGTCGCGGATCTCGCGCCTGCGTGCGTGGCGGGTCGTGCTCGCGACGGGGTCAGCAGCCGCTCGACGCGTTGATCGGCATCGGCGAGCCGAGCACCGTCACCGTCGTGTCGTCGGTGATGGCCGAGACGCCGTTGTTGCCGACGTCCGGGGCCTCGCCGTCCGGTGCGCCGTCGTCCGTCGCGGCGTCGTCCGGCGCCGTGGTCGACCGGCGGTCGTCGCCGGAGTACGCCTCCGAGCGTGGGTCCTCTCCGGGCCGGGTGTCGTCGCCCGGTGCGGAGCCGTCCCAACCGCGCTCGAGCAGCACCTGCCACGCGGTGGGGTCGTCGGCGTCGTCGGCGCCGAACGACATCCGGTCCGCGCTGTCGGCACGCTCGATGCGCCGTGCGACGTCGTCGCCGACCTGCACGCCGTCCGGGCCCGAGAGCTCCACCGTGGTGCCGGTCCGGGTGCGGACCTCGTCGCGGAGCACGCGGATCTCGACGGCGTTGCCGAGGTCCGCGGGGGTGGTGAGGGCAGCGACCCGGATCGCACCGCCCCAGGTGTACGTCGTGCCGGCCGGGAAGCAGGCGCCGCCCTCGCCCTCGGCGGTGTGGGTCCGAGTGGGCGTGCCGAGCAGCCGGTTCAGCAGGTTCACGGTCGAGCGCGCATCGCGCATCGACACGTCGGCCACGGTGCGGTCGCCGCGATCGAAGACGAGCGACTCGGCACGCAACTCGATCGCGTCGACCCGCTTGAGCTTGCCGTTCGACACGGACGCCGACGTCGACGGTTCCGCGGCCCCGGCGGGCGCACCGGACGCCATCGTGGTCGCCGAGGCGGCGAGCACGGCGGTGCCGAGCACGAGGAGGGGGCGGAACGTCACCCGTCGACCGTACGACGTGGTCCCTCGGGGGACGGCGGGTGTTACCGAATCGGGTCCGGCCCGTCACCGGACCGTGACCTTGACGACACCCGTCGGACACGGGTCCGCCCGGCCCCGGTCGGCGCCGCGGGGGACACCGGCCTGGACGTCGTTCGTGCCGCCCGTGCGTACCGTGCCCCGCATGACGGACCAGTACACGATGCAGGACCCGACCGCGATGTACGCGGACAAGAAGCCCGACGAGCAGTACCTGCCCGGTGCCGGTACGGACGCGGAGATGGCGCAGAACGTCCCCGCGGACCACGGCGAGGACACGTACCGCGGTTCCGGGCGCCTCGAGGGCCGGAAGGCGCTCGTGACCGGCGGTGACTCGGGCATCGGCGCGGCCGTCGCGATCGCTTTCGCCCGCGAGGGCGCCGACGTCGCGATCTCCTACCTGCCCGAGGAGGAGGAGGACGCGCAGCGCATCGTCGGCCTCATCGAGGCGGCAGGTCGCACCGCCGTCGCGCTGCCGGGCGACATCACGTCGAAGGAGTGGTGCGAGGAACTCGTCGCGCAGGCGGTGGCGGGCCTCGGCGGACTCGACGTCCTCGTGAACAACGCCGGCAAGCAGCAGAACATCGACTCCATCGTCGACATCGACGACGACGAGTTCGACGCGACGTTCAAGACCAACGCCTACGCGACCTTCCGGATCACGAAGGCCGCCGTGCCCCACCTCGCGCCAGGCTCGACGATCATCAACACGACGTCGATCCAGGCGTACGCCCCGTCCCCGCACCTGGTGCACTACGCCGCGACGAAGGCGACCGTGAACAACCTCGCCAAGGGGCTCGCCGCGCAGCTCGCGCCCAAGGGGATCCGGGTGAACGCCGTGGCTCCCGGTCCGATCTGGACGCCGCTGCAGCCGGCCGGCGGTCAGAAGCCCGAGGACCTGCCGAGCGCAGGCGAGCAGACCTACCTGGGCCGCTGGGGACAGCCCGCCGAGCTCGCACCGGCGTACGTGTTCCTGGCCAGCGGTGAGTCGTCGTACGTGGTCGGGGAGACGCTGCACGTGGACGGCGGCATGCCGACGCCGTAGCGGCGACCGACGGGAGGCGCGGTGCCGGCTGGCACCGCGCCTCCCGTCCGTCCGTGCTCGGCCGGGTCGCGGCCGAGCCGTGCCCCTGGTCCGTCACCCGCTGTCACCAGCGTGCGCCGCACCGGCGCGCCGTGCGGTGCACGCGCTCCGCCCAGGGGCTGCCGCGGCTGACCGTCGGGCTCAGACGGCGACCCGCTCGCCCCCGACGTGCGGCGAGCGCACGGCGGCGCGGAGCTCCTCGGTGCCGATCCGGTGCCGTTGCCACGCGTCGAGGGCGAACGCGGTCGCCCGGGCGGCCCGGACCAGCCCGAGGTCGACCGAGTCGAGCGGTGCGTGCAGTGCGACGAACAGTTCCGTCAGGTCGTCGTGGCGACCGAGGCGCACGGTCGGGACCCCCGCGGAGCGCGCGACGTGCTCGGCGGTCCGGTCCGCCGTGAGCACGAGCTGGGCGTCGACGAGACGGGCCGCGGTGACGTCGGTCGAGATGTCGTGCACCGCGAACTCGACCGGGATCGTCGACACCCGGCGGATCGCGCGGACGAGCGCTCGGGAGGGGCCGGCGTCGCGCGGGTCGAGCTGGACGACGGTGATGACCGGGGCATCCCGCTCCCCGGCGACCGCCGTGACGGCGGCGGCGAGGCCGTCGGTGTCCCGGCCGAGCGGGTGTGCCGCGGTCACCGTGACGACGACGCCGCGTGCTGCCGCGGGCGCGGCTGCGGTCTGGGCCGCGTGGTCGATCCAGAGCACCTCGAGCGCCCCGGCCGCGACACGTCCGTCGTCGGTGGTGGGCTCGGTGTCGTCCGTCAGCGTGAGCCGTTCGGCTCGCCCCAGCCGGAGACGGTCGCGCAGCGACAGCGGGACCGCCGTGTCGAACGTGTCGGGGAGCAGCGCGCGCCACGCCTCGACCAGGACCGAGCGCGCGAACGACGAGCGGTCAGCGGAGATGTCGGCGACGAGCCGTCGGCGTGCGGGCATGGTGCTGCCTCCCGGGATCTGCCGCCGGTCGGGTCCGGCGTGCGTTCCCAGGATGACAGTGCGGAACACAAAATGCAATATTCGCATTCATCGCACCGACCGCGGGGTCCGCAGGAGCAGCCACACGAAGTACGGCGTCCCGACGAGTGCCGAGAGGATGCCCGCCCCGAGCTGCGCGGGTGCGATGATCGTCCGTCCGAGCAGGTCGCCCAGGCACACGAGCACCGCCCCGAGCAGCACGGCGACCGGGACGACCCGGGCGTGCGCGCGGCCGACGAGCGACCGAGCGGCGTGCGGGGCGACGAGTCCGACGAACCCGATCGTGCCCACCGCCGCGATCGCGGTCGCGGTGAGCAGGACCGAGAGCGTGAGGAAACCGAGGCGGGTCCGGCCGAGGCGCACGCCGAGCAGGCGCGGCGAGTCCTCGTCGAGTGACACGAGGTCGAGCTCGCGGTGCCTCGGCAGCACGAGCACGAGCGCGGCCACGAGCACCACGACCACGGGCAGCGAGTCCTGCCAGGTCCGTCCGTAGGTCGATCCGGACAGCCACGTCAGCGCCTTGTTCGCGTTGAACGGGTCGGTGACGACGATGAGCAGGCTGATGAGCGCCGTGAGGCCCGCGGAGACGCCCACGCCGACGAGCACGAGTCGGTCCTGGCGGAAGCCCCCGCGTGCGGCGAGACCGAACACCACGAGGGCGGCGGCCCCGGCTCCGGCGAACGCGGCCCCCGCGACCCCCCAGCTCGACGCGGCGGGCACGGCGGTCACCACGAGCACGGCTCCGAGTCCGGCGCCGCTCGAGACGCCGAGGACCCCCGGGTCGGCGAGCGGGTTGCGGGTGACCCCCTGGACGAGCGTGCCGGCGAGGGCGAGGGCCGCCCCCGCGAGCAGCGCCGCCGTGACGCGCGGGACCCTGGTGTCGAGGATGAACGCGATCGCCCGGTCCGCCCGACCCGTCAACCAGTTCGTGACGTCGCCGAGCAGGAGCTTCGCGTCGCCGAGGAGCACCGACGCGACGACCACCCCGAGGAGCACGGCGACGAGGGCGACGACGGTGAGCGACACCGTGGTCCGCCCCGGGATGCGCCGGACCTCGAGGGGCGTGGTCTGGCCACCGTCGCGCATCCGGAGCGCCGTGACGACGAGGAACACCGCGCCGACGACGCTCGTGACGACACCCGTCGGGACGGTCACCGCGCGGTCCCCGGACACCGCCGCGCGCAGCAGGACGTCCGACGCGAGCACGATGCCCGCGCCGACCAGTCCGGACGCCGCCAGGAGCGCCCAGGACCGGTGCAGGGTCGGGAACGTCCGTGCGACCGGGCGCACGAGTGCGGGAGCGCAGAGGCCGACGAAGCCGATCGGCCCGGCGATCGTGACAGCTGCGGCGGAGAGCAGCACGGCGAGGACGACGGCGACGACACGGGTGCTCCGGACGGGGACGCCGAGCCCGCGGGCGGCGTCGTCGCCGAGCGCGAGGGCGTCCACGCGGTGTGACAGGACCAGGAAGCCGACGACCCCGACGGCCACCACCGGGAGCATCGCCAGGACCGTGTCGTACCCGTTCTGCGCGATGCCGCCCTGGTTCCAGCTGAACAGGCCCCGGGTCTGCTGCGGGAACAGCAGGACGAGCGCCTGCGTCACCGACCCCAGCCCGAGGGCGAGCGCCGTCCCGGCAAGGACGAGCCGCAGGGTCCCGCTGCCGAGCCCGGACAGCGCGAGCACGAGGGCCGCAGCGGCGAGTCCGCCGAGGAACGCGATGCCGGACTGCGCGACGACCGGCAGCCCGACGCCCGACACCGACACGATGCCGAGCGCGAGGTACGCCCCCGCGTTCACGGCGAGGGTGTCCGGCGCCGCAAGGACGTTGCGGGTCACCGCCTGCAGCGCTGCCCCGGCGACACCGAGCGCGAAGCCGACCACGAGACCGGCGACGGCGCGGGGGAGGCGGGACGCGACGACGACGGACGCGTCGGCACCGTCCGCCCGGCCGGTGAGGGCCTCCCAGACGTCGGCGACCCCGACGTCCGCGGTGCCCTGGGTGGTGTCCACCGCGGCGAGCACCGCGACGAGCACGATCCCGGCGACGAGCAGCAGGACGCCGAGCGCGGGCCGCGCGACGCTGGTGGAGCGTCTCCCGGCCCGTGTCGGCGCGGTGGTGCCGGTCACCGCTACTTCGTGAGCGCGGCGACCGCGGCGTCGACGTAGGCGTCCATCGCCCCGGGGCCACCGAACATCCAGATGCCGTCGTCGAGACGGTGCACGTTGTCCTGCTCGACGAACGGCAGCGACGTCCACACCGCGTTCGACGACAGGGTCGTGCCGAAGACGTCGTCCTCGCTCGCGGCCTTGTTGTCGATGTACAGGAACTGCGTGTCCTCGGGGAGCTTCGTCAGCCCCTCCACGTCGGTCGAGCCGAGGCCGTAGGCTGCGTCGCCCTCGATGCCCGTGCCGGACCAGGCGTCCGCGAGCCCGAGCTCCGCGTTGACCTGGCCGATGAGCGACCCCTTCGTGTACGGGCGGATGGTGACCTGGTTCGACAGGACGTACCCGTCCGCGAACGCCACCTTCGTGCCGGCCCTACCCGCGTCGGCGATCTCCCGCTTGCCGTCCGCGATCTTCTCCTCGAGGGCCTTCCACACGGTGTCGGCCTTCGCGGTCGTGCCGGTCGCCTCCGCGATGAGGTCGAGCGTGTCCTTGATGGTGTCGAGCTGGGCGCCCGACTTCGCCGACGCGATGACGATCGTCGGGGCGATCTTGCGCAGCTGCGCGACGACGGAGTCCTTGAGGTCGGTCGTGGCGACGATGAGGTCCGGGGCGATCGCGGCGATCGTGTCCGTGCTCGGCTCACCGCGGGTACCGATGTCCTTCGGATCGCCGGTGAGCGGGACCTTCGCGTCCCACTGGCTGTAGCCCGTGACGTCCGCGACGCCGGCGGGTGCCACGCCGAGGGTCTCGAGGTCCTCGACGACGTTCCACTCGGTCCCGACGACCGTCTTCGCGGGGCCGTCGAGCGTCACCTTCGTGCCCTGCGCGTCGGTGACCGTGATCTTCGCGGCCGCGGGGCTGGCGTCGGTCGCGGGCTGGGTCGTCCCGCAGGCGGTGAGGGCCAGCGCGGCGGCGGCGGCGGCGATGGCGGTGGCGGTGAGGAGTCGTCGCTTCATGGCGGCTCGTGGTCTTCCTGTTCGGTGGGGGTGGGGCTGGGCTCGGACGCGTCCTGCGCCGGCGTCAGGGGGTGGGCGCAGGGATGGTCCTGGTGTGGTGTCGACCGACCGCGCGGGTCCGGAGCGCCCCGGTGGCGGGGTCGAGGTCGACGTCGATGCGGATGCCGTAGACGTCGGACAGGCGCGCCGCGTCGAGGACGGCCGCCGGTGTGCCGTCGGCGACGACGACCCCTGCCCGGAGCAGGACGAGGCGGTCCGCGACCGCGGCGGCCTGGTCGAGGTCGTGCAGCACGACGCCGACGGCCGTGCCGTGGACGTCGGCGAGGTCGCGGACGAGGTCGAGCAGCTCGACCTGGTAGCGCAGGTCGAGGTACGTGGTCGGTTCGTCGAGCAGGAGCACGCCCGTCTGCTGCGCCAGGCAGCTCGCCAGCCAGACGCGCTGGAGCTGCCCGCCGGACAGCTCGTCCGCCGGTCGGTCGGCGAGCTCCGTCAGGCCCGTCACGTCGAGCGCGTCGGCGACGACGGTCCGGCCGTCCGGGTCCTGCCCGCCGAAGCGCCCGCGGTGCGGGTGGCGCCCGAAGGCGACGAGGTCGCGCACGCGCAGTCCACCGGGCACGGGCCGACCCTGCGTGAGCAGCGCGACCTGCCGGGCGAACGCCTTCGGGGTCAGGGCCAGGCCGTCGACGACGTCGGCGTCCGAGCCGTCCCCGCCCTGCGTCGGGCCGCTCGCGTCGGCCGCGGTGCGCACAGGGGTGCGGCGCGTGTCGGTCGCGTCGGCCCCGGTCCGCCTGGAGGCGCGGCGTGCGTCGGTCGGGACCGTCGCGCCGCGCAGGTCCACGGTCCCGGACCGCATCGGCTGCAGGCGGGCGACGGAACGGAGGAGCGTCGACTTGCCGGACCCGTTCGGTCCGACGAGGGCGGTCACGGTCCCCGCGACGAGCTCCAGGGAAGCGGCGTGGACGACGTCCGTACCGTGGTAGGCCACGGTGACGTCGCGTGCGTGCAGATCAGCCACGCAGGTTAGGTTAGCCTCACCTACATCGATCCGGCCACCTCACGTGCGGATCCGGCGGTCAGCAGGGCGTGTCGCAGGTGCGCGCCATGCGTTCGAGGAGCTCGCGCGCCGACAGCGCCGCGGCGAGCTCGACCTCCACCGGGTTGATGCCGACCGCACGCTCGAAGGCGCGACGACGAGCCTGGTCGGGGATCGGCACCTCCGGCCGCTGGGGCAGGGTCGCGATCGCCCGAGCCGCGGCGTCGAACGCCCCGGTCGGGCGCCCGAGCTGCTCCCACATCGTCCGGACGTCGTGCGCCACCTGGTCGGCGTCGCCGCCGAACTCGAAGCCGACGGACGCCATGGTCGCGAGACCGTGAGCGATGGAGTCGTTCGGGGACATGGCGGCATCGTCACACGGGCGGCCGGACGCCCGCTGAGCGGCGTTCGTGTCCCCCGGAATGCCGACACCCGGACCGGGGATTCTGGTGTCCCCCGATCTGCACCAGGATTGAGCGTGCACCCGTCGGGTGCGAACGGCACCCAGGAGGGTGCACCCGGACAGGACGTCCGGTGATCGGAGGGCACGATGCTCGAGAACACCAGCGCGGACACGCACGCGGCAGCCGCTGCGGCCGCGACCCTGCACCTGCGGATCACGATCGTCGGGGCGACCGTCGACCTCCTCCGGGACGTGCCGTTCCACGAGGCCCGGCCGGAGCAGGTGGCGGAGCGCATGGGCATCTCCCGCGCCGAACTCGAACTCCACTTCCCGTCGTGGGACGGACTCGTCCTCGCCGCCGTCGACCGGTGGAACGGCGGACGCATGGAGGAGGTCGCGGCCGAGGTCGGCGACGCGTCGACCGTGGACTTCCTCCGCGCCATCGTCGCCTCCAACGCGGAGGACCCCGCGCTGATGCGCCTGCTCGTCGCGCTGCTGTCGGTCGCCGGCAACCCCGCGCACCCGATGGCCACGTACCTGCGGTCGCGGTACCAGTTGTTCTTCGGGCGGATCAAGCGCGGCCTCGAGCGGGACATCGCCGTCGGTCGTGCGCCGCACACGATGGAACCCCGTCGCGGAGCCGAGCAGCTCATCGCGCTCTACGAGGGACTGCAGCTCCAGGCGCTCCTGCGCGCGGACATGGACCTCGTGCAGGCGTTCGACCGTGCCGTGGCCCGGCTCGAGGCCGGCTGGCTGGAGCGCTACCAGCCGCGGGCACAGGTGCAGCACGCGACGTGGAGCGACCCCGGCAGCTGGGAGATCTGAGCGATCCGCCGCCGCGCGAGCGGCCGTTCACCGGTCGCGCGCCGACCGACCGCCGTCGGGCGGCCGGTCGGACCGCAGCCGGTCGGACCGCGCTCGGGCGGCCCGTCGGTCACCAGCGCGGTCGGCTCCCGTCGCCGGGGTCGTAGCCGGAGTCGCGGATGACGCGGAGCGCCGTGGTGTCGCTGTGCACCGAGTGCACGACCACCTTGCGCGCCCGCCGGAGCGCCCGCCGTGCGCCCGGGGTCGCGACGAGCCCGCCGAGCACGAGACCGGCGCCGATGGCGAGCGCGACGGTCACGGCGGACACGAAGTCGAGGGCGGACGTCGACGACCCGCTCATCACGTTGAGCAGCGCGTTCGACACGGCGACACCGGGCAGCAGGGCGCCGCAGAACGCCGGCACCGCGATCGCCCCCACCGCCGTCCGCATCCGCGCGGCCGCGATGGTCGCGAGCACGCCGAGGAGCACGGACGCGAGGAAGGTCGCGCCGAGCAGGGGCAGCCCGAGTTGGCGCATCCCCCAGAGCGACGCCCCGGCGGTCACGGAGAACAGCACCGCGACCGGGATCACCCGCGCGCTGGCCTGCTGCACGAAGCAGTTCGCCGCCGCGGACACGACCGTCAGCGACAGGGACGCCCACAGCGGGAGCGGGTCGAGCACGATCCCGGACGGGTCGACCTCGATCCTGAGCCAGTGCGTCACCGCGATGCCGGCCGGGACCCCGACGACGATCGCGGCGATCACGAGCAGGATCGAGAAGGCCCGGGCGACGGCCATCGCCCGGAAGCCCGAGATCGCGTCCTGGGCCCACGTCACGAGGGAGACGTGCGGCAACAGGAGCACCACGAGGGCGGCGACCATCGTCGCGGCGCCGCCGGGACGCAGGACGCCGACCGAGATCGCGAGGGTCCCGAGCGCCGATGCCACCGCACCCTGCGCGCCGGAGACGAAGAACTGCGGGAAGCCCCGGCCGGTCAGCCACCGACCGGACACGATGATCCCCATCATGAGCACGAACGCGCCGACCCCGGCTCGCCACCCGCCACCGGCCTGCACCGCGATGGAGGTGCCGAGGATCGCGAGGCCGACGTCGGCGAGCCAGTTCGGCCACCGGGGCGGCATCCGCAGCACGGCGACGAGCGCGCTCACGGCCGAGGTCATGTCCCGCGTTCCGTGCACGAGGTCGTCCACGATCTGGTTCGCCCAGGAGAGCCGTCCGAGGTCCGAGCCGTCGATCGTCACCGTGCGGAACTTCACGAGCGCCGGACCGTCGGCGGGGGCGTACTGGATCGTCACCGAGCTGCCCGTGAGGTCCAGGTCGAGCGGCGCGAGGTTCCACTTCGTCGACACCGCGACCACGGCGGTCTCGACGCTCCTGGTGTCGGCGCCGGAGGCCAGCATGACCTCGGCGAGGTCGAGGCAGAAGTCGACGATCTGCACCGGGGAGTACTGCTCGCGCGGGCGGCGGTCGGGGGCGACGTCCTCGTAGATCGTGCCGCGCAACCGGGCGCGGGCATCGCGGAGGTCGTGCTGGGCGACCTTGCGCACGCGGGGCCGCGGTGGGCGGCCGGGCCTCGGCGCGCCGGGGAGGGACTGCTCGGCCATCCCGCCATGGTGCCAGGCCGGTCGGACCGAGTCCGGACGTGCGCTGAACGCCTCCCGGCCGACGGCCGCGACGGTCAGCGTCGTCGGCGCACGCTGAGACGTCCGGCCGCGAAGGCGGCGACGACCGTGCCGACCACCGCGAGCAGCGGGCCCACGACCTGCTGCCACGAGTGGGTCACCGGATCGAACACCGCGCCGGCCAGCGGCGCGTACGCGAACCAGCCGAACGACGCGCTCGGCGCGGAGGCCCAGATCGTCACGCCCGCGACGGCGGCCGCGAGACCCGCCCAGAGGGCGAGCCAGGTGGGGGTGGCGAAGCGACGACGTCTCACCGCGCCGACGCTACCCGACGACCGAGGGGAGGCCCGTGGCGGGGTCGCCACGGGCCTCCCGGCCGTCAGGGGTACCGACTACTGCTCGAACGTCGCGTGCAGTTCGATGTCGACGCCGGTGAGCGCCTTCGAGACCGGGCAGGTCGCCTTCGCCTCGTCGGCCGCCTTGAGGAAGGCCGCCTCGTCGATGCCGGAGACCTCGCCGCTGACGGTGAGGACGATGCCGGTGAGCTTGAAGCCGCCGGCCGAGTCCGGGCCGAGCGAGACGTCCGCCTTGACGTCGAGGGCCTCGACGGTGCCGCCGGCCTCGCCGAGGATCGCCGAGAACTGCATGGCGTAGCAGGAGGAGTGGGCGGCGGCGATGAGCTCCTCGGGGCTGGTGGTGCCCCCGGCGTCGTCGGCGGCGCGCTTCGGGAAGGACACGTCGTAGGTGCCGACCTTCGAGCTCGACAGCTCGACCTGGCCGGAACCGTCGTTGAGGCCGCCGTTCCAGGCGGTGCGTGCGGTGCGCGTGGGCATGTCCGCTCCTTTCGTGTGGGGGTGGCCCCGTGCGGGACCGTCTGCTCCTGTTCGGAGCCAAGGCCGAGTCAATCGGAGAACGACCGTTCTCGCAACCGGCTCTCGGGGAAGACGCAGGTCCGTCCGGAGAGCGACCCCCGGGATGTTGGGCAACAGGTGTAGCGTTACTTCCGGATCGACCCGGTCCGACCGCGACGCCGCACCCCCGCCTGACGCCACGACGACCGAGTCGACGGACCACGAGTCAGCCATCAGCCACGAGTCAGCCACCAGGAGCAGCCATGCGTGCCGTCGTGTTCGAGCAGTACCAGACGTTCCCGTCCCTCACGGACGTGCCGAAGCCCGAGCCCGGTCCGGGGGAGGTCCTGCTCAAGGTCGCCGGCGCGGGGGCGTGCCACTCGGACGTCGCCGTGTACCGGGAGTTCCAGGAGGGGCAGCCCGGCGCCCAGGCCCCGGCCTTCGTGCTCGGCCACGAGAACTCCGGCTGGGTCGAGGCGGTCGGCGACGGGGTGTCCGGGTTCACACCGGGGGACGCGTACCTCGTCTACGGCCCGGTCGGGTGCGGGCACTGCTCGTACTGCTCGAAGGGTCAGGACACCTACTGCGAGAACGCCGCGACCAATCCGTACGCGGGCATCGGGCTCGGACGCGACGGCGGCATGGCCGAGTACGTCGTCGTGCCCGCGCGCAACCTCGTCCCGCTGGGCGACGCCGATCCGGTCGCCGCGGCACCGCTCAGCGACGCCGCCCTCACGCCGTACCACGCGATCAAGGCGTCGCTGCCCAACCTCGCGGGCGGCGGGCGGTACGCGCTCGTCGTCGGGCTCGGCGGGCTCGGACAGATCGCCGTGCAGATCCTGACCGCCCTCACCGGGGCGACCGTGATCGCGACCGACACGAAGCAGGACGCGATGGACCGCGCCGCGGCCCGAGGCGCCGTCATCGTCCCCGGTGGCCCGGACCAGGCCGCCGCCATCCGTGCGCTCACCGGCGGCCGCGGGGTCGACGCCGCCTTCGACTTCGTCGGCGCGACGCCGACCGTGCAGACAGCACAGGCGTCGATGGCCGTCGGCGGCCGGCTGACCGTGGTCGGGATCGCCGGCGGGACCACCGAGTGGAACTTCTTCTCGACCCCGTACGAGTCCACGATCACGAACACCTACTGGGGCACCATCGAGGACCTCCACGAGGTCGTCGCGATGTACCGGGCTGGTCAGATCGTCCCCGACGTCGAGCGGTACGCGCTCGAGGACGCACTCGAGGCGTACCGGAAGCTGGAGGCGGGCGCGCTGTCCGGCCGCGCGGTCGTGGTGCCGACGCTCACGCGCTGACGCGCTCCGGGACGGACGGGAGGCCCGTGGCGGCGCCGCCACGGCCGCGCGGCCGGACAGCGCGCCCGCCTCCAGCTTCCGGTACGCCTCGAGTGCGTCCTCGAGCGCGTACCGCTCGACG
>CAJYUW010000048.1 GCA_913778205.1 uncultured Curtobacterium sp.
GTGAAGCTCCGCGACGCCGAGCTCCTCGGCATGCCGATCGTCGTCGTCGCCGGCCGGAACGCCGCCGACGGCGTCGTCGAGCTGTGGCACCGCGCCTCCAGTCCGTCACGTGCCCGGTTCCGGGCACGACCCGCTAGATCGCGCGGATCGCGTCCAGCAGGTCGGCCACCGGGACGTCGCTGCGCTCACCCGAGCGGCGGTCCCACAGCTCGACGACGCCGTCGGCGGCGTTCCGGCCGGCGACGACGACGATCGGCATGCCGAGGAGCTCGGCGTCGCGGAGCTTCACACCGGGCGAGACCTTCGGACGGTCGTCGTAGACGACCTCGAAGCGCTCCTGCTCGAGCGACGACACGATCGAGGCCGCGAGGTCGTAGGCGACCGAGTCCTTGCCCGTCGCGACGACGTGCACGTCGAACGGCGCGACGTTCTTCGGCCAGACCAGGCCCTTGTCGTCGTTGTGCGCCTCGGCGAGGATCGCGAGGATGCGCGTGACGCCGATGCCGTACGAGCCCATCGTCACCGTGGCGAGCTTGCCGTTCTCGTCCTGCACCTTGAGTCCGAGGGCCTCGGCGTACTTCCGGCCGAGCTGGAACACGTGGCCGATCTCCATGCCACGGGCGGTCTCGAGCGGACCGGAACCGTCGGGTGCGGGGTCGCCGGCGCGGACGTCCGACACCTCGGCGACGCCGTCGGCGGTGAAGTCGCGGCCCATGACGAGGCCGGAGACGTGCACGCCGCGCTCGTTCGCGCCGGTGATCCACGCGGTGCCGTCGACCACGCGGGGGTCGACGAAGTACCGGATGCCGGACGGGCTGTCGGCACCGAGCACCTGCGGTCCGATGTAGCCCTTGACGAAGACGCCGGGGTGCTTCCGGAAGTCGTCGTCTCCGGCGGCCTCGACCTCGGCCGGTGCGAAGGCCACCTCGGCGCGCTTGAGGTCGACCTCGCGGTCACCGGGCAGGCCGACGACGACGACCTCGCGGGTGCCGTCGAGGTGCGTCAGGGCGAGCACGACGTTCTTGAGCGTGTCGGCCGCGGTCCACGGTGCACCGTCGCGCGGGGCGACCTCGTTCGCGTGCGCCACGAGGGTGTCGATCGTCGGGGTGTCCGCGGCGGGCAGCGGCACGGGCTCCGGCTGTCCTTCGATCGGCAGCGCGTCCGGCACCGGGGTGACGTAGGCCTCGACGTTGGCCGCGTAGCCACCGGCACTCCGGACGAAGGTGTCCTCGCCGACGGCGATCGGGTGCAGGAACTCCTCGGACTTCGAGCCGCCCATCGCGCCGGCGTCGGCCTTGACGATCGCGTACTCGAGGCCCAGCCGCGCGAAGATCCGCTCGTAGGCGTCCCGCATCGTCTGGTAGCTGCGGTCGAGTCCGGCGTCGTCGATGTCGAACGAGTACGCGTCCTTCATCGTGAACTCGCGGCCGCGCAGGAGTCCGGCGCGGGGGCGGGCCTCGTCGCGGTACTTGTCCTGGATCTGGAAGAGCGTGACGGGGAGGTCCTTGTACGACGAGTACAGGTCCTTCACGAGCAGGGCGAAGAGCTCCTCGTGCGTCGGCGCGAGGAGGTAGTCGGCGTCCTTGCGGTCCTTCAGGCGGAAGATGCCGTCGCCGTACTCGGTCCAGCGGTTCGTCGCCTCGTACGGCTCGCGCGGGGCGAGGGCCGGCAGCAGGACCTCCTGCGCGCCCGCCGCGACCATCTCGTCGCGGATGATGCCCTCGATGCGGGCACGGACCCGGAGGCCGAGCGGCAGCCAGGCGAAGATGCCGGGGGCCTGGCGACGGATGTACCCGGCGCGGACGAGCAGCTTCGCGCTCGTCACCTCGGCGTCGGAGGGGTCGTCGCGGAGCGTGCGGAGGAAGAGATGGGAGAGCCGTGTGACCACGGGGCAAGCCTAGCGGCGCGGCGGTCGGGCACCGGCCGGATGACGGACGGGAGGCGCGGGGCGGATCCGCCACGTGCCTCCCGTCCGTCGTCGGGTCGCGCTACGGCGCGGTGATCACCTGCACGGAACCGGTCGCGGCTGCCGGCCCCATCTCGTCGGCGATACGGTTCGCCTCCTCGATGAGGGTCTGCACGATCTCGCGCTCCGGGACGGTCTTGATGACCTCGCCCTTGACGAAGATCTGCCCCTTGCCGTTGCCCGACGCGACGCCGAGGTCGGCCTCACGCGCCTCGCCCGGGCCGTTCACGACGCAGCCCATCACGGCGACCCGCAGCGGCACGGTCATGCCCTCGAGCCCCTTCGTGACGTCGTTCGCGAGCTGGTAGACGTCGACCTGGGCCCGGCCGCAGCTCGGGCACGAGACGATCTCGAGCTTGCGCTCGCGGAGGTTCAGCGACTGCAGGATCTGCAGGCCGACCTTGACCTCCTGCACGGGCGGTGCGGACAGCGAGACCCGGATGGTGTCGCCGATGCCCTCGGCCAGCAGGATGCCGAACGCCGTGGCGCTCTTGATCGTGCCCTGGAACTCCGGACCGGCCTCGGTCACGCCGAGGTGCAGCGGCCAGTCGCCCGCCGCGGCGAGCTGCCGGTAGGCCTTCACCATGACGATCGGGTCGTTGTGCTTGACCGAGATCTTGAAGTCGTGGAAGTCGTGCTCCTCGAACAGCGAGGCCTCCCACACCGCCGACTCGACGAGCGCCTCCGGTGTGGCCTTGCCGTACTTCTGCAGCAGGCTCGGCTCGAGCGACCCCGCGTTCACGCCGATGCGCAAGCTGACCCCGGCGTCCTTCGCGGCCTTGGCGATCGCGCCGACCTGGTCGTCGAACTTGCGGATGTTGCCCGGGTTCACGCGGACGGCCGCACACCCGGCGTCGATGGCCTGGAAGACGTACTTCGGCTGGAAGTGGATGTCGGCGATGACCGGGATCTGCGACTTCTTCGCGATGATCGGCAGCGCGTCGGCGTCGTCCTGGCTCGGCACGGCGACCCGCACGATGTCGCAGCCGGACGCCGTGAGCTCGGCGATCTGCTGCAGGGTCGCGTTGATGTTCGTGGTGGGCGTGGTCGTCATCGACTGCACGGAGACCGGCGCGTCACCGCCCACGAGGACCTTGCCGACCCGGATCTGCCGCGACTTCCGACGCGGGCTCAGGGTTTCGGGGACTTTCGGCAGACCGAGGTTCACTGCTGGCACGCTGGTCACTCTACGCGGTGGGTCCGGCGGCGCCCGTCCCGTTCACAGGTCGTTCGCGGAGTCGACCACCGTGACGAGCGGGGCGTAGAGCCGCATCGCCGCGAGTGCCCGGTCGTGGTCCTCGTCGCTCGCACCGGCGCAGGCGTCCGCGACGACCGTGACGGTCGCGCCGGCGTCGGCAGCGGCGAGCGCGGTCGACAGGACGCAGCAGTCGGTCGAGACGCCGACCAGCACCAGGTGCGGGTGGTCGCCGACGACGGCCTGGAGGCCCGTCCCCCACTTGCCGAAGGTCGGCTCGGTCACGACGGGGTCGCGTCGGTCGGCCGAGGCGGACGCGAACGGCTCCGTCAGTGCGTACACGGGGTCGTCGTCGGGCACGAGTGCGAACGGCCAGTCGCGGTAGTACGGCTCCCACGCACCCTCGGGATGCCCGGGCGCGACGAACCGGGTGAACACCGTGCGGCCGGTGAACCGGGGCAGGAGGTGCTCGATCGCCATGCCCGCGTGGGCGTACCGCGGCGCCGCCCAGGGGCTGTCGCCGGTGAAGACCTCCTGCATGTCGACGACGACGAGCCAGGCGTCCTCCGACAGCGTCACGCGAGCGTCTCCCCCTGCGCCCCGGGGCGCGTCTCCGCGTGGGACCCGGGGAGCCCCTCCTGGTGACGGACGGTGCGGGCGGACAGGAGCAACGTGCCGAGGAACCCGACGAGGAGTGCGACGAGCACGCCCAGGTTCGCGTACGCCCAGGCGCCGGTCCGACCGCCGAGCCCGACCGGACCGAGCAGGTACCCCTGCCAGTTCAGCCAGGCGGGCACACCCGACGTGTTCGTGACGAGCCCCCAGCCGAGCACGGTGCCGACGACGACCAGGGCGATCGCGATCCAGCGCACGTCTCCGTACCGACCCTGCCGGTCGTCGAGCTCGCGTTCGGCGTAGTCACGACGGCGGAGCAGGACGTCCGCGACGAAGACCCCGGCCCACGCGGCGATCGGCACGCCGAGGGTGATCAGGAACGACTGGAACGGTCCGATGAAGTCCGGTGCGAAGAAGACGACGGAGACGGCCCCGGCGACCATGAACACCCCGTCGACCCCGGCGGCGACCGGCCGCGGGATCGGCACGCCCGCGCTGAGCAGGGCGAGTCCGGACGAGTAGATGTCGAGCACCGCGCCGCCGACGAGCCCGAGGATCGCGACGAGGGCGAACGGGACGAGGAACCACACCGGCAGGATCGTCGTGAGCGCACCGATCGGGTCGGCGCCGATCGCCCCGTTCAGCTCCGTCGACGACCCGGCGAGCAGGACGCCGATCACGACGAGCACCGCGGGGGCGAGCGCGCCGCCGAAGGTCGTCCAGCCGACGACGCCTGCCGTCGACGAGGACCGCGGCAGGTAGCGGGAGTAGTCGGCGGCGGCGTTCACCCAGCCGAGACCGAACCCGGTCATCACGAGGACGAGCGCCCCGACCACGTTCTGGGCGCTCCCCGACGGCAGCGCGGCGATCCGGCCGAAGTCCACCGACGGCACCGCCAGGACGACGTAGACGACCGTCAGCACGGCGGTGACCACGGTGATCCACGTCTGCAGTCGCATGATCACGTCGAAGCCCGCGATGCCGGCACCGACGACGAGCGCCGCGACCACGACGAGCGCGACGAGCTTCGTGAGGACGCCGCCGTCCCACCCGAGCTCACGGAAGACCGTGGACGTCGCCAGCACCGCGAGCGCGGCCAGCGCGGTCTCCCACCCGACCGTCAACACCCAGCTGAGGAACGCCGGCAGCCGGTTGCCCCGGACCCCGAACGCCGCGCGGCTGAGCACCATCGTCGGCGCGGAGCCCCGCTTGCCCGCGATGGCGACGACCCCGCACAGCAGGAACGAGAACACGACGCCGACGACGGTGACCGCGGTGGCCTGCCAGAACGAGATCCCGAACCCGAGCACGAACGAGCCGTAGCTCAGCCCGAGCACCGACACGTTCGCGGCGAACCACGGCCAGAACAGCCCGCGCGGGGTGCCCTTCCGGTCGGCCTCGGCGATCACGTCGGTCCCCTGGCGTTCGACCGTCCGGACTCCGGGTGTCCCGGGGGCGGACGTCCGTGGGTCCGCGGCCGGGGGCATGGGCGCTGTGCTCATGCGCCGAGCGTAGTGCGCGTCGGGCTACCCGAACAGGTTCACGGGCCGCACGATGTCGGCGTAGATGAGCAACGCGCTCATGCCCGCGAGCAGCACGACGACCAGCATGGTGAGCGGCATCGTCTTCGCGAGGTCGATCGGCCCCGGGTCCGGCTTGCCGACGAGCGTGAACGACCGGCGCTTCACGGCCTCCCACAGCGCCCCCGCGATGTGCCCGCCGTCGAGCGGCAGGAGCGGCACCATGTTGAGCACGAACAGCCCGATGTTCAGCGAGGCGAGCAGACCGACGATCGTGTAGGCCTTGTCGACGACCGGCACGCCCGACATCGACGAGACCTCGCCGATCGCGCGGCCCACGCCGACCACGGAGACCGGGCTGTCCTGCGACCGGGCCTGCGATCCGAACGCCGCGTTCCAGACCGCCACGAGCCGCTGCGGCAGGTCGATGATGAGGTGCGCGGACGCCGAGATCTGGGCACCCGTCGCGGGGAGGACGGCCGCGGGCGACTGCCGCACGAGCGACTGCCCGATGCTGACCCCGACCACGCCGACCTGCTGCGTCTTCGTCGTGCCGTCCGCGTTCTTCGCCGTCGAGCCGTCGGACAGGTAGACGTCGCGGGTGGCCTCGACCGGGGTGATCTCGAGCGTCTTCCGCGCCCCGTCGCGCTCGACCACCACGGTCACCCGCTCGCCGGCGCTCTGCTGGAAGGCCGTCGAGACCTCGGCGATGGTCGGGTTCGCCGTACCGTCCACGGAGAGCACGACGTCACCCGACCGGATGCCGGCCTCCTTCGCCGGGGAGACCGCGTCGCCCGACGAGCAGGTCGTGGTCTGGCTGTTCGGCAGCACGCAGCCGACGCTCGACGTGAACGTCGTGGTGGGGGCGCCGAACCCGCACAGCAGCACGCCGAAGAGCACGATGCCGATGACGAGGTTCATCGCGGGCCCGGCGACCATGACGATGATCCGCTTCCACGGCGTCAGCCGGTAGAACGCGCGGGAGTCGTCGCCGCCGGAGTCCGCGATCTGTTCGGCGCTCGCCTGCCGCGCGTCCTGCACGAAGGCGCCGTACATGCCGGTGTTCGTGATCGCGTTCGGCTTGCCCGACGCCCGCGGCTTGAGCATGCCGACCATCGAGATGTAGCCGCCGAGCAGGATCGGCCGGATGCCGTACTCGGTCTCGCCGCGTCGGAACGACCAGATCGCCTTGCCGAAGCCGAGCGAGTACTGCGTCACCTTCACGTTGAAGAGCTTCGCGAACGACAGGTGTCCGAGCTCGTGGAGTCCGATCGAGACCAGCAGGCCGACGATGAAGACGACCACGCCGAGGACGAAGAGCAGGACGGATTCGACGGTCACCGGGAAAGGGTACGGGACGCTGCCCATGACGGAGCCGAGCGCCGTCTGAGAGGTGATCCGGGCCTCCCGTCCGTCACGTGGCGACCAGGCGACGGACGGGAGGCAGGGTGCGGGTCAGCGCGACAGCGCGCGGTCCGCCGCGGTGCGCGCCCAGCGCTCCGCTGACAGGACGCCCTCGAGGGAGGGCTCCCCCATCGTGTGCTCGTCGACGATCCGTTCGACGGTGTCGACGATGTCGAGGAAGCCGATCGCGCCCGCGTGGAACGCGGCGACGGCCTGCTCGTTCGCGGCGTTGAACACGGCGGGGAACGTGCCGCCGGCCTCGCCGACCCGCTTCGCGAGCGCGACCGCGCCGAAGGCGTCCGCGTCGAGGGGTTCGAACGTCCACGTGCTCGCGGTCGTCCAGTCGAGGGGCACCCCGACGCCGGGCACGCGGTCGGGCCAGGCCAGGCCGAGCGCGATCGGCAGCCGCATGTCGGGTGGGGACGCCTGCGCGATCGTCGAGCCGTCGACGAACTCGACCATCGAGTGCACGATCGACTGCGCGTGCACCGTGACGTCGATGCGGTCGTAGGGGACGTCGAAGAGCAGGTGCGCCTCGATGACCTCGAGGCCCTTGTTCACGAGCGTCGCCGAGTTCGTCGTGACGACGAGCCCCATGTCCCACGTGGGGTGCGCCAGGGCCTGCGCGGGCGTGACGTCGCGGAGCTCGTCGCGCGTCCTGCCGCGGAACGGACCCCCGCTGGCGGTGAGCACCAGGCGCCGGACCTCGTCCGACGAGCCGGACCGGAGCGCCTGGGCGATCGCGGAGTGCTCGCTGTCGACCGGCACGATCTGCCCCGGTCGCGCCGCGGCCTGCACGAGCGGGCCGCCGACGATCAGGCTCTCCTTGTTGGCCAGGGCGAGCGTGGCGCCGGACTCGAGGGCGGCGAGCGTCGGGCCGAGGCCGACCGAGCCGGTGATGCCGTTCAGGACGACGTCCGCCGCGACGTTCCGGACCAGCTGCTCCGAGTCGTCGGCGCCGAAGGCGGTCTCCCGGACACCGAACCGCGCGGCCTGTTCGGCGACGAGGTCACGATTGCTGCCGGCGGTGAGGCCGACGACCTCGAAGCGGTCGGGGTTGCGGGCGACGACGTCGAGCGCCTGCGTGCCGATCGAGCCGGTGCTGCCGAGGATGACGATCCGGCGCTTGGCCGGACGCTCGGTGTCGTTGTCGGTGTGGTGCACGGTCGGGCCGGGACGTCGGGCGCTCAGCCGAGGGCGAGGATGTCGACGACGAACACGAGGGGCGCGTTCGCCGGGATGCCGGAGCCCTCGGGCGGGTTCGCGCCGTAGGCGTCCGTGGCCGTCGTGACGATGAGGACCTGCGATCCGACCTTCTGCCCGACCAGCCCGGTGACGAAGCCCTTGATGAGCTGTCCTTCGGAGACCGTGAACGTCGTCGGGACGCCCTTCGACCACGACGAGTCGAACTCCTTACCGTCGTTCAGCGTGACGCCCTTGTACTGCACGAGGGCGGTGTCGCCGTCCGCGATCGTCTGACCGTCGCCCTGCTTGAGGACCTCGACCTCGGTCTTGGTCGGGGTCTTCACGCCCGAGGGGATCGTGATCTCGGGCTCACCGTCCGCCTTGTCCTGCACGGTCGGGAGCGCCGGGTCCTGCTCCTGCGGCGTGCCGGTGGCCTTGGTCGGGATCTTGGAGACGATGTCCGCGACGACGACGACCTCGCCACCGGTGTTGAACCCGATCGCGGACGACTGGCCGACGGCGACGACGCGCTCACCGACCCGGGCGCACGCGAGGATCGCACCGAAGCCGCTGCCGCCCACGGAGAGCGCCTGCGGGTTGCCGGTGTCGAAGCCGACGCTGCCGAGCTTCGACGCGTCCTTCGCCTGGTACACGCTGTACGACACCTGGGCGTAGTCACCCGACTTCAGCGACGCACCCGAGCCCTTCACGGCGACCGTCGCCTGGGGCTCGGAGGCGCTCAGACCCTTCGCGAACGACACCTTCGGGGCCGTCTTGCCGGCGACCGCTCCGGAGACCCGCACCGAGTCGGACGCCTTGCCCGGGTCCGGGCAGGAGGTGATCGCTGCGGCGCTGGCGCTCGCGCTCGACGTCGCACTCGGGGACGAGGAGGCGCCCCCCGAGCCGGTGCCGGAGCAGGCGGCGAGTCCCAGCACGACGGCGGGGACCAGGGCGATCGGGAGCAGGCGGGAACGCTTCACGGGACCTTAGTCTGCCGCACTCGCCGATGATTCCCCTGCGAGCACCCGGATCTCCGGCTCGTGGTGCACCGGGAACGCGACCGAGCGCGCGATGAAGCACAGGCGGTTCGCCTCGGCGTGGGCGGCGCGGGCGTCGTCGACACGGTCGGCTTCGCGGATGGTCACGACCGGGTGCAGGGTCGTCTCGGTGAGCTCTCCCGAACCGTCGCGGTTCAGGTTGAGGCTCGCAGTGGCTCGGTCCTCGTAGTCGACGACGGTGAAGCCGTTCTGGACCGCGACGTGCAGGTAGCTCAGCATGTGGCACTGGGCGAGGGCGGCCACGAGGAGCTCCTCGGGGTTCCAGCGGTCCCGGTCGCCGCGGAAGGTGGGGTCGGCCGAGCCGGACAGGTCGTGCTTGCCCGCCGCCGAGACGACGTGGTCGCGGCCGTAGTCGCGGTAGCCGCTGGTCCCGGAGCCGCGGTCGCCGGTCCAGCGGACGGACACCTCGTAGGAGTGGTCGGACATTCGGGCACCTCGTCGTTCTCGTCGGTATCGCTGGTCGGGCCGGGCCGCGTCGGTCTTGCCCGCCGGGCCGCGTCGGTCTTGCCCGCCCGGTGCGCTGGTCGCCGCCGCCGGGCCGCGTCGGTCTTGCCCGCCGGGTGCGCTGGTCGCCGCCGCCGGACGGCGTCGGTCGTGTCGGCCGGGCCGCGTCGGCCTCGTCGTCCGACCGCTCTAGCATGGCGGCATGACGCAGCGCCATCCTCTCACCGCCGACGGATCCGTCGAACTCGCCGTCCTCGAACGGAACGGCTTCGACGAGAGCCGCCACGTCGGCGCCGGCGTGGTGGTCGGCACCGACGGCTCCGTCATCGACGCCGTGGGCGACGTCGCCGCGAGCATCTACCCGCGCTCCACCATGAAGCCGTTCCAGGCCATCGCCGTGCGACGGTCCGGTGCGACGTTCTCGGACGAGGAGCTCGTCCTCTCCACCGCGAGCCACGCCGGGACCGTCGCGCACCAGGCCGTGGTGCAGCACATGCTCGAGTCGTTCGACCACGTCGAGGGCGACCTCGGCTGCCCGCCGGACATGCCCTACGACCGCGCGACCGGCCGCACGATGGACCAGCCGCGGCGGCTCACGATGAACTGCTCCGGCAAGCACGCCGCGATGCTGGCAGCCTGTCGGGTGAACGGGTGGGACGAACAGACCTACCTGGACGCCGAGCACCCAATGCAGCGCTCCGTCCGGTCGACGGTCGAGGAGTACACGTCGGAGCAGGTCGACCTCGTCGGCGTCGACGGCTGCGGCGCGCCCGTCTTCCCCCTGACGCTCACGGGCCTCGCGCGCGGTTTCGCGGGCGTCGTCGCCCGGGCCGACGACGACGCCGCGGCGCTCACCGACGCGGTGCTCGCGCACCCGTGGGCGATCGACGGGGTCGGTCGGGCGAACACCGTGACGATCGAGCAGCTCGGCGTGCTCGCGAAGCTCGGCGCGGAGGGCGTGATGGTGATGGGGCTGCCCGGCGGCGCGGCCGTCGCCGTGAAGACCCTTGACGGGGCGCAGCGTGCGGGGACGCTCGCGGCCCTCACGCTGCTCGAGCGCAACGGCCTCGTCGGCTCCGAAGGCGTCGAGAGCGTCATGGCGGCAACCGGCGAGCGCGTGCTCGGCGGAGGCGTCCCCGTCGGGACCGTCCGGGTGGGGGCCGGTCTGCGCTGAGGTCGACCGCGTCGGGGCGTGGAGCCCGCGCGCCGACGACCTCCGGCGTCGTCCACCGTCCTGGTCCGCCCGCGTGCGACGTCCCGGGCGGGTCGACGACGGGCAGGAGCGGCAGGACGGGCGTCGACGGGCCGGTCGTGGCGCGAACGCTGCACCCGGCGCCGCCCACGGTGATGACGAGGTCCGACCGACGCGGCGCCGAGCCGTGTTCGGGCACGAGCACGAGGGTGCGCCGTGGCGTCGAGTCTCTCGGGGCGCAGACGACGATCGCGATGCCGTCCGGTGGTGGGGTGCAGTCGTCGGGGAGTCCGTCCGTGTGACGGCAGTCGGGAGCGAGGGCACGACACTGCTCGGCCAATGCGTCGAACACCGCCCGAGCGAGGACGCCGCGGCCCACGACGACGAGGTGCACGGCATCCGTGCTCAGCGGGCGGCCGTCCAGCAGGGTGTGGCCGATGAGCAGCGCACCGAGCGCATCCGCCGAGGGAGCGCCGACCGCCGGGTCTGCCGTGCCCGTCGTGTCTGCTGGGGCGGTCGCCCCCGAGGGGATCCGCAGGGCCGGCGGATCGTCGAGGGCGCCCGAGCCTGCCGGAGCGGCGCGGCCTGCTGGTCCGACGCGACCTGCCGGCTCGACGCGACCCGCCGGCTCGACGCGACCCGCCGGAGCGGCGCGACCCGCCGGCTCGCCGCGACCCGCCGGCTCGCCGCGACCCGCTGGCTCGACGCGGCCCGCCGGTTCAACGCGGCCGGCGCACGCGGTGTCAGCCGCGTCCCGGATGCCGGCCGCGTCCCGGATGTCGGCCGGCTGCCCGCGTCGAGCGGCTCCACGGACGAGGACGCGGTCCGTCACGGCGCAGACGAGTGAGGCCACGATCGCCACCCCACGAGCGGTCCCCGTCGTCGGGGCGAGCAGCCCGAGCGCGAGCAGCCCGACGGCTGCGCCGACGAGCGCGGTCCGAGCACCGAGGATGTCCACGCCCCCATTGCACCGGTGCGGCGGCGAGGGCGACGACTCGACCCGCTCCCTGTGGACAGCGATCGACGGAGAGCGGGTCGTGCAGGAGCCGTTTACTGAACGAGGAAGAACTGTTCCCCGATGTCGACGCGGGCGCCACGCTCGACGCGGTACCGACGACCGGGCTCGCACCGACGGATCGATCCGTCGATGTGGCGCACGACCGTCCCGTTGCCCGAGAAGCGGTCCGAGACCCACAGGTCCCCGCCGTCCCGGCCGAGTTCGAGGTGCGTCTTCGACACGGACTTGCCCGGGTCGTGGATCGTCAACAGGTCGTCGAACCGCTCACCGGGCTGTGGGCGTGGGAGCCGACCGAGCAGTCCGGTGCCGTGGACGCCGAACCGTTCGCCCGTGCTGAAGTGGAGCACGAACGGTGCGTGCGTCGGCGTGTTCGAGACGATCCGGGTCTCCTCGACGTCGGGCGCCTCCTCGTCGGGGGCTTCCCCGTCGTCGGCCCCGGCTCCCGCGCTCGCCGGATCGGCCGGTCGACGAAGCGGTGCGACCGCGCCGGTGTTCGTCGTCGACCCGGGGATCGGCGCCGACCCGGGAGTCGTTGCCGACCCGGGTGCCGTTGCCGGCTCCGACCGCCCGGGGATCGGTGGCAGTGGCGCAGCCCGCGGTGCCGGAGCGGAGGTGGGAGCCGACCCGAGCTCCCGACCCGGACCGGGCTCCGGGGTGGACGCGCTCGGATCGACGGGTCCGTCCCCACCGGCTGCGTCGGGCGCCGGTGCCGCGTGGAGCCCGCGGGGACGGACCGCTGCGCGGAAGAGCTGGTCGTCGGGTGCCTGCGCGGCCTCGGCGTCGAGGGGGTCGTCCCCCGCCGCGGACACGGGCTGCTCACCCTGCCCGGCAACCGAGGCGTGCGTCGCGTCGCTCCCGGTGCCCTCGGGATCGCCGCCGAACGGAGCGCCGATCTCGGAGGGCTCGCCCGGGGCGGCCGCGCGATCGACGTCCGCCGGGGTCGTGCTGCCGTCGTCGGCGGACCCGGCGGCGCCTCGTGCGGCGACGCCGTCGCTCTCGCCGTCGATGCCGGCAGGGGCCCCGCCGACGTCCTCTCCCTCGCGTGCGTCGTCCACGGCGCGCCCGCCGAGGCCGGTAGCGCGTCCGTCGTCAGCAGCGCCTCCCTCGCCGACAGCGCTCTCGTCGTCGGCAGCCCGTCCGTCGCCGTCGGCGGCGCGCCCGTCTCCGGCAGCGCTCCCGTCGCCGTCGTCGTCAGCGCTCTCGTCGTCGTGGACGGCGGCCCAGTCGGGTCGCGCCACGGGCAGCGGCACGATCGGTCCCGTGAACGCGGCAGTGACGGCCGGACGCACGGCGCCACACTCGTTGCAGAAGATGTCGTCGGGTTCGAGCGCGTGCCCGCAGACGTGGCAGGTCGCCCCGGCCGCGCCGGGTGTCACCAGGGGGGCGGGTCGTTGCGGCGCGGGTCGCCGGTCCACCAGCGGTTCGACGACGGCGGTGTCACCGGGCTGCGGCGGCGACGGGACGCCCTCCGCGGGATCGTGTCCGACACCCGACGGAGGGACCGCGGCCCCTCCGTCGGACGCACCGGCGACGTCGTGCACCGGCGACTCCACGGCGGAGGACGGTGCGGCGGCGCCCGGTGCGGTCGCGCCCTGTCCGGCACCGGCCGGTGCGGAGCCGGACGCTGCCGCCTCGGCGTCGTCCACGACCGGCGTCGACCGACCGATCCACCACGACGGCGTCGACGGTGCAGCGGGCTGGGACTCAGGCGCTGGTGGCTGCCACGTCGGCGCGGCCGACCACGACGGTGACCCCTGCCGTGCGGGCTGCTCCGACGGTTGCTCGGCGACCGGGTCGGCGGCCGTTCCGGGCCCGCCCGCGCCCGTGGCGACCGGAGCAGCACCCGAAGCGGGGCCGTTCCCCGGACGCCGTCCCGATCGCTCGGCGACCCGGGTCACCTCGGGGTCGTCCTCTCCGGGGGCGGTCGCGGCACCGGGCGCGAACGCATCCGGGTCGAGCGGCGGCTCACCCACGCCGGCGTCGACGGCGGGCGGGGTCCACTGCCCGGATCCCGAGCCGTGCTCGTGCGCGGGACGCGGGGCAGCGTCTTCCCGGCCGCGGGCAGCGCTCGACGCCGGACGCTGCGCGTCGTCACGGTCCGATCCGCTGAGCCACGCGCGCGTGGCCGGGTCGAGGGTCGCTTCGGGCAGCCACGCGTCGGTGGCGGGGTCCGGCCGGCGCCCGTGCACGTCGGGCTGGAGGAGCGGCGGCGGTGGTGCCTGTTCGACCGGGGCGGTCGCTGCGGGGCGTCGGTTCGCCGTCGCCGTCACCGCACGTCCGCACTCACCGCAGAAGATCGCTCCGTCCGGGAGCGCCGAGCCGCAGTGTTCGCATCTGATCACGTGGTGCCTCTGTCCTCACTCGGCCGACCACCCCCGCGCTGACGTCCACGAGGTCCCATCGGCCTCCGGCCATCGTAGTCACGTGCACTCCGACCACCCTGCGGGCGGATCGCAGCCACCGCGCCCGACCGCGCTGCTCGCACTGCTCCACCGACCCGGAGGGACCGGAGGGACACCGCAGCGCGGAACCGTTCCCGACGGGTGCGTCCGTGCCGGAGCGTCGCGATCGCCTCGGCCGTCGCCGACCACATCCGATCAGCCGTCGGCCCGTCGACGTCGCTCGGTCCGAAGACCGCACGGTCCGCGAGTGCGGCCAGGCCGGGGCCGCCCTCCCCCGGTGCTCCGCGGACGCTCTCCCGCCGCGTCGCTGACGTCGAGACGTCGTGCCCACGGTCGAGCAGGGCGTCGCGGTACTCGTCCCACGCGCCGACGATCCTGGCGCGCGGTGTCGGTGCACGCCGCCGACGGCGACGACGAAGCCGCTTGAGCAGCACCACGACGCCGAACGGCAGCAGCACCAACGCTGCGACGCCGAGGACGCCGAGCACCCACGGCAGCACGGCGAGCAGGACCTGCAACCACAGCGGCTGCACCGGCGGCGTGTCGCGGTCGCTCTGCGGCGGCGTCTGCTGGTCCTGTTCCTGCTGGTCGGCAGGGGGCGGCGGGACGACGGTCTCCGGTCGGGTGACGGGCTTCGGCGTCTCCTGCTGCGCGTCCGGGATCTCGCGCACCGTCGGGTTCGGGTTCAGCATGACCCAGCCCCACTGGGCGGTGTCGACCTCGATCCGCGCGGTGACGTCGGATCCTCGGAACGTCGTCGTCCCGCCGCCCGTCGTCGGACCGCCGCCCGCGTCGCCGCCCTCGGCGAACCCGAGCACGACGCGCGTCGGGAACCCGAGCTGCTCCGCCATGAGGGCCGCGGCCACCGCGTACTGCTCCTGGTCTCCGACCATCAGCGGGGAGGTGAGGAGCTCCGTGATCCGGTCGGCACCGTGCCCGGACCGACTCGCCCGGTCGTCCCCGACGCCGTGGCTCACGTAGCCGGTGCGCTTGAGCTGCTGCAGCATCGCGACGAGTTTCGCGCCGTCGGAGCCCTCGCCGTCGGTGTAGGCGTCGAGGGTGTCACGCACGGCGTCCGGCACGCCCTGCGGGGTCGGGACCGCGGCGGATCCCGGCCGCGCCGCGGCGAGCTGCCGCTCCGTCGGTCGGTCGGGGACGACCGCGGTGAGGTCGTACGTCGTGCCCCGTCCCACCCCGCCGACGACCGCGCCGGTACCGGTCGACGCGTTGTAGAAGAACGCGGAGCGCTGCCGATCGGCGCCGCGTCCGGAGAACGATACGCGTTCCAGATCGCCCACGGTCGGCAGCCAGACGCCCGAGTACTCCTCGACGGTGACGCCGACGCGCACCGTCGTCCCCCGGACCCCTCGGACGTCGACCGAGGTCGGGACCCGTTCGAAGGTCCCCGACGCGGACGCCCCGTCCGAGCCGCCGACGCGGTAGACGACCCCGTCGTAGCTGTCGAGGGTGGCGATGCGGACGAACCCGTCCGCCGGCAACCCGGTCACCCGCAGCTGTGCCGCGTCGGCCGCGTCCGACTCCTCGTAGGCACGGAAGCCGCTGAGCGGGCTCACGTAGTCCCGCGGGTCGAAGGGCTTCACGACGTCCGTCCGTGCCACGGTGCGCCCGACGGACGGTGGTGCGACGAGACCGAGGCCCGTCGCGACGACCGCCGCGGCGACGATCGTGCCCGTCCCGACCAGCGCAGGGCGCAGGACCGAGCGCGCCAGCGGGACGCGCGTGCCGATGGTCGACGCGACCGCGACCGCCCGGCGCGCGTGCCGCGCGGTCAGCGCCCAGACCAGGGCGATGCCGGCCAGGGCGACGGCGGTCACGATCGAGGTGTCCAGGCGGCTCGGCCCCACCACGACCCCGACCACGAACAGGACGAGCGGCGCGATCGCGCCGAGTTCCTGCCGGGAGGCGCGGGTCGCCACGCTCACGCCGGTCACCGTCACGAGGAGGACGGTGACGAAGTACGGGACGAGCAGGGCCTCGTAGGCACCGACCGGCAGGCTGATCGTCACCAGCTGCTTCCAGCCGAGGGCCACCCCGGCGAACAGGTCGAGCAGTCCGCCGCCCGTCGGCAGGAGCCCGTTCGCGGACCCGGGGACGGCCGCGGGGACCCCGGTCAGCGCGAAGGCCGCGACCGTCGCGATGCCGACCACGGGCGAGGACAACCGGTACACGGCGCCGAGGAGCGCCACGACCGAGCCTGCGAGCATGGCGGTCGCGGCGGCCACGAACATCGCGTCGTCCCGGTACACCGGCCACCACGAGGTGCTCGCGACCGCGACGAGCAGCCACACGACGAGCGTCCCGCCGACGAGCCGCACGGCCGAGACCCGACGCGCACGGCGCCGGTCGGACCGACGACCCCGCGTGGTCGGCGCGGGTGCGACGGGCGCGCTCATGCCGCGGCCGATCGGTGGAGCGCGTGGCGCAGGTCGTCGAGGTAGCCGATCGTCATCACGGTGAGTCCGGCGACCCGCAGGAACCGCGGCTGCGCTTCGGGCTCGCAGATGACCGCGACGACCTCGACGCCGACCGGGAACCGCGTCGCCGCGAGCCGGAGCGCGGGCAGCTCGACGGTGGAGCCGACCACCAGGAACGCCACGGAGATCCCGGCGGTGTCGTTCCCGACGATCCGGGACACCTCGGCGATCGGCAGGCAGGCGTCGGCCAGCCCGACGCGGGCGAAGTCGTCGAGCAGCCGCGTCGGCGTCACCGTCGGCAGCGGGTGGACCGCGTACACCGGGCGTCGCGCGAACTCGGGGGTGCGCTCGGACACGACCACCGTGACGTCCCGGCCGTCGCGGATCGCCCGGGTGCCGAGCGAGGCGGCGGCGCTCACGGCGAGCTCGAACTCGTCGCCGTCCGCGAACTCCGCACGGGACACGCCGAGTGCGACCACGAGGTGCGACCGCCGGGTGTCCTCGAACTGCCGCACCATGAGTGCGCCCGACTTCGCGGTGGACTTCCAGTGGATCGTGCGCGGGTCGTCCCCGGGCATGTACTCCCGGATCGCGTGGAACGCGATGTCGGCCGGCGAGAGGTCGGTCGTCGCCTGACCCTCGAGGTCGCGCACCAGGCCGGTGCTCGTCGACGGGATGGCGATCGTCCGCGGGTGCACGATGACCTGTTCCCGCTCGGTCCAGACGATCTCCCGCCGGACCAGCCCGACCGGGTCTGCCCGCACGCCGGTGACCGGCCCGACGTCGAGCACGCCGCGACGGGTGGTCGGGACCGGGACCTCGCGCTCGAACGAGCCCTTCGCCGGGACCGCGGGGATCGCCACGTCGACCAACCCGGCGCCGACCGGCACCTCGACCGTCGTCGGGACCGACGGGAGGCGACCGGGGTTCTCCGCGGACACCACGACCCCTGCCGGGTCCCCGACCGCGACGCGGTGCTGCGGCAACCGCATGCGGATCACGAGTCGCGAACGCCCGATGAGCGCGACGGCGGCGACGACGACGAGGAGCGCTCCGGCGAAGCCGACGACGACGACCTCGCGCAGACCCAGGCGGTACCCCGTCACGAACGCGACGAGCGTGAGGGCCGCCACCGTCCATCCCAGGCCGGTGACCACGGACGAGACCTCTCCCCAGGTACGTCTGACGAGCCTCCAGGCCGTTGCCCAGAGGCGGACCACGCCGACGACCGCGTCGGCTGCGACGCCCTCCCGGTCCCCGACGAGGCGGGTCCGCACGTTCGTGAGGCCGGCGACCGTCCCGGTGCGCTCGGACGTGCTCGCCCCGCGACGCGATCGCGTCGAGGACGGGCGACGCGAGCGCGTCGAGACGGGCCGGCGCTCCGTCACGACGTGACCCGGTCGGCGGGCGGCGGGGTCTCCACAAGGAGCTGCGACACGACGGCGGTGGCGCTCACCCCGTCGAACTCGGCCTCCGCGTCGAGCACGAGCCGGTGCGCGAGCACCGGGACCGCCAGCGCCTTCACGTCGTCGGGCGTGACGTAGTGCCGACCGCTCAGGGCCGCGAACACGCGCGACGCCCGCATGAGCGCCATCGCTCCGCGCACGCTGACGCCCAGGCGGACCTCGCTCGCCGACCGCGTCGCGTCGACCAGGCGCGCGACGTAGTCCGCGATCACCGCGTCGACGTGCACCGTCCGGGCCAGCGCGGCCATCTCGGTGATCGTCGCGGCGGGGACGACGCTCGCGAGCGGCACCGACTGCGACGGAGCGGAGGACGTCTCGAGGATCTTGACCGTCGCGGCGTGGTCCGGGTAGCCGATCGACGCCTTCATGAGGAAGCGGTCGAGCTGCGCCTCCGGCAGGCGGTAGGTCCCCGCCTGCTCCACCGGGTTCTGCGTCGCGATGACCATGAACGGAGCGGCGAGCCGGTGGTTGACCCCGTCGACGGTGACCGCGGACTCCTCCATCGCCTCGAGCAACGCGGACTGCGTCTTCGGGCTCGCGCGGTTGATCTCGTCGGCGAGCACGATGTTCGAGAACACCGGGCCGCGGTGGAAGTCGAACTCCTGGGTGCGCTGGTCGTAGACGCTGATCCCGGTGATGTCGCCCGGGAGCAGGTCCGGGGTGAACTGGATGCGGTTCGTCGAGCCCTGCACGCTCTGCGCGAGTGCCCGGGCGAGGCTCGTCTTGCCGGTGCCGGGGACGTCTTCCAGCAGGAGGTGGCCCTCGCTGAGCATCGCCGTGACCGCCAGGCGGATCACGAAGGTCTTCCCGAGGAGCACCTGCTCGACGTTGGTCACGATGCGGCCGGCGGCGTCGGCGAACCAGGTGGCCTGCTCCGGGGTCATGCTCATGCGGGGTCGTTCCTTCGGTGGTGAGTCGTGGGTCGTGGGCGCGCTACCCGGAAGCGTAGGGCGTGATCGGCGCTGGGCACGCTTGCCGGACTGGGGTGTGGGATCCGCGGGCGCTGTCTCCTGGTCATCACTTCGGTGCGCGGAACGTGGAATCGACGTAGGCCCCTGCCGCGGGGTCGCCGGCTCCGTACGTCACCGTGGTCCGGACGGCGGGGTAGTCGCCGTCGGGGATGGTGTCGCCCGGCTTCCACGGGACCTGGTTCCCCTGGCCGTCGTCATGGGTGCTCGTGCAGCTGTCGCCGAGCAGGGCCCGGGGCGTGCACACCTGGATCTCGTAGCTCGGGCTCCCGCCGCTGTTCGCCGGGGCCGTCACCCCGATGACGTTGTTCGCGCCGCTCACACCGGGGCGCACGTCGACCGGTGTCGCCGTGCCGATGCTCGCCGCCGAGGCGCAGTACTGGTCGTCACTGGCTGTCCGGCACGCGGTGACCGCGACCGAGAGGGCAGAGCCGTACCGGGAGGGCGCCAGCGTGACGCCGCTCGACGTCCCCTGCAGAGGTCGACTCGTCCCGTCCGACAGCGTCACCACGAAGTGGTCGACACGACCCGACGCGCGGAGGTTGGACACCGTCACGTCGAAGTGTCCGTCAGCGTTCGCGGTGTAGGTCCCGCCCGTCCCGTTGACGTTCGCCACACCGACGTCGCCGGTCGGGGTCCCGGGGGTCACGTAGGAGTCCACGGACTTGCTCGTCACCGAGGCGGAGCAGAAGCCGTACGAGTTGGTGGCCACGACTGCGTAGTACGCGCTCGATCCGTCCGGGGCGTCGTCGTCCGTCAGCGTCCCCGCCGTGCTCCGGGACCCGAGTTGGTCGCCGGACGGGCTGGTGCAGGAGAAGTTCGAGCCGGCGAGCCGGTAGAGCGTGTACGTCGTCACCTGGCCGCCGTTCGGCGCTGCGTCCGAGAAGGTGACCGAGACGACGGTCCGGCCACCCGCCGACCCGCCGGCCGAGGTGATGGGCGGCGCCCCAGGGTTCCCGACGGCGGTGCCGGATCCCGTTCCCACGTTCCACGTCACGACGGTGTTGTCCCGGTCAGCGTCGTTGTGCGCGGACACCGTGACGTCGTAGTCCGAACCACCGGTCGCGCCGTCGACGGTCACCGAGGTCGCCGTTCCGGTGTGTCGCGTCGTGTCGATCCCGGTGCCGGTGACCGTCACGACGTAGTCGTCCACCGCGCTGCCACGGTTGGGCGCGGGCACGGCGTTCCAGCTGACGGTCAAGCGGCCCGGGGTCGACTGGTCCGGCTTCACGGTGATGCCCGTCGGTGGCGCAGGCACGTAGTCGGCACTCATCGGCACGGACTGCGCCGACGCTGCACTGTCCCCGACGGCGTTGGTCGCGATCACCGCGAACCGGTACGACGCCTTCGGGTCGAGGCCCGTGACCTGGCAGACGGTCGCCGTCCCGCAGTCCTTCGCGACGCCGTTCGAGCCGGTGACGCGGTAGCCCGTGATCGGTGCGTTGTTCGCCTGCGGGGTCGACCACGTCAGCGTGACCTGGCCCCCGTCGTACGAACCCGTGCGGGTCGGCGCACCCGGGGCGTCCGGCACGTCCTGCACCGAGATCGTCACGTCGCCCCACACGTACCGGTCGGGGTCGTCGGTGGCGTCGGCGACCTGGTACTGCAGGTGCGCGTCGACGGGCTCGGCGGTGTCCGACACCTGCACCTGGAGCCGCGACTTGTCCGCGCTCGGGGTCACGCGGACCCCGGCCGGCAGACCGCCTCCGAGGCCGCGGATGTTCACGACCCGCAGCGCCTCACCCGGGAACGGGTTCGTCGGCTGGTCGTTGGCGAGCACGTCGATGGAGGTGGTCGCACCCCGCTTGGCGATGCTCTTGTCGGCGCCGGGTTGGACGAGCGGCCTCGTGGACGCCACGACCGTGACGCCGATCGTGCCGGCGCGCCCGGCGTTCGCGTCGTCGGCGACGCCGACCCCGATCGACGAGGTCGTGTCCTTCTTCGCGCTGTCGGCGACCTTCACCGTGAGGCGCTGCCCGGAGATGCTCGCGGACACGCCCTGCGTCGGCTGGCTGACGACCGAGTAGCGCAGCTCGGGGAGGTCCTTCGGGTACGGGTAGTCCGTGAGCTTCGCGAGGTCGACCGTGCGGGACTCCCCCGGCTGCATGTCCAGGGCGGAGCCGGAGAACGCCGGCGGTTGGTTGGACCGCGGCAGCACCTTGATCGGGAGCACGAGCGTCGCGGTCCGGCCCTTCCCGCCGTTCGCGGTGGAGCCGTCCGTCACCTCGAACGAGATCGATGCGTTGCCGTAGTACAGCTTCGCGGACGTGAACTGCAACGTCGACGGGCCGACGACGAGGTCCTGCCCGTTCGCGTGGGTCGCCTTCACCGTGCCGTCGTCCGTGACCGTCGCGGTCCGGCCGTTCGCGGTGACCACGTAGTCCGACAGCGGGATGCGGACCGTCGACTCGCTCTTGACGGTGATCGCGGGTGCGGTGCGGTCGATCTGCGGCAGGGCGTCGTCGAAGCCCGGCACGTTGATGAAGCCGTAGGAGACGATGTCCGGTCGGTCCCTGCGGGCGACCGAGAACGGGATCACCTGGGACGCGTCGGTGAGTCGGACGACGATGCGCTCGTCGTCCGTGAGCCGGGCCGTGTCGCCGTAGCCGTCGACGACCCCGACGGTGAGGTCGGCGGCGGTGCCCTCGGCGAAGAACACGTTCTTCAGGACGTCGACGGTGACGCTCTGCCGCCGGATGATGTCCTGCAGGTCGAGCGTGGTGTCGTCGACCTCGGGTCGGAGCGGCTGTGCGTCCTCGTCGACGGTCACGGTGAGGAACGCCGTGCTCGACCCACCGCTCTCGTTCGTCGCCGTGTACAGCACGGCGAAGTCGCCGCTCCTGGCCGACTTCGGCGGTGTGACGCGGATCTGCTGGCCGCGGAGGACCGTGGCCCGCACCGCGTCGTCGGTCGGCTCGGCCTTCGTGACGGTGAGCTGGCCGCCCTCCGGATCGGAGTCGTTCTGGAGGACCCGGACCGTCACGGACCCACCGGGGCGGATGGTGACGTGGTCGGCCTCGGCCACGGGGTTGGACGCCTGCTCGGCACGGGGCGCGATGCCGACCCGGACGGTGCCGGTCGCACGTGCTCCGAGGGCGTCGACGACGGTGTAGGTGAACTCGTCCGTCCCCGCGGAGTAGTCACCGGCCTCGTAGGTGAGCGAGTCGGAGGAGACGTCGCTCACGGACCCCTTGTCGGGGTTGGAGCCGACGCCGACGAGCTGCACCGAGTCACCGTCGGGGTCGATGCCGTTCAGCGGGATCGCGATCCGCACGGACTTGCCGGCGACGACGCGCGCCGTGACGGTCTGCGGCACGGGCGGGTTGTTCGTCGCGGTGTCCTTCTCGCGGACCGAGATCGACACCGTGGCGTCGGCGTACTGCCCGTCCGGCCCGGCGACGCGGTAGACGGCGGTGTAGTTGCCCGGGGTCTTCGGCGCGAGGTAGCGGAGGTGGTCACCGGCGACGAAGAGGAGCCCGCCGTCACCCGGGACGTTCTGCACGAGGTCGGGCTGCAGGGTGAGCGGCTCGCCCTCGGGCTGCGTGTCGTTGTCGAGCACCGGGATGTTCGCGACGTCGCCGACCCGGACCGTCGCGGTGTCGGGCTGCGCGACGGGCGGCTGGATCCGGTCCGGCTTCGGGATCTCGACGACCGTGATCGTGCCGGTCGACGAGGCGAGGCCGTTCGTCTCCGTGTACCCGAAGGTCACGGACCCGTCGAGCGGCGCCGTGAGGGTGATGCGGACCGTGTGCTGGTCGAGGATGCTCGCCTGCACGCCGGTCGCCCGGTCCGGGGCGTCGAGGGCCGTGACGAGGAGGACACCGCCGGCGGGGTCGATGTCCGTGGCGGTGACGTCGGTGTCCTTCGTGGACAGCGTGTTCACGAACACGGTCTTCGGCGTCGTGATCGGCGGGGTCGAGGCGTCCGGCGGCGCCTGGACGGTCACGCGGACGATCCCGCTGGTCGTCTTCGTCCCGTCCGTCACCGTGTACTCGAGCTGGTGGTCGCCCGCCTGCGTCCCGACCACCCGGAACGTGCCGGCGTCGTAGCTCGGCGTGACCGTCAGGCCCTTCGACGACGACACGCTCGTCAGGGTCACCGTGCCGTTGCCGCCGCGGACGTGGTCGAGCGGGTCGACGGTGAACGCCTTGCCGGCGTAGCCCGCGACGGGGAACGCGTCGGCGTACAGCGGGACGCTCCCGGCCTTGGCGACCGCGACGCTGAGGGATCCGCGTCCGTCCGCCCGGCCGTCGCTCACGACGAGCTGCACCGACCGGTCGCCGGTCTTCCCGCTCTTGTTGCGGAAGTCGAGCAGGCCGTCCGGCGTGGTCGACACGGTGTCGCCGTCGGACGCCGTCGCGGACTTCAGGTAGACGGGGTCGCCGTCGGGGTCGACCCAGTCCCCCAGGACGTTCGTCACGACGTGCCCGTTCTGGACGACGTTCGCACTCGTGTCGCGGACCTGGCGCGGCGCGTCGTTCTCGGAGGGTTGCCGGACCGAGACGGTCACCGTCGCGGTGTCCGACCCGCCGTTGCCGTCGGTGATCGTGTAGGGGAACCGCACGGTGCCGCGTGCTCGCGAGGACAGCGTGATCTGCAGCCGCTGCCCGTCCGCGACGATGGCGACCCGTCCGACGGACTCGTCGATCCGCCCGACTTCGGACACGATGATCGGGTCGCCGTTGGGGTCGTAGTCGTTGAGCAGGACCGGGAGGCTCGTGGTGCGTCCGGGACGGGCGCCCAGCGAGTCGTCGACCGCCACCGGCGGCTTCTGGTCCTTCTCGACCTCGGGGTCATCGTCCGAGACCTGCTCCTGCTGCTGGTCGTCGTCCTTCTTGATGAGGTCGGCCCAGTTGTCGATGAGCTGCCCGCTGCGGTCGATCGCCCAGGAACGGCCGCTGTCCGGGTCGTTCGCGACGACCGTGTCGCCGTTGTGCAGGATCTGCAGGTCGCCGCTGCTGGTCGCCTGCTCGAGTCGTTGGACGGCCCGGCCGTCACAGGTGTCGACCGCCTGTCCACCGGCCCAGGCACCGTACACGCACGAGCCGTCGACGTACGGGCGCGCCGCGCGGCCCGACACCGACAGCGCGGTGGTGTCGACCGCCCCGCTCGCCGACACGCGCACGATGCCGGCGGTACCGGCGACGACGACGCCGTCCCCGTCGGTCGTCGAGTGCTGGAGCGCGGGCTGCGCCCCGACCCGGTCACCGAGCTCGACCCGGTCGCCGTCGACCGCGAGGACGCCGTCCGTACGGTCGAGCACGGCGACGTTGTCACCGAACGCGGCCACCTGCAGGTCGTGGTCCGGGTCCATCCGGACCGACCACTTCTGCGCGACGGACGCCGCGCTCCCGAGGGCGACCAACGACGCGGTGGACGTCCTCGGCGAGTAGACCGCGACGTGGTCGTCGGACGCGTCGAACACCGCGTCGGCGCCGAGGGTCAGGTCGGCCTTGCTCGACGCGTCGAAGTCGGCGAGGTCGGCCGCTGGCGTGGTCCAGAGCTCGCCGGTGTCGGCGTTCCCGATGACGGCGGACGACCCGGCGAAGAAGACCTGCGGGGAGCCGGCGGGGAGCGTCACCGGGTCGCCCACGGTGGCGTCCGTGACGTCCACCTTCGCGACGGTGCCCTTCGTCTGGTCGACGCTGTAGACGGTCGATCCCCGCTGCAGCACGGCGAGCTGGTCGGTGGAGGTCTCCACGGCGGTGTTGAGTTCGAGCACCCCGGTGTTGGCACGGCCGATCGCGCCGTACTGCGCGGAGGGCACCCAGACCGTGCCGTCGCCGAGGTCGACCCGCTGTGCGTGGTAGCCGTTCGAGGCGACGGCGGCGGTCGCGACGACGGCACCGACGAGCACCGACGCCGCGGTCGTGATCGCGGCCGACCGGTGCTTCGCGAGGAAGGCGCGGATCACCGGCCGCTCCCGACGGTGGCGCACCGCTGTGCGCTGGCGACCCCGGTCTTGCCGTCCCGGTTCACCGCGACCGAGATGCACTGCTCGTCCCCGCGCTGCCCCGACACCACGAACGTGGTCCCCGACTGCTGGCTCGACGCACCGTTCGACGAGACGACGTAGGTGTCCCCGCTGTCGAGGCCAGGGTCGGACCAGCGGAACGTCACGGTCGTCGCGGTGGTCGTCGCGCGGACGTCGGCCACCACCGGGATCGCTCCGCTCCCGAGCCGTCCGACGACCAGGACGGTCGCGACGGCCAACGCCGCGACGACGACTGCGGTCAGGGACCCGGCCCAGAGCAGCGTCGAGCGGGACCGCCGTCGCGCCCTGGTCGTCGAGCCGGTCCGGTGCACGGTCCCGACGCTCTGCGCCGCGGAGACACCGCCCTGCACGCTGCGCCGGGCGCGCCGACGACCGCCGACCCGCGACGGTGCCTGCAGTTCCCGGACCATCGTGCGGTCGCCCTCCGGGGTGGGGGTCGCGACCGCCCACGCCTCGACGGCGACGTCGGCGGGGGTCTGCGGGATGCCGAGCTCGGCCTCGACCTGCTGGAAGCCACGGACGAGCTCGAGCACGGTCGCCTGCCGGTGCTGGGGCTTCCGCGACATCGCGGTCGCGAGCAGCCGCTCCAGCGACGGCGGCACGTCCGGGCGCCCGGTCGGCTTCACGCCGCCCTTGTCGATCCGGTCCATGAGGTCGCCGGCACCGTTCTTGCCGCCACGCACCTCGAAGGGGCTCCGGCCCGCGAGCAGCGAGTACACCGTGGCCGCGAGCGAGTAGACCTCGGACTGGATCGTGCCGCGGGACTCGTCGCCGAGGACCTCGGGAGCTGACCACGGGATCGACATGCCGATCGGCTCGTCGGGGTCGGACTCGCCCAGGGTGGCGGCGATGCCGAAGTCGGACAACACCGGGTTCCCGTAGGCGGTGAGCAGGATGTTCGACGGCTTGACGTCGCGGTGGAGCACGCCCTCGCGGTGCGCGGTCTCGAGCGCGGCCCCGATGCGGATGCCGATGGCGAGGACCTCGGACACCGGGATGGGTTCGCGACGGTAGCGGTCGCTGAGCGAGGACGAGCAGAGCTCCATCACAAGATACGGCCGCCCGTCGGACGCCACGCTCGCCTGGAACACCGTGAGGATCGACGGGTGGGTGCTGAGCCGCGCCATGAGGTTCGCCTCGGCCTGGAACATCTGCCGGACGCGGTCGTCGACGACCTCGTCGAGGAGGACCTTCACCGCGACCTTGCGGCGGGGCATGTCCTGCTCGTAGAGGAAGACGTCCGCGAAGCCACCGGAGCCGAGGACGTGCACGGGGCTGAAGCCCGCGATCACGGGCGGGTCCGACGGCAGTCGTCGCGCCATGATCCCCTCCTCCCCAGCCGTCGGACGGCCGGCACGCTCGTCGTCGTCACGGCCATGTCATTGTACGGAAGCCCTCTGACGCCCACGGGGCACCCCCGACACCCCCCGGAGGCCGGGTCACCCCAGTTCGGGGGCCGTCACGCGCGCGGGAGCGTGTCCTCCACACCGCTCTCGTCCGGCGCTCCGTCGACCTGGAGCACGACGACCGTCACGTTGTCGCGCCCGCCGGCGACGACGGCGTCGCCGACCAGCCGCTCCGCGAGTTCCTGCGCCCCGTCGACGCGCGCCGCGATCCGTGCGATCCCGACGTCGCCGAGCTCCTTCGTGAGCCCGTCCGAGCACACGATGTAGCGGTCGCCCTGGCGGAGGGGCAGCGTCCACCAGTCGGGCTCCGGCGGCTCACCGAACCCCACGGCACGCGTGATGACGTTGCTGTCCGGATGCCGCTCGGCGTCCTCGGCGCGGAGGAGTCCGGCGTCGACCATCTCCTGGACGACCGAGTGGTCGACCGTCACGCGGCGGAGGACCCCGCCGTCGATCCGGTAGGTCCGAGAGTCGCCGACGTTGAAGACGAGCGCGGCCGGCTGCCCCTGCGACGCCACGAGGGCGATGCCGGTCACGGTCGTACCGGCGCCGATGGCGTTGCCGCCCGCCGCGCGCTCGATGTCCGCGGTGGCGAGCAGGAGCGCCCGCTGGATGCCCTGACGCGAGGTGAAGGGCTGCTCGGAGGCCTGCGCCAGCCGTCGGACGACGGCGTCGCTCGCCCGGTCACCCGCGAGGTGCCCGCCCATCCCGTCGGCGACGACGAAGAACGGCGCCCCGACGATGTAGCTGTCCTCGTTGTGGTCACGCCGACGACCGACGTCCGTCGCCGCACCCCACGACAGGGTGAGGACGGCGCCGTCGGCACCGGGGACGTCGATGGCGTGCGCGGTGGCTGCTCGGCCGAGTTCGGTCACGGTTCTTGGATCGCTCTCTGGGGGTCGGGGCGCGTCGGTCAGGGACACCGGTCACGGCCAGTCGGGCGGGGCGGGGCCGAGGTCCGACGCCCGGAGGTGCGGCGACAGGATCTCGACGGCGTTGCCGTCGCCGATCTCGACAACCGTACCCGTCAGGACGACCGCGGACCCACCCGAGGGCATCCGGAACGGCTTCCCGGCGACCGGACGAACGATCGTCCCGTTCGTCGATCGGAGGTCCTCGACCACGGCGGCCTCCCCCGACGCCTGCACCAGCAGGTGCGAGGACGAGACCTGCCCGGACGCGGACCGCACCGTCACGAGCTGCGGCTCCGGTCCGCGCACGATCCTCGGAAGGGCAGGCCGCCGGCCCAGGATGACCGGACGGTCGAGACGGAACACCTGGTCGCCGACACGGATCGACGGGACGCGCAGGGTGCGGACCGGGTCAGCCGGGAGGCCCGACACCGGTCCGTCGGCCGGCCCACCCGGGACGGTGGGTCGCGCCTGCACCCCGCGGACGGTGACGTCGGCTCTCGGGTCGCCGTCCACCCGACCGCGGGGCGGGGCGACGACATCGCCCTCGGCGGGCCGCACCGCGCCTGCAGCCGGCCGCGGCCGGATGACGGTGTCTGCCACGTCTGACGGCTCCGCACCGGCACGAGGCGCGACTGCGCGCGGACGGATGACCGTGTCCTCGACACCGCTCGGCCCCACGTCGACACCGGGCGCGTCGGCACCGTCCGCACCGCCACCCCTCGGACGGATGACCGTGTCCTCGACGGCGGAGTGGCCTGCGTCGACTCCGGGCGCGTCGACACCGCGCGCGTCGGCACCGCCAGCGCCACCACGCCGCGCACGGATGACCGTGTCCTCGACACCGGTCGGCCCCACGTCGACACCGGGCGCGTCGGCACCGTCCGCGTCGACACCGTCCGCACCGCCACCCCTCGGACGGATGACCGTGTCCTCCACCGCGGACGACCCTGCGTCGACCCCGGGGTCGGCGGCCAGGCGGACGGCCGGCGCGTCAGCACGGCGGGACCGGATGACGGTGTCGTCGACTTCGACGATCTCGTCGTCCGTGTCGTCGTCGCGCACCCGCACCTCCCTCGCTGGTGATCCAACCGTAGACGATCCGGTCGACGGGGCGTCACCGCCGCTCCCACGCCGGCGCCACGCCGCACCGGACCATGCGCAGCACGAGGGACGCCAGCGGATCGTCCGCCGCGGTCTCGAGCGCGTAGACGGCCCGCGTCTGCGCACGTGCGCCGGACCCGAGGGCCCACGCGCACCACGCCCCGAGTGACAACGCACCCGCAGCCCCACGGGCACATCCCTCCGGGTCGTCCCCGGCGCGCCACACACGCCACGCGTGGGCGGCGCGGTCACCGGCGACCCGCAGCCGTGCGCGGTCCGGCTCCGGTCCGGACCCGATCAGCGCCGGGGGCAGCCGGTCGGCGAACGCGTCGAACGGCACGACCGTCCGCGGGTCCGGGTCGGTCGGGTCGGCGAGGTGCTCGAGGAGGGCGAAGCGCGTCGCGAGCGCCGCGCAGGACGTCAGCACCGCGATCGTGCCGGTGTCGGGGACCCGGCCGTCCGGCGGCCCGGCCGTCAGCGCGGCGCAGGCCGCGCGCAGGGTGATCGCGGCCGCGATCTCACGCGGGTAGCGCACCGTCCGGTCGTGCTCGGATCGTGTCGATGAAGGGATCATGCACGACATCGAAACGCGATCCGCGCCTCCCGGCCGACGCGATCGGGGCGTCCGTGGACGGTGAGCCGAGGCGCCGGACCTGTGGAGGAACGGCCCGTCAGGCGGCGACGGGAGCCAGCGACTCAGCGACGAGGTCCCAGCCGTCGGTCGTGTGTTCGAGGACCACGCCGTTCTCGCGTGCCCAGTCGACGAGGTCGTCCACCGAGGCGATCTCCGCGCCGGTCCGTGCGAGCATCGCGACCAACCGGCCCTTCGCCGTCTTGTTCCAGTGGTTGAGCGCCTTGCGTCGTCCATCGCCGTCGACGCTGACCACCCGGGGTGCGAGCGCTCCGGGAGCCGGACCGAGCTGTCGGTACCCCTCGGAACGGAGGTCGAGCACGAGACCGTCCGACCGCGACGCGAGCGCGCGGGACGAGACGCCCGGCCAGTGTGACGTGAGCCGGACCGACCCGAGCCGGGAGTCGTGCGACAGCCGGTAGGCCGGGATCTGGTCACCGGCGCCGATCGGGCCGAACATCGCGGACTGCACGAGCACGTGGTCGAACCACCACGCACGGGTGGCGTCGTCGGCGTCCGGCGCCCCGAGCGGGTCGTACAGCACACCCGTGTAGCGGTCGATCGCCGGCAGGGTCGGCGCGGAGTCGAGCACGAGGTTGCGCAACCGTTCGGCGATCGACTTCGGACCGAGCTTGAGTGCCGTCCTGGCCGAGGACTCCTCGGAACTGACGGAGCGGGCCGCGGTGATCACCGCGGCCCGCTCGTCGGACAGTTCCGGGAAGCTGAGCGCACGCAGGTCGAGCGTGCGGCTCGGGTCCCCGCCCTCCCGCTTCGTCTCCGAAGGCGGGAGGAGGACGGTCAGTCCGGTCAGGACGCCAGCGCGGCCTGGCGCGCCACGATCGTGACCGTGTCGTGCTCGACCGACAGGAAGCCGTCGGCAGCGTCCGCCGTCACCGTCGAGCCGTCGGCCCGGGTGATGCGGACCTGGCCCTCGGCGAGGGTGGCGAGCAGCGGCTCGTGCCCCGCGAGGATGCCGATCTGGCCCTCCGTCGTGCGTGCGACGACCATGGTGGCCTCGCCCGTCCAGACCTCACGGTCGGCCGAGACGACGCTCACGGTGAGTGCCGCCATGTCAGCGGTTCTCCTTCTGGATCTGCGCCCACTTCTCTTCGACGTCGTTGATGCCACCGACGTTGAAGAACGCCTGCGTCGCAACGTGGTCGAACTCGCCGTCCGCGATGGCGCGGAACGACTCGATGGTGTCCTTCAGCGGGACGGTCGAACCCTCGACGCCCGTGAACTTCTTCGCCATGTACGTGTTCTGCGAGAGGAACTGCTGGATACGACGAGCGCGCTCGACCGTGATCTTGTCCTCTTCGGAGAGCTCGTCGACACCGAGGATCGCGATGATCTCCTGCAGCTCCTTGTTCTTCTGCAGGATCTGCTTGACGCGCGTCGCGGTCTCGTAGTGGTCGGCACCCAGGTACCGGGGGTCCATGATCCGCGACGTGGAGGTCAGCGGGTCGATGGCCGGGTACAGACCCTGCGACGCGATCTCACGCGAGAGCTCGGTCGTGGCGTCGAGGTGCGCGAACGTGGTCGCCGGAGCCGGGTCGGTGTAGTCGTCGGCCGGCACGTAGATCGCCTGCAGCGAGGTGATCGAGTGACCACGCGTCGAGGTGATGCGCTCCTGGAGGACACCCATCTCGTCGGCGAGGTTCGGCTGGTAACCCACCGCGGACGGCATGCGGCCGAGCAGCGTCGAGACCTCGGAACCGGCCTGCGTGAAGCGGAAGATGTTGTCGATGAAGAGGAGCACGTCCTGCTTCTGGACGTCGCGGAAGTACTCCGCCATCGTCAGCGCCGACAGGGCCACGCGGAGGCGCGTTCCCGGCGGCTCGTCCATCTGGCCGAACACGAGTGCGGTCTTGTCGAAGACGCCCGCCTCTTCCATCTCGCCGATGAGGTCGTTGCCCTCACGGGTGCGCTCGCCGACACCGGCGAACACCGACACACCACCGTGGTCCTGCGCGACGCGCTGGATCATCTCCTGGATGAGGACGGTCT
>CAJYUW010000049.1 GCA_913778205.1 uncultured Curtobacterium sp.
CCGCGCTTCGACGGCGCGTACTCGAGCACGAGGTACTCGCGCTGCGTCTTCACCGCGTTGCGGCCGCCGGAGCTCACCTCACGCGAGACGAGCTCGACGAACTTGCCGATGCCGTGCGTGGCGTGCACGACGACGTCGCCCGGCTTGAGCTGCAGCGGGTCGACGACGTTCTTGCGCCGCCCGGCCAGCTTCTTCACGGTGCGCGCACCCTGCTGCACGCTGCGCCCGTAGAACTCCGCCTCGCTAAGGACCGCGATGCGCGGGTCCGGGATGGCGAAGCCGTGCTCGACGGCTGCGGTGGTCACGATGGCGACCCCCGGCTCGGGAGGCGCGGTGAGGGCTTCGGCGCGGGCTGCGACCCCCGCGTCGGTGAGGACCTGCACCGCCCGTTCGACGAGACCCTTGCCCTGGGCGGTCACCACGACGGCCCAGCCGTCGTCGGTGAGCTGCTTCACGTGGGCGATCGCACCGTCGGCGCTCCCGGCGAAGCTCGGAATCGCATCGGCGCGGACGCGGATGTACTCGCCGGCTTCGGCAGCGGCCTCGGCGTCGGTGAGCACGCGCTGCTCGTCGCCTTCGTCGAGGCCGGAGTCGAACGGCGACACCGTCCACCAGGTGCGCTGACCGCGGCCGTTCTTCAGCTGCTGCACGGTGAGGAAGTTGCCCGCGTCGAGGTCGATGGGCGCCTGGGCCCCGGCCACGGCGGCACTCCACGCGGCCTGGAGGAACTCGGTGTTCGTCTCGGCGAGGCTGTGCGCCCGCCCGCTCACCCGCTCGGGCGAGAACACCGCGATGACGGCCTCCTCGGGCAGGTAGCTCGTGACCGGCACGAGGTCGTGCACGAGCGCCGGGGCGAGCGACTCCATGCCCTCGACCGGGATGCCCTCGGCGATCTTCGCGAGCATCTGGGACAGGTTCGGGAACTCGTGCAGCATCTCGCGCGCCCGCTGCCGGACGTCGTCGGAGAGCAGGAGCTCCCGCGACGCCGTGAGCTCCACCTGACCGAGGTCGTCGTCGGTGGTGCGCTGGTCGGCGACGGAGAACGCCTTGATCGCCTCGATCTCGTCGCCGAAGAAGTCGACCCGCACGGGGTGGTCGGCGGTCGGCGGGAAGACGTCGAGGATGCCGCCGCGCACGGCGAACTCGCCGCGGCGGGTGACGAGGTCGACCCGGGCGTAGGCGAGGTCGACCAGCTGTGCGGCGATCGCCCCGAGGTCGTTGCCGCGGGACTCGGTGCGGAGCACGACCGGCGCAAGCGCGGTGAGGTTGCCCGCGATCGGTTGGAGCGCGGCGCGCACGCTCGCCACGACGACGGTGGTCCGGCGTTCGGCCGCGGGAGCGTCCTGCCACGCGGCGAGCTTCCGGAGCGTCGCGATCCGGGTGCCCACCGTCTGGGCGCTCGGGCTCAGGCGCTCGTGCGGCAGGGTCTCCCACGCGGGGAACTCGAGCACGTCGGCGTCGGGGACGGTGCAGCCGACGGCGTCGCGGACGGCCTCGGCCTCGCGCCCCGTCGCGGTGATCACGAAGACGCACTGCGGGCCGTTCCGCTCGGCGAGCAGTGCGGCGAGGAGCGGGACGCGGAGGCCGTCGACGACCGAGAAGTCGGCGTCACGCGGTGCGGCGCGGAGGACGCGATCGAACGCGGAGGCGCGCGAGAGCGCAGGGATGATGCCCGAGATCGTCACTCAGGACATGGTACCGGCGGCCTCCGACAGCCGGGCGGTCGTGCGCCGCGGGCGAACGGGAACGGCTGGCGAACAGGCAGCGGCGGGCAGACGCGCTGCGGCTGGCGAACAGGCAGCGGCGGGCAGACGCGCTGCGGCTGGTGGACCGGCAGCGATCTGCTCAGGAGGGCGCGTGGACGCGCTGCTGGGCGGCGAGCAGGCCGAGGTCGACGATCGCCTCGACGGCGTCGGCGCCGTCCGCGACGAGGTTCGGCAGGGTCTTCTTCTCCGTGGGCGAGAAGTCGCGCAGCACGTAGTCGGCCGGGTCCTGGCGTCCCGGGGGTCGGCCGATGCCGATCCGCACCCGGGCGAACTCGTTCGTGCCGGTCGCCTTGATGATGTCCCGCAGCCCGTTGTGGCCGCCGTGTCCGCCGTTGCCCTTGAGCTTCACGGAGTCGAACGGCAGGTCGAGCTCGTCGTGCACGACGATGAGCGAGCGGGCGTCGAGCCCGTAGAACCCGAGGACGGACGAGACCGGGCCGCCGGAGGTGTTCATGAACGAGCCGGGCTTCGCGAGCACCAGCTTCGGGCCGCCGGGGACCAGCCGCCCCTCGGCGACCTGGTTCGGGGTCTTGTGCTTCTTGAACGTCGCGCCCGCACGGGCGGCGAGTTCGTCGAGGACCATCTGGCCGACGTTGTGACGGTTGCCCGCGTAGCCGGGCCCGGGGTTCCCGAGCCCGACCACGACGAACACGTTGTCTGCCATCAGCGTCGGCCAGATGTCCTGGACGGAGGTGTTACTCGGAGTCCGACTCGGACTCGGCGTCCTCGTCGTCGCCGGCCGCGGCGGCCTCGCCCTCGGCGCCGGCCTCGGCACCGGCCTCGGCGGCCTCCTCGTCGGCCGCGATGTCGTCGGCGGTCGCACGCGGGGTGACGATCGAGACGACCAGGCTCTCCGGGTCGGTCTCGAGCTCGGCGCCGGCGGGGAGCTCGACCTCGGAGGCGCGGATCTGCGCGCCGTCCTGCAGCTCGTCGACGTTCACGACGACGTGCTCCGGGATCTTGGTCGCCTCGACGAGGACGGTGAGCGCGGAGGCCTCCTGGACGTGGATGGTGCCGGAGAACGACTCGCCCTCGACGACGACCGGGACGTCGACCGAGACCTTCTCGCCACGGCGCACGACGACGAGGTCGATGTGCTCGATGACCTGGCGCACCGGGTCGCGCTGGACGTCCTTCACGAGGGCGAGCTGCGCGGTGCCCTCGATGTCGAGGTCGATGATCGCGTTCGCGGTACGGACGATGAGCATCGTCTCGTGACCCGGGAGGGTGATGTGCTTCGGCTCGGTGCCGTGGCCGTAGACGACCGCCGGGATCTTGTCGTTCGCACGGATCTTGCGCGCCGCACCCTTGCCGAACTTGGTGCGGATCTCCGCTGCGAGCTTCGTGTTGTCGGCCATGGTGCCTCCTGGTGTCGTGGTCGACGCCGGGATGCCGGCATCGGGGGTCTGTGGTGTTGCAACTCGAACGCGTACGCGCGTGAGGAACGCTCCCAGGACTGGGCCGGGTCTCCCACCGCGTCGATCACGGCCGCGCATGCGCGGCCCTCGCCGAAGTCAGTCGCCAAGCCTACCAGGCTCCGCCCGGGTGTGTCGCACGCGTCAGCGCGCCCGCCGCTCGCGCGCCGCCATCAGCGCCTCCCGTGCGCGATCGCTGGCCGCCTCCGCCTCGTCGCGGACACTCCGCAGTCGATCGGTCTCGTCGGCGAGGGCCGTGAGGTCCCGCTCCACCTGCCCGAGCTCGGCGGCGAGGGCCACCCGCTGGTCCTCGAGCGTCGACCGGCGGTCGTCCGCGTCGTCGAGCGCCGCTTCGGCCTCGTCGAGCGCTGTGTCCGCCGCGCGGGACGCGGCGCGCGCCTCGGTCTCGGCCCGTCTCGCGGCTCGACGGTCGGGCACCGGCACGTCGCCGCCGGCCGCGGGTGCTTCGACATGGTCGTCCTGCCCGACCGGCCTGGAGGCGCGGCTCACCCGGGCAGCGCCGCTGTCGTCCGCCGTGTGCGCACCACCGACACGGTCCCGGTCGCCACCGCGACGGCGACCGCGTCCCCGGGCGTGGTCGATCGGGATCGGGGGCGCGTCGGTGCCGGACCACGCGTCCGGCACCGCGTCCGGGTCGGCGAGCGCTCCGTCGAGGTCGACGCCGTCGAACCCGACGCTCTCGAGGGGACGGACGAGCAGCCCGGAGCGCACCGCCGCGGCCGCGTGGGAATCCATCATCGCTGCCTCGATCGTCGCGGCCACCTGATCGAGCACGGCACGGGTGACCTCGTGTCCGGCTCCCGCTGCGAGCGCGGCACCCCGATCGGTCAGCCCCCCGGACGAGCCGCGCGCGCTGCTTCCGAAGCGTGGCGATCTCCTCCGGGTCCGCGCTCGCCTGTGCCTCGCGGAGCGCCGGACCGAGGTCGATCGCTTCGTCGAGCGCGTCATCGTGCACGAGGAGGTCGACGACCCATGCAGCCGGGGCCGGCTTCCGCAGCCCGCCGATCCTCGAGGCAAGGGCCCGGTCGTCCTGCCGCGCGGCGCGCTGCCGTTCGGTCCGGGCGCGCACGAAGTCGCCGGGGGCCACGAGCAGCAGCTCCGCGGCAACCTCGCTGAACTCCATCAGGACGACATTCCGATCAGTACTGATCGCGCTCAGTACTGCTCAAGTCGATCGGCGCGCGCCGGGGCGGCTTCGTCTGGCTCGACGACCCTGTAGCCGAGTTCACGAAGGGCGTCGGCGGCAGCGGTCGGATCGTCACGGGCCGCGACGGCGGTCTGTACGGACCGAAACCGACGTCTCCCCGCGGCGATGAGGTGCTCGGCAGCATCGGAGTGCTGAACCCCGAACTCGTGGATCAGCATCTCGAAGACGTCCTCGAGCGTCGGACGATGCCGCTGCCCTCCGAGTGGGAAGTGCAGCGTTGAGATCCTTGGGATCTTCCCCTTGCTGGCGTCCTTTCGACGACGCTTCCCTCGATTCGTGTGCGCCATCATCATGGCCCACACGATCTCGTCACGATGCGCATGGACATTGAGGTGAGCGACGGGAACGGATTCATGCGCCGTCCGTATGTAGTCGTAGCGGAACAAGGGCTCGTTCACGTTCTCGACTCGGACGGAGAACGACGACTGCTCAGCCGCCAGGTACCGCTGCTCTGAGTTCCAACGGCACCGGAACTCCACCAGCAGCCTGAGCAACGTCTCCCCTTCCACACGGACGGGGATACCCAGCGGCTCAGATTGCGCCACGACGATCTGAGGCCGTGAACGTGACGTTCCGACCTGCGCCTTGAAACCGACCGGCTCTCCGAGGATGCCGGAACTCGTGTCGATGAGCTCCTGCGCGAATTCGTTCACACGCGCGGCCAGATCGGGCGGAGCCTCAGGCATCGCCTTCGAGGAAGTCGAGCTCATCGAGCGCGCGCAGGATCGCCTGCTCCTCGGGATCGAGCTGGTACGTCGCACCCTTCGCCTTCAGGACCTCGAGCGACATGTGTGCACGGGCGAGGAGAGCGGAGCGCTCCTCGGCGATCGTTCGACTGTCCAAGTACGTCACCGTGGGTACCATGAGCGCCTCCTGCCGTCACCGTTGTCGAGCACGATACTGACGTGCACCACTGACAGCACGTTCTCGGGATGCATGTCAGACGACATGAATTCACCAGTCGTGGACGGTGCCGTCGGCGAGACGGTTGAACGGCAGGTACGCCTGCTCGTACGGGTACTTGCCGGCCTCGTCGACGTCGAGCGAGACGCCGAGGCCCGGCTCGTCGCCCGGGTGCAGGTACCCGTCGGTGAAGGTGAACGTCTGCCGGAACACCTGGTTCGTCTTCGGGCCGTGCTGCATGTACTCCTGGATGCCGAAGTTGTGGATCGCGAGCCCGAGGTGCATCTGCGCGGCCAACCCCACCGGGCTGATGTCGGTCGGCCCGTGGAACCCGGACTTGATCTGGTACATCGCGGCGTAGTCCATCGTCTTCCGGAGCGGGGAGATGCCGCCCATGTGCGTGACGGCACCGCGAACGTAGTCGATCAGCTGGTCGCGGATGATGTCCTTGAAGTCCCAGATCGTGTTGAACACCTCGCCGATCGCGAGCGGCGTCGTGGTGTGCTGCCGGACGAGCTTGAGCGCCTCCTGGTTCTCGGCCGGGGTGCAGTCCTCGAGCCAGAAGAGGTCGTAGGGCTCGAGGCTCTTGCCGAGCTTCGCGGCCTGCAACGGCGTCATCCGGTGGTGTCCGTCGTGCAGCAGCGGGAGCTCGGGGCCGAACTCGTTCCGCACCGCCTCGAACACGGTCGGCAGGTGCCGGAGGTACGCGCGGGTGTCCCAGTCCTCCATCGCCGGGAACGCTCCGCGCTGGGCGGGTTCGAAGTCGTACCGCACGCCGGCGTTGCCCGACGTCGTCTTGTTCGACGCGATGCCGTAGATCGACTCGAGCCCCGGCACGCCGGTCTGCACGCGGATCGACCGGTAGCCCTCCTCCTGGTGCTCCCGGATCGAGTCGAAGAGCTCCGGCAGCTCCTTGCCCGACGCGTGCCCGTAGGCCATGAGCCCGGTCCGGGAGGCGCCGCCGAGCAGCTGGTACACGGGCATCCCGGCGACCTTGCCCTTGATGTCCCAGAGCGCCATGTCGACGGCGGCGATCGCGGCCATCGTGACGGGGCCGCGGCGCCAGTACGACGACCGGTAGAGGAACTGCCAGGCGTCCTCGATCCGGCTCGCGTCGCGACCGACCAGCAACGGCACGACGTGCTCGGACAGGTAGGACGCGACCGCGAGCTCACGGCCGTTGAGCGTCGCGTCGCCGAGGCCCGTGACGCCGTCGACGGTGGTGATCTTCAGCGTGACGAAGTTGCGGTTCGGGCTCGTGACGATGACCTCGGCGCGGTCGATGAGCTGCCCGCGGTCCGTCGACGCCCAGGTGTCCGGGCGGCCAGCCGTCGGGTCCGTCGCCGGTCCGGTGTCGCCGGCGCCCGGCACCGGGGCCGCGGGGTTCGTGGTCGTGTCGGTCATGCGTGCGCTCCTTCTTCGGTGCGGGTGACGGCGTCGGTGCCGGGGTCCGTGGCGTCGGTGCCGGGGACCGCTGCGTCGGCCCGGACCCGTCGGATGCGGTCGGCCGCCGCGGTCACGGCGGCGACCACGGGGGTGGTGTCGAGGTCCGGGGCGACGACGCGCAGCACGTCGTGCACGGTCGAGTCTGGCCCGGGGGCTCCGGCGTCGTCCACGAGCTCGGGTTGCTCGGTCAGGTGCAGCCACCAGGCGGCGAGCGCCGTCGCAGCGCCGGGACCGATCCCGACGGACGGGTCACGGTCCAGCCGGTGGCGCAGCACGTCGACCACCCGGACCGGGAGCTTCTGGGATCCGCCGGCCGCGATCTGCCGGAGCGTGTGCCGGATGCGGGGGTTCGCGAAGCGGTCGACGAGTGCCGCGCGGGCGGCATCGACCTCGGCGGCGGGGAGCGGGAGCTCGTCGGCGGCCTCGTCCCAGAGCTGCTCGACCGCCGCACGGCACCGCGGGTCGGCCATCGCGGACGCCACGGTCTCGTGTCCGAGCAGGAGCCCGAGGGACGCGAGCAGGGAGTGGGAGCCGTTGAGCAGCCAGAGCTTGCGCTGCTCGTACGCGGTGACGTCGTCGACGAGGCGGACGCCCGCGGTCTCCCACGCGGGCCGGTCGATCCCCTCGAAGCGGTCCTCGAGCACCCACTCGGCGAAGGACTCCGTGACGACGGGGACGCGGTCGTGGTCGAGCGCCCCGGGCAGGTCCGCGATCGACGCGACGTCGGCGTCGGTCGTGGCCGGGGTGATCCGGTCCACCATCGAGCTGGGGAACGTGACGTTCGACTCGATCCAGTCCCGCAGCCCATCGTCCCCGACGGCGCCGAGCACCGCCGAACGCAGCACCTCGCCGTTGTGGGTCAGGTTGTCGAGGGACACCAGGGCGATGCGCCCCGCGCCGGAACGGCGCCGGGCCTCGAGCCCGTCGACCAGCCGCGCCGGCACGTCCGAGCCGGCCCGGTAGCCCTGCTCGGTGACCGTCAGCGTGACGATGGTGGTGTCCGCGGACGCGACCACGCGCCTCCAGGCCGTGTCGTCGGCGCCGTGGTGGGCCGCGACGATCGTGTCGACCACCTCGGCGGTGTCGCCGTCGGCTGCTCGGGTGACCAGGGTGTAGCGGCAGCCCTGCCCGGCCAGCGCCTCGGCCGCCGCGGCCGTGCGACCAGTGAACGCGGTGATGCCCCAGCGCTCCCCCTCGGCGTGCGCCGTGTACCAGGCGAGGTGAGCGCGAGCGAACGCGCCGATGCCGAGGTGGACGATGCCCGGGCGGCGCTCGCTCACGCTGCCACCGGGACGAGCGAGCGGAGGTACGCGAGGTTGTCCGCCGTCCGGGCCTCGAGCGGGAGGTCGGTGGAGAAGTCCTCGATCGTCACCCAGCCGTCGTAGCCGTGCTGCCGCAGCGCGTCGAGGTACTCGGCGACGGAGGCCTGACCATCGCGCAGCGGGGCCCACTCGTTCTGCCAGATCCGGCTGCCGTCGGCGCGGGTGTCGCGGGTGTCGACCCACCGGGCGTTCTTCACGTGGGCGTGCGCCAGGTACGGACCGAGGAGCTCGAACGCGGCGAGGTGGTCCTCCTGCCCCTCGATGACGAGGTTGCCGAGGTCGTGGATCACGCCGACGTGTTCCGGGTCGAGGCCGTCGACGAGCCGGAGCGCCGCCGACGCCGACGGGGTGATCGTCATGTGGTGGAGCTCGACCAACGCCTTGACGCCGAGTTCGGCGGCGCGGCCGGTCGCCCACTCCAGGTCGGCGCGGGTGCGGTCGAAGATCTGCGCGTACGTCTCGCCGGTGCGCTCGCGCTCCTGCCGGTAGTGCGGCATGGTGACGCGGACCTGGCGGGCGCCGAGCTCCGCGGTGACGCGGAGCATGGTCTCGACGCCCGCTCGGTCGGACGCCTGCTGGTAGCCGCCGATGCCGGAGTACTCGAGCCCTGCGGCGTCGGTGGTCCGGGCGATCTCGCCGATCTGGTCGGCGATGCCGGTGAACTGCCAGGTCGACCTGTTGCCGGACCAGAACGACCGCTCGGCGGGCACGGTCTCACCGGGTGCCGGGCGGTCGTCGACGATGCGCCACTCGATGCCGTCCCAGCCCTGCTCGGCGAGGGTCTGCGCCGCCTCGGCAGGGGTCCAGTCGGGGGTGGAGGCGGTGAACACGGAGAACTTCATCGGGTGGCCCCTTCTGCTGCGTGGCCGCTGACCACGGGGACGACGTCGTCGTGCACGCCGTCGATGACGTCGTCGATGCGGACCGGCTTGCCGAGCGTCGCGCTGACGTAGAGTCCGCGGACCGTCGCGAGCGACACGAGCGCGGCCTCGACCGTCACGCCGGGTTCGCGGCCCTCGCGGATCGCGGCGACGATGTCGGTGTACTGCCGTGCGTGGCCGGCGGCGAAGTGGTCGGGCTCGACCGGACCGCCGACGACGTGCTCGGGCGGGACGACGTCGGACTTCTGGTCGACCGCGTCGGCCACGGCGGTGGCGTTCGCGGTGGTGGACGCCGACTCGAGCGTCGCGGTGTCCGGCGCGACGTGGAAGTAGGCGAGCCGGTCGTCGTCGACGATCGCCGAACCGTGCGTGCCGTAGACCGCGTACCGCGCGGAGAGGCCCGGGTACGCGGCGGTCGTGCAGTGGATGACGCCGAGCGCGCCGTTCCGGAACCGGACCGTGGCGACGGCGGTGTCCTCGACCTCGATCCGGTCGTGGGCGAGCAGCCCGGTCTGCGCCGAGATCTCCTCCGGCCGGCCGAGTGCCCAGACGAGCAGGTCGACGGTGTGCACGCCCTGGTTCATCACCGCGCCACCGCCGTCGAGCTCCCAGGTGCCGCGCCAGTCGCCCGAGTCGTAGTACCCCTGCGACCGGTACCAGGCGACGCTCGCCACGCCCGAGGTCACCGTGCCGAAGGAGCCGTCGTGCGCGGCCCCCGCCACCGCGACGGAGGCCGGGTCGAAGCGGTGCTGGCTGATCACGCTCGTCACCAGGCCGCGGTCGCGGGCGGCCGAAGCGAGCTCCGCGATCTGCCGGGCCCGGGGCATCGTGGTGTCGAGCGGCTTCTCGATGACGACGTGCTTGCCCGCTTCGAGCGCCGCCTGGGCCAGCTGCACGTGCATGCCGGAGGGCGAGCAGATCGCGACGAGGTCGACATCGGCCTGCTCGATGGCTTCCTCGATGGTGGCGGTCGTGATCGGGCGCGCGACGCCCATCGCCTCGAGCTCGTCGGCGGCGCTCGTGGCCGCGGCGGGGATCGCGTCGACGAGCGCGACGACCTCGAGGTCCGGGTGCTGGACGGCGACGCGGGCGTGGTGGCGTCCGATGACGCCGGCGCCGACGACGGCCAGCTTCAGTGGGGTGGTCATCGCAGGGTGACTCCGATCTGGTCGGTGAGGTTCCGGAAGGCCCGCCCGGCGCGGCCGAACGCGGCGGGCCCGGAGAACCCGCCGAGGGAGGTGAAGTCGCTGAGGTGCGGTTCGAGCGAGGCGTACCCGGCGTACCCGGCGTCGCGCAGTGCGGTCAGGGTCTCGAGGAGTTCGCCGTCGCCCTCCCCCGCCGGCACGACGGACGAGTCGGTGGCGAGGGCGTCCTTGACCTGCAGGTAGTCGACGTACGGGGAGAGCTGCGTCCAGCCGTCGGTGAACGGCTTGACGCCGCACTGGACGTAGTTCGCGTTGTCCCACGCGAGCCGGAGCGAGGACGACCCGACGCTCTCGACGATGTCGAGCACACGCGAGGGAACGTCGCCGTAGATGTCCTTCTCGTTCTCATGGAGCAGCGTCACTCCTTCGCGCGAAGCCAGGTCGGCGAGCGCCCGCATCCGGACGAGGACGTCGTCGCGGACGTCCTCGGGTGCGCGGCCCTCGAAGTAGAACGAGAAGATCCGGATGTTCGTCGTGCCGAGTGCGTGGGCCGCGGCGATCGCCCGGCCGAGCCGACCGACCTCGTGCTCGACGGGCTCGTCGACCGACACCTTGCCGATGGGCGACGCGATCGCGGACACGGTCTGGCCGCGCTCCTCGAACAGGCGGTGGAGGCCGGCGAGCTGGCCGTCGTCGAGGTCGACGACGTTCATCCCCCAGGCGCTCCGGACCTCGACGGCGCTGGCGCCGAGCGCCTGCAGCACGGCGACCTGGATCGCCGGGTCGGCGTCGATCTCGTCGCCGAACCCGGAGAGCTCCCAACTGGGCTGGTCGGTCATGGTGTCCTTTCTGAGTCGGACGGGAGGCGCGTGGCGGGGCCGCACCGTGCCTCCCGTCCGATCGCTGGTTGCGTTCGCTACTTGACGGATCCGGCGGTGAGACCGCCGACCAGGTAGCGCTGGAAGACGAGGTAGAGCGCGACGACCGGTACCGCACAGACGATCGACGCGGCCATCATCTGGCCGTAGATCGGGACGGCGCCGCCCTCCTGGGTGGTGCCGAGGACCTGCAGGACCACGGCGACGGTGCGCGTGTTCGGGGTCGTCATGATCGTCGAGAACAGGACGTCGTTCCAGCCGAGCAGGAACGCGAAGATCGCGGACACGACGATGCCGGGCCACGAGAGGGGCAGGACGATGCTCCGGAGGATCCGGCCGCTCGACGCGCCGTCGATGCGGGCGGCCTCCTCGAGCTCCTTCGGCAGGCCCCGGAGGTACGTGACCATCACCCAGGTGGAGAACGGCAGGGCGAACGTCAGGTAGGTGACGAAGAGGCCCCAGCGGGTGCCGATGATCTGCACGCCGGTCGCGCTCGCGATGTTCGAGAACACGACGAACACGGGCAGGAGCAGGAGCGTCCCCGGGATCGACTGCAGGGCGAGGAGCCCGCGGAGGATGGTGAGACGGCCGAGGAACCGGAACCGGACGAGGACGTACGCGGTGGACACGGCGAGCGCGGCACTCGCGACGGCGACGGCCCCGGCCGTGAGGATCGAGTTCACGAGGCCCTGGCCGAGCGCGACGGTCGACCAGATGTCCACGTAGTTCGCGAGCGTGAACTCCGACGGGAAGTACTCGCCGCGGGCGACCGCGACGTCCGAGTTGACGGAGCCGAACAGGATGTAGAGCACCGGGACGGCGATGAACGCGACGATCACGACGATGACGACGATGAGCAGCCAGCGCGGCAGGAGCCGGGTGACGTCGGTGTCGTACGGCCGCTTCGCCGGGCGGCCGTTCCGTGCCGTGATGCTCTCGGTGAGCGTCGCAGTCGGACGGGTGCGGGTGCGGAACGTGCTCTGGATGCTCATGCGCGGGCTCCGTCGAGATCGGCGGCTGCGGCCGGGGTGGCCGCCAGGGTCGCGGGGTCCGCTGCCGCGAGCGTGGCGCGGTCGGCCCGTCGCTGCTTGCGGGTGGGGCCGGCGTCGTCACCGGTGTCGAGCTGCACCGCTCGGAGGTACACGAACAGTGGGATGGCGACGATCACGAGCGAGCAGATCGCCATGGCTGCGGACAGGCCGAAGCGGAACGACTGGAAGCTCGCGATGTAGGTCAGGACGGGCATCACCTCGACGCTCGACGGCAGCGGGATGCCGAACAGGACGAACGGGAGCGTGAAGTTGTTGATGTTGTGCAGGATCGCGATGATCACGGCCAGCGAGAGCGGGCCGCGCAGGTACGGGAAGATGATGTACCGAAGCTTCGCCCACCAGGTCACGCCGTCGAGCGCCGCGGCCTCGTGCACCTCGTTGTCGACGGCCTGCAGCCCGGCGAGGGAGAGCAGGTAGACGAACGGCCAGCTCGTCCACACCATGACACCGGCGAGTGCCCAGTACGACGCGGAGCCGTTCAGCCAGAGCACGTCGGTGTGCAGGATCGAGTTCACGACGCCCTGCGGTTGGAGCATGGTCCGGAAGAACGTGCCGACGACGAACGCGGGGAGCACGTACGGGATGAGGTAGACGGACCGGACGAGTCCGCGACCGGGGAACCGGTTCTGCGTGGAGATCGCCGCGGCCACTCCGATCGGTACCGTGACCGCGGTGACGAGCACGGACAGCGACACCGAGATCCAGATCGAGTGCAGGAGGGGTGAGGCGGTGACGGCCTCGGCGAAGTTCGCGAACCCGATGAAGGGGGCGCTGAACCACTGCCGCAACGTGTACTGATCGAGGTCGAGCATCGCGATGTACACGCCGACGAGGAGCGGGACCACGATGACGGCGAGCATGAGGACGCCGCCCGGGAGGAGCATCCAGAGCGGGCGCTCCTTCTTGTACAGCGGGGTCTTGCCCACCGGCCGGACGGGCCGGTGGGACCCCGTGTCGGCACGCGGGCGGTTCTCGGTGGCGGTCATCACAGCCCTCCGTTCTTCTGGCGGTTCAGGGTGGCTTGCGCGTCCCGTTGCGCGGCCTGGAGGCGCTGTCGGAGCTGGTCGTCGCTGACCCCGCCGCTCTTGAGCTGCGGGATCGACTGCACGACGACATCGACCAGGGCGAGTTGGATGTCCGACCACGCCCCGGTGAAGGCGGTGGGCTTCGAGAGCTTCCCGGCCTGGATGATCGGCGCGAGCTGCGGGTTGTCGGCTGCGAGCTGTGCGGCTGCGTCCGCGTTGGTGGGCAGGTTGCCGAAGAGCCGGTAGTACTCGAGCTGCGCCTTCGGCGTGCTGAGCTGCTTGATGAACTCGAACGACAGGTCCTGCTTCTTCCCGTAGTCCGCGACGACCCAGTTGTCGCCGGACAGGATGCTGGCCGCCTCGATCCCGTCGCTCGGGCGGGATGTCGCCCCCGGCGGGACGGTCGGCAGGAGCGCGAACTCGTACTTGCCGTCGACCTTCGTGTCCGTGAAGGAGTTGATCGCGGTGGTGGTCGTCATCGGGAAGAACGCGGCCTTGCCCTCGGTGAACTGCGCGAGGGCCTGCGCGTTGTTCCAGCCGATCGCAGCGGGGTCGACGACGCCGTCCTTCGTGACCCAGTCGAAGTACGTTCGGTACGCGTCCTCGACGGCCGTCGAGTCGATCTCGGCCGTGCCGTCCTTCGACACGATCGTGTTGCCGGCGTTCTGCGCCATGCCCCAGACGAACTTCCACGGGTCGAAGCCGTCGGCGTAGGCGATCGCCATGCCGTGCACGTCCCCCTCGGTCGTCTTCTTCGCGTCCTCCGTGAGCTGGTCCCACGTGGTCGGCATCTCGGTGATGCCGGCCTTCGCGAGCAGGTCCGTGTTGACGGCCATCACGAACGGCCGGCTGGCGAACGGGATGCCGATCTGCTCCGAGGCGCTCGGGCCCGAGATCCCGAACGCGGCCGGGTCGAACTGGTCCTTGCCGCCGACGGCCTGCCAGTCCTTCGCGTCCATCTCGACGAACGCGCCGGTGGCGTACGCGGTCGGCGTGAACGTGCTGCCGATCGCGTAGACGTCGGGACCCTGCCCGGAGATGACGCTCGTCTGGATCGCGGTCAGTTCCTCCTGCGCGGACGAGTAGGTCTCCCACTGCACCTTCGCGCCGGTGGTGCGCCGGAACTCGGCGGCGACGTCCTGCTGCCACTGCTTGCGTTCCTTGGGGTAGGTGGTGTCCGCGCCCATCATGACGCGGAGGGTGTTCGGGTCGTCACCGCTGCCGTTCACGATCGCGCAGCCCTGCAGCGACAGCGCTGCGAGCGCGACCACGACGGCGGCTCCGGCCACGGAGCGGGCCTTCCGTCTTCCTGTCCTCATGCGGGGGTTTCCTCCTCGAGACCTCCGAGGGCTGCGCCGTCGGGACCGACCGTCGGCAGCGCTGCCCGGGTGCCACCACTGTCCCGTTCGTGGCAACGTCCGGCAACCGGTTGCCAGTTGTTGCCACCGACGCCTAGCGTCGGCATGGTGAGCAGCGCAGACACGGTCCCGACCCGGGGCTCGGACGCGGTCCCCGCCGACCCGGGCACCGCCGGCACGCACCGTCGGGTGACGATCCGGGACATCGCGGACGCCACCGGGGTGGCACCTTCGACGGTGTCCCGCGCGCTCTCGCTGCCGGACCGAGTGAACCACGTCACTCAGCAGCGCATCCAGCAGGCGGCGCGGGAGCTCGGCTACGTCGCGAACTCGCAGGCACGGGCCCTGACGTCTGGTCGGACCCGCGCGGTCGCCGTGCTCGTGTCGGACATCACGAACCCGTTCTACTTCGACGTGATCCGGGGCACGCAGCACCAGCTGTCGGCCGCTGGTTGGACGCAGCTGCTCGTCGACACCGAGGAGTCCGCCGACGCCGAGCTCGCCGCGCTGAGTGCGATCGCGACCAAGGCCGACGGCGCCGTCCTCACCGCGTCACGGCTGTCGGACGCCCAGATCGCCCGGTTCGCCGAACGCACGCCGCTCGTCGTGGTGAACCGTCGGCCGGCCGGTGTCCCCTCGGTGCTCATCGACACCCCGGGCGGGGTCGAGCAGGCCGTGCAGCACCTCGTCTCGCTCGGCCATCGCGACGTCCTCTACGTCGCCGGGCCGGACAGCTCGTGGTCGAACGAGCGGCGGTGGCGGGCCCTCGTGCGGGTCGCCAAGCGTCTGGGGGTCCGGGTCGCACGCATCGGCCCGCACGCGCCGTTCGTCGACTCCGGTGCCGCGGCCGCGGACGCCGCCGTGAACGCGGGGGCGACGGCGTGCATCGCGTTCAACGACCTGATCGCGATCGGGATGCTCGCGCGGCTCCGGGAGCGGGGCGTCCGGGTCCCCGAGGACATGTCCGTCGTCGGCTGCGACGACATCTTCGGCGCCGACTTCTGCAACCCGCCGCTGACCACGATGACGTCGCCGATCGAGCGCGCCGGTCGGGTCGCCATCCGGATGCTCCTCGGCCGCCTCGGCGCGGCCACCGTCGACGACCTGCCCCCGGGTCACGACGCCGGTGCCGTCGCCCTGCCCACCCACCTCACCGTCCGCGAGTCCACCGGCCCGGCTCCGAGCTCGCCCCACCGTCCGTCCTGAAGGAGTCGACGTTGACCCGCACCAGCACGACCGCCACCCCCCTCGCGCCGCACCCCGACCGGCTGCTGCCGGCCGACCCGGGGGCTCGCGCGATCGCCCGCACCGTGTACGAGGCCGTCGCCGACGCGCCGATCATCTCCCCGCACGGGCACGTCGACGCCGCGCTCATCGCCGACGACGAGCCGTTCCCGGACCCGGCCGCGCTCCTGGTCACCCCGGACCACTACGTCCTCCGGCTCCTGCACGCGAACGGCGTCGGCCTCGACGAGCTGGGGCGTGGTCCCTCCGGAGCGGTCGACGGCCGCGGCGTCTGGCGGCACCTGGCCGAGCACTGGGACGACTTCCTCGGCACGCCGGTCCGGTACTGGTTCGAGACCGAGCTCCACGACGTGTTCGGGCTCCGGGAGGCCCCGTCCGCCGAGAACGCCGACGCGCAGTACGACCACCTCGCCGCGCTGCTCCGTGCCCCGGAGTTCCGGCCCCGGGCGCTCTTCGACGCCTTCGGCATCGAGGTGCTCGCCACCACCGACGACCCGACCGCGGACCTCGCCGCGCACGCGCGGCTCGCCGCCGACCCGACCTTCCACGGCCGGGTGCTCCCCACGTTCCGCGCCGACGCGGTGTTCGATCCGGCGCGTCCGGACTGGAGGCACGTGGTGACGTCGATCGGGGAGGCCGCGGGCATCGACGCGGGCACCCACGACGGGCTGCTCGCCGCGCTGCGCGCGCGGCGGCGGTACTTCGTCGAACACGGGGCGACCGCCACGGACACCGGTGTGCTCGACGCCGGGTCGGCACCGCTGTCCGCCGGGGAACGGTCCCGCATCCACGCCGCGGCGATGCGGGGGCCCGACGGCGTGACCGCGGCCGAGGCCACCGCGTACCGGCACGACATGCTCTACCGCTGGGCGGAGATGAGCGTCGACGACGGCCTCGTCATGCAGCTCCACCCCGGTGTGATCCGCAACCACCACCGGCCGACGCTCGACCGGTTCGGACCGGACACCGGCCACGACCTGCCCGCCGTCGGGTCCTTCACCGAGCCCCTCCGGCCGCTGCTGAACGACTTCGGGACCGCACCCGGCTTCCACCTCGTGCTGTTCACCGTCGACGAGACCGTGTTCTCGCGCGAGATCGGGCCGCTCGCCGGCTTCTACCCCGCCGTCTACGCCGGCGCTCCCTGGTGGTTCATCGACACCCCGGCGGCGATCGGGCGGTACCGCGCCGCCGTCACCGACGCAGCGGGCTTCACCAAGACATCGGGGTTCATCGACGACACCCGCGCCTACTGCTCGATCCCCGCTCGGCACGACATGGCGCGACGGGCGGACGCGGCGTACTTGGCGTCGCTCGTGGTGACGCACGAGATCACGGAGGAGGACGCCGTCCGCACGGCGCGCCGGATCGTGTCGGACATCCCCCGGGCGACGTTCAAGCTCTGACCGTGCGACGTCGGCGTCCGACGGTCTCGGTACGGTGGGCGCCGTGGACCCCGTCGTCGCCGCGTACTCGGACCGGGCCGCGGAGTACACCGCGCTGCTCGGGTCGATGGACGCGGTCGACCCCGCAGACCGGCAGACCGTCGACCGGTGGGCGGCGGCACAGCAGGGCCTCCTCGTCGACCTCGGTTGCGGCCCCGGGCACTGGACCGCAGCACTCGGCGCCGCGGGCCACGAGGTCGTCGGGATCGAGCCGACGCCGGCGTTCCGGACGCTCGCGCGCGCACGGTTCCCCGCGATCGACGTCCGCGACGGGCGGGCCGACCGACTGCCGTTCGCGGACGGCGCCGTCGGTGGCGTCCTCGCCTGGTACTCGTTGATCCACCTGGACGAGGACGGCTTCGTGGCGGCACTCGACGAGGCCGCGCGGATGGTGACACCGGGCGGTGGTCTGCTGCTCGGGTTGTTCGAGGGCGAGCGGCTCGAGACGTTCGAACACCGGGTGGTCCGCGCCCGTCGGTGGCCGGTGCACCGGGTCACGGGGTTGCTCGACGCCGCCGGCTTCCGGGCGACCGAGGTGAGCACGCGGACGACACCACCGCACCGCCCGCCCGTGGCGATCGCTGCCGTCAGGGCGTCCGGCCGGAGGTGACGCGACCGGCAGCGGGCACGACGACCCGCGGTGTGGTCGCGGTGGTCCGCTGGCGACGCCTGCCCTGCGGAGCCGCCCGCCCGCCCGCCGAGCCGACCACCCCCGGGAGGCGACGTTCGGGACGGACGGCCGTGCGCCTCCCGGCCGGATGCCGGACAGTGGGCGCGAGCCGCCCCGGCGGACCGCACCACGCGACGGCGCGGGCTCAGCCGGACGTGACGGCCAGCCCGGCGACGATCGTCCGCACCGTGTCGGCGACGGGCCCGTCGATGGGCACGGCGATGGCGGCCTCGTCGGGCTCGGGCCGCTCGAGCGTGGCGAACTGCGAGTCGAGCAACGACGTCGGCATGTACTCGTGGTGCCGGTGCGACTGCCGCTCGGCGATGAGGTCGCGCGAACCGTCGAGGAACGCGATCACGAGGTCAGGGGCGGAGGCTCGGAGCCGGTCGCGGTACGCGCGCTTGAGGGCGGAGTTCGCCATCACCGCGCGCTTCCCGGACGCCTCGATCCTCGTGATCCGTTCCGCGCACGCGTCGAGCCACGGCCAGCGGTCCTCGTCCGTGAGCGGGGTACCGGCACGCATCTTCTCCTTGTTCGCGGCCGGGTGGAGGTCGTCCGCGTCGACGAACTCCGCCGGTTCCCCGCGGTCTGCCAGCGCGGCGGCCACCGCGGCTCCGATGGTGGACTTGCCCGAGCCGGACACCCCCATGACGAGGACGGGCGGGAGGACGGCGGGGTCGGTCATCCCTCCACAGTATTGATGACGATGGACGTTCTCCCCGTGTTGCCGTAACACCCACCCCGTCCCAGGCCTCCCGCCGTAGGTTGGTGGCCCGTACGACAGGACGAAGGAGACCCCGTGGCAGACAACGACGGCAAGGCGAACATCGGCGTGATCGGGCTCGCCGTGATGGGCTCGAACCTCGCGCGGAACCTCGCGTCGCGCGAGGGCAACACGGTGGCGGTGTACAACCGCACGTACGCCCGCACCGAGGAGCTCGTGCGGGAGCACGGCGACGCCGGGTTCATCGCGTCGGAGGACATCGACGGGTTCGTCGCGTCGCTGTCGAAGCCGCGCACCGCGATCATCATGGTGCAGGCCGGCAAGGGCACCGACGCGGTCATCGAGCAGCTCGCCGAGCGGTTCGAGGAGGGCGACATCATCGTCGACGGCGGCAACGCGAACTTCCACGACACCATCCGCCGCGAGCACGACCTGCGTGAGAAGGGCCTCAACTTCGTCGGCACCGGCATCTCCGGCGGCGAGGAGGGCGCCCTGAAGGGCCCGTCGATCATGCCCGGCGGCTCGAAGGAGGCCTGGGAGACCCTCGGGCCGATCCTGAAGTCGATCGCCGCGGTCGCCGAGGGCGAGCCGTGCGTCACCCACATCGGCTCGGACGGCGCGGGCCACTTCGTGAAGATGGTCCACAACGGCATCGAGTACGCCGACATGCAGCTCATCGCCGAGTCCTACGACCTGCTGCGACGCGCGGGCGGCTACTCCGTCGAGCAGCTCGTGCAGGTGTTCGACGAGTGGAACAAGGGCGACCTGGAGTCGTACCTCATCGAGATCACCGGCGAGGTCCTCAAGCAGCAGGACGCCGACACCGGCAAGCCGCTCGTCGACGTCATCCGCGACGAGGCGGGTTCCAAGGGCACCGGCGTGTGGACCGTGCAGAACGCCGTCGGGCTCGGCATCCCCGTGTCCGGGATCGGCGAGGCCGTGTTCGCCCGCGCCGTGTCCTCGAAGCCGACCCAGCGCGCGGCCGTGCAGCGGTCCGTGACGTCGCGCCCCGGCATCGCCGACGTCCCCGACACCTTCGCCGACGACGTCCGCGCCGCGCTCTACGCCTCCAAGGTCGTCGCGTACGCGCAGGGCTTCGACCTCATCATCGCCGGGGCGAAGGAGTACGACTGGGACATCGACCTCGGCGCGGTCGCGAAGATCTGGCGCGGCGGCTGCATCATCCGGGCGCAGTTCCTCAACCGCATCGTCGAGGCGTACGACAAGAACCCCTCGCTCGAGAGCCTGCTGGTCGACCCGTACTTCGCGAACGCCGTCGCCGAGGGTGAAGCCGCCTGGCGTCGCATCGTCGGCATCGCGGCCGCGTCGGGCATCCCGGCGCCCGGGTTCTCGTCCGCGCTGGCGTACTTCGACTCGCTCGCGTCGGACCGGCTGCCGGCTGCGCTCATCCAGGGCCAGCGCGACTTCTTCGGCGCGCACACCTACCAGCGCGTCGACAAGGACGGCACGTTCCACACGCTGTGGTCCGATGACGACCGCCGCGAGGTCGAGCAGGAGCCTTCGACGCACTGACCGACTGCGGCGCCGACGCGCCCCGCACGAGACCGCGGCACGACCGCACCCCACGAGGGCCTCGCCGATCCGGCGGGGCCCTCGCCTCGTCCGGACGCTCCGACCGGGCACGGCGCGTTCGCGAGTGGCACGGCCGGCACGGTCGGCACAGTCGACGCGCTCGACGCACGGTCGCCACGGTCGCCACGGTCGCCACGGTCGCCGAGGCCGGCGCGATCGGCGCGACCGGCGCGACCGGCGCGACCGGCGCGATCGGCGCGATCGGCGCGGCCGGCGCTACGCGACGATGCGCTCGCGGGCCAGGTCGGCCACCAGACGCTCGAGCCGCGGTCCACGGCCGAGCATCCGGCGCGACCCGGGACCGGACCGGACGAAGAACGTCGCGACGGCCGGGGTGTCGTCGTGCCGGACGTGGTGCAACACCACCGCGGTGCCCCGGGAGCCGGCGGGCGTCCGCTCGTCCTCGAGGCCGACGTGCACCATGCGGGACCACCGGATCACGAGCATCCGGGTCGCCCGGCGCTCGTCGAGTTCCCAGAGCGATGCCTCGGTCGCGCCGAACGCCCACGTCACCCGGTCACCGAGCGCAAGACCGGGGCGGAGGTCGGCGACCGCACGCCGCAGTTCCTCGGTCGGGGCGGCCGGGACGAGCCAGACGGTGGGGTCGATGCGGCGGATGGCGAGGGCCAGGGCCTGGTCCTCCCGCCGGAGCCGGACGGACCGGGCCCGCACGAGCGCGAGGACGATGAGGGCCAGTCCGACCGCGATGGCGACCGCCTCGGCGATCCCGAACCAGACGAGGTCCGTCTCCGGCGACGTGGCCACGACCACGATCCGGACGGCGAGGAGCGCCGCCCAGACGCCGACGATCGTCCACCGGAGCACGGCGAACCGACGCGCCGGGGACCACGGCGACCGGCGTCCCCGACGCACACGTCCGGACCGGGGAACACGGTCGGGTCGCCTCAACACCCCTTGATCGTCGCACGGATCGCGGTGCGCGTGCTGGCCGTGCCGTGAACGCGCGAGGTCGGCCGTCCTCCACAGATGCACGACGTCCAGCGTGCTGGTGGGCGCGACGACCTACGATCTGCGGTGTGTGGAAGACGTGGGCAGCAGTCGTCGGGGTGATCGCCGCCGTCGTGTTCCTCGCCGCGGCCGAGGTCGTGGCGCTGTTCCTGGGCGGCGCGGGCAGTCCGCTCGTCGGCGTCGGCGGCGCCGTGATCGACCTGGCACCGCGCGGGGCGAAGGACCTCATGGTCGCGCTCTTCGGCACCGGCGACAAGGTCGCGCTGTTCGTCCTGATGGTCGTGCTCGTCCTCGCCGTCAGCGCCGGCGCCGGCGTCCTCGAACGTCTGCGCCCACCGGTCGGTGCGGTCGTGTTCGCGATCGGCGGGGTGCTCTCGCTCCTGGCGGTGACGACGCGGTCCGGGAGCGGTTCGCTCGACGGCACACCCACCGTCGTCGGGGTCGCGGCGGCCATCATCGTCCTCCGGGTGCTGCTCGCACGCCTGGGCCGGTGGGAGGCGACCACGCTCGTCCCGGTGGCCGCGACGCCGACCCCGACGGACGCGGCAGCCACGATGACAGGCGCCGACGCATCGCCGACGACGACCACCGACGCATCACCGACCATGGCCGCCGCGACGCGCAGGACGACCGCGGAGGCAGCTCCGACGACGGCCACCGACGCATCGCCGACGTCGCTGCCTCCCGCCCCGGCCACGGCCACGCCGTCGTCCGACCCGCCCGGGGCGACGGACTTGGCTCCCGCGGCGACGACCTCCGCGCGGGAAGCCGCCGCACGGCCCTCGGGCCCCGAGCGCCGCGCCTTCTTGGTCTGGACCATCGCGACCGCAGCGCTCGCGGCGGTGGCGGGCGGTGCCTCCCGGGTGGGGACGGCGACCATGCAGGCTGCGGTCGCCGCGCGACGGGCGATCCGCCTGCCGAGTCCTGCGACGGCCGCTCCGGCGGTCCCGGCCGGAGCATCCCTCGACGTCGAGGGGATCACGCCGCTCATCACCCCGAACGCGGACTTCTACCGCATCGACACGGCGCTCAGCGTTCCGCAGGTCGATCCGACGACCTGGAAGCTCCGGATCCACGGCGCGGTCGACCGCGAGGTCGAGGTGACGTGGGACGAACTCCTGGCGCTCCCGCTCGAGGAGCACGTCGCCACCATGAGCTGCGTGTCGAACGAGGTCGGCGGCGACCTCATCGGGACGGCGAAGTGGCTGGGGTACCCGATCCGTGCCCTCCTGGCGAAGGCGGGGCCGCACGCCTCGGCCGACATGGTGCTCTCCACGAGCGTCGACGGCTTCACCGCGGGCACCCCGCTCGACGTCCTGCAGGACTCCGGGACGGCGGCGCTCCTCGCGGTCGGGATGAACGGCGAGCCGCTGCCGCCCGAGCACGGGTTCCCGGTCCGGATGGTCGTGCCCGGGCTGTTCGGGTACGTGTCCGCGACGAAGTGGGTGACCGACCTCGAGGTCACGCGCTTCGCGGACGCAGAGGGCTACTGGACGCCGCGCGGCTGGTCGGAGCGCGGCCCGGTGAAGCTCGAATCGCGCATCGATGTCCCGCGCGCCGGCAGCAGCGTAGCCGCCGGCACGACCGTCGCGGTCGCGGGTGTCGCGTGGCACCCGCACACCGGGGTCGAGCGCGTGCAGGTCCGGGTGGACGACGGCGCGTGGCAGGACGCGACCCTCGCCGACTCGGTCTCCGCGGACACCTGGCGACAGTGGGTGTGGAAGTGGACGCCGACGTCGGGGTCGCACCGCCTGCAGGTGCGGGCGACGAGTTCGGACGGCGAGGTGCAGACGAGCGTCGAACGACCGCCCGCGCCGAACGGGGCGACCGGCTGGCACGAGGTGACCGTCACGGCGAGCTGAGGGCCGCCGGTCGTCAGGCTCCGGGGAGCCCCGCCACCACGCAGGTCCCGTCGACGGTCTCGTCGTGGACGACGTCGACCACGAACCCGCACGCCTCGAACACCGTCGCGGAGCGGGCGGCCTGCTCGCGGGAGACCTCGATGACGACCACGCCGCCCGGGCGGAGCCACTCCCCCGCGCCGGCCGCGATCCGGCGGTGGACGTCGAGTCCGTCGGCGCCGCCGTCGAGCGCGACCCGGTGTTCGTGGTCGCGGGCTTCGGTCGGCATCGTCGCGACCGCGTCCGTCGGCACGTACGGCGCGTTCGCGGCGATGAGGTCGACCGCCCCGCGGAGCCGTTCGGGCAGCGGGTCGAACAGGTCCCCGGCGACGACGATGCCGCGGTCGCCGATGTTCTCCGCCGCGACCGCGACCGCGTCCGGGTCGACGTCGGCCGCGACGAGGTCGAGCGCACCGACGCGTCCGAGGAGCGCGACCGCGATGGCCCCGGCGCCGCAGCAGAGGTCGACGACGCGGTCGTAGCGGTGCAGGCGCCGAGCCGCCTCGGCCACGACCACGGCGGTCCGGGCACGGGGGACGAACACCCCGTCCGTGACCCGGACCCGGTGGCCGTCGAACGCCGCCCAGCCGAGGACGTACTCGAGGGGCTCACCGCCGAGCCGACGCTGTACGAGGGCACGGAGGCGGACCGGTTCGCCGCCCCCGGCCGCGAGCAGCAGGTCGGCCTCGTCCTCGGCGTACACGCTGCCGGCGGCACGGAGCCGGGAGGCCAACGCGTCACGCGCGGACGGGGTCACGACCGTGCGGTGGTGGTCAGGCCGCGCCGTCGAACATCGACGTCACGGAGCCGTCGTCGAAGACCTCGTGGATGGCGCGGGCGATGAGCGGCGCGATCGGCAGGACCTCGAGGCGGTCCCAGCGCTTCTCCTCCGGCAGCGGGAGCGTGTCGGTGACGACGACACGGTCGATGAACTCGCTCTGGAGGAGCTCGGTGGCCGGGTCGGAGAACACGGCGTGGGTCGCGGCGACGACCACGCCCGTGGCGCCGTTCGCCTTGAGCGCCTCGGCGGCCTTCGCGATCGTGCGACCGGTGTCGATGAGGTCGTCGACGAGGAGGCACACGCGGCCCTTCACGTCGCCGACGATCTCGTGCACCGACACCTGGTTCGGGACGAGCGGGTCACGCCGCTTGTGGATGATCGCGAGGGGCGCACCGAGCTTCTCGGACCAGATGTCGGCCACGCGCACGCGGCCCATGTCCGGCGAGACGACGGTGAGCGTCGACGGGTCGAGGATCTCCTGGAAGCGCTCGAGCAGGACGGGCATGGCGAACAGGTGGTCGACGGGGCCGTCGAAGAACCCCTGGATCTGCGCGGCGTGCAGGTCGACGCTCATGATGCGGTGCGCACCGGCCGCCTTGAAGAGGTCCGCGACGAGGCGGGCCGAGATCGGCTCGCGCCCGCGGCCCTTCTTGTCCTGGCGGGCGTACGGGTAGAACGGCGCGACGACGGTGATGCGCTTCGCCGAGGCGCGCTTCAGGGCGTCGACGATGATGAGCTGCTCCATGAGCCACTCGTTGATCGGCGCGGTGTGCGACTGGATGACGAAGGCGTCGCAGCCGCGCACCGACTCGTCGAACCGGGCGTACAGCTCACCGTTGGCGAACGTGCGGGCGTCGGTCGGGACGAGCTCGACGCCGAGCTCCTCCGCGATCTCCGCCGACAGCGCGGGATGTGCCCGGCCCGAGACGAGGACGAGTCGCTTCTGACCAGTGGCTTTGATTCCGGACAAGTGCCGTGCTCACTCCCTGACCCCGAGGGGCCGTGTCGATCGACCCGGGGGCCGTCAGATCTGTTCGCCGCGCGCCCGCCGAGCCGCCTCGGCCGCCGGCGTGCCGGGTCGGTGTTCCTCGACCCAGCCGTCGGTGTTGCGCTGTGGGGCGTAGCTGATGGCCAGCGACCCGGCAGGGACGTCCTTGCGGACGGTCGTGCCGGCGCCGGTGTACGCTCCGTCACCAATCCTAACCGGGGCGACGAACACGTTGTGCGACCCGGTGCGGACGTTCGAGCCGACCTCGGTGCGGTGCTTCGCGACACCGTCGTAGTTCGCGGTGATCGTGTTCGCGCCGATGTTCGAGTCCTCGCCCACCTCGGCGTCGCCGATGTACGACAGGTGCGGGACCTTGCTGCCGCGGCCGATCACCGCGTTCTTCGTCTCGACGAACGTGCCGATCTTGCCCCGGTCGCCGAGGACCGTCCCGGGTCGCAGGTACGCGAACGGTCCGACGGTGGCACCCGCACCGATGACCGCCAGGGTCGCGTCGACCCGGTTGACGGTCGCGCCCGCACCGACCTCGGTGTCGCGGAGGGTCGTGTCCGGCCCGACGACCGCTCCGGACGCGATGGTGGTCGCCCCGACGAGCTGCGTGCCCGGCAGGACCTCCGCGTCCGGCTCGATCGTGACGTCGAGGTCGATCCAGGTGGTCGCCGGGTCCTGCACGGTCACGCCGGCGACCTGGTGACGACGGACGATCCGGGCGTTCAGCTCGCGGGCGGCGTCGGAGAGCTGCGCACGGTCGTTGATGCCGGCGACGAGCCACGGGTCGGTGAGCGTCACGACGTCGATGCGCCCGCCACGCTCGCCGATGAGCGTCGGCGCGTCGGTGATGTACTTCTCGCCCTGCGCGTTCGCCGTGGTGAGCGACGGCAGGACCGCGCGGAGGTGGGTGACGTCGAACGCGTAGATGCCGGCGTTCGCCTCGGCGATCGTCCGCTGCTCCGTCGTCGCGTCCTTGTGCTCCACGACCCCGACGAACGCGCCGTCGGCGTCGCGCACGATGCGACCGAGGCCGGTGGGGTCCGGGGCGATCGCGCTCACGAAGGTGGCACCGTTGCCGGCGCCGACGTGGGCGTCCACGAGCGAGCGGAGCGACACGGCGTCGAGCAGCGGCACGTCGCCCGAGAGCACCACGACGGCACCGTCGAAGTCGTCCGGGAGCGCCCGCACCGCGACCTCCACGGCACGGCCGGTGCCGGGGACGTCGTCCTGGTCGACGACGAGGGCCTCCGGCGCACGCGCGACGACCTCCGCCGCGACGCGGTCCCGCTCGTGCCGGACGACGACGACCACGTGCTCGGGCTCGAGCGACGCAGCGGTCCGGAGCACGTGCGCGATCAGCGGCAGCCCGGCGAGGCGGTGCAGCACCTTGGGCGTGGCGGACTTCATGCGGGTGCCCTGGCCTGCGGCGAGGACGACGACGGCGATGCGCTGGTCGGTCATGCTCCCATCCTGGCCCACGCGGTGGCCGCCCGCGGCAGTCGGACGGCGCGTCCGGTCTCCGCGCAGCGGGGCAGCGCACGGCGGCGCGGGGCGGCCGTCCACCTCCCGACGACGCGGCGTCCGGTGGGCCACCACCCGGCGACGCAGCGCGGCCGTCCACCGCACGGCGGCGTGGCGCGTGCGGTCAGCGCGCTGCCGGCTCCGCCCGCACGAACGCCGTGCACACCAGCCCGGCCACGAGCACCACGACGATCCCGAGGATCCCGAAGCGCGTCGAGCCGCCGAGCGTCACGGCGAGGGAGAACAGCGCCGGCGCGAGGAACGTGGCCGCACGTCCGGTGGTCGCGTACAGCCCGAACAGCTCGCCCTCCCGCCCCGGGGTCGCGAGCCGCGCCAGGTAGGACCGGGAGGACGCCTGCACCGGCCCGACGAACAGCGCCAGCGTGAGCCCGAGGACCCAGAACAGCGCCGCCGACGTCCCGGCGGCGAGCACCCCGAGGCCGCAGAGCGACAGCCCGACCAGGGACACCATGATGATCGCTCGGGAGCCGAAGCGGTCGTCCAGGCGTCCGGAGGCGAAGGTGGAGACCCCGGCGACGACGTTCGCGCCGATGGCGAAGAGGATCACCTGCGAGGCCGAGAACCCGAAGACCTGCGCGGCGATGATGCCCCCGAAGGTGAAGACCGCCCCGACGCCGTCCCGGAAGACCGCGCTCGCGACGAGGAACCCGAGCACGTTGCGACGCTCGCGCCAGAGTCGTGCGACGTCCCGGCCGAGGTCCCGGTAGGCCGACAGCACCCCGCCGCGGCGCGACCGGTCCGCCGCTGCCTCGGGGACGACGAGGAAGAGCGGCACCGAGCTCACGGCGAGCCACACCGCGGCGATCCCGATCGCGACCCGGACGTCCCACTGCCCGGTCGCGACGGTGGCGGGCAGCCGCAGCAGGCCGGCGACGTCGCCGCCGCCGAAGTCCTGGATGCAGAGGACGAGCAGGACGACGAGCAGCACGATGCCGCCGAAGTAGCCCGCCGCCCAGCCGATCGCCGACACCCGGCCGGTGCGCTCCCCCGGTGCGACCTGTCCGAGCATGGCGTTGTAGCCGACGCTCGCGATCTCGTACGCGACGGTGCCGATCCCGAGCAGGGCCGCGCCGAGGTACAGGTACGGCTGGCTCGGCGCGACGAACACCATGCCGCCGATCGAGAGGGCGATGCCGATCGTCGCGATGAGCACCGACCGGCGGCGGTGCCCGGTGCTGTCCGCGAGCCGGCCGACCGCGGGCGCGACGAGTGCGACGACGACCCCGGCGATCGCGAGGGTCGTCGAGACGACGGCGGCGTTGTGCGCGAGCTCGCGCTCGACGAGGGCCCGCCCCGCCGTCGAGGTGTCGGCCACGAGGGCCGGGTCGACGAAGGCACGGCTGGCCAGGTACGTGCTGAAGACGAAGGTGGTAACGACCGCGTTGAAGGCTGCGGACCCCCAGTCCCACAGCGCCCAGGAGACGAGTGCGCGCCGGTCGGTGCGCTGCGGGGGCACGGCGGTGGGCGACACGGTCATGGGCGAACCGTAGCGCGTCCCGGTGTCGACCGGGGGTCCCCGACGAGGGGGCAGCGCCGGTCGCGCACGGTGCGGACGGGACGGCCGGGAGGCCCGTGGCGGCGCCGCCACGAGCCTCCAGGCCGGTGACCACGCGCGTCCAGGCCGGTGCCGACGCACCTCCGGGCCGGTGGCCGGGCCTCCGCGCCGGGCGGCCACGCGCCCCGGCGCGGACGCGACCCGGCGCGGACGCGACCCGGTCAGGCCGGGACGCCGCCCGGGTAGACCACCGACTTGAGCGAGGCCGGGTCGGTGTCGCTCTCGAGGGCCTCGCGGACGTCGTCGAGGCCGTACCGGCCGGTGACGAGCGCGTCGAGGTCGACCTGCCCCGAGGCGACCAGGCCGATGGCCACCGGCCAGGTGTTCGTGTACCGGAAGATCCCGGTGACGGTGACCTCGAGGTTCTGGATGTGCTCGACCGGCAGCGTCATCTCGGAGTTGCCGAGCCCGACGAGGACCGCGGCACCGGCGGGTCCGACCGCCTTGATGCCGTCCGAGACCGCCCGGGGCGCACCGCTGGCGTCGATGAAGGCGTCGACCGGCGCGATGTCGGCGGTGACGTCGACCGTCGTCGGGTCGACGACCTCGGTCGCACCGAAGGACAGTGCGCGCTCTCGACGCTCGGCGACGAGGTCGCTCACGACGATCCGTGTCGCGCCGAACGCCCGGGCGACCTGGGCGCAGATGACCCCGATCGGCCCGGCGCCCGCGATGAGCACCGACGATCCGGGGACGATGCCGGCCTTCCGTGCCGCGGCGATCCCGACCGACAGCGGTTCGAGCAGGGCGCCGGCCTCGAACGACACGGTGTCCGGCAGCGCGTGCGCGAAGACGGACTCGATCGTGACGTACTCCGTGAAGGCACCGTCGACCGGCGGGGTCGCGTAGAAGCGCATCTGCGGGCAGAGGTTGTAGCGACCGGCGAGGCACTGCGCACAGCGGTGGCACGGCCGCTGCGGCTCGATCGCGACGCGCTCACCCACCCGTGCGGCGTCGACGCCCTCGCCGACGGCGACGACCGTGCCGGAGAGCTCGTGTCCGAGGACGAGGGGCTCGTCGACCACGAAGTCGCCGATGCGCCCGTGCCGGTAGTAGTGGACGTCGGAGCCGCAGACCCCGACCGCCGCGACGCGGACGAGCACGTCGCCCGGTGCCGGGGTGGGGACGGGGCGCTCCTCGACGGTGAGGTCCTGGGTGCCGAGGAGCACGCTGGTGCGCTGGTGCTCGGTGGTCGGGGTGCTCATGCGGGTCTCGCTTCCTCGACCGCGACGTCGCGGTCGTGCTGGGGTGCGGTCGTGGGGGTGCGGTCGACTTCTGCGTCCGCGGCGGTGGGCCGCGCGGAAGGTGCGGCCGCGGGGGCGCGGGTGACGGTGGCGGGGTCGCGGAGGAGGTCGCGGAAGCCGACCTCGGCGGCGCCGCGCGTGAGCACGTCGTCGCCGAGCGCCGCGGGGACGACCCGCAGCCGGTCGGCCGTGCCCGGCATCGACTGTGCCCGGACGGCCTCGACGATGCGGTCGCCGACGTGGGCGAGCACGACGCCGAGGAACCCGCCGAGCACGACCACCTCGGGGTTGACGGTGTGGATCGCGTTGCGGAGCGCCGTGGCGAGCGCCGACACCTGCCGGTCCACGACCGCCTCGACCGCCGGGCGTCCCTCGGCGAGCGCGGCGGCGAGGGCGCGGAGGTCGTCGGGCGCCGTGCCGGCGGCGGTCGTGAGGGCCTCGCGGGAGGCCTCGGTCTCGAGGCACCCGACTGCGCCGCAGTGGCAGCGGATGCCGTTCGCGGCGACGAACGTGTGGCCGAGCTCGCCCGCGTAGCCGTCCGCGCCGCTCAGCGGTCGAGCGGCCGAGATCACGCCGCCACCGATGCCGCTCGCGCCGCCGTTGAGGTACACGAGGTCGCCGACCCCGCGCCCGCTCCCGGCGAGGCGCTCCGCCCACGCTCCGAGGTTCGCGTCGTTCGCGGCGGTGACGGGCAGGCCGGTGCGGGCGGCGAGGGGGCCGGCGACCGGCTCGTCGTGCCAGCCCAGGTGCGGCGCGTACTGCACGGTGCCGTCCTCGACGCGGACGGTCCCGGGCACGGCGACCCCGATCCCGACGACCCGGACGGCAGGACCCACGGCACCCGCCACGTCCTCGAGCAGCCGTGCCACGGTCTCGATCGCCTCCGGTCCCGTGGGCGGGGCGTCCTGGTGGGCGGTCCGACGGTCGCGCACCGATCCGTCGAGGCCGACGAGCGCCACCGTGACGGCGTCGATCTCGACCACGGCGGCCGCTGCCACGACGTCCGCCGAGGCCCGCACCACCGGGCTCGGTCGACCGACACCGGCACCGCGGGCCCCGGCGGGCGGCGCGTCCTCGTGGACGAGTCCGAGGTCGACGAGCTCCCCGACGAGCGCGAGGATCGTCGAGCGGTTCAGGCCGGTGCGGCGGGTGAGTTCGGCGCGGCTGATCGGCCCCTCCTCGTGCACGAGACGGAGCACGCGTGCGGCGTTGCCGGGCGCGGTCGTCTGCGGTGCCATGCGGTCCTCCTCCGGTCGTGACGGGTGGGTGGTGGTGCGCGCCGGGTCTCGGCCCTGCGGACAGTTTCGCGGCCCCGAGACCGCGGAAGTGTCCGCAGGGCCGAGTCTCGGGCGAGCCGGCGCGGCGCGCGGCGGCTCGCGGCGGCTCGCGGCGCCTCGCGGCGGCGCGCGGCGCCTCGCCGCGCCCGCCCGCTCAGCGCGAGCGGGAGAACGCGGCGTCGAAGGCGGCGTCGGGCGGGGAGATCGTGCCGAGCTTCCGGACGAAGGCGAGCGCCTCGGGTCCGCCGACGAGCCGGTCCATGCCCGCGTCCTCCCACTCGACGCTCGTCGGGCCGTCGTACCCGATGTGGTTGAGCACGCGGAACACCCGCTCCCACGGCACGTCACCGTGGCCGGCGGTCACGAAGTCCCACCCGCGCCGGGGGTCGCCCCACGCCAGGTGCGAGGACAGCCGCCCGTTCCGCCCGTCGAGCTGCTTGACCGATTCCTTGCAGTGCACGTGGTACACCCGGTCGGCGAAGTCGAGCAGGAACGCGGCGGGGTCGAGGTCCTGCCAGACGAAGTGCGACGGGTCGAAGTTGAACCCGAACGACGGACGGTCGGCGAACACCTCCAGGGTCCGCTTGGACGTCCAGTAGTCGTACGCGATCTCGGACGGGTGCACCTCGAGCGCGAAGCGGACGCCGACCTCCTCGAACACGTCGAGGATCGGGGACCAGCGGTCGTGGAAGTCCCGGTACCCGGCGTCGATCATGCCCGGCGGGACGGGCGGGAACCCGGCGACGGTCTTCCAGATCGACGACCCGGAGAACCCGGTGACGGTGCGGACGCCGAGGGCTGCGGCCGCTCGGGCGGTCCACTGCAGCTCCTCGGCGGCGCGCTGGCGGACGCCCTCGGGGTCGCCGTCGCCCCACACGTGCTCCGGCACGATGTCCTGGTGTCGCTGGTCGATCGGGTCGTCGCACACGGCCTGCCCGGTGAGGTGGTTCGCGATCGTCCAGACCTGCAGCCCGTTGCGCTCCAGGATCGCCTTGCGGTCCGCCACGTACTCCGGGTCCGTCGCGGCGCGCCGGACGTCGAGGTGGTCGCCCCAGCACGCGATCTCGAGGCCGTCGTAGTCCCACTCGCCCGCCAGGCGGGCCACCTCCTCGAAGGGCAGGTCGGCCCACTGGCCGGTGAACAGCGTGACCGGCCGGGAGGCGCGGCTCGTTCCCGCTCCGCCCGTCCCGTCCGTCGTGCCCGCCCCGTCCGTCATGCCCGTCGCGTCCGTCGTCGTCATCGTCGTCGTCCTTCCTCGCGTGTGCTGTGGGTCACCAGGACCCGGGGGTGGCCCCTGCGGGCACGGTCTCCGGCCGGTCGACGTGTGACCGCACCTCGACCACGGTGTGCTCGCGGGAAGCTGTGGCGACCGCCTCCATCACCTCGAGCACGTGGAACGCGAGCGCGCCGTCGGCCCGGTGCGGCCGGTCGGTGGCGATCGCGTGCGCCATGTCGGCGAGCCCGTAGCCACGGCCGGCGTCGGCGTACCCGGCGCTCACCGGCAGGTCGCGCCACTCGCGGTCGTCCGCGGTCGCGATCGACACCGGGTCCGAGAACCGGTTCGGGTCCGGGACGCCGAGCGTGCCCGCGGTGCCGTACACCTCGAACAGCGGCGCCCGGGTCGCCCAGACCTCGAACGACACCGTGACCGTCGAGACGACCCCGTTCGCGTGTTCGAGGACCGCCACCACATGCGTGTCGATGTCCACCCGGAGCGGTGTGCCCGCGGCGGGACCGGTCGCGATGGTGCGTTCGCGGTCGGAGCGGGTCGAGGCACCGCTCACGCGGACGACCGGGCCGAAGAACTGCACGAGGCTCGTCAGGTAGTACGGCCCCATGTCGAGCAGCGGGCCGCCGCCGGGCTGGTAGTAGAACGCCGGTGCCGGGTGCCAGAGCTCGTGTCCGGGGGCGGACCACGACACCGCGGCACCCACCGGTGTGCCGATGAGCCCGTCGTCGAGCGCGGCACGGGCGGTCTGGATCCCGGTGCCGAGCACGGTGTCGGGCGCGCTGCCGACCCGGAGGCCTGCGCGTCGGGCGAGGTCGAGCACGGGCTGCGCCTCGGCGGTGGACATCGCGAGCGGCTTCTCGCCGTACACGTGCTTGCCGGCCTCGAGCGCCCGGGTGGCGACCTCGGCGTGCGCGGCCGGGATCGTCAGGTTGAGCACGACGTCGACGTCGTCCGCGGCGAGCAGGTCGTCGACGCTCGTGCCCCGCACGCCCTGCGCCTCGCCGACGGCCCGCGCACGATCGACGTCGATGTCCGCGACGGCGGTGAGTTCGAGACCGGGCAGCGCCGGGAAGTGCTCGAAGTACTGCTGGCTGATGTTGCCGACGCCGACCACGCCGACCCGGAGCGGTCGGTCGTTCACCGTGCTGCCCACAGGAGTCCCCTCTCGATGATCGTGCGGAGCGGCTGCGACTCGACGACCTCGAGCCGGTGCCCGGGCGCGGAGACGAACACGCGCCCCTGGCCCCACTGCCGGGTCCAGATCGCCGGCGCCGTGACCGGTCGGTTCCAGGCGTCGAAGTCCCGCGCCTCCTGCGTGGTGGTCGCGAGGACGTCGTTGTACTCGTCGGAGAGCACCCAGTACTGCTCGGTCACGAGGTCGAAGTCCTCGATGCCCTCGGTGATCGGGTGCGACCGCCCGGCCTCGGTGATGTGCACCGTGTACGGGATGTAGTTGTCCGACTGCTCGCCGGTGCGCTCCGCCGGGGGCTTCGCCGCGTGGTGCGCGAACTGCCCGCCGACCATGTGCAGGTAGTCGGCGGTGTTCCGGAACGCGTCCGCGATCCCGCCGTGCCAGCCCGCGAGCCCGGCACCGCCGAGCACGGCCTTCTGGAGTCCGGCGAACTCGTCGTCGGCGATGGTCGACATCGTGACGACCTGCACGATCAGGTCGACGTCCGCCATGACCGACTCGTCGGCGTACACGGCGGTCGAATCGGACACGCGGACGTCGAAGCCGTTGTCCCGCAGGAACGGGACGAACAGGTCGGTGGTCTCGACCGGCATGTGCCCGTCCCAACCACCACGGACGACGAGCGCCTTCTTGTCAGCGGCCATCAGACCACCGTCCAGGCGCTGCCGTCGGCCGCGCTGCGTTCGACCGCGTCGAGGACCTTCTGCACGTGCAGCCCCTCCTCGAACGACGGGGACGGGTCCTCGCCCGCGACGATGGCCTGCACGAAGTCCTTCACCTCGTGGCTGAAGGTGTGCTCGTACCCGATGAGGTGCCCGGTCGGCCACCACGCCGCCATGTAGGGGTGCTCGGGCTCGGTCACGATGATCCGCTGGAAGCCGTGCTCCCCCGCGGGCGCGGTGGCGTCGTAGAAGCGGAGTTCGTTCATCGACTCGAGGTCGAACTGGATCGCACCGTCGGACCCGCTGATCTCGAGCGTGAGCCCGTTCTTCCGGCCGGTCGCGTAGCGCGTGGCCTCGAACGTGCCGATCGCGCGGTCGGCAGCGCCGCCGCTGAGGCGCGCGGTGAAGAACGCGGCGTCGTCGACGGTGACCTGCCCGCGTTCGGAGGACGCGGTACCCGACAGTCCGACGCCCTCGGCCATGAGCGGGCGCTCGGTCACGAACGTCTCGAGCGTGCCGGACACCGTCGCGAGGGACGCTCCCGTGACGTGCTCCACGAGGTCGATCGCGTGCGCACCGATGTCGCCGAGCGAGCCGGAGCCCGCGAGCGACTTGTCGAGCCGCCAGGTCATCGGGCCCTCGGGGTCTGCCAACCAGTCCTGCAGGTAGAGCGCGCGGACCTGGCGGACGGTGCCGAGCCTCCCGGCCGCCACCAGCTGCTTCGCGAACGCGATGGCGGGCACCCGACGGTAGCTGAAGCCGACCATCGAGCGGACGCCGTCCGCGCGGGCGGCCGTGGCCGCGGCGGTCATCGCCTCGGCCTCGGCCACGGAGTTCGCGAGCGGCTTCTCGCAGAGGACGTGCTTGCCCGCCCGCAGGGCCGCGATCGCCACCTCGACGTGCGTCGACCCGGGCGAGCAGATGTCGACCACGTCGATGTCGGGGTCCTCGACCACCGCACGCCAGTCGGTCGACGCCGCCTGCCAGCCGTACTGCCGACGGGAGGCCTCGGTGCGTTCCGGATCCCGTCCGACGATCACCGCCATCTCCGTCTCGACCCCGAGGTCGAAGAACCTGGGGGCGGTCCGCCACCCCTGCGAGTGGGCGGCCCCCATGAAGCCGTGGCCCACCATCGCCACACGCAGTCGATCCTGCGCCTGTCGGTCCGATGCCATTCGTTCGCTCCTTTGCGATCACGCTTGCCAGAGTCAACACTACCGCTTATGTTGGGCGCGGCAACATTTTGTTTCGACGACGAACGGTGATCCACCATGGCAACGACGCCCACCCGTGACGACAAGTTCTCCTTCGGTCTCTGGACCATCGGCTACAACGGCTCCGACCCCTTCGGCGGCCCGACCCGTCCCGCGCTCGACGTGGTCGAGGCGGTCGAGAAGCTCGACGAGATCGGTGCCTACGGCCTGACCTTCCACGACGACGACCTGTTCGCGTTCGGCTCGACCGACGCCGAGCGCCAGGGCCAGATCGACCGGCTCAAGGGTGCGCTCGAGTCCACCGGGATCACCGTGCCGATGGTCACGACGAACCTGTTCTCGGCGCCGGTGTTCAAGGACGGCGGGTTCACCTCGAACGACCGCCAGGTCCGCCGGTTCGCGCTCCGGAAGGTGCTCCGGAACGTCGACCTCGCCGCCGAGCTCGGCGCGAAGACCTTCGTGATGTGGGGCGGTCGCGAGGGCTCGGAGTACGACTCGGCGAAGGACGTGCAGGCGGCGCTCGAGCGCTACCGCGAGGCCGTCAACCTGCTCGCCCAGTACGTGACCGACAAGGGCTACGACATCCGCTTCGCGATCGAGCCGAAGCCGAACGAGCCCCGCGGCGACATCCTGCTGCCGACGCTCGGCCACGCGATCGCGTTCACCGAGACGCTCGAGCGTCCGGAACTGTTCGGCATCAACCCCGAGGTCGGGCACGAGCAGATGGCGGGCCTGAACTTCACCGCCGGCATCGCCCAGGCGCTCTACCAGGGCAAGCTCTTCCACATCGACCTCAACGGCCAGCGCGGCATCAAGTACGACCAGGACCTCGTGTTCGGGCACGGCGACCTGCAGAACGCGTTCTCGCTCGTCGACCTGCTCGAGCACGGCGCTCCCCAGGGCGGCCAGGCCTACGACGGTCCGCGCCACTTCGACTACAAGCCGTCGCGCACCGAGGACATCACAGGCGTCTGGGACTCCGCGAAGGCCAACATGCGCATGTACCTGCTCCTCAAGGAGCGCGCCGAGGCCTTCCGCGCCGACCCCGAGGTGCAGGAGGCCCTCGCCGCGGCCAAGGTCGACGAGCTGAGCACCCCGACGCTGAACGCCGGCGAGTCGTACGACGACCTCGTCGCCGACCGCTCGGCGTTCGAGGAGTTCGACGCCGACGCGTACTTCGGCGGCAAGGGCTTCGGCTTCGTGCGCCTGCAGCAGCTCGCGATCGAGCACCTGATGGGCGCTCGGTGACCTTCGTCGCGGGCGTCGACTCGTCGACGCAGTCCTGCAAGGTCACGATCCGCGACGCTGCGACCGGAGCGGTCGTCCGGGAGGGGCGCGCGTCCCACCCGGACGGCACGTCCGTGGACCCCCGCCACTGGTGGGACGCGCTCGGCGCCGCGATCGCGGACGCCGGCGGGTTCGACGACGTCGCCGCCGTCGCGATCGCCGGGCAGCAGCACGGCATGGTCGCGCTCGACGCGGACGGCCGCGTGGTGCGCGACGCGCTCCTCTGGAACGACGTGCGCAGCGCGGACGCGGCCGCGCAGATGGTCGAGGAACTCGGACGGGAGGCGTGGGTCGCCCGGACGGGGCTGGTCCCGGTGGCCTCGTTCACCGGCACCAAGCTGCGGTGGCTCCGCGATGCGGAACCCTCGAACGCCGGACGGGTCGCCGCCGTCGCGCTCCCCCACGACTGGCTGTCGTGGCGTCTGCGCGGGTACGGCCCGGCGGACGAGAGCCCGCTCGGACCGGACCTCGACACGCTCGCGACCGACGGCTCGGACGCCAGCGGCACGGCCTACTGGGACCCGGTGCGTCGGGAGTACGACGGCGAGCTGTTCGCCGCGGCGCTCGGTCGCGGGCTGCGGGTCGCCGGCGGCGCGGCGGGCGACTCGGACGCGGTCGTCGTGCCGCGGGTGGTCGCACCGGACGAGGCGATGGGCTCGCTCGACGGCGACGTCGAGCTGCCCGGCGGCACGGTCGCGCGTGCGGGACTGGTCGTCGGCGCGGGACTCGGCGACAACGCCGGGGCAGCGCTCGGCCTCGGACTCGGCCCTGGAGACGTCGCGGTGTCCCTCGGCACCAGCGGCACGGTCTTCGGGGTGACCGACACCGAGGTGACGGACCCGAGCGGAACCGTGGCGGGCTTCGCTGACGGGACCGGGTCGCGCCTCCCGATCGTCACGACGCTCAACGCCGCGCGTGTGCTCGAGGTGGTCGGCGGTCTGCTCGGGGTCGACCACGAGGAGCTCGGCGCGCTGGCGCTCCAGGCGCCGGCGGGCGCGGACGGGCTGGTGCTCGTGCCGTACTTCGTCGGCGAGCGGACGCCCAACCGGCCGGACGCGACCGCGTCGCTCGTCGGGATGACGCCCGCGACCACGGACCGGGCGCACCTCGCCCGCGCCGCCGTCGAGGGGATGCTCTGCGCCCTCGCGGACGGTCTGGCCGCGGTCGAGGGCACCGGCGTCGCCGTCTCGCGCCTGCTGCTCATCGGCGGTGCCGCGCGGAACGAGGCCGTCCGCGTGGTGGCATCACAGGTGTTCGGCCGCGACGTCGAGCTGCCGGAGCCGGGCGAGTACGTCGCAGCCGGAGCTGCCCGGCAGGCGGCGTGGGCGCTCACCGGGTCGTTGCCGTCCTGGGCCGTCGCCGCGACGACGATCCCCTCGGATCCGCACCCCGAGGTGCTCGAGCGCTACCGGGCGGCGGCCGCCTGACGCACGACGATGCCCCGTCCCGGTCTGCCGGGACGGGGCGTCGTCGTGTCTCGGCGCGAGGCGCCGCGTCGTCCGCCGGGGCGGGCCGCCTGAGTCCGCCGGGGCGGGGCGCCTGGGCGGGGCCGCGTGATCCCGCCGGTGCCGGCGCCGCGTCGTCCACCCGGGCGGTGCGCCGGGGCATCCGCCCGGTCGGCGACGACCCAGACCGGGTCAGGAGGTCGGCTCGGCCTCGTAGACGGACATCAGCATGGCGGCCGCGAGCCGGGCGGTCCGCGCCGGCTGGGCCGATCGCTGCACCGCCGAGTCCACCCGCGCGCCCTCGACGAGCAGGAGGATCGACCGGGCGACGTGGGCGGGCATCCCCGCACGCGCGCAGACCTGGGTCAGGTGTTGCTCGACCCGCCGGAAGTGCTCGCGGGACAACTCGGCCACGACGTCGTCCTGCCGTCCGAGCTCGGCGTGGTGGTTGATGAACGCGCACCCGCGCCAGTCCTCGGCGGCGAAGCACTCCTCCAGGTAGCCGAACACCCCGAGCACCTCGTCGCGCGCGTCCGTCGACTCGGCCGCGATGCGCTCGAGCGCGGCCGTCCACGTCGCGTGCCACCGCTGGAGGACCGCCACGACGAGGTCGTGCCGCGTCGGGTAGGCGTCCGTCACGACGGTGTCGTCGACGCCGGCGCGACGCGCGATGTCGTGCACGGACACCGGCCCGATGCCGTGCTCGGTGAACAGGGCGTCGGCGGCGTCGACGACGGCGCGTTGCACTGCCGTCGTGCTCCGCGGAGGGGTCAGGGTCGAGGAGGTCATGCGTCCTTCGGGGTCAGCCGGTGAAGAAGTCGGCGTAGGTCGGTTCCTGCACGGGACCGTCGTGGCCGTTCACCCGGGCCACCACCATCGCACGGAGCACGGCGGGGTGCGTCAGGCCGCGACGGTGCCATTCGCGCGGGTCACGTCGGAGTTCCTCGAGCGACGCTGCGGCCATGCCGGTCACGCTCCCAGGCCGAGGACGATCGCGGCCGACGCGGCGACCGACACCGACACGATCCCGGTGCACACCGCGACCACGGCGAGTGCGCGCTGCCGGCGGGCCGCGCGGACCTCGCTGAAGGGGCTCCGGTGGTGACGTCCGGAGACGGACACGGACTGGTGTGCGTTCTTCGGTCCGACCAGCAGGTCGGTGTCGGCGATCGTGGTCACGGCAGTTTCCTCGGGTCTTCCTCGGTCCGTCGTCCCGGCTGGTCCAGGACGCTCTACGACCATGACGGTACGAACGCATCGATCGTCACGCACGACTTCCGGACGGGTGCGTCGAAAGGTGGATGTCCGGGTCCACCACGATGCCGTTCGGTGGACATCCGGCGCCGTCCACGGCCCGGCGGCGTCGGTGCCGGGCCGTATCCTTGCCCGGACCCGGTGCTGCCAGGACGGAGCGTCGGCCGAGGGAGGAACGACCATGAGCATGGAAGGCGCGGCCTGGAGCTCGCTCTACAAGATCTCCACCGCGAAGGACGGCAGGCACGGGCTCTCCCGCGCCTCGCTGCGGCGGATCATGACCTTCGCCGTGCCGTACCGGTGGAAGCTCGTCGTGTTCATCGCCCTGTCCGTCGTGGGGGCCTTCCTCGCCGTCGCGACGCCGGTGCTCGCGGGGCAGGTGGTCGACGTCATCGCCGCTCGCGGGGAGGTCGGCACGATCGTCCGACTCGCCCTGGTCATCGCGCTCGTTGCGGTCGCCGACGCGGCCGCCTCGCTGCTCACCCGCTGGTACTCGGCGCGGATCGGCGAGGGCGTGATCCTCGACCTCCGCACGGCGGTGTTCGACCACGTGCAGAAGATGCCGATCGCGTTCTTCACGCGGACCCGGACCGGCGCGCTCGTGAGCCGCCTCAACAACGACGTCATCGGCGCGCAGCAGGCCTTCAGCGGCACCCTGTCCGGCGTCGTCACGAACCTGGTGGCGCTGGTCCTCACGCTCGTCGTGATGCTCAGCACCTCGTGGCTCGTCACGGTCATCGCCGTGGTCATGCTGCCGGTCTTCCTCGTCCCGGCGCGGCGCATGGGCACCCGGCTCGCCGCGCTCCGCCGCGAGGCCGCCGACCACAACTCCGCGATGAGCACCCAGATGACGGAGCGGTTCTCGGCGCCGGGCGCCACCCTCGTGAAGCTGTTCGGGCGCCCGGACGAGGAATCCGAGGAGTTCCGCGTCCGTGCCGCACGCGTGCGCGACATCGGGGTCCGCACGGCGATGCTGCAGTTCGTGTTCGTCACGGCGCTGACCCTCGTCGCGGCCCTCGCCCTCGCGGTCGTGTACGGCCTCGGTGGCGCGCTCGCGCTCGGTGGCCAGCTCAACACGGGAGACGTGGTGACCCTGGCACTCCTCCTCACCCGCCTCTACGTGCCGCTGACGAGCCTCGCGAACGCCCGGGTCGAGATCATGAGCGCCGTGGTGAGCTTCGAGCGCGTGTTCGAGGTGCTCGACATCGTGCCGCTCATCCAGGAGAAGACCGGCGCCGTCGCCGTGCCCGACGGTCCGGTCGCGGTCGAGTTCGACGACGTGCGGTTCGCCTACCCGTCGGCCGACAAGGTCTCCCTCGCCTCCCTGGAAGAGGTGTCGACGCTCGACACCCGGGGCGGCGAAGAGGTGCTGCACGGCATCTCGTTCCGGATCGAGCCCGGACAGACCGTCGCGCTCGTCGGCACGTCGGGCGCCGGGAAGTCCACGATCGCCCAACTCCTGTCGCGTCTGTACGACGTCGACAGCGGGGCGGTCCGCCTGGCCGGGACGGACGTGCGCGACGTGTCGTTCGCGTCGCTGCGGTCGACCATGGGCATGGTGACGCAGGACGGCCACCTGTTCCACGAGACGATCGGGTCGAACCTGCGCCTCGCCCGACCGGACGCGACCGACGACGACGTCTGGGACGCGGTCCGTCGTGCCCGCCTGGAGCCGCTCGTGCGCTCGCTGCCGGACCAGCTCGACACGATGGTCGGCGAGCGGGGCTACCGGCTGTCCGGCGGGGAGCGCCAGCGCATGACGATCGCCCGGCTCCTGCTGGCGCAGCCCCGGGTCGTGATCCTCGACGAGGCCACCGCTGCGCTCGACTCGACGTCGGAGGCAGCGGTGCAGGCGGCCCTGGGCGAGGCGCTCGAGGCCCGCACGGCGCTCGTCATCGCGCACCGGCTCTCGACGATCCGGAGTGCCGACCAGATCCTCGTCGTCGAGGACGGCACGATCGTGGAGCGCGGAACGCACGAGGAGCTGTTGGCCGTGGGCGGCCGCTACGAGGAACTGCACCGGACCCAGTTCGCGGTGCAGAAGGACGCGGCCCCGGACGAGCAGGCACTGCACGAGGTCTGACCCCCGGACTGGGGGCGCAACCCGCTGGCCGCTTTCGGCGCTTCCCGGACAGGGCCCGTCCGGACCGGCAGGCTGCACCGGTACCGCCATGACCCAACCCACCCCCACCCGAGTCCAGGTCGAGACGCAGAGCGACGACCTCGACGTCGCGCGCGACGTGCTGGCGGACGAGTACGCCGGCAGCGAGTGGCGGGCCGAGCGGACCGACGAACCGTTCGGGTTCCGGTTCAAGGCGGTCGGCGACGCCGCGATGACCCTGCGGACGATCCGGTTCGATGGGCACCTGTCCGGCACGATGTCGCGGTCCGACGACTTCATCGTGCAGTGGACGACCCGGGGTCGCGCCACCGTCACCGCCCCAGGCGAGGAGCCGATCATCATGGAGCCGGGCCGCCCCCAGCTCTGGCCGCAGGGCGGTGCGGCGTTCGACTACCGCGACTACGACCAGCGCCTCGTCCAGGTGGACCGGGCCGCGCTCCACGAGGTCGCCGGCGAGCGTGGGTCCGACCCGGACTCGCTGCAGCTCGACCACCGGGTCCGTCCGGACGACCGGGCGCTCCAGGGGTGGCGGAGCGCGGTGCAGCTCATCTCGCACACGGTGCTCGACGGGAAGGCCTCGCCGCTGCTGCAGGCGGAGATGGGCCGGCTCGGGGCCCTCGCGCTGCTCGAGCTCTACCCCGTCGTGTCCGCGACACTCCCCGACGAACTCCTGCTCCCCCGCAACGCGCACCTCCGTCGGGCGGTCGAGTACGTCCACGAGCACTGCCACCTGCCGATCACGAGCACCGACCTCGCCCAGGTCGCGTCGCTGAGCCTGCGTGCGCTCCAGCATGCCTTCCAACGGACGTTCGACTGCTCGCCGAACACCTACATCCGTCGTGTCCGGCTCGATCGGGTGCGGGACGAACTCCTCCGTGGCGACCCGGCGACGACGAGCATCGCCGAGGTCGCCAAGCACTGGGGGTTCGGGCACGCCGGGCGGTTCTCCGCGACGTACCTCCAGCAGCACGGCGAGTACCCCCGCGAGACCCTCCGCCGCGCGGCCTGACCCGCGCGCCCCAGCCCGCCGCGCGCCCCCGCTCGGCCCGCGCGCCCCAGCCCGCCGCGCCCCCGGGCCCGCCGCGCCCCCGGGCCCGCCGCGCCCCCGGGCCCGCCGCGCCCCCGGGCCCGCCGCGCGCCCGGGCCCGCCGCGCGCCTCAGCCCACCGCGGCCGTGACGACCCGCCGGTCGGTCGGCAGCACCTCGCGGACCGGCCCGGTGACGCGCACCACCGCACGGTCCGTCGCCGTACCGGGCACGGGCACCGGACCCGCACCGCGCCCGACGGCGACGATGCCGTCCGTGTGCACCGGGCCTCCCGGCCGGGACGCGGCCGCGTGGGACGCGACCCACACCTCGACGTCGCCGGGCTCGACCACCCGGCGCATCGCGCGGTCGGTGAAGCCGAACCGCTGCACCGGCACGTCGAACCGCACGCGCACCGTCCCGCCGGCCGGGACGGCGACCCGGGTGTAGCCGAGCAGCTGCACGAGCGGCCGCGTGACCGTCGCTGCGACGTCGTGGCCGTAGAGCTGCACGACGTCCTCGCCGTCGTGGTCGCCGGTGTTCCGGACCGTGACCGCGACGGTGAACGCGCCATCCGTGGCGACGGTGTCGTCCACCGTGAGCTCCTCGTACGCGAAGGTCGTGTACCCGAGGCCGAAGCCGAACGGTCGCACGGGCGTCGAGTCCGCGGCGGTGACGTCCGACGGACCACCGAGGCGCGGGTGCAGGTACGTGTACGGCTGCGCTCCGGCGGACCGGGGCAGGCTGACCGGCAGGCGACCGGAGGGAGCGGTCGCGCCCGTGAGCAGCTCGGCGATCGCGGTGCCGCCGGCCTCGCCGGGGAAGAACGCCTGGACGACCGCGGCCGGTCGGGGTCCCGGCCCGTCGAGCGCCCACCCGATCGCGTACGGACGGCCGGTGAGGAGCACCACGACGGTGGGCGTCCCCGTACCGACGACGGCCTCGACGAGTTCGCGCTGCACGCCCGGGAGGTCGAGCGACCCGGTGTCGTTGCCCTCGCCGACGGTGCCGCGGCCGAACAGGCCGGCCTGGTCGCCGACGACGACCACCGCGACGTCCGAGGCACGTGCGACGGCGACCGCGTCCGCGAACCCCGATCGGTCCTCACCGGTCACGGCACAGCCGGACGCGTACCGCACGGCAGCGGGACCGAGCGTGTCGGCGAGCGCCTCGCGGACGGTGGGGATGGCGAACCCGAGCGGGAGGTCGGGGTGCGCGGCGAGCACGTGGTTGGCGAAGGAGTAGCAGCCCTGCAGGGCCTCGGCTCGGTCGGCGTTCGGGCCGATGACCGCCACCGAGGCGCCTGCGGGGAGCGGGAGGACGGGCGCTCCGGCAGCGGCGCCAGTAGCAGTGCCGCCATCGCCGACCACCGCAGCGACACCGGCGCCGACGCACTCGTTCGACAGCAGCACGAGCGACCGCGCCGCGAGGGTCCGCGCGAGCGCCCGGTGCCGGGGCGTGTCGAGGTCGATCCCGGTCGGGGCGTCGCCCTCGAAGACGTCCGGGTCGAGCAGCCCGAGCCGCTCCTTCTGCCGGAGCACCCGGAGCACGGCCCGGTCGACGAGCGCCTGGTCCACCGCACCCGACCGGACGCGCTCGACGAGCGGCCCGAGGTACGCGTCACCGGTCGGCAGCTCGACGTCGATGCCGGCCGTCAGGGCCAGCGCGGCGGCCTCGCCACGATCGGCGGCGACACCGTGCATGACCTCGAGGAACGCCACCGAGAAGTAGTCCGCGACCACGGTGCCGTCGAAGCCGAGCCGGTCGCGGAGCAGGTCCGTCAGGAACCCGGGGTCGGCGGCGACGGGCACGCCGTCGATCTCCGCGTAGGAGTTCATCACCGACCGGGCGCCGCCGTCGCGGATCGCCATCTCGAACGGCGGCAGGAAGACGTCGGCGACCTCGCGGGGACCGGCGTGCACGGGTGCGTGGTTCCGGCCCGCCTGCGACGCCGAGTAGCCGAGGAAGTGCTTGAGCGTGGCGTCGACCCCGGCGGCCTGCAGCCCGCGCACGTAGGCGCTCCCGACCGTGCCGACGAGGTAGGGGTCCTCGCCGATGCACTCGTCGACCCGCCCCCAGCGCGGGTCGCGGACGACGTCGAGCACCGGGGCGAGGCCCTGGTGCACGCCGATCTCGCGCATCGAGTCGCCGATCGCGGCGCCGACCTGCTCGACGAGCTCCGGGTCGAACGCCGCACCCCAGGCGAGCGGGGTCGGGAAGGTCGCCGCCTTCCACGCGGCGAGGCCGGTGAGGCACTCCTCGTGGACGAGGGCGGGGATCCCCAGCCGGGTCTCGCGCTTGAGGCGCCGCTGCTCCGCCCAGAGCCAGGCGGCCCGCTCGTCCGGATCGACCGGACGGGTGCCGTAGACCCGCGTGAACTGGCCGATGCCGTGCCGCGTGATCTCCGCGAGGGTGGTGCCGTCCTGTGCGGCCGCCATCTCGCCCTGCATGGGCGCGACGACGCCGTTCTGGTCGAGCCAGTAGCCGACGAGCTGCGCGGTCTTCTCCTCGAGCGTCATCGCGGCGAGCAGGGCGGTCGCGCGGTCGGGGGCGGGCCCGTCCGCCGGGTCGGTGCGTCCAGACGCCAGGCGCGGCGCGGACCCGCCAGGCGCCTCCCGTCCGTCTGCGGTCGGGTCCGCGACCACCGTGGCGGAGGCGGGGTGTGCCTCCCGGCCGGCCCCGGTCGGGTCCGCGACCGCCGTGGCGGAGGCGGGGTGCGCCTCCCGGCCGTCCACCGTCCGTGTCGTGGGACCGAGCGTGCTCACCCCTTCACCGCCCCGGTGAGACCACCGACGATGCGCTTCTGGAAGACCGCGAAGAACACCAGCGCCGGGATCATCGAGAGCGAGGTGAACGCGAGCACGCGCGCGGTGTCCACGGAGTACTGCGACGCGAACGCCTGGACGCCGAGCGGCAGCGTGTACGTCGCCGCGTCGTTGAGGATGAACAGCGGCAGGAGGTAGCTGTTCCAGCTGCCGATGAACGCGAGGATGCCGACCGTGACGACGCCGGGCAGCGACAGCGGGACGACCATGCGGAAGAAGAACCCGAGCTTGCTCGCGCCGTCGATGGCGGCGGCCTCCTCGAGCTCGTCCGGGATCGCCCGCAGGAACGGCACCAGGATGATGACGGTGGTGGGCAGCGCGAAGGCGATCTGGGGCAGGATCACGCCGGCGAGGTTGTTCGTGAGCCCGAGGTCCTTGACGAGGATGTAGAGCGGCGTGATCGCGACCGTGATCGGGAACATCAGGCCCGCGGCGAACAGCGAGTACAGCGCACCACTGCCGCGGAACCGGTACCGGGCGAGGACGAAGCTGACCATGAGGCCGAGCACGACGACGCCGACCGTGGTGGTGACGCCGGCGATCACCGAGTTGCCGAGCTGCTGCCAGAAGACGCCGCTCGTCAGGACGTTCACGTAGTTGCCGACCTGCCACGGACTCGGCAGACCGGCCGGGCTCGCGGTGATCTGCGCGTTCGTGCGGAACCCACCGAGCACGATGTACGCGACCGGGCCGATGCACACGGCGATGAACAGCAGCGCGATGAAGTAGGTGCCGAGGTTGTGTTCCCGCTTGACGGGGCGACTGTCGCGCTGCCGCCGCTTCGGCGCGACGATGGAGGCGGTGGCGGTCATCGGTCGCCCTTCTCGGTCAGGGCGCCGGCGGTGTCGCGGCGCAGGACGAACCGCTGGTAGACGAGCGCGACCACCAGCGAGATGAGGAAGATGACCACAGCGACGGCGTTGCCGTAGCCGTAGTTGCCGGAGAGTCGACCGTTGCCGACCATGTAGGTCGCCATCGTCGAGGTGCCGGCGGTCGAGGCGATGTACTGGCCCCAGATGATGTAGACGAGGTCGAACAGCTGGAGCGACCCGATGATCGACAGGAACGCCCAGATGCGCAGCGTCGGACCGAGCAGCGGCAGGGTGATGCGCCGCTGGATCTGCCAGTAGCTCGCACCGTCGAGCTGCGCGGCCTCGAACAGTTCCTCGGGGATGCTCTGCAGGCCGGCGAGGAACAGGATCACGGCGAAGCCGATGTACTTCCACGAGATGATGCCGAGCAGGGTCCAGAGCGCGATGTCCGGGTTCGACAGCCAGTCGGCGCGGAGGGCGCCGAGACCGACGGACTGCAGCAGGTCGTTGACCGCGCCGCTCGACTGGAGCATGAGGCTCCACCCGGTCCCGACGATCACCTCCGAGATGACGTACGGCAGGAAGATGAGCACGCGGATGAGGCCGCGACCGCGGATGCGCTGGTTGAGCAGCAGCGCGAGGACGATCGCGATCGGCCCCTGCACGAGGAGGGACCCGATGACGATGAAGAGGTTGTGCCAGAGGACCGCGCGGAAGTCCGGGTCGGTGAAGATGACCGTGTAGTTCTGCAGGCCGACGAAGTCGACGGGGGCGCCGTAGCCCTGCCACTTGTAGAAGCCGTAGTAGGCGGCGAGGGCGACGGGCAGGATGACGAACCCGACGAACATGATGACCGCGGGGCCCGCGAGGACGGCGATCTCGACGCGGGTACGGACGTCGGTGCCCCTGCGGGCCCGGCGGGCCGGGGCCGACGGCGGACCGTCGACCCCGCCCGTGCGACGCCCCGTCCCGGACCGTGCCTCGTTCGAGCGCGGAGCGACGGAGGTGGTCATGCGTGTCAGCCCTTCGCCGCGGCCTGGTTGACGGTCGACACGATGTCCGAGACGGACCCCTTGCCGGCGAGGAGGTTGACGACGCTCGTGTTGAGCGCGTTGCCGACGTTCTGGCCGTAGAGCGTGTCGAGGTAGTTCGACACGAACGGTGCGTCGTTGTACGCCTCGAGGACGGTCTTCAGGTACGGCTCGGAGACGACCGACTGGGCCGACTGGTTCGCCGGGATCGAGTTGAACGCCTTGTAGTAGTTCTCCTGCACGTCCTTGGTGGTGACGAAGTTCAGGAAGTCGGTGCAGGCCTGCTTCGGGGCCTTCGCCGAGCAGGAGAGCCCGCCGACGGCGCCCATCATCGAGCCGGGTGCACCCTTGCCGCCCGAGACCTCCGGGAACGGGAAGAAGCCGAGGTCGGACAGCGGCTTGCCGTCCGGGGTGAGGGAGGAGATCACACCCGGGTCCCAGGCGCCCATGAGCTCCATCGCGGCCTTGTGGTTCGCGATGAGGCCGGCCGAGCTGCCCGCGCCCTGCTGTGCCGAGGTGGTGAGGAAGCCGTCGTTGAACGGATCGGTGTCGAAGAACGCCTTGGTGTCCTGGCCCGCCTGCTTCCAGCACGAGTTGGTGAACCTGAGGTCCTGCGCGGTCTTCGTCAGCACGCTCGAGGGGCAGGCGCGCAGCGCGAAGTTGTAGTACCAGTGCGCGGCGGGCCAGGCGTCCTTCGCACCGACGGCGACGGGCGCGATGCCCGCGTCCTTGAGCTTCGTGATGTCGGCGTTCAGCTCGTCCAACGTGGTGGGGGTGCCGGAGATGCCGGCCTTCTCGAACAGGTCCTTGCTGTACCAGATGCCCTCGGGGTCGACGTTGGTCGGCATCGCCCACGTCCCGCCGTTGAGCTCGAAGGACTTGAACGATCCCTTGCTGATCTCGCTCGTCGCGTTCTTCCCGATCGCGTCGGAGATGTCCAAGACCTGGCCGGCGCCCACCATCGCGGCCATCTTGCCGCCACCGCGCTGCATGAAGACGTCCGGGGCGGAGTTCGAGTTGAGGGCGGTCTGGAGCTTGCCGTCGAAGTCCTCGTTCTGGATCGCCTGGAGGTTGATCGTCACGTTCGGGTGCTGCTTCTCGAAGTCCTTGACCGTGGTGTCCCAGAACGCCTTGCCCGGGCCGGTCGTCGAGTTGTGCCAGAAGGTCATCGTGACCTTCCCGTTGCCGTCGCCGCCGTCCGCGGCGTTGCCACCGGCGGAACAGCCGGCGAGCGTGATTGCGGTCGCCCCGATCAGCGCGATGGCTGCCGCGGCACGGATCTTCCTCGTCATCGTGGAACTCCTGATGTGTCGTCGTTGACTCGCAGCGACATCGACTGCCGCCTCTGCGGAGAGCGTGCCAGGGTCCGACGCGGCTTGTCAATCGATATCGATAACGTTTTCTTTACCGACCTGGCCGCCCCTCGGCGGTACGGTGTGCAGGTGGACACGGCGATCGACGCACGCCCCGGCGCCGGCCGGGTCACCATCGCGGACGTCGCACGTGCCGCCGGGGTCTCGATCCCGACGGTGTCGAAGGTGATCAACCAGCGCGACGGCGTCGCCCAGGGCACGATCCGCCGTGTGCAGGAGGTCGTCGAGCAGCTCGGCTACGAGACGTCCCTCGTGGCACGGAGCCTCCGCAGCTCCCGGACCGGGGTCGTCGGCATCCTCGTCACCGAGTTCGAGCCGTTCTCGACCGAGCTGCTGCGGGGGGTCTCCGGCGCGACCACGGGCACGGGGTACGAGCTCCTCGCCTACGCCGGGCTCGTGACCGGCGCCGAGCAGAAGGGGTGGGAGCGTCGGTCGCTCTCGCGCCTGTCCGGCACGCTCGTCGACGGCGCGATCGTCGTCACACCGAGCACCGCGCTCCCGGCCTCGTCGATCCCCGTCGTCGCGATCGACCCGCACACCGGGCCAGAGGGCCACGCCACGGTCGACTCCGACAACGAGGACGGCGCCGTGCAGGCCGTCGAGCACCTCGTGTCGCTCGGGCACACCCGCATCGCCCACCTCCGCGGTCGGCCGGACCTGGCGTCCGCACAGCTCCGCGAGGCCGGGTACCGACGTGCGCTGATCGCCGCCGGGCTGGCCGTCGACGAAGGACTCGTGCGGGACGGCGGCTACCAGGAGGACCGGTCGGCCGAGGTGGCGCTCGAGCTGCTGTCCGGACCCGACCGACCGACGGCGGTCTTCGCGGCGAACGACTCGTCGGCAGTCGGCGTCCTGCGGTCGGCGGCGGCGCTCGGCCTCCGCGTGCCGGAGGACCTGTCGGTGGTCGGGTTCGACGACGTCCCGCAGGCGGCCACGACCACGCCGCCGTTGACCACCGTCGCGCAGCCCCTCGTCGAACTGGGCGCGCGGGCGGTCGAGATGCTGCTCGCGATGCTCCGCGGCGAGCACACCCCCGACCACGTGCGGTTGCCGACGACCCTGCGGGTGCGCCAGAGCACCGGACCGGCGCCGACGACGGGCGTCTGACCGGGGCCGCCGCGCACGGAGGACGTCGCGAGCGGCAGCGGCAGGCCCGGCGTCAGCGCCGTGGTCGGCGCAGCGTGTCGGACGGCAGCTCGCCGAACGTGTCCGCGTAGTACCCGGCGAACCGGCCGAGGTGGCTGAACCCCCATGACCCGGCGATCGCCGCGACCGTGGTGTCGGCCGGGTCGGAGGCGACGAGCTGCGCGCGGACCCGGTGCAGCCGCACCTGCCGGAGGAACACCATCGGACTCGTGCCGGCGTGCCGTCGGAACGTCGCCTGGAGACTCCGCGCGTTGATGCCGGTCGCCCGGCTGACGTCCGTGCTGGTGATCGGCCGGTGGGCGTTCGCGACCATCCACTCCTGCGCGAACCGCATCGACGCGGGCCCCTCCTGCACGGGGAAGTCGAGCGTCGGCGTGACGTCGAACGCGTCGACCACGGCCTCCGCGACGAGCATGTTCAGCGCCGCACGACGGCTGCGCGAGGTCCGGACGCCGAGCAGCTCCGGGGCGGCCGAGCCGATCACGGTCCGGAGCGCGTCGACCGTCCCCGGCGTCGCGTGGGTCGAGAACCGCAGTGGACCGGGTACGGCCCTGCGCTGCGCCGCGGCGACCGACTCCAGGAACCCGGCGTCGAAGCGGACCGTGTGGAGCGTCGTCGGGGCGCCGTCGAAGGCGATGTCGCGTCCGGACGGCCACATCACCGGCACGCCGGGCTCCATGTCGATCGGGTCCCGACCGGCGGTGTCGACGGCGAGCCCCGGCCGGGTCGTCCATGCGAGGACGTAGCTCGGCGCCTGGCCGATCGTGCCCCACCGCGGCGCGTCGACCGACGACGTCGCGACCACGACCTCCTCGTCCCCGACCGCACGGAACCGCCACGCGAAGCGCTCGCCGACGGCGCGCCCGACGCTGATGTCCTCGCTCGAGTACACGCGCTCGTAGAAGGCGACCGCTTCGTCGATGTCGAGTCCGCTGCGGTCGACGTGGATGAGGGGTCCGGTGTCCGTCGTCATGCGGTGCCCATCCTGCCGCCCGCACCTGTCCCCCGGCTGCGACTGCGTGCTCCGGACATCCCCGGGGGCGGGGAGTTGTCTGGAGCGCGTGAAGTACGTGGTGTACGGCGACAACAAGGTGATGACCGGCGATGAGATCGCCGACGCGGTGCTGGCCTACGCGGCGGCGCTCGGCGAGAACGGGACGACGGACATCGTCGAGATCCCGACGGCCGACGACAGCGGGACCGCGGTGAAGGCGGAGCTGCTGCTCGGACCGGCGTCGCAGGTGATGGTCGAGACGGCACCGGACGACGAGCTCGAGCCGGAGGACGAGGACCTCGTCAACGAGCTCGTGCGTCGCACGGCTGCGGTCGGCGGCGGTCGGTTCGTCGACGCCGCGTCGTCGCACTCCGAGGAGCCGGAGGCCAAGCGGCTCCGCACCGAGCCGCCCCGGCCCTGAACCGACACCCGAGCCAGCGCCGGCCCTGAGCCGACACCCGAGCCAGCCCCGGCCCCGAGCCGACACCCGAGCCGGCCCCGGCCCTGAGCCGACACCCGAGCCAGCCCCGGCCCCGAGCCGACACCCGAGCCGCTCCTGATCCCGGCTCCGCTCCGCGACGGGTCAGCGCCGCAGCGTCTGCTTCGGGTACTCCCCGAACCGCTCCGTGTACGACGCCGAGAACCGCCCCAGGTGCGCGAACCCCCACCGACGCGCGACGTCCCCGACCGCGGCGGACCGTGCGTCGAGCGCGAGCAGCTCCGCACGGACCGCGTCGAGCCGGACCTGCCGCAGGTAGGTCAGCGGAGTGACGTCGAACACCCGGCGGAACGACTCCTGGACGCTGCGGACGCTGAGCCCGGCGACCGCGGACAGCTCGGACACCGTGACGTCCTCGGCGGCGTGCGCGTGGATGTGCTCGACCGCCGCGCGGAGTCGGGCGTTCCTCGGCAGGCCCAGCACGGCAGGCAGCGCGTCGGCGTGCGGCGGGAACACCTCGAGCAGGACGAGGGCCGCCGACTCCTTCGCGGTGCGCCACGCGTCGCTGTCCGGCCCGGCCGACCGCAGTGCCCGGGTCAGCCCGGTGATCGCGACGCGCCACGACGGCACGGCCTCGGGCACCGGGTCCGCGAGGTGGGCGAAGCGCAGCGGTCGGTCGCCGAGGTCGTGGTGCCGGGCGGCGACGCGAGCGACGTAGTCCCGGTCGAAGTGCACGAGGCGCTGGTCGGTGTCGGCCGCCGTGAAGGTGGTCGTCCGGTCGGTCGGGAAGAGGAGCGGGACGTCCGGTCGCATCGGGACGGCGTCGTGGGTGACGTCGAGCTCGGTGGTGCCGTCGGTGAGCCAGCCCACGACGTACTCGTCCGTCGGCGACACGGTGCCGCGGATCGTGCCGCTCAGCTGCGACCGGCGGACGGTCACCTCCGAGTCGCCGACGACCGTGTAGCGGTACGAGAAGCCACGGGCCCCTGCCCGAGCGGCCCACGTGTCGCTGCCGTACAGGCCACCGAGGTGCCGCACCGCCGAGGCCGGCTCGTCACCGGACAGCTCGAAGCGGACCGCCTCGAGCGGCCGGTCCCCGACGGCCCCCTCACTCACGCCGTCACCGCCGGGCGGTGGCCTGTCCCCGATACGCACCAGCCCGCGCTATCCGGATACTGTTGCCCAGTGACCGCGGCGTACAGTTGCGCCGGGCAGATCCGCAGTGAGGGGGCCTCCGCATGAGCGACCTCGACCTGCTCGGCGCGCTCTCGCGGCTCGAGGCCTCGGTCGCGTCGCTGCGGGCCCGTCTGCGCGACCGGCTCGACGTGTCGCCCGGGGACCTCACGGTCATCCAGTTCGTCGCCCGGGCCGAGACGGCGGAGCGGACGGTCCGCGTCAAGGACCTCGCGACGCACCTGGGGCTGACCGGGCCGGCGATCACCGGACTCGTGGACCGTCTCGAACGCGCCGGGCACCTCTGCCGCGTGCCCAACCCGGACGACGGGCGGAGCCGTCACATCGAGCTGACCGAGGCCACGCGTCGTGCGTACACCGTCGCGATGGACGGCACGAACCAGCACCTGCACGACCTCTTGGCCTCCTTCTCGGATCGGGAGCGCGCCCGGTTCGTGCGGGTCGTCGACCGCGTCGTCGCGGCGATCGACCTCGGTTCCCAGGGCGCCTGACGGCAGAGTACGGGCGACCGACGGCTCTCCCAGCCGGTTTGTCCGCCATGCGCAACAAGGTAGATTTGCTACCTACTTCGACGAACACGCGGCTCCGACGGGCCGTAGCGTCGGCTCGGTCGGGGTGACCACCCCGGAACTGCCGACGATCGAGGGGACGCTCATGGGCGCGTACGAGACCGAGCCCGGCATCGAGCCGGTGCGCATCGAGACGATCCGCGGCATGCGACGCCGCTGGAAGCACGGCGAACTGCGCGAGGTGCCGGCGACGCCGGAGGACTTCTTCCGCGACACGGCGCGCGACGCGCGTCGCCGCTGAGCAGCGGCACCACCTGACGGACGGGAGGCGCGGGTCGGGTCCGACCCGCGCCTCCCGTCCGTCACGGCGTCACCCGGGTGCGCGACGCACCGCTCACCCGCAGGGACGGCACCGCTCGCGTCCGCCGCCCGGGCAGGAGGCCGGGGCGCCGGGCCGGGGCGCTCTGTCAGGGCGCCGGGGCCGTCGAGTCCGCACTGCGGAGGGTGCACGGCAGCAGGAAGTGCGGCAGTTCGGTCGAGGCGCCGTCGAGCTGGTCGATGAGCGCGTCGGCCGCGCGCCGACCGAGCTCGCGCCCGGGCGCGACCATCGTCGACAGCCGGGGGAAGTGCTGGTCCGCGTTCGCCGCCGAGGACGCCAGGCTGAGGACGGAGACGTCCGCCGGCACGCGGCGCCCGGCGTCGAAGAGCCCGACGAGCAGCCCGCCAGCGGAGTCGTCCTTCATGAGCAGCACGGCGGTGACGTCCGGGTCCGCGGCGAGCAGCTCCTCGGCGGCGGCGCGGCCGCCCTCGCTCCCGGGGCCGGCGTAGACGACGGTGCCCGCCAGCCTGCGCTCGGCGATCGCTGCGCGGAACGTCGACTCGACCCGGAGGTGCGGGGCGTACCCGGACATCGGCGTGCCCTCGAGGTCCTCGAGCACGATGCCGAAGCGACGGTGCCCGAGCGAGCACAGGTGGTCGATGCTGTCGACGGTCGTGGTCTCGAAGTCGATGTCGACGAACGGCAGGCCCCGGCTGTCCCGCGTGCGTCCGATGAGCGTGAAGGGCACCTCGAGGTCGGTGAGGACGGCGACGCGGGGGTCGTCCATCCGGACCTCCATGAGGATGACCCCGTCCACGAGACCCCCGGAGACGAGGTCGTCGAGGTCGTCGCCGGCGGGGTCGACGGGCCACAGCACCAGGTGGTGGCCGCGTTCGGACGCGCGTTCGGCGGCGCTCATGAAGAACTCCGAGGTGGTCGGGCTGAAGCGGTTGCCCGTCGTCGGGAAGAGCAGGGCGATGATCCGGGTCCGGCGGCTCGCGAGGGCCCGGGCGACGACGTTGCCGCGGAACTTCAGCTCCCGCATGGCGGCGCGGACGCGGTCGGTGGTCGCGGGGGTGACGTACTTCGTGCCGTTCACCACGAACGAGACCGTGGCGATGGACACACCGGCACGGTCGGCGACCTGCTGCATCGTTGCCATCGCCACTCCACGCTCGATCGGGCCGGTTCGATCCGGTGCGCTCAGCATAGCTCCGGGGATCCGAAAAAAGCGCTTTACGGGTGAAGCGCTTTTCTGTTAGCGTCTCGCCCCAAGGAACGCAGGGACGACGACGTCAGCGAGTCGTGGTCGTGCTCCCGAAGTCCATGACTCCACCAAGAGAAGAGCTGTGCAATGAAGCAGAAGTTCCCTTCGTCGCCCCGCCGACTCCGTGCCCTGCTCGGCGCGGCTGCGGTGCTCGCGACGGTCCCCCTGGTGCTGACCGGCTGCTCCGGCTCCGGCTCCGCGTCCTCCGGCGGGAGCAAGGCCCTCACGATCGAGGACTACTACGACGCGAGCTACAACCCGGTGTACAAGCAGTGCGCGAAGGAGGTCGGTGCGACCGTCACCATCAACCACGTCGCCGGCGCCGGACTGATCTCGAAGGTGCTGCAGCAGGCGTCGTCGAAGACCCTCCCCGACGTCCTCATGCTCGACAACCCCGACGTGCAGCAGATCGCGTCGTCCGGTGCCCTGTCCGACCTCAGCGCGTACGGCCTCAGCGCCTCCGGGGACGTCCCCGGCGTCAAGGCGGCGAGCACGTACAAGGGCAAGCTCTACGGCGTCCAGTCGAACACGAACTCGATCGCGCTGTACTACAACAAGAAGCTCCTCGCCGACGCCGGCGTCCAGCCGCCGAAGACGTGGGACGAGCTGAAGACCGCCGCGAAGAAGCTGACCTCCGGGTCGACGTACGGCTTCGCGATGAGCAACATCAACACGTACGAGGGCACCTGGCAGTTCCTCCCGTTCTTCTGGTCGAACGGCGGTGACGAGAAGGACATCGCGACGTCCCAGGCCGCGCAGGCCCTGCAGTTCGTCGAGGACCTGCAGGACGACGGCTCGATGTCGAATAGCTCGATCAACTGGGCCCAGGCGGACGTCAACAACCAGTTCCTCGCCGGCAAGGCCGCGATGATGATCAACGGCCCGTGGCAGCTCCCGGCGCTCAACGCGAAGAAGGGCCTCGAGTTCGACAGCGTCCCGATCCCGACCCGCACCGGCGACGCACCGGTCGCCCCGCTCGGCGGCGAGGCCTTCACCGTGCCGCAGACCGGCGACAAGGCGAAGATGCAGCTCGCCGGCAAGTTCGTCGGCTGCCTCCACTCGGTCACGGGCCAGGAGGCCCTGGCGAAGCTCAGCGGCAACGTGCCGACGAACCTCGAGGCCGGTGCGAAGTGGGCCGAGAGCCACCCGCAGGTCGCCTCGTTCGTCACCACCGTGAAGACCGCCCGTGCGCGCACCGGCGAGCTCGGACCCGACTGGCCCAAGGCCGCGACGAAGATCTACACCGCCGTCCAGCTCGCCCTCACCGGCAAGGCCAGCCCCGAGGCAGCGCTCCAGCAGGCGCAGTCCCAGGACCAGTAGTGCACGAGGGAGCCGGTCGGCCCGGCCGGCTCCCTCCCCCACTGACAGGAGAGGAACCCGCATGAGCGCCTCGACGCAGGCACCCGCACGCACCCCGTCCCGCTCGGCGACGCGGACCACCGCCGCCCCGCCCGTCCGCCCCGGTCAGCGCCGTGCGCGCCTCCGCAGCGGCACCACCCGCTGGCTGTTCGTCATCCCGGCCGCGCTGTTCGTCGCGGTGTTCTTCGGCTACCCGGTGGTCAAGAACGTGCTGATGTCGTTCCAGGACTACACGACCGCGACCTTCTTCACCGGCGAGGCGCCGTGGGTCGGACTCGCGAACTACGTCACGGTGTTCACGAGTTCGGTCTTCACGACGAGCGTCGTGAACACGGCACTGTTCACGGCCGGATCGATCGTCCTCCAGTTCGTCATCGGCCTCGGACTCGCGCTGTTCTTCCGCCGGCACTTCCCGCTGTCCGGCTTCCTCCGCGGGCTGCTGCTCCTGCCGTGGCTGCTGCCGCTCATCGCCTCGAGCGCCGTGTGGAAGTGGCTGCTCGACCAGGACAGCGGCGCGCTCAACCAGCTCCTCGGTCTCGTCGGCATCGCACCGGTGCCGTGGCTGGTCAGCCCGAGCCTCGCGCTCATCGCGGTCATCGGCGTCAACGTCTGGCTCGGCATCCCGTTCAACACCACGATCCTCTACAGCGGCCTGCAGTCGGTGCCGCCGGAGCTGTACGAGGCGGGCGCGCTCGACGGCGCGACCGGGTTCAAAGCCTTCTGGTACATCACCTGGCCGAGCATCCGGAGCGTGGTGAGCATCGTCATCGTGCTCGGGGTCGTGTACACGCTCAAGGTCGTCGACATCATCCTCGGCCTGACCGGCGGCGGGCCCGCGAACTCCACGCAGACCCTCGCCACGAACGCCTACCACCAGTCGTTCGTCAACTTCCAGTTCGGTATCGGAGCCGCGGTGAGCAACGTCCTCATCGTCGTCTCGTTCGTCTTCGCGATGGTCTACATCGCGATCTCCCGGAAGGCGGTCGACGAATGAGCGTCGGACTCGCAGGCAGGACCACCGTCACCGCCACCCGCGCGCTGACGACCGCACGCACGGCGCGGCCCCGGCGACCGAGGAGCGTCAAGGGCATCCCGCTCACGATCCTCGGCATCGTGTTCCTCGCGATCATGGTGTTCCCCGTCTACTGGATGGTGAACACGAGCCTGCAGGCGACGTCCGGGGCGGCGACCGCGACCTGGTTCCCGTGGTCCCCGACCTTCGCCGGCTACGAGGCCGCGTTCCAGCAGCAGGGCCAGAACTTCCTGTCGAGCATGATCATCGGGCTCGGCACCGTCGTGCTGACCCTGGCGATCGCGACCCCGGCGGCGTACGGACTCGCCCGCTTCCGGATGCGCGGCACGCGGGCCTTCCTGCTCGTGCTGCTCATCACCCAGATGATCCCGGCGATCGTCATCGCGAACGCGCTCTACACGCTGTTCAACAACATCGGGCTGCTCAACAGCTACCTCGGCCTCATCCTCGCCGACAGCGCGGTGCAGGTGCCGTTCGCCGTGCTCCTCATGCGCGCGTTCATGGAGTCGATCCCGCCGAGCCTCGTCGAGGCGGCGCTCGTCGACGGCGCGAACGACTTCCGCGCGTTCGTGTCGATCGTCCTCCCGATCAGCCGCAACGCGATCGTCACCGCCGCCCTCTTCACGTTCCTCGGGGCGTGGGGTGACTTCCTCATCGCGCTGACCCTCACGTCCACGCCGGCCGTGCGCCCGATCACGCTCGGCATCTACAACTACATCGGCTCGAACGTCACCGACTGGGGGCCCGTCATGGCCACCTCGGTCCTGGCGTCCCTGCCGGCCGCCGTGCTGCTCATCGTCGCGCAGCGGTACATCTCCGCGGGTGCCCTCGGCGGCGCCGTCAAGTGACGACCGCCGCGACCGAGACCGCGGTCTCGTCGAGCGCCGCACCGTCGCAGCACCCGAGCACCCCTCCCAGCCAGAAAGGCACACCATGACCTCCACCCCGTTGCGCATCACCGTGTGGGGCGAGAACGTCCACGAGCAGGTCGAGCAGCACGTCGCCGAGCGGTACCCCGACGGCATGCACGGCGCGATCGCGGACGGCATCCGCGAGAACCTGCCGGACGCCGTCGTCCGGACCGCGACGATGCAGGACCCCGAGCACGGCCTCACCGACGAGGTCCTCGCCGCGACCGACGTCCTCACCTGGTGGGGCCACGCCGCGCACGCCGACGTCGACGACGCCGTGGTCGACCGGGTGCACAAGCACGTCCTGTCCGGCATGGGCCTGGTCGTGCTGCACTCCGGCCACTGGTCGAAGATCTTCGGCAAGCTCATGGGCACCACGTGCACGCTGCGGTGGCGGAGCGAGCACGACCAGGAACTCGTCTGGACCGTGAACCCGCAGCACCCGATCACCCGCGGCGTCCCGAACCCGATCGTCATCCCCGAGCAGGAGATGTACGGCGAGTACTTCGATGTGCCGACCCCGGACGAGCTCATCTTCATCTCGGGGTTCACCGGCGGCGAGGTCTTCCGGAGCGGCATGACGTACCGGCGCGGCTTCGGGAAGATCTTCTACTTCTCCCCCGGCGACCAGGACTTCCCCGTGTACCACCACCCGGACGTCCGCCGCGTGATCGCGAACGGCGCCGAGTGGGCCCGGCCGGAGCGGGAGCGCGAGCTGCCGACGCTGCGCCGGTACGACCTCGGCGAGTACTTCGACGGCCAGCACTACCGCGGCCCCTTCGACGACGCCCCGGTCGACGAGGAGGTGTCCGCGTGACCGCCCCCGTGCGGGTCGTCCAGGTCGGCGCGGGCGGCATGGGCCGCGCGTGGCTCGCCACCGCCGCCGCCGACCCGGACGTCGAGCTCGTCGGCATCGTCGACCTCGACCTCGACGCCGCGCGGGCCGGGGCCTCGGTCGCCGGCGACCCGGCCATCCCCGTCGGGCGGGACCTCAGCGCGCTCATCGCCGAGACGGGCGCGGAGGCGGTGCTCGACATCACCGTCCCCGTCGCCCACCACCCCGTGACGCTCGAGGCGCTGCGGGCCGGTGTGCCCGTCCTCGGCGAGAAGCCCGCGGCGCAGACCGTCGCGGAGGCACTCGCCCTCGCGGCCGCCGCCGAGGCCACCGGCAAGCTGTTCATGGTGTCGCAATCCCGCCGCTACAACGACCAGCTCGTCGCGTTCCGGCAGCACGTCCGCGCGCTCGGTGCGGTCGGTGGTCTGAGCACGCGCTTCGCGAAGGCGCCGCACTTCGGCGGCTTCCGCGAGGAGATGGACGACGTGCTCCTGCTCGACATGGCGATCCACGCATTCGACTCGGCACGCTACGTGCTCGAGCGCGACCCGGTGTCGGTCTACTGCGAGTCGTGGAACCCGTCGTGGTCCTGGTACCGCGGGGACGCCGCCGCGGCCGCCGTCTTCACGTTCGAGGACGACGTGCGGTACGTCTACGACGGATCGTGGTGCGCGCCGGGCGCCGAGACCTCGTGGAACGGCGACTGGCGGGCGTCCGGCGCCGCGGGCACGGCACTCTGGGACGGCGACCACGACCCGTCGAGCGACCTCGACGGCACGCCGGGGACCCCCGCGCCCGCACCGAGCGTCGGCGACGAGATCGCCGGCTCGCTCGCGTCGTTCGTGCGGGCGGTCCGCTCCGGCGGTGTCCCGGACGGCGAGGTCCACGGCAACGTCATGAGCCTCACGATGGTGGACGCGGCGATCGCCTCGGCACGCACCGGTCGGCGCATCGTGATCGACGAGGTGCTCGAGCAGGCGCACGCCACGGCGATCGAGCACGAGCAGGACCCCGCGATCCGCGAGCGGCTCACGGCCTGGGGGTCCGTGCGGAGCGCGTTGGCGACGGGCTCACCGGACGCTGCCGCCCTCGGCTGAGCGCGACCAGGGGACGGACGGGAGGCCCGGTGCCGGCTGGCACCGGGCCTCCCGTCCGCCGGTCCGCGCCGTGGGCGCGGTGCGCGTCAGCGCACCCAGACGTTCGGCACGAGCTCGCGCATGGCGTCGGACCCGTGGTCCTCGAAACCGTCGGCCACGAGGGCCGTCGTGTGACCGCGGTCGTCCGACATGGACGTGACGACGAAGTCACCGGCCGCGGGGACGTCGCCGCAGACCGAGAAGTCGTCCGCGCTGTCCGGCGCGGGGTTGCTCCCGATCAGACACACGGCGTCGCGCGTGGTCGTGGCGACCCAGTAGGTCGTGCCGTCCGCCTCGCCGAGACGGCGCTGGCTGTCGACCGCGAGGTCCTCCGGAGCGGGTGCGCCGTCGGGCAGGGCATCACTCGACGCGAACGCGCGGTCCAGCACGTGGAACCGAGCCGCAGCGGCCACCGCAGTCGTCGCGGTCGGCGTCGGTGCCGCTGCCCGCGTCGTGCCGGTGCCCGCGTCGCTGTCGACCCGATCGGTCTGCTGCGTGCACCCGGCGAGTGCCAGCGCCACCACGGTCGCCGCCACGATCGTCGTCCCGATCCCCCGCATGTCGTCCCCCTTCGGTGCTCGAACAGTAGCAGTGGTGCCGCGCCTGCACTGCGCCACGGCCCGCCGCGGTTACGGTGGCGGGGTGCATGGACAACGGTCGTCGGACACGGGGGCGGAGGGTGCCGCCGTCCTCCTCGTCACGCCGGGCCCACGCCGACGAGCGGGCCGGACGCCGTGGGGCCGGGTGCTCGTCGGCGTGGTCGTCGCCGCGGTCGTCGGCGGTGCCGCGGTCGCGACCGCCGGGGTCCTCGTGTCCCAGCGCACCGCCGAGGGCTTCGCCGTGCGGGACGCCACCGCCGACACGGCACGGCTCGCTCGCGTGGTCGTCGAGCCGGCACTCCGGGACGCGATCACCGACCCGGGCACCCCGGTCGCCGACCGCACCGTCGCACGCCATGTCCTCTCCGACGCCGTCGCGGGCGAGCTGCGCACCGGGTCGACCGTCCGCATGAAGCTCTGGGCCGCCGACGGCACCGTGCTGTGGTCCGACGAGTCGCGTCTGGTGGGCGAGCGGTTCCCCCTCGGGGACGAGGACCTGGCGGCGCTGCGGTCCGACCGGTCCGACGCCGAGGTGTCCGACCTCGGACGACCGGAGAACCGCTTCGAGCGCGGGCACGGGCCCCTGCTCGAGGCGTACCAGGCCGTGCACACCCCGTCGGGTACCGCGCTGCTGTTCGAGGCGTACCAGCCCTACGACGAGGTCCTCGCCCGGGCAGCCGACCTGCGGAGCGCGTTCGCGTGGCTCGCGTTCGGCTCCGTCGCGGTCGTCCTCGCGCTCCTCGTCCCGCTGTTGCTCTGGCTCCTGCTCCGGATCCGGTCCGGGCAGCGGCTCCGCGAGCGGTTGCTCGGACGCGCTCTCGACGCCGAGTCGGCCGAACGACGTCGGTTGGCCGCGGAGCTGCACGACGGGCCCGTCCAGGACATCGCGGGGCTCGCGTTCATCCTCGGCGCTGATCCGGCGACCCGCCCCGCCGCGGACGCGCTCCGGGGAGCGGTGTCCTCGCTCCGGGGTTCGATGGCGACCATCCGGCCCGCCGCCCCCGACCACGACGGTCTCGGAGCGGCGCTCGAGGACGTGTGCGCCCGGGCCCGTGGCGCCGGACTGACGGCCACCGTCCACGTGCCCGCCAGGATCGACGCCTCCGAGGCCGCGCTCCTCGCGGTCGTCCGGTTCGCCCGCGAGGCGGTGGCGAACACGGTGACGCACGCCCGCGCCTCCACGGTCGACCTGCAGGTCCGCGCAGCGGGTGGGGAGCTCGTCGTCTCCGTGGTGGACGACGGCATCGGCTTCGATCCGCGGGTGCTCGGCGCCGACCGCCCCGGACACCTCGGCACGACGCTCCTCCGCGAGGTGGCCGAGGACACCGGTGGCGCGCTCCTCCTGACGACGGCGCCCGGGGCCGGGACCGCGTGGGAGCTCCGGCTGCCGGCGGACGTGGAGTCGCTGCGGTGAGGGTCCTGCTCGTCGACGACCACGCCCTGGTCCGGAGCGGCCTGCGCGCCGTGCTCGGGACCTCGGACGGCTGCGATGTGGTCGGGGAGGCGGCGACCGGCGAGGAGGCCGTGGACCTCGCCCTGCACCTCCGACCGGACGTCGTCGTGATGGACCTCTCGATGCCCGGCGCGGGCGGGGTGGACGCGACCGCGCGGTTGCGCACCGAGGTCCCGGAGGCACGGGTCCTCGTCCTCACGACGTTCTCGGACGACCACCGGGTGCGGGCCGCCCTCGCCGCCGGGGCCACCGGCTACCTGCTCAAGGACGCCGCCCCGGAGGAGGTCGTCGCCGCCGTCCGGGCCGCGGCGCGCGACGAGACACCGATCGACCCGCGGGTCGCCCGGTCGCTCCTGCCCGGTGCACGCGCCGACCGTGGTCCCGCGCTGCCGCCACGGGAGCGGGACGTCCTCGTCCGCCTGGCGCGGGGGCTGTCGAACAAGCAGATCGCCTCGGAGCTCGGCATCGCGGAGCGCACCGTGAAGGTGCACGTCGGCTCGCTGTTCCGTCGGATCGGGGTGGCCGACCGGACGAGCGCCGCACTCTGGGCACGCGACCACGGCTGGTGACCGGGCCGGGCGGACGTCGACGACCGGGTACTAGTACCAAGGTCCGATGGCGGTGGACGACGCCGACGGGCGACGATCGTCCGCGTCGGACCGATCGGGCCGGCGGCCGCCCGGACCGGCGGCGAGGACCACGCCTGGAGGCACCCATGACCACCGCTCGTACTCGCCGCCGGGCCACCGGCGCCGCAGCCGTCCTCGCGCTCGGCGCCGTCGCCGCCGTGGCGCTCGTCGGGGTCTCCCCCGCGAACGCCTCCGGGAAGACGTCGACCGGCGGCGACTACGCCGTCACCGTCAACGGCACCACCACGAACCCCGCGATCGGCAAGGACTTCAAGCTCAAGGACGTCACGGTGTCCGGGACGATCGCGGTCCGGGGCAGGCACAACGGCTTCGACATCCGCGTCGCCGACCTCGGCGTGTACGACTACACGCTCACCGGCGCCCCGGACACGCAGCGGATGGTGACGAAGCCGACCGTGGTGTTCGCCTCGAAGGTCCCCACCCTGACCGCCGCGCAGCGCTCCGGCACGAAGCTGTCCTCGCTCGAGGTCCGGGACGACACGCTCGTCGCGATCTTCGCCACCGGGGCCGGCAAGCTCAAGGTCCAGGCGAAGGACGGCGCCCAGGGCGGAATCTTCCAGATGGAGACCGAGTTCGCCCAGCCGGTGACGTTCACGCACACGCTCGGCGCGGGCCTGTTCTACTTCACGAACCCGTACACCGGCAAGGTCAACTTCGGTGACGGCGTGGCGGCCGTGGCCTCGGGCAGCGGCGCCCACCAGATGCTCCTCGGCAAGGACAGCCCGCAGGTCGCGACGAAGACCTCGCAGACCGCGACCACGACGACGTGGACCGTCCAGCCCGGTGGCCGGATGGGCGGCGTCCTCGGCGAGGACGCCGTCGAGCTGAGCCAGGGTGCGACCAACTGCACGAGCCAGTGCCAGGCGCAGAACCAGATCCGCGGCTCGCTGCCCGTGCCGCCGGACCCGGTGGACCCGCAGCCGCTGCGCGTCGCGGTCCGCTGACGCGACCGCGGGACGGACGGGAGGCCCGGTGCCAGCTGGCACCGGGCCTCCCGTCCGTCCTGGCGCGCGTCAGCGCGGGATGACCGAGAACAGGAACTTCCTCCGGACCATGTACCAGGCGAGCAGGATCAGCAGCGTGTGGGTGACGAAGCCGATCCAGCCGTTCGACCAGTCGACGCCCGGGATCGACGCGATCGCGAGCGCGAAGAACACCTGCCAGACGAAGACGTAGAGGCTCGCCTGCCCGAGCGGGATCCACAGCCAGCCGATGGCCGCGGCGATCGGCTTCCAGAACACGGTGAGGATGGCGTAGGAGACGATCGCGAAGAACGCGATGTCGACCAGGCGCCCCCACTGCAGGTCCACCCGCTGGTAGGCGGTGTTGTAGAGCTGGTCGTACATCATCGCCGGGAAGGGCGCGGGCGTGAACCCGAAGTGGCTGCCCGCCCAGACGTAGACGAGGAAGAGGGCGTAGCCGACCATCCCGACCCCGACCAGCACCTTCCCGAGCCGCCCGGTCAGCGCCCCGACGATCTGCCGCCGGTAGACGCCGAGGACGAGCCCGTGCGTGAACACGACCTGCCAGGTCAACAGGGGGAAGACCGCCTCGAACTGCGAGTTCAGCGGACGGAAGTCGGGGTTGAGCGCCTGGTAGACGTACAGCGCCCAACTCACGATGAGGAGTGCCCACCAGAACCCCCGGCGGATCACCCACATGAAGACCGGGATGAACAGGCTGAGCACCACGAACAGGCCCATGATGTTGAACGGCCACGGTCCCATCTCGAGCAGCAGGAACTGCCGGATCGCGAACCACGGCGGCGGGTAGGCCAGCAGCTGCATCACGTTCGGGTACAGGTCGTAGACGCGCCCCTCCGCGCCGACGCCCCCGGTGCCGGTACCCCGGTCGGTGAACGTCGTGATCGCGTCGGTGTTCAGGAACGGCACGAAGCTCAGCGCGAAGACGACCAGGATGACGGCGAGCGTGACGACGTACTGCTTCCGTGCCCGCTTCCACGCGCCGACCGCGGCCGCCCACTCGCCGAACTTCTTGATCGCGAACGGGTACGTCATGCCGAGGACCATGCCGGAGAGGAACACGAACATCTCCGCGCCGGTGATCGCCCCGACGGCGTGCAGGGTGATGTACGAGTACGGCCCGCCGATCTCGATGTGGGTGATGACCACGGCGAGGATGATGAACCCGCGGAACAGGTCGAGCCGCAGGTCGCGTCCGGGCTTGCCGTCGTCCGGGTACCGCCAGCTCGGCAGCAGGCGCCCGAACAGCCCGCTGAGCAGGAACACCGCGGCCAGGCCCACGGCGAGCCAGACGATCCACGCCATCTGGTCGCCGCCGGTGTCGTACTGCTGGTTCGTCGCCGCCGCACCGTCCTGCTGGGTGACCCGTTCGGTGACGGGGCCGAACGCGAAGTCCCCCGCCCGCTCGAGGTCGGTGCGGAACGACCCGGCGATGCCGGGCACGGCGGTGTCGCGCCAGTCGGCGACGCGGTTGCCGGCCTCGGGCTCCCGGCGGTTCGTCTCGAGGAAGGTCACGCCCCGGATCAGGGGTTTGTCGTCGATCGCGGCGATGACCTGGCGCCACCACCCCTGCTTGACGGAGAGCTCCGCGGCCCCTCGCAGTGAGTGGTCGTAGAGCGCCCCCGTGTCGAGGAGCATCGGCAGGTCGCGGCCCTGCGCGAACCGGTCGTAGAACGTGCCGGCGGAGACCGGCTGCTGGTAGCCCCAGGTCTCGTCGAACCGTGCCTGGACCTCGCCGGCCTGCGGGACGTCGTTCCGGGTGAGCGGGACGTCACGACCGGCCGCCTCGGTCGCCTTGCCCTTGCCGAACGAGAACATCGACAGCCCGACCCAGTCGACGCTCGACGCACCCGGCCAGTACGGCTGGTACGGGTCGTCGGCCGCGGTCAGTTCGCCGTCGCCGTTCGTGTCGAGCGCTCGGACGTCCGTGGCGGAGAGGTCGCGGAGGCGCCCCGCGGACTCCCCGAACGGGTAGCCCGCACCGTACGAGGGCGCCCAGACCATCGCCGCGTCGGAGCTGCCCGCGTGGACCTGCTGCGCGAGCGCCCGGAACGTCCGTGTGTACGCGGTCGGCTGCTGCCCCCACGACACCCACGTGCCGTTCATCTGCGGTGCGTACCGGACGAGGACCTTCGTGCCGTACTGCTCGTGGACCTGCTCGAGGAGCCGGTTCGCCTTCCGGGCGTCGGCGGTCGTCAGGGTCGACAGCTCGTGGTCGGGCTCGAGGCTCACGACGAGGACGGCCCCCTGCGTCGCGGCAGCGCGGGTGGCCCGGAGCAGTTCGCGTTCGGCGGTCCGGTCGATCGGGTAGTCGATCGAGACGCCGTACATCGACGGGACGGCGCCGAGCCGACCCGCGTAGCCGTCCGGTGCGTCGTCACCCCAGTCGAGGTCCGGGCCGAACCAGCGCTCGCCCGCAGCCGGACCGTCCGGGGTGTCCATCGCCGCCGTCGCAGCGGAGGCCGGCAGCGCGCCGCCGAGGACCAGGGTGACGACGACGACGAGGAGCGCGAGGAGCCGCCTCACCGGGCGCACACCAGGGTCCAGACGTTCCGTCCGTCCTCGTGCCGGTGTTCCAGTCGGTCGAGCGCGGCGATCGCGAGCGCGAGACCGCGGCCGCTCTCCTCATCGACGTCCGCCATGGTGACGGCGGCGAGGTCGACGTCGGCCGGACGGCCGTTGTCGGTGAGCACCGCGGTGAGTTCCTGGTCGGTGGCCTCGAGGAGCACGGTGTACCGCCTGCCTGCTTCCTGGTCGTTCCGTCGGGTGTGCTCGACGATGTTCGCCGCGATCTCCGCGAGCGCGGTCTCGAGCTTGAAACGGAGGGCGACGTCGTCGATGCCGAGGCCGTCCCACCAGGCGCCGAAGCGGTCCTGGACCTCGTCGAGGGACTCGGCGGTCGCGGGGACCTCGAAGGTCGTCGTGCTCACAGGGGACCTCCGACGGTGCTGGACTCGTGCTCGACGGGTGGGGTGAAGACCGGCGCCCGGTAGAGCACGGCCCGGATGACGATGCTGAAGATGAACAGGTCGAAGACGACCCAGGCGGTGTTGACGAGCGGGGCGATGCCGTCGGCCTGCCCGGTGGCGTAGCGGATGCCGATCATGACGAGGGCGGCGACGAGGGCGCCGATCGCGTACAGCTGCGGCTTGACGAGGTCCCACCGCGGCTTCTGGTCCGACTCGTCGCGGACCTTCGGGGTGACCCGGAAGCCGAGGGGCTTGCCGCGGAAGACGTTCTCGAAGGCGCTCGTCACGGACTCGATCCAGACCGGGAACAGCGCGAGCGAGTACTGCTGTCCGCGCCAGGTCGGCCGACCAGCGGCGACGACCCAGAACAGGAGCTGGTTGAGCACCAGGAACGGGATGAGCCGCGCGAAGAAGTCGACGCTGTACGCCTGGACGGGCACGACCCCGAACGACAGGCACAGGACCGGGGCGGCGATGTAGACGATCGCGGCGAAGCCGGACAGGTAGCTCCACATCGTGGAGAAGTACATCAGGCGCTGGCCCCACGACAGGCCCTTCTGCACGAGGGGGTTCTCGCGGAAGAACACCTGCATGGTGCCCTGCGCCCAGCGGAGCCGCTGCACGAGCATCGTCGGCAGGTCGTCCGGGGCGAGCCCGGTGGCGAGGATCTCGTCGTGGTACGCCGACTTCCAGCCGAGCCCGTGCAGGCGCATCGCGGTCGCCATGTCCTCGGTGACCGAGATCGTCGCCAGCGGCATGATCGGCTGTGCCTCGTCGTCGCGGTTCACGTCGAGGGCCCGGGCGAGCACGGCGATGGACTCGATCGCGGCCACGGGCGAGGCGTCCCGCCGACCGAGCACGTCGAGCGCGGCGTCGTCGAGCCCGGCGAACGTGTCCGCCTCGGTCGACATCGCGGCGAGCTCCTCGAGGTCGTTGCGGACGGACTCGAGGTCGGCGGCGGCGAAGCGGAAGGAGATCGCGTCGATCCCGCGCTGGAACGCGTAGGTGACGTCGCCGAGGGGTTCGCCGCGGGACACCTGGTCGCGCGCGCGGTCGACGACGGCCTCGGCCTCGTCCAGCGCCTCGAGCACACGGGGGTCGGTCTCGGTCTCGCGGGCCCGGACGAGGAGCTGCCGGGAGGTCTTGATCGTCCGCTGCACCGAGGCCTCCACCTCGCGCACGTACCGCGTGACACCGAGCTGCATGAGCGCCTCGCGCCGGAGGATCGCGTTCGACCCGCAGAAGAACGCGGCGTTCCAGCCGTCCTTCGACTGCTGGATCGGACCGTAGAACAGCGGCGCCTGGCTGCCGAGCAGGTCTTCCTGCGGCACGTTCTCGAACCACTGCGGCGTCTGCACGAGTGCCATCCGCTCGTCCTTGAAGTACCCGAGGGTGCGGTCGAGGATCGCGGGGTCGGGCACCTGGTCGGCGTCGAGGATGAGGAGGAACTCGCCCCGGGTCGCGAGCAGGGCGTTGTTGAGGTTGCCGGCCTTGGCGTGGCGGGGACGGTCGACCCAGTCGGCGCCGCGGGTGATGATCCCGATGCCGAGCGACTCGGCCGCCGCGCGCATCTCCGGGCGGTTGCCGTCGTCCAGGATCCAGGTGGAGTGCGGGTGCCGGATGGCCTTCGCCGCGCGGGCGGTGCGGAGCACCAGGTCGACGGGCTCGTTGTAGGTCGTGATGAAGACGTCGACGGTCACGTGGTCGCCCGGCGGGGTCGGCGGTTCACCGCGTTCGCGGAGCCGCCACGCGCCGAACGCGAAGAGCAGCGAGTCGATGACGCTGTACGTCTCGGCGAGGATGAGCGGCACGGCGATCCACCAGGAGTGCCAGTTCACCGACGCCGCCCAGCGCCAGACGATGTAGTTCACGCCCGCGACGGAGGCGAGCAGGGCGACCGTCCGCACCGCGACCATGCGGCGACGGGGGGTGCCCGTGGTGAGTCGACGCCGGTCCTGCCTGCTGACGTCGAGCGCGCTCATCCACGTCCTTCCCTCGGGAGGGTCCACCCCTGCTGGCGCGATCTGGTGAGTGATCACGTACAGGACTGTCTACCGCAGGCAGGGGTCCGCTGTCAGCCGACACCCGTGGTGCCGGGTCCCGTGATGCCCAGGTCGTCCGCGAGCCGCGCCACCACGTGGTCGAAGTACGCCGTGTCGTCGGACACCGCGCCGACCGTGTGGCCGAAGAGCTCGAACGACACGACGCCGAAGACCGTCGTCCACGCCATCAGGACCCGCAGCACGAGCTCGTCCGGGAGGTCGGGGGCGATCCCCTGCTCGCGCATGTACACGACGGCGTCGCCGATGGCCGCCTGGAGCTCGCCGGGGGGCGACGTCGGCGCCGGACGCGCACCGCGCCTCCCGGCGGTCCACGCGTCCGCGACCACCCGGATGAGCACGTGCGTCGTGCGGGAGGCGGGCTCGATCGTCGACGGCGGGGCGACGTAGCCGGGCACCGGCGACCCGTAGAGCAGGGCGAAGTCGCCGGGGTGGGCCACCGCCCACGTCCGGATCGCCCGGCAGACGGCGCTCCAGCGCCCGGCGACGTCGTCGCGGTCGAGCGCGGCGTCGGCCGCCTCGACCGCCGCACCGAGCTCGTCGTAGTCGAGCACGAGGAGCGCGGTGAGCAGGTCGTCGCGACTCGCGAAGTAGCGGTAGACCGCCGACGAGACCATGCCGACGTCCCGCGCGACGGCGCGGAGCGCGAGCTGGGCCGGTCCCTCGTGGGTCAGGCGGGAGCGCGCGGCCGCCAGGATGCTCGCGTGCACGGCCTCGCGCGCCAGCGCGCGAGCGGTCGGCGGCTTCGTCTCCATCGCTCCACCCTGCCACGGGAGAGCACTGCACACAAACGAGAGCACCGCTCTTGCAAAACGCACCGAACCGCGTCAGACTGATATTCAGAGAGCACCGCTCTCCCTAGTCACCCCAGGAGGAACCCATGTCCGACCGTCACCTCGTCATCGGAGCCGGCCCGGTGGGCCGGCACGTCGCCGCCGTCCTCGCGGAGCGTGGTGAGCGCGTTACCGTCGCCACCCGCTCGGGACGCGACACCGGTCTGGAGGCGGTGGGTCACGTCGCCCTCGACGCCTCCGACGCCGACGCGCTCACCCGGGCGACCGAGGGCGCCGCTGTCCTCTACAACTGCGCGAACCCGGGCGACTACACCCAGTGGGAGCGCACCTGGCCGCCCCTCATGACCGCGATGCTCGCCGCTGCCGAGCGGACCGGCGCGGTGTACGCGATCACGGGCAACCTCTACCCGTACGGCCCCGTCGACGGACCGATGCACGAGGGGCTGCCGGACGCCGCGACCGACCGAAAGGGTGTCCTGCGCGCGGAGCTCTGGGCCGACGCCCTGGCCGCACACCGTGCCGGCCGGGTCCGCGCGGTCGAGGTGCGCGGCTCCGACTACGTCGGTCCGGGCGTCGGCGGGAACGGGCACATCACGCGCGTGCTGCCCGCGGCGCTGCGGGGGAGGGCCGTGACGATGCTCAACCGCACCGACCTGCCGCACACCTTCACGGACGTGCTCGACGTGGCGAGGACCCTGGTGGCGGCCGCGGCCGACGACGCGTCGCACGGGCGGACCTGGAACGTGCCGTCCAACGCCCCGCGGACGCAGGTGCAGGCGGTCACCGAGATGCTCGCCGTGGCCGGGAAGCCGCCGGTGCCGGTGCGCCGCATCCCCACGGGGGTGGTCCGGGCCGCTGGGCTCGTCGTGCCGTTCATGCGGGAGATGGCCGAGATGTCCTACCAGTGGACCCGGCCGTACGTGCTCGACGACTCGGCGGCCCGCGCGCACTTCGGGATCGAGCCGACGCCGTGGGAGGAGGTCTGCCGCCGGACGATCGCGGGGCTGTAGGACGCAGGCCGGGCCGACACCGCGGTCACGGCGCCCGGCCGCCACCCAACACCTGTCGTTCACCGCGTGGCCACCGCGCGGTCAACCGGGGTCGCGAACATGCGAGGACGCTCAGCCCGCCCTTTCCCGACAGGAACTCCCCCGTGCCAGCACTCCGGACCATGCGGGTCCTCGCGCTCACCGCAGCGCTGACCACCATCCTCGGCGCCGCGACGATCTCGACCGAGACCGCCTCCGCCGCGCCCGTCACCGACGACCGCGACCCGAGCTGCAGCGCGGGCAGCACCGCCGCGCTGTGCGCCGCGCCGGACACCCTGCTCGACGTCCGGATCGGTGACGTGCACCCGACGCAACCGTCGCTCGGCTACGACGAGGTGTACTACAAGCTCGGCCGGTACTCGACCGCGCTGAGCAAGGACGCCGTCAACAAGAAGTTCGACGACTGGTGCGAGGCGAACGGGCAGGAGGAGGCGGCGAGCGCCACCGCGGCGTCGACGCTCACGGACCCGTCCTCGTTCACGTGCACGGTGCCGGTCGGCTCGGAGACGCCCGCCACGATCGCCCCGATGAAGACCGTGGTCATCGGCCCCGGCGGCAGGCTGTTCCTGACCGACGGCCACCACACCCTGACGTCCTTCGACGAGGACAGCGGCCCGGACGTGCACGTCCGACTGCGGGTGCTCGGCAACCTGTCAGGCCTCGGCGAGTCCGCGTTCTGGCAGACGATGCAGGACAACCGGTGGGTCTGGCTCCGCGACACCGCGGGACGGGCCATCACCCCCGCGCAGCTCCCGCAGAACGTCGGGCTCGCGAACTTCCAGGACGACAGCGCGCGCAGCATCATGTACTTCGGGCGGGACATCGGCTACACGGCCGACGGCGCCGTGCCGTTCCAGGAGTTCTACTGGGGCTCCTGGCTCCGGGCGCACCCGGAGCTCGGGCTCGCCGACTGGGACCAGGACGACTTCGCGGGCTCCCTCGCGCTCGTCGAGCGGATCACGAAGGCACAGGTCGCGCTGCCGCGTGACGAGGTCGTCGACGCCGGCAGCGGGTACACCGCGGCGGATCTCAGCACCCTGACGGCGTGGAACGGTGGGAAGGCCGCGACGAAGGGCGAGTGGGCGAAGCTCTCCGCGCCGTACTCGTCGGACAAGCCGGGCAAGCTCGCGTACATGACCGAGTACCGGAAGACGCTCCCCACCGAGCCGACCGACCCCGGCACCCCCACCGACCCGGGCACCCCGACCGACCCGGGCACCCCGACCGATCCCGGCACCCCGGGCGACCCCGGCACCGAACCGAGCACCCCGGCGACCCCGACCGACCCGGGCACCACCGGACCCGGGACGGCCGACCCGACGACCGTCCGCGGCACCGTGCGCGTGACCGGGGCGCTCGTCCCCGGCGGCTCCGTCACCGTCCTCGGCACCGGCTTCGCTCCCGACACCGACGCCCGGGTCGAGCTCCACTCCGACCCGGTGGTGCTCGGCACCGTCCGGACCGACGACACCGGTGCGTTCACGCTCGCCGCGACCGTCCCCGCCTCGCTCCCTGCCGGTACCCACACGGTCGTGGTGGTCGTCGACGGGGTGACCGTCGGGTCGACCACCGTGACCGTCGCCGCCGGCGGGGGCGCGGGCGCGGACACGGACGGCGAGCTCGCCTTCACCGGATCGGACGGACTCGTGCCGGCCGCGGTCGCGGCGCTCCTCGCCCTGCTCGTCGGGACGGGCGTCGCGGTCGCGCGTCGACGACGGTCGCGCCGCGCGTAGCGCGCACGGATCCGTCTGACGGACGGGAGGCGCGGTGCCGGCCGGCACCGTGCCTCCCGTCCATCGCCGGTCGCGTCAGATCGCCGTGAGCCGGTCGAACTGCCCGGTCGCGAGCTGCTGCGCGGCCCCCCCGCCGGCGGGGATGCGCCAGAGCCCCGAGTCGGCGTCGACGAACAGGTCGCCCGCCGAGTCCGCGGCGCTCGGGTAGAACCCGTTCGTCCAGACCTTCGGGCCACCCGTCACGGGCAGGTCCTGCGTCGAACCGTCGGTGCTCCGCACGAACAGGTGGGCCACCGCGTGATCCGCCGTGCAGGGGTGGAACGGGTCGGCCTCGGAGATCGCGGGGCACCAGCCGGCGGACTGGCCGAGGAGCAGCGAGTCACCGTTCGTCGCGCTGAACTGGTACGCGAGTCGCGTGGACACCTGCACGAGCGTCGACGACCCCGCGGCCAGCGACCAGAACGTGTTGGCGGCGCTGCCGCCGAACGCGCGGTAGTCGACCCAGAGCGTGCCCTGCCCGTCGGCGAGGAGCCCGCCGAGGTACCCGATGGGCTGCCCGCCGGCGGCGGTCACCGTGCGGGTCGTGACCGTGCCGTGGGCGGTCCGGCTGACGACCTTCCCGCCGTTGGCCGTGGTCGTGAAGGTGGAGACGGTGCCGTCGCGGCCGACCGTCCACGCGGTCCCGCTCGTCGGCAGGATCGCCCTCGGCGTCCCCGCCCCGATGGGGAGCTCCACGATCGCGCCGGAGACCGAGTCGACCCAGTAGACGTCGCCGGCCACGTCGGAGCGGAGGTCCTTCGTGACGTGCTGCCCGGCCACGAGGACCTGGGCGGCGCCGCCGGCCGCCGGGTGCTGCAGGAGCGACCGTCCGTCCTTCGAGGGGACGAAGACGTTGCCGACGTCGTCGGCGGCGTAGCCCTCCCCGCCCGTGGCGACCGTCTCCGGCGTCCCGGTCCCGGAGGTCGGGAAGCGGACCACGGCGCCGGACGCGTCGAGTCCGTACAGGGACTGGGCGACGGCGGTGCTCTCCGGCGCGGTGTAGTCGACGTCGACCGCGCGACCGGAGCCCTTCGCACCGACCGCGCGCACCGAGAACGTGTAGTGCACCCCGGCACGGATCCAGCCGTACCGCTCCGACCGCACGCTCGCGGGCACCACGGCGCTCCCGCTGCCCGGCTGGCCGGCGCTCGGACGGATCGAGACCCGCCACGAGGACACGGCAGCGCCGGAGCGTGGCGCACCCCAGGTCAGCGTCGCACCGTCACCGGCACCGCTGACCCGGACGGACGTCGGGGCTCCCGGGAGCCGCGAGGCGGGCGTGGCCGCCACCGCGGGCGACACACCTCCGACCACGAGTGCCGCTGCGGCGGCGACGGTGAGCACTGCTCTGTACACGATCGATCCCCTCGTCCCCGTGACCTCCGGGTGGTCACGGCTCCGGTCATCGAAGCACTGCGATGCAGCGGCGCGGGGACGGACGGGGCGATCGTGCGGGGTCGGCACCGGGTTGGCGGGACCCCGCAAACGGCTCAGTGGCGGGGCTTGCGCGCGCCGCGGTCCTCGCGGTCGTACCGGCCGCCGCGGTCCTCGCGGTCGTACCGGCCACCGCCGCGCGGACCCCGGTCGTCGCGGTCGCGACCCCGGTCGTCACGGTCGCGCCCGCGGTCGTCACGGTCGTAGCGGCCGCCACCACGCGGGCCCCGGGCACCGCCACGGCGGTCGGGCTTGATCTCGATGAGCTTGCCGCTGATCCGGGTGTCCGACAGCCGGTCGAGCACGCCGGCGTCCATGTCGGTCGGCAGCTCCACGATCGAGAAGTCCGGACGGATCTGGATCGCCCCGAAGTCGTCGCGACGCAGCCCGCCCTCGTTCGCGAGCGCACCGACGATCTGGCGCGGCTCGACCCGGTGGCGACGCCCGACCTCGATGCGGTACGCGGTCATCGGCTGCGACCGACGCGGGCCACGGTCCTCACGGTCACCGCGGTCGTCGCGGTCACGGCGCGCACCCGACGCTCCGTCACGGCCGACGCGCTGGCTCAGCTCGTCCGACGCCGGGTCGAGCAGGAGCGGGTCGTCGCCCTGCGCAACGACCGCGAGGGCCGCGGAGACGTCCTCGGCGGGGACGTCGTGGTTGCGGACGTAGTGGGCGATGACGTCGCGGAACGCCGAGATGCGGTCCTGCTGCTCGAGCGCCGCGGTGATGGCGTCGTCGAAGCGGGTCAGCCGGGTCTCGTTGACGTCCTCGATGGTCGGGAGCTGCATCTGCGTGAGCGGCTGCTTCGTGTGGCGCTCGATGGCGGAGAGCAGACGGCGCTCACGCGGCGTGACGAAGCTGATCGAGTCGCCCTTGCGACCGGCGCGACCGGTGCGGCCGATGCGGTGGACGTACGACTCGATGTCGACGGGGATGTCGAAGTTCACGACGTGCGTGATCCGGTCGACGTCGAGGCCTCGGGCGGCGACGTCGGTGGCGACGAGGATGTCGAGCTTGCCGGACTTCAGCTGGTTCACGGTCCGCTCGCGCTGCGCCTGGGCGACGTCGCCGCTGATGGCCGCTGCGGCGTACCCGCGGGCGCGGAGCTTCTCGGCGAGCGTCTCGGTCTCGCTCTTCGTGCGGACGAAGATGATCAGCCCAGCGAAGTCCTCGACCTCGAGGATCCGGGTGAGGGCGTCGACCTTCTGCGGGTACGACACCATGAGGTACCGCTGGGTGATGTTCGCCGCGGTCTTCGTCTTCGTCTTGACCGTGATCTCGGCCGGGTCGGTGAGGTACTGCTGCGAGATGCGGCGGATCTGCGCGGGCATCGTCGCCGAGAAGAGCGCGACCTGCTTGTCGTCCGGGGTCTCGGCGAGGATCGTCTCGACGTCCTCGGCGAAGCCCATCTTGAGCATCTCGTCGGCCTCGTCGAGCACGAGGTACTTCAGCTCGGACAGGTCGAGCGTGCCCTTCGCGATGTGGTCCATGATGCGGCCGGGGGTGCCGACCACGACGTCGACGCCACGGCGGAGCGCGGAGAGCTGCACGCCGTACGCCTGGCCGCCGTACACGGGCAGGACGTGCACGTGCTTCATGTGCGACGCGAACTGCTCGAACGCCTCGCACACCTGGAGCGCGAGCTCACGCGTCGGGGACAGCACGAGCGCCTGCGGCACCTTGCTGCCCGACTCCATGCGGGACAGGATCGGCAGCGCGAAGGCCGCGGTCTTGCCGGTGCCGGTCTGCGCGAGGCCGACGACGTCGCGTCCCTCGAGCAGGGTCGGGATCGTCGCCTCCTGGATGGCGGAGGGGGTCTCGTAGCCGATGTCCTTGACGGCCTTGAGCACCTGATCGCTCAGGCCGAGGTCGGCGAAGGTCACCACGGGCCCCTCGTCGGTGGTCTCGGCGGTGCTGCTGCTCTCGGTGCTCATGGGGAGAACGGTATCCCGGATGCGGCACGGAGAGTGAATGCCGGACCCGCCGCGCGACCGGACGGGAGGCCCGGTGCGGGCCCGCACCGGGCCTCCCGTCCGCCCCGTGCCGCCGTCGTGCGCTGCGCGGAACCGTTCCGGACACGGCACCGTGGAAGAGCGCGGTGCTGTGACCGGAACCTGGTTCCGGCGATCAGCTCGGCGGGGCGGCCGTCAGGAGGCCGCGTCGCGCGCAGCCGCACCCACCCCGAAGATGGCGTCGGCACGGTCGTTGAGCCGTTCCAGGAGCGCGGCGAGGTCACGCAGTTCGGTCGGCGCGAACACCTCGGTGAGCTCGTCGAACACCTCGGCGCCGGCGAGGTCGAGCTGGTCGAGCACCTCGACGCCGAGCGGCGCGAGCGACAGCAGGGCGGCGCGCCCGTCGGCCGGGTCGGGGGCCGTGACGAGGAAGCCGGCGTCGACGAGCGAGGCGACGCGACGACTGATGACCGGGCGCGACAGCCCGGTGGCGTCCGCGATCCGGGTGGAGCGCACCGCGCCGAAGTGCTCGACGGCCCGGAGGATCACCCGCCCGGTGGGGTCCAGCCCCCCGCGCGACTCGATGAGCGATGCACGGATCGTCTGCCGGACCCACAGCCGGTCGAGCTGCGAGCGCAGGAGTCGTTCCGCGGCGGCCCGGTCGTCGTTCACCCCGTCAGCGTACCGACCCCATCTAGTTGCTTCCAGAACGCAACGGATGTATCGTTGCGCGGTCTGCAAACTTTCACAGCGCGAAAGCCTCGTTCGCGCAGCTCGACCCAAGGAGCTCGATGACAGCCACCGCACCCGTCCCGGTGCAGGCCCCCGCGGCCGCCGATGGGGCCGGTCAGCAACCGCTGATGACCCACCGCCAGATCCTCCTCGTCATCTACGGCCTGATGGCGGGCATGTTCCTGTCCTCCCTCGGCCAGACCGTCTTCGGCACGGCGATCCGCACGATCGGCGACGACCTGCACGGCCTCGACCAGCAGGCCTGGGTCACGACCGCCTACCTCATCACGTCGACGATCGCGACGCCGATCTACGGCAAGCTCTCCGACATCTTCGGCCGCCGCCCGCTCTACATCTTCGGCATCGTCGTCTTCATCCTCGGCGCCGTGCTGTCGTCGATGTCCACGTCGATGATCATGCTCGCCGGGTTCCGCGCGGTGCAGGGCATCGGTGCCGGCGCACTCATGTCGCTGCCGCTGGCGATCATGGGTGACATCCTCGCCCCGCGCGAGCGCGCGAAGTACCAGGGGTACTTCCTCGCGGTGTTCGGCATCTCCTCCGTGATCGGCCCGCTGATCGGCGGGCTCCTCGCCGGTTCCTCCGAGATCCTGTGGATCACCGGGTGGCGCTGGGTCCTCCTCATCAACGTGCCGATCGGCATCGCGGCGCTCGTCATGGTGATCGTCTTCCTGCACCTGCCGAAGGTGCACCGCGGCGACGAGAAGCCCGTCGTCGACTGGTGGGGCGCCACGGCCGTGATCGTCACGCTCGTGCCGCTGCTGCTCGTCGCCGAGCAGGGCCGCACCTGGGGCTGGGGCTCGCCCGCCGCGATCGCCTGCTACGTCGTCGGGGTCGTCGGACTGGTCGCCCTGCTCGTCGTCGAGTCGAAGATGGGCGACGCGGCGATCATCCCCCTCAAGCTCTTCCGCTCGGGGACGTTCTCGATGGCGACCGTCATCGGCTTCCTCGTCGGGTTCGCGATGTTCGGCGCGATGCTCACCATCCCGCTCTACCTGCAGATCGTCGTCGGCCTCACCCCGACCGAGTCGGGCTTCGCGACGCTGCCGCTCGTGGGCGGCCTGATGATCGCGTCGATCACCTCCGGCCAGATCGTGGCCCGCGTCGGCCGCTACCGGATCTTCCCGGTGATCGGCACGTTCCTCGTCTCGACCGGCTACGTCGTCCTGACGTTCATGACGATCGACAAGCCGCTCTGGTTCCTGATGATCGGCATGTTCCTCATCGGCCTCGGCCTCGGGTCCGTCATGCAGTCGCTGACGCTCGCGTCGCAGGGCTCGGTCGAGGCACGGGACATGGGCGTGGCGACCTCGTCGGCGACGTTCTTCCGGCAGATCGGTGGGACGCTCGGCACGGCCGTGCTGCTCTCCGTGCTGTTCTCGGTCATGCCCGCGAACATCCTGCACGCGACCGCGGACGAGAAGGACCTGTCCGCCGCACTCCGCGCCGCGACGAACCCGACGGTGGCCTCCGCGCCGGCGAACCGGGGCGTCATGGACAAGATCTGGACGCCCATCGTCACCCCGCTCGAGGACGGCGTGCAGGCGAAGCTCGACGACGCGGCCACGCAGGCGAAGCAGGCCGCGGGCGCCGCGGTCACGAAGCAGGTGACCGCAGCCGTCCAGCAGCAGGTCGCCGCCGGCGCCGTGCCGGCAGCCGCAGCACAGACGGTGATCGACCAGCAGGTCGCCGCCGCCACCCCGGCCGCAGAGCAGCAGGCCCTCACCGCCGTCGCGGAGAAGGCGCACGCCAGCGTGCAGGACGGCACCGTCTCCGTCGACTGGGCGGACGCCTCGCAGCGCTCGTACTGGGTCGACCAGCTCACCCCGACCCTGGCGAAGCGGATCGACGACGGCTCGGGCACGAGCGAGAACGCCTCGAGCGCGAACGACACCTCGTTCCTGACCGGTGCGGACGCCGCGCTCACCCGGCCGTTCATGGCGGGCTTCAACGCCTCGTCCGTGACGATCTACTGGGTCGGCCTCGGCGTCATCCTGCTCGCGTTCGTGCTCACCTGGTTCTTCCGGGTCCCGCCGCTGCGCCAGCGCTCGGCGCTCCAGGAGCAGCACGACCTGTCCGCCGAGGCGCAGCTCGAGAGCGAGGCCGGCATGGCGGCGGCCGAGGCGGGCTCCTTCACCGGACCGATGACGGGCTCCGTGCCGGTCTCGTCCGCACCGACGACGGGCTCGACCCCCACGCGTCGGTGACCGACCGGGGCGTCCGTCCGGTCCCCCCTCGCGGACGGACGCCCCGACCCACCCCTCCCCCGACACCAGGAGCATCCTCGTGACCACCCCGGCGCTCGAACGTGACACCGCCGTCGACCCCGAGCCCTGCACCCTCCGCGAGCGCAAGAAGCAGCAGACCCGGCAGGCCATCCACGGCGCAGCCCTCGGCCGCGTGCTCGAGCACGGGCTCGACGGCGTCACCGTCGAGCAGATCTGTGCCGACGCCGACGTCTCCCCGCGGACCTTCTTCAACTACTTCACGTCCAAGGCGCACGCCGCGCTCGGACTCGACACCGTGGTCACGCCCGACCGGGTCGCCGAGGCGTTCCGCGACGGCGACGGGCGGCTCGTGGACGACGTCTGCACCCTCGTGGCGCGGAGCGTCCCGCTGCCGTCCGACCGGAGCCGAACCAAGGAACTCCTCGTGCACCGGCCGGAGATGACCCCGATGGTGATGCGGTGGATGGCCGACTCCCGGCAGGCGATGCTCGCCATCGTCACCACGCGGACCGACGAGCAGACCGCCCGGACGGTCGTGACGCTCGTCATGTCGGCACTGTCCGAGGTGGCGCACCGCGAGACCGTGCAGAGCACGGTCGAGCTCGGCGACCGGCTGCGCGCCGTGGTCGCCGAGATGGCCGCGCTCGCGACCGCCTGACCCGGCGCCCGGACGGACGGGAGGCCCGTGGCGACGCCGCCACGGGCCTCCCGTCCGTCCGTCGTGCCGCCCGCCGCGGCTGCGGGACGTAGGCTGGCCCGAACGGCCGACGACCGGTCCGGGAGGGGGACAGCGATGATCGCCGAGGCGCTCCTGCCCGCGTTCGTCCACGCTGACGTGTGGGTGCAGCTCGCCGTCACGCACCCGCTCGCGGCACTGCTCGCGGTGACGCTCCTCGCCGTGACCGCAACCGCCCTCGTCGGGTCCGTCCGTCGCGTCCGACGGACGGAGCTCGTCGTCCGACCGCACCGTCCGACCCGGGTCGGTCGACCGGTGGTCCTGCACGCCCTCCGACCACGGGCGCCGGTCCTGCTCGCCAGCGGCCACGGTGCGCGAGCACCGGGCGCGATCGAGCGTCACCGCACCCCGTCCTGACCACGGCCGGGGACGCGGTGACACTCCGTCACGCCCGCGTCCCCGATCGAACAGGACCCCGATGCCGCACCGCACCACCGCCCCTCCGTTCCGCCGCGCCCGCCTCGTCCGCGCCCGACTCCGACGGGTGCGGCGGCGCATCGAAGCCCGACTCGTGCTGTTCTCGGGCTGGGTGTGGGTCGCCGCCGTATCGCTCGTCGGGATCGAGGTGTTCGAGGTCGTGTTCGGCACGTTCGTCCTCGCGCCGGAGCTCCTGCCGGTCGCCCTGGTGGTCATGGCCCTCGCCTCCCTGTTCCGCGAACGTCTCCGCCACGCGCGGCGTCGGGTCGTCGTGCGCCTCCGGGCCGCGCGGGCTCGGCGCTGACCCGCGGTCGGACCGCCCGGCCCGCCACCCTCGACGCGCGGGACGGACGGCAGTACCCTCCGTGCATGAGCGCCTCGGGACCGTCGCCGTACTTCCTCCTCCCCGGCACCGCCCGGGCCGCGCTCCAACGGTGGTCGGAGGTCTTCGGCGGCGCCGTGCAGATCGCCAGCTACGGCGAGTTCGGTCGGACCGACGGCCCGGCGGATGCCGTCGCGCACGGGCAGCTCGACGGCACGCTCCGGCTCGCCGCCGCCGACGCGACGGAGGGTGAGGAGTCCTTCGCCGCCCGGGGCCTGCTGTTCTCCCTGCTCGGCACTGCGGAGCCTGCGACGCTGACGCGCTGGTTCGCGGCGCTGTCGGTCGACGGCACCGTGCTCGATCCGCTCCAGCGTCGTCCGTGGGGTGACTGGGACGGCACGGTCCGGGACGTGTTCGGTGTCACGTGGCTGATCGGGTACGAAGCGTCGGCGGTGGGACCGGCTGCCGACGACCCCGCGGAGCCCATGGGGGACCGGGACACCCCTTGAACTGGGGGTGTCCGTCAGCTCGGAGCGAGCTGAGCGTCCGCACAACTAAGAAACACTGAGCGGTATGACAATTCCCGAGCCGAACCCCGGCATGTCACCCACCCCTCCCCCGTACGACGCACAGCCCGGCACGACGGCCCCGCCCGCGTTCGCGCCCCCGGCGCCCCGACCCGCCGCGGGCCTCGCGATCGCCGCGCTCGTCGTCGGCATCGCCGCGTTCCTCTTCGGCCTCGTCCCCGTGTTCGGCGCGATCGTCGGCATCGTGGGGATCGTCCTCGCCGTGCTCGCACTCCGGAGGCGGCAGTCGAAGGGCATGGCCGTCACCGGCCTCGTCCTCGCCAGCATCGCCGTCCTGTCGTCCATCGGGACCGCAGCCGGCATCGGCGCGCTCGTCGGCAGCGGGAACGAGGCAGCGAAGCAGGTGTCGGCGGCCCTCGAGTCCGCGTCGGCAGCTCCGGTCGCCGCCGATGACGAGACGGCCGAGGCCGCGAAGCCGTCGGCAGCGCCGAGCAAGGCCGCAGCGCCGAGCAAGCCCGCCGTCCCGACCGAGTACGCGTCGGCGCTCGTGAAGGCGGAGAGCTACTCCGAGATGATGCACATGAGCAAGGCCGGTCTCTACGACCAGCTCACCTCGGAGTACGGCGAGCAGTTCTCGGCCGAGGCCGCCCAGTACGCCGTCGACACGATCGCGGCCGACTGGAACGCCAACGCGCTCGCCAAGGCGAAGGACTACCAGGAGTCGATGTCGATGTCGCCGGCCGCCATCCGCGACCAGCTGGTCAGCGAGTACGGCGAGCAGTTCCTCCCCGCCGAGGCCGACTACGCGATCGCGCACCTGAACGACTGAGGTCGTCGAACGAGAGGCCGTCGGGGTTCCCCGGCGGCCTCGCGTCGTTCCGCCCGCCAGCGGCCGCCACCCGGAGCCGTCAGCCGCGGGCGACGAGCGGCGCCCAGAACGTGTCCGGGGCCTCCTCCTGCACGCTGTCGGCGGCGAAGTCGAAGCCGTACTGCCCGACGAACTCCCGCGCGGCGGCGATCTCGTCCATCTCGTCGTCCTGCGCGGCGTCGAAGAGGTGGACGCCACGCCCCATCGCGACCCCGCTGTCGCTCACGACCGTGAGGTCCCAGCGTCCCGGTTCGGAGCGCGTGATCCGGACGACGGCGGCCTGGTCGGCGGTGAAGTCAGCCATGTTGCGAGCATACGGAGCGCCCTGTACCCCGGTGCCAGGGTCCGACGGCGTACGGTCCCGCGCATGAGTGAACACCACGGAGAACCCGAAGAACAGCACCACCCGGTCATGGACGGCGCCGAGGAGGCGACCAACGAGCAGAAGCTCCGCGGCCTCGTCGAACAGGTCGAGCACGACCACGGACACGAGGGTGCGGCGGACATGGCCGACCACCTCCGCGACCGCGCGGCCGAGACCGGTGTCGAGACCGAGGAGCCGTCCGACCACGTCGAGTGACCGGACCGGCCGGCCCGGGAATGGACCCAGCCGCTCCGGCGTACACATGAACACCGATCTCACGAGGAGCGCGCCATGATCCAGACCGACACCCAGCCGAACGACCGCGACGAGAAGCGCTGCCGCCCCGTCCCGCCGCTCCACGACGCGCCGGAGCAGCGCTTCGGCCGCTGGCTCGGCCTCATCAACGAGGGCCGCTGACGCGACCGCGGGTCGGGTGACCGACCCCACGTCGCTGACGCGACACCTGACGGCCTGGAGGCGCGGTGCCAGCTGGCACCGCG
>CAJYUW010000050.1 GCA_913778205.1 uncultured Curtobacterium sp.
GGCGTGATGAGCAGGTTGCCGGGCTTGATGTCGCGGTGCACCAGGCCGACCGCGTGGGCGGCCTGCAGGGCGTTGGCCGTCTGGGCCACGATGATCGAGCGGGAGCACACCCTCCCGGTCGACAAGGTGCTCGACATCGTCGCCCAGACGGCCAACGCCCTGCAGGCCGCCCACGCGGTCGGCCTGGTGCACCGCGACATCAAGCCCGGCAACCTGCTCATCACGCCGGACGGCCGCGTCAAGATCACCGACTTCGGCATCGCCCGCATCGCCGACCAGGTGCCGCTGACCGCGACCGGACAGGTCATGGGAACGGTGCAGTACCTCTCGCCGGAGCAGGCGAGCGGCCACCCGGCGTCGCCGTCGACCGACATCTACTCGCTCGGCATCGTCGCGTACGAGTGCCTGGCGGGCCGCCGTCCCTTCACCGGCGAGTCGCAGGTCGCGATCGCGATGGCGCACATCAACGAGCAGCCACCAGCGCTGCCGTCGGACGTCCCCGAGCCGGTCGCCGCACTCGTGATGTCCTGCATCGCGAAGAAGCCGGCCGACCGACCCGCGACCGCGGCGAACCTCGCGCGCGCAGCCCAGGCGCTCCGTCGGGGCGACGTCGCAGCGGCGACCGTCGCGGTGCCCATGCTGGCCGAGGCGGGCACCGTCGCGTTCAACCCCCCGCGACAGCAGGGCGACGACGCTGCGACCGCCCTCATCGGCACGTCCGCCGCAGCGGCGAGCGGCGGTCCTCGGACCCCCGCGTCCCCGGAGTCGGACGAGGACGAGCCGCGGAAGAAGCGCGCCTGGATCTGGTGGCTGGTCGGCATCGTCGTCCTGCTCGCGGTCGGCGGGATCATCGCCGCGGTCGCGCTGAACGGCGGTTCCAGCACGCCGCAGCCGAGCGCCACGAAGTCGAGCCCCGCGCGGCCGTCGAACACCCCGACCCAGACACCGACGCCCGAACGTGTCTTCGTGAACGCCGACGACTACGCGGGGATGCAGGCGACCGACGCCCGCGCCCGGCTCACCGCGCTCGGACTCGCCGCGGACATCGTCGACGGCGACCCGGCGAAGTCGAGCGACCAGGTCGGGACCGTGCAGTCGATCAGTCCGACCGGAAGCCTCGAGGTGGGCTCCGCGGTGACGATCAAGGCGTACACCGACCAGCCGACCGTGTCGTCCCCGCCCGCTGAACCGCAAGCCGGGACGGTCTCGGACAGCGGCAAGGTCACCTTCACCTGGCAGGCGTACGACTCGTGCCCCGCCGGCTACTCGCTGACCGGGTACAACTACACGATCTCGAACGGCACGGACCCGGACGGCAAGACCTCCGGCACGACCACGAACACCTCGGTCGACGTGCAGGCGACCGACCCCGGCACCGTCTCGTTCTCGTACACCGTGAGCTGCGGCGACCTGACCTCGCCGACCTCGTCGTCCAAGACGGCGACCTGGACCCAGCCGACGAACGAACCGACGACCGACCCGACCACCGGCATCAACCCCAGCCAGGGGCCGCAGGACAGCAACTGACACCGCGGAGCGCGTCCCCCGATCGGGGGCTCGACACCGTTCCGTAACGGTTCGGTCCGAGCCCCCGCCACCAGCGTCTCACCAGGTCCGGCTGCCGTACACTTGGGCGGACGAACAGACGGAGGAGTACGTGCCAGAAGGTGTGACCGCGGGGATCACGCTCCTCGCGAACCGCTACGAGATCGGTGACGTCATCGGTCGGGGCGGCATGGCCACGGTGCACCTGGGCAACGACACCCGGCTCGGGCGCAAGGTGGCCGTCAAGCTGCTGAAGCCGAGCCTCGCCAACGATCCGGCGTTCCGCACCCGCTTCCGACAGGAAGCCCAGTCGGCCGCGCGCATGGCACACCCGACGATCGTGCGCGTGTACGACGCGGGCGAGGAGACCGTCTCGGAGGCCTCGGGTGCCGAGGTCCAGGTCCCGTACATCGTGATGGAGCACGTCGAGGGGCGTCCCCTCTCGGACATCATCGCCGACGGCCCGGTCGCCCCGGCCGAGGCCGTGCGCATCACCGAGGGCATCCTGACCGCGCTCGAGTACTCCCACCGCGCCGGCGTCGTCCACCGCGACATCAAGCCCGCGAACATCATGGTCACCCACACCGGTCAGGTGAAGGTGATGGACTTCGGGATCGCCCGCGCCATCACGGACACCTCCGCGACCGTGGCGCAGACCACCTCGATCCTCGGCACGGCGTCGTACTTCTCGCCGGAGCAGGCTCGCGGCGAGACCGTCGACGCCCGCACAGACCTCTACTCGACCGGTGTCGTCCTGTTCGAGCTCCTCACCGGCCGTCCGCCCTTCATCGGCGACAGCCCGGTGGCCGTCGCCTACCAGCACGTCAGCGAGCAGCCGGCCGCGCCCTCGACGATCGCGTCCGAGGTCTCGCCGGCACTCGACGCCGTGACCCTGCACGCACTCGTGAAGGACCGCACGCGCCGGTTCCAGAGCGCCGCGGAGTTCCGGACCGACCTGCAGCAGGCGGCTGCCGGACAGGTCCCGTCCTCGACCCGGAAGCTCCAGCAGCAGCACGCGAACGACGCCTCCACGATGCTGTTCGGCGTGAACCCGCGGACGACCTCGAACCCGGCGGTCGCGTTCCGCGAGCTCGACGACGACACCGCGGAGCACCGGCCCCAGCGCACGCAGAACCGGCCGCCGGTCGCGTGGATCTGGGTCGGAATCGTGCTGGTCGTCGCGATCATCGCAGCGACCGTGTTCTTCGTGGCAAACCTCCAGCCCGGCACGGCGCCGGTGAGCTCGTCGGTCACGGTCCCGAACGTCGTCGGTGCGAGCTGGTCCACTGCCGAGGCCACCCTGACGAAGGCCGAGCTGACACCGGTCAAGGTGTCGGAGTCCTCGGACGACGTCGCCAAGGGCTCGGTGATCCGGACGGAGCCCGGGCCCGGCTCCGGCAACACCGTTCCGCGCAAGTACAAGGTGAACGTCTACGTGTCGACCGGGCCGGCACAGGTGAGCGTCCCGGACCTGGCGAACCAGACGCAGGACGCAGCCCAGAAGGCATTGCAGACCGCGGGCCTCCAGGTCGGTGCGGTCAGCACGGACTACTCGCCGACCGCACCGGAGGGCACGGTCCTGAAGTCCGACCCGGGGAGCGGGGCGTCGATCACCAAGGGGTCGGTCGTGAACCTCACGGTGTCGAACGGGAAGGTGCAGCTCCCGGACGTCACGAACCAGCCGTTCACCAGCGCCAACCAGACCCTGCAGAACCTCGGTCTGACCGTCGGACAGAACCCCGCGTACTCGTGCACGGGCGGAGTCGTGACGCAGCAGGACCAGCCGGCCGGTGACATCGCGCAGGGGAGCACGGTCACGTTGACCTACTGCGCCGGTTCCGCGCAGACGCAGCAGCCTTCTCCCGGCAACTCGGACGGCAAGGGCGGCGGCACGAACAACCCGGGCGGCCAGGGCAACAACGGCTGACGCCGGCCCCGGCCGGGAGGCCCGTGGCGACCCCGGCACCCGTCTGACGTCCGGTGCTGGTCACCGCTGATCCGGGCGCCGGTCCGTGCCGCGGATCCGACGGGCCGAACCGTGTGCGGGAGGCCGCCGTCGGCTGCGTCGTCCCGTGCACAGCGGAGGTGCGGCGCCGTTCGCGCGCCGAGCCGGCGAGCGGCGCACTGCGTCACGCGCCGAACCGGCGGACGACGACCCGGGTCACGCGCCGAACCAGCGGACGACGACCCACGCCGCACACCGAACCAGCGGACGACAACCCACGCCACGCGCCGAACCCGCGGACGACGACCCACGCCACGCGCCGAACCCGCGGGCGACGACCCACGCCACGCGCCGAACCAGCGGACGACGATCCACGCCACGCGCCGAGCCGGCGAGCGACGACCCACGACCCGCGCCACGCGCCGGATCGGCAGACGACAACCCACGTACCCGGAACGAATCCTCGCTCAGGGCTCGGTACGTATCCGCGCCCGGCGCGCCCGTGGGCGTGGGGCGACTTCTCGGCTGACGCGACCGCCTGGTCTTTCCGGCGAGCGGTCCCAGCCCGAGCCGCACCACACAGGCGCGCCTGCGGCCACCCAGATCAGCCGCCCTGATCGGCCGCGCCTGCGGCCACTCGGATCAGCCGCGGTGGGCGGCGATGAGCGGGTTCAACCCGGCGGCGCGCTCGGCAGCACCCTCGAGTCCGGTGACCCGCAGCCAGTTGCCGACCATCCGGTACCCGCCCTCGGTCAGCACCGACTCGGGGTGGAACTGCACGCCGTACACCGGGTGGTCCCGATGTTCGACGCCCATGATGACACCGCCCCCGGTCCGCGCGGTGACGGTGAGCTCATCGGGGACGGTGCCGTCGACGATCGCGAGCGAGTGGTACCTCGTCGCCGTGAAGGGGTGCGGGACGCCTGCGAACAGCGTGCTGTCGTCGTGGTCCACCTGGGACGTCTTGCCGTGCATCAGCTCGTCGGCGTGGGTGACGGTCGCACCGAGTGCCTCCGCGATGGCCTGGTGGCCGAGGCAGACGCCGAGCAGGGGTGTGTCGGCAGCGATCGCCGCGCGCACGGTCGGGATCGAGACGCCCGCGTCCGCCGGCGTACCCGGGCCGGGGGAGAGCAGCACGCCGTCGTAGTCCGCGAGCCGCTCAGCGATCTCGTCCGCGCTGAGCGCATCGTTACGGACGACGTCCGTCTCGGCGCCGAGCTGTTGGACGTAGCCGTTCAGCGTGTAGACGAAGCTGTCGTAGTTGTCGACGACGAGGATCTTGGTCATGAGCGGTCCACCGTACTCCTGGGGGATGTGCACATTCGGTGCGAGGCCTCCGCACACGTGTGGTGACGGTAGGATACCGGCCATGGCCAAGGACAAGGACCGCACCAAGCCCGCCCGGAGGACCCGCGCCGACTCGGTCGACACCGCGGGGGACAGCCCGAACCCGGTGTGGTTCAAGCCCGTCATGTTCGGCTTCATGCTGCTCGGGCTCGCGTGGGTCATCGTGTTCTACATCTCGCAGGGCACCCTGCCCGTGCCGTCCCTCAACTCCTGGAACATCCTGATCGGTTTCGGCATCATGTTCATCGGCTTCCTGATGACCACTCGGTGGCGCTGACGCCGTTCACTGCTCCCGACGCCCGTCGTGCCGAACCCGGCACGGCGGGCGTTGTCGTTCTCCACAGGAAAGTCGCGACATGGCCACGGCCGTCTCGTCTGTCCACGGGGTTTGCGCGCTTCTCCACAGTTTCCACACTGCTCTCCACACACCTTTCCCGGAGTTATCCACATGTGAGTCCACAGTGGGGATAATCACACGCGTGTAACTCACCGATTCATCCCCAGCTGTGGATAACTGGTGCATAGAGCTGTGGACAGCGGGGTCGCGCCAGCCCCGGTCCAACGACGAAAGCCCCGTCGCACACAGCGACGGGGCCTTCACCACGCTCCGATCAGGCGAACACGCCGGTGGCTCCGAGCAGGATGCCGACCAGCAGGACCACCGCCTCGGTCACCAACAGCGCGGTCTGGAGACCCCGCTGCCGGATGTTCCGCGTCTTCGAGAACACGAACCCGGTGATGAAGCCGAGCACGATCCCGCCGATGTGCGCCTGCCACGAGATGTTCGTCCCCGGGAGGAACCCGAGCAACAGGTTCAGCCCCATGATCACGAGGAGCTGGACCGCGTTGTAGCCGAGGCTGCGCTGGATGACGAAGAACGCAGCGAACAACCCGAAGATCGCACCGGAGGCTCCCACCACCGGCGAGCTCGGGCTGAGGACGGTCACCGCGAGGTCGCCGCCGAGACCCGACAGGAAGAACAGCGCGAGGAAGCGCCACGTCCCGAGGATGTTCTCCAGCATGCGTCCGAAGATCCACAGGGCCCACATGTTGAACAGGATGTGGAAGAAGGACGAGTGCACGAACAGTCCGGTGACGATCCGCCACGGCTGCGTGTCCGCGACGGGCGCGAAGTACAGCATCGCGCTCGTCAGCGCCCGCCCGGTGACCTGGTCAAGGAGCCACACCACGACACTGATCGCCACGAGCACGAGCGTGGCCTTCTGGTCGAACATCGCGAACCGCCGACGCGCGACCGTCAGACCGCTCGGCGCCCCTGAGGCACGCCTGTTCGCTTGGAACTGCGCACGCTGCTCACGCACGCACTCCGGGCAGTGCACACCGACGGCTGCGGGGGTCTGGCACTCGGGGCAGATCGTCCGACCACACCGCTGGCAGAGCACGAAGCTCTGCCGATCGGGGTGCCGGTAGCAGGTGTTCGGGTTGGACGCCGGGTCGGTCAACGGGGTCAGACGTCCTCGACGTCGATGTGCTCGATGACGACGTCCTCGAGCGGCTTGTCGCGGCCGTCGGTCGGGACGCCCTCGATCGCGTCGACGACCTTGCGGGACTCGTCGTCCGCGACCTCGCCGAAGATGGTGTGCTTGCCCTGGAGCCACGGCGTCGCGACGGTCGTGATGAAGAACTGCGAACCGTTCGTGCCACGACCGCCCTGGATGCCGGCGTTGGCCATCGCGAAGATGTACGGGTTCTGGAAGGTCAGCTCGGGGTGGATCTCGTCGTCGAACCGGTAGCCCGGACCGCCGATGCCCTGACCGAGGGGGTCGCCGCCCTGGATCATGAAGTCCTTGATGATGCGGTGGAAGATCACGCCGTCGTAGAGCTTGTCGGTCGAGACCTTGCCGGTGCCGGGGTGCGTCCACTCCTGCTTGCCCGTCGCCAGGTCGACGAAGTTCTTGACGGTCTTGGGGGCGTGGTTGCCGAACAGGTTGACGCGGATGTCGCCCTTGTTCGTGTGGATCGTTGCGACAGCGGTGTGCAGAGACATGTTCCGATTCTCGCATGTACTGCCGACGTACAGACGGTACCCACAGGCAAGCCTCCGTGACCTGTCAGGCGACGCGGTGGCAGGATGGGGTCACGCCGATCCTGTGGAGGTACCAGATGACGATCGAGATCCCGCGCAAGCGCAGGAAGCAGATCAAGAAGCTCAAGGGCAAGACCGCCTCGCTCCTCGGCGAGCAGCGCAAGGTGCTCGAACACGCGAACGCCATCCTGGCGGAGGCCCGCTCCCACGCAGCGGACGCGGCCCGCAAGGACATCGCGCCTCGCGTGCAGAACGCGATCGACAACGGCATCCGTCCCGCGGTCGCCACGGGGGTGCACGCCACGAAGAGCGCAGCCCAGTCCGCTTCGCACCGCTTCCAGACCGAGGTCGTGCCCGGACTGGTCGCGACGGCCGGCTCCGTGATGAGCGTGAAGGACCTCGCGAACGACCCGCGCGTCAAGAAGATCGTCAAGGAGGCCCAGAAGAAGGGCAAGAAGGCGAAGAAGACGGCTGAGAAGTACGTGCCGCACCAGAAGAAGGGCCTTGGCTTCGGCGGCGTCGCACTGATCGTCGTCGGTGTGGTCGCGGTCGCCGGTGCTGCGTACGCGGCCTACCAGACCCTGCGCGCCGACGACGACCTCTGGGTCGCCGACGACGCGGACACGGCGGCCAAGCCCGCCGCCTGACCACCCAGGTTCGCACGGAGGGCCCCGGCACACGCCGGGGCCCTCCGTCGTCTCCGGGACGACGGAGTGCCTCGGATCGCTCCGCCTGGTCGCCCCGCCAGCCAGGTCGCCCCGCCGGCCAGGTCGCCCCCGCCAGCCAGGTCGCCCCGCCAGCCAGATCGTCCCGCCAGCCTGGTCGCACGACATGCCGCGCGCTGACCACGGGGTCGCAGAACCCGTCGCCCTCCGGCCGCCCGAGCGACACCTTTCGCGACCAACTTCACCGCGGCACGACGAGCGCAACGGCGCCGACCATCGCGGAGCGGCGCGCCGGAGGCGCAGACCAGGCCTCAATACGACGACGCGCCGCAGGGGCGGCGGCGCGTGTGGACACAGAACGAAGCCCCTGGGAAGCGACGGAGTCGCGACCAGGGGCTTTTTCGAGTGGAGCCTAGGAGAATCGAACTCCTGACATCCTGCTTGCAAAGCAGGCGCTCTACCAACTGAGCTAAGGCCCCGAGATGTCCAGCGTACTGGACTCGATGGGAGATGGTGGGGCTACAAGGACTTGAACCTTGGACCTCTTCGTTATCAGCGAAGCGCTCTAACCGCCTGAGCTATAGCCCCTCAGACCAGATGAGAGCCTATCGTACCGATCCCGCAGAACGAAATCGAGCGGAGGTCCCCACCGGGCCCGGGTGTGTCAGTTGTTCGTGAACCCGACGAGCAGGCCGCCGGTGATCCGCACACTGAGGTTGTAGAGCACGCTCACGATGGCGCCGAGCACGGTACCGACGACGACGTTGAGGATGCCAACGACGATCGAGAACCCGAGGACCTGCCCGAGGGAGAACTGGTCCATGATCGAGTAGTTGTTCTGCCCCGTGACGTCCTTCAGGAGGGCGTCGACCTGGGTGAAGACGCCGGTCTGGTTGAGGATCACCCAGACCAGCGCCGTCGCGACGACGATGACGATCGACCCGGCGAGCGCGATGAGGAAGCTGAGCTTCACCATCGACCAGAAGTCGACGTAGACGAGGCGCAGACGGACCTGGCGGGTGCCGACGGGCCGCTTCGCCTTCTTCTGGAGCTTCTCGGCGACACTACTCATTGCTTGACTGGTCCTCTCCGGCCACGGTGTCCGTGGGCACTGTGTCGGCGGGGTCTGCGGCCGCTTCGTCCGGGCTGACCGTCTCCACCGGGCCCGCGGGCTCGATCTCGGCGTCGTCCTGGTCGTCCAGGTTCCGCTCACTGTTCCGGGCCACTGCGATGATGCGGTCGTTGTCCGCGAACCTCGCGAAGACGACGCCCATCGTGTCGCGGCCCTTGGCGGGCACCTCGGCCACGGCAGACCTTACCACCTTGCCCGATTGCAGCACGACGAGCACCTCGTCGTCCTCGCCCACGATGAGCGCCCCCACGAGGTCGCCCCGATCGGCGGCGAGCTTGGCCACCTTGATCCCGAGACCACCACGACCCTGGACGCGGTACTGGTCGACGGAGGTGCGCTTGGCGTAGCCGCCCTCGGTCATCACCCACACGTACCCGTCGTCCGAGACCACCCGGGCGGCGAGGAGCGAGTCGTCGTCGCGGAAGGACATGCCCTTCACGCCGGAGGTCGAACGACCCATCGGGCGGAGCGCGTCGTTCGAGGCGGTGAAGCGCAGCGACATGCCGTGCTTCGACACGAGGAGCAGGTCGTCGGTCTCGTCGACGAGCAGCGCCTGGACGAGCGTGTCGCCGTCGCGGAGGTTGATCGCGATGATGCCGCCGCTGCGGTTCGTGTCGTACTCGGTGAGCGCGGTCTTCTTCACCAGGCCCTGCTGCGTCGCGAGCACGAGGTACTGTGCCGCCTCGTAGTCGCGGATGTCGAGGACCTGCTGGATCTGCTCGTCAGGCTGCATCGCGAGGAGGTTCGCGACGTGCTGGCCCTTGGCGTCGCGGCCACCCTCCTGCAGCTCGTACGCCTTGGCCCGGTAGACCCGACCCTGGTCGGTGAGGAACAGCAGCCAGTGGTGCGTCGTCGTGACGAAGAAGTGCTCGACGATGTCGTCGGCGCGGAGTTGTGCGCCCTTCACGCCGCGACCACCGCGGTGCTGCGAACGGTAGTTGTCGCTGCGCGTCCGCTTGACGTACCCGCCGCGGGTGATGGTGACGACCATCTCCTCCTCGGGGATGAGGTCCTCCATCGACATGTCGCCGTCGAACCCGAGCAGGATCTCGCTGCGACGGTCGTCACCGAAGCGCGCGACGATCTCGTCGAGCTCCTCGATCACGATGGCGCGCTGGCGCTCGGGCTTGACCAGGATGTCGTTGAAGTCCGCGATCTTGCGCTCGAGTTCCTCGGCCTCGTCGTGGATCTTCTGGCGCTCGAGGGCGGCGAGGCGACGCAGCTGCAGCTCGAGGATCGCGCGCGCCTGGATCTCGTCGACGTCGAGGAGCTCCATCAGGCCTGAGCGGGCCTCTTCTGCGTCGGGCGACCGGCGGATGAGCGCGATGACCTCATCGAGGGCGTCGAGCGCCTTGAGGTACCCGCGCAGGATGTGGGCACGCTTCTCGGCCTCGCGCAGGCGGTACTGGGTACGCCGCACGATGACGTCGATCTGGTGGTCGACCCACGCGGAGATGAACCCGTCGAGCGCGAGGGTGCGGGGCACGCCGTCGACGATCGCGAGCATGTTCGCGCCGAAGTTCTCCTGCAGCTGCGTGTGCTTGTACAGGTTGTTGAGGACGACCTTCGCCACGGCGTCGCGCTTCAGCACGATCACGAGGCGCTGACCCGTACGACCCGACGTCTCGTCGCGGATGTCGGCGATGCCGGCGAGCTTGCCGTCCTTCACGCCCTCGGCGATGCGGATCGCCAGGTTGTCCGGGTTGACCTGGTACGGCAGCTCGGTGACGACCAGGCACGTGCGGCCCTGGATCTCCTCGACGTTGACGACGGCACGCATCGTGATCGAGCCACGACCCGTGCGGTAGGCGTCCTGGATGCCCTTGGTACCGAGGATCTGCGCGCCGGTCGGGAAGTCCGGCCCCTTGATCCGCTGCATGAGCGCGGTCAGGAGTTCCTCGCGCGTGGCCTCGGGGTGCTCGAGCGCCCACTTCGCGCCGTCCGCGACCTCACGGAGGTTGTGCGGCGGGATGTTGGTGGCCATGCCGACCGCGATGCCGACCGAGCCGTTCACGAGCAGGTTCGGGAAGCGCGACGGCAGGATCGCCGGCTCCTGGGTGCGACCGTCGTAGTTGTCCTGGAAGTCGACGGTCTCTTCCTCGATGTCCCGCACCATCTCGAGGGCGAGCGGGGCCATCTTCGTCTCGGTGTACCGGGGGGCTGCGGCGCCGTCGTTGCCGGCCGACCCGAAGTTGCCCTGCCCGAGCGCGAGCGGGTACCGGAGCGACCACGGCTGCACGAGCCGGACGAGCGCGTCGTAGATCGCCGAGTCGCCGTGCGGGTGGAACTGACCCATGACGTCACCGACGACGCGCGAGCACTTCGAGAACGCACGGTCGGGGCGGTAGCCGCCGTCGTACATCGCGTAGATCACGCGGCGGTGCACCGGCTTCAGTCCGTCGCGGACCTCCGGGAGCGCACGCCCGACGATGACCGACATCGCGTAGTCGAGGTACGACCGCTGCATCTCGAGCTGCAGGTCGACCTGCGAGATGCGGTCCCCGGAGACGACGATGTCCCCGCTGTCGCCGTGGACCACCTCGGGCTCGTCGTGGTTCTCGTTCTCGTCAGCCATGTGGCCTGGTCACCTTTCTGCACTGCCGGGAGGCAGGGGTTCCGTCGGTCGCGCCGGGCGCGACCACAGGGGGTCGGGACTGTCGACGCGGCTGGCACCGCGCCTCCAGGCCGGGGTCGGATGTCGCGCCGGTTCAGATGTCCAGGAACCGGACGTCCTTGGCGTTCTGCTGGATGAACTGGCGACGCGCGTCGACGTCCTCGCCCATCAGCGTCGCGAACACGCTGTCGACTGCTGCGGCGTCCTCGAGCGTGACCTGGAGGAGCGTGCGGGTGTCCGGGTTCATCGTCGTGTCCCAGAGCTCCTTGTAGTCCATCTCGCCGAGACCCTTGTAGCGCTGGATCCCGTTGTCCTTCGGGATCCGCTTGCCGCTGGCGACACCGGCCTGCAGCAGCGCGTCGCGCTCCCGGTCGGAGAACACGTACTCGTGCGCCGCGTTCGACCATTTCAGGCGGTACAGCGGCGGCTGCGCGAGGTAGACGTAGCCACGTTCGATGAGCGGCCGCATGTAGCGGAACAGCAGGGTCAGCAGGAGCGTCGTGATGTGCTGGCCGTCGACGTCGGCGTCGGCCATGAGCACGATCTTGTGGTAGCGCGCCTTCTCCGGATCGAAGTCCTCGCCGATGCCGGCGCCGAACGCCGTGATCATCGACTGGATCTCCTGGTTGGCGAGGGCGCGGTCGAGCCGGGCCTTCTCGACGTTCAGGATCTTGCCGCGGAGCGGAAGGATCGCCTGCGTGAGCGGGTTGCGCCCCTGCACGGCGGAACCGCCGGCGGAGTCGCCCTCGACCATGAAGATCTCGGAGATCGTCGGGTCCTTCGACTGGCAGTCCTTGAGCTTGCCGGGCATGCCACCCGACTCGAGGAGCCCCTTGCGTCGGGTGGTCTCGCGCGCCTTGCGGGCCGCGAGCCGGGCCTGCGAGGCCTGGATCGCCTTGCGGATGACGTCGCGCGCCTGGGTGGGGTTGCGGTCGAACCAGTCGGCGAGCTCGGTGCCGACGACCTTCTGCACGAAGCCCTTGGCCTCGGTGTTGCCGAGCTTGGTCTTCGTCTGGCCCTCGAACTGCGGTTCGCCGAGCTTGATCGAGATGACGGCCGTCAGGCCCTCGCGGATGTCGTCACCCGTGAGGTTGTCGTCCTTCTCCTTGATGATCTTGTTCTCACGCGCGTACTTGTTCACCAGGTACGTCAACGCGGCGCGGAAGCCCTCCTCGTGGGTCCCGCCCTCGTGCGTGTTGATCGTGTTCGCGAAGGTGTGGACGCTCTCCTGGTACGAGGTGTTCCACTGCATCGCGATCTCGAGCGCGATGTGGCGCTCGGTGTCCTCGGACTCGATCGAGATGACGTCGTCGTGGACCTTGTCCGCCTTCTTCTGCGCGTTGAGGTACTCGACGTAGTCGATGAGCCCGCGCTCGTAGTGGAAGGTGTCCTTGCGGGCCTCTTCGCCCTCCTCCGGGGTGCGCTCGTCGCGCAGCTCGATCCGCAGGCCCTTGTTGAGGAACGCCGTCTGCTGGAAGCGGGTGCGGAGGGTCTCGTAGTCGAACTCGACGGTCTCGAAGATCTGGTCGTTCGGCCAGAACGTGATGGTCGTGCCGGTGCGGTCGGTCTCCTCGCCCTCGGCGACCGGAGCGACGGGGACGCCGTCGGTGTAGCTCTGGCGGTACACGTGCCCGTCGCGCGCGACCTCGACGTCGAGCTCGGTGCTCAGCGCGTTCACGACCGACGAGCCGACGCCGTGGAGCCCGCCGGAGACCGCGTAGCCGCCGCCGCCGAACTTGCCGCCGGCGTGCAGGACGGTCAGGACGACCTGGAGGGTAGAGACCCCTTCGGTCGGGTGGGTGCTGACGGGGATCCCGCGGCCGTTGTCGACGACCCGGATGCCGCCGTCCTCGCGGATGGTGATCGAGATGGTGTCGCAGTAGCCGGCGAGGGCTTCGTCGACCGAGTTGTCGACGATCTCGTAGACCAGGTGGTGGAGACCGCGCGGACCCGTCGAGCCGATGTACATGCCCGGGCGCTTGCGGACGGCTTCGAGGCCCTCCAGCACCTGGATCTGGTCTGCACCGTAGGACGGTTCGTTCTTCTGTGCGTCGTCAGATCCTGATGTCATGTCGCGAGAGCTCCTGCCTGCGCACGGAACGCCCGCGCACTGCACTGGCCAGTCTACCGCCTCGGGCGTTCATCCGAGGCGGAATCCGGGCGCTGACGGGCCTTTTTTCGCCCGGCAGGATGAAATTGTCGGCTCAACCGTAGGTGTCGCGAGGACCGCGCCCCTGAACCGTCCTGGGACCGCGTTTCCAGGTGGGGGCGTCGGGTCCGGAAACCCGGATCGACTCGACCCCGGCCCTCGGGTGCCGTTCGGCGATGGTCGTCGTGATCGTGGAACGCATGAGCCGGAGCTGCGTGGCCCACGCCGTGGAGTCGCACCGGATCACGAGCGCGCCGTCGTCGATGGTCACCGGACGGGAGTGCTTCGCGAGCTCTTCCCCGACGACGCCGGGCCAGTCGACGAACAACTCGGACCGGGCGAGCGGCTCGACCCATCCGAGCTCGTCGGCGAGGGAACCGACGACGTCGCCGAGGCCCTTCGGCTCGCGGCCCCGGCCGTACGGCACGGAGTCGGCGTCCACCTCGCGCGCACGGCGGCGGCGTGCGTCGACCGAGCGGAGGGACGGGTCGCCGAAGACCGCCCTGAGGTGGCGGTAGAACCGCGACGGCTCGGTCGGCGCCCAGGGCTTCGGCATCAGGCGCCGCTCCCGGCGGTGGCGTCGGGGTCGGCGGTGCTGTCGGGCCCGGCGGTGCTGTCGGGCCCGGCGGTGCTGTCGGGGTCGGCGGTGGTGTCGGGCCCGGCGGTGCTGTCGCGGTCGGCGGAACCAGGTTCCGGACACTGCACCGTGCTCTTCCGCGGTGCTGTGTCCGGAACCTGGTTCCCGCGCGCGGGGGCGCCGGGCGCGAGCGCGGGGGCGCCGGGTGCGAGCGCGGGGACGCCGGGTGCGAGCGCGGGGACGCCGGGCGCCGGTCCGTCGACGATCGCGCCGGCCTCGATGTGCACCGTGTGCGCGGCGAGCTGCGCCGGCACGTCCCCGTACACGGCCGCCGTGATGAGCACCTGCTCGTAGTCCGCGACCGCGTTCGCCAGGCGCTCACGCCGCGACTCGTCGAGTTCCGCGAAGACGTCATCGAGGACGATGATCGGGTCGCCGAGGGTCGACTCGGCTCGGAGCACGGCAGCGCTCGCGAGCTGGACGGCGAGCGCGAACGACCAGGATTCGCCGTGACTGGCGTACCCGCGGGCAGGTAACCTGTTGAGCTGGAAGAGTACGTCGTCGCGGTGTGGACCGACGAGGGTCAGGCCACGGTCGAGCTCGTCGCGTCGACGTCGTTCGAGTGCCGCCCGGAACGCCTCGGCCGCGGCCGTGACGGTGACGGGCTCGTCCGGGGTCCCGAGCACGGGGTCCGTCGCCGCCGCATCCTCCGGGTCACCTCCGCCGACGCTGAGCACGCCGGCGATCGTGGCCTCGTGCCGTTCGCCGGCGACCGTGGCGTACGCCTCGGTCACGAACGGGGCGAGCCGGCGCGTGAGGTGGTCCCGCGCGGCGATGATCTCGGCTCCGAACGACACGAGCCGGTCGTCCCAGACGTCGAGCGTAGAGAGGGCACCGGCCTTGGACCCGGTCGCACGCGCGGACTTGAGCAGGGTGTTGCGCTGCCGGAGCGTTCGGTCGTAGTCGGCGAGGACCCCCTGCATCCGGGGCGCGATCTGGCCGAGGAGCTCGTCGAGCATCCGACGCCGACCGGCCGGCTCACCGCGGACGAGCGCGAGGTCCTCCGGAGCGAACAGCACGCTCGTGCAGTACCGCGGCAGCTCGCGTGGCTTGATCGCCGCCCGGTTCACCTGCGCCCGGTTCGATCCCGACCGGTTGATCTGCACCTCGGCGAGGATGCTGCGTTCCTCGTGCGCGAGGCGGGCGCGGACGATCGCGGCGTCGCAGCCCTGCCGGACGAGCGCGGCGTCGGTCGGGACCCGGTGCGAGCCGAGGGTGGAGAGGTAGCCGATCGCCTCGACGAGGTTCGTCTTGCCCTGTCCGTTGCGGCCGACGAACAGGTTCGGCCCGCGTGCGAGGTCGACCTCCGCCTCCCGGTAGTTCCGGAAGTCGGTGAGTTGCAGGTGGTCGACGTGCACGCGGGCCGAGACGAGCTCAGGTGGTTACCTGAGCTACGCCTTCTTGACGGCGTGGCCGCCGAACTGGTTGCGGAGCGCCGCGACGGCCTTCATCGTCGGGGACTGGCTGCCCTGACGCGAGACGAAGCGCGCGAACATCGCGGCCGAGAGCGCGGGCATCGGCACCGCGAGCTCGATGGCTTCCTCGAGGGTCCAGCGACCCTCGCCCGAGTCGTCGACGTAGCCCTCGAGCTCGTCGAGCTTCGGGTCCTCGTTGATCGCGAGCACGAGCAGGTCGAGCAGCCAGGAGCGCACGACGGTGCCGCGCTGCCATCCAGCGAAGACGGCGGGGACGTCGTGGACGATGTCCTTGGCCTCGAGGAGCTCGTAGCCCTCGCCGTACGCCTGCATGATCGCGTACTCGATGCCGTTGTGGACCATCTTCGCGTAGTGCCCGGCACCGACGCCGCCCGCGTGCGAGAAGCCCTCTTCGCGGGGGCCCTCGGGGCGGAGTGCGTCGAACACCGGCATGGCGAACTCGACGTCCTTGACGTCGCCGCCGACCATGAGGCCGTAGCCGTTGTCCTTGCCCCAGACGCCACCGGAGACACCGGCGTCCATGTACCGGATGCCCTTCGCACCGAGCTGCTCGGCGTGCTTGGTGTCGTCGAGCCACTTCGAGTTGCCGCCGTCGATGACCAGGTCGCCCTCGCCGAGGACACCGGCGAGCTCGGTGATGACGTCGTCGGTGATCTTGCCGTGCGGGACCATGACCCACACGAGCTTCTGGCCCTCGGGCAGCGCGGCCGCGAGGTCCGCGAGGCTGGCGACATCGGAGACGGCGGGGTTGGCGTCGTACCCGGTGACCTCGATGCCTGCGTTGCGGAGACGGGCACGCATGTTGTTGCCCATGCGACCGAGGCCGACAAGACCGATGTGCATGATTTCCTCTTCTGTTCGTCGTCGCGCTGATGCATCGTGCGCGTCAGCGCAGTGTTCGGCTGTTGCGCTTACCGCAGCAGGAGATTGGGCTGCAGCAGGTACCGGTATCCGTCCGTGGCAGGTGCGTCCTGCGAAGTCTGGCCGGTGAGCAACACCGGGCCGGGCTTGTTCGGGTTCTCCGTCTTGGTGAAGGAGATGCGGACGAACTCGGAGTGCACCGCGTTCAACCCGTCCAGGAGGAAGGCGGGCTTCAGCGAGACCACCGTTTCCTCTCCGGTCAGCAACGCATCGATCGACTCTGACGCCTGCGCTTGTTCGGACCCGATCGCCTCGAGCGTGAGCCCGTCGACCGAGAAGGAGAACCGGAGCGCCGCTTCGCGCTCCAGGACGAGGGAGACCCGTCGGACCGCCTCGACCAGCTCCGCGGTGTTGATCACCGCGTGGTCGTCGACGGTCTCGGGGAAGAGCCGGCGGACCGGCGGGTAGTTGCCCTTGATGAGCAGCGACGTGACGGTCTTGTCGTCGGCGTGGAACGCGATGAGCTCGCGGTCGGAGGTGCCGCTGATCGAGACCGAGACCGTGGACGCGGAGCCGAAGGTGCGGCCGACCTCCTGCAGGGTCCGGGCCGGGACCAGGGCGTGGAGCGGGTCCGAGCCGACGCGGCCGGAGTCCCAGGCGATGGTGCGGACGGCGACGCGGTAGCGGTCCGTCGCGATCAGGGACAGGTCGTTGTCGCCCACCTCGAGCTGCACGCCCGTGATGACCGGGGTGACGTCGTCGCGGCTGGCGGCGACGGCCACCTGGGAGACGGCCTCGGAGAAGGCGTCGCCCGGGATGACCCCGGTCTGCGGCCCGATCTCCGGGAGGGTTGGGTACTCCTCGACCGGCATCGACAGCAGCGTGAAGTGCGCCGAGCCGCAGGTGACCGAGATCTTCGTGTCCTCGGTGGTGAAGGAGACCGGGGCGTTCGGGAGTCGGCTCGCGATGTCGTTGAGCAGTCGGCCCGAGACGAGCACCGTGCCCGGTTCGTCGATCTGCGCCGTGATGGAGGTCTGCGCCGAGACCTCGTAGTCGAACGACGACAGCGTGAGGCGATCGCCTTCGGCGTGGATGAGCACACCGGAGAGGATCGGGAGGGTCGTGCGCTGTGGGAGGAGCTTCACCGCGAAGGAGACGGCTTCGGAGAAGACGTCCCGGTTGACCTCGAACTTCACAGCTGGGACCCCTGTCGATCGTTTGGACTGTCCGGCCGCCCCATTGTGGCACAGCGGAGCGGGCCCCGGATTCTTGTCGTTCCGCCCTCCACAAGGTTGTCCCGCGGAGATCCATCGTTAACCAGGATCAATGGTGTTAACGCCTGTGCACAGTGTGGATAACTCTGTGCATCCCGCTTCTCCACAGGGAACTACACAGGTGTGAGTTGTGAGTGGCTTGTTGACGAAGTCGGGATGAGTGAATGTCAGCTATCCACTTCCATCCCCAGTCTCCACAGGTGGGTACAGATCTGTGAACAACGGGTACGCGTGTCATCCACAGTTATCCACAGGCTTTCCACACTGTGGGAATCTCGCCGCCTGGAACCGTCTCAGATGGTGGACGTGCCGGGATGCGCGGCGATCCGGAGGCGTGCGACAGTCGTACGACCGGTCGCCGGCGCGACAGGACGACGGCCTGGAGGCGCGGTGCCAGCCCGCACCGCGCCTCCAGGCCGTCACTCGCTCCCGTCCGTGCTGGCGACCAGCGGTCGCCTCCTGGATCAGCGGTAGCGGCGGTCCTGCTTGATCCGACTGGTCAGCTCGGTGACCTGGTTGTAGATCGACCGACGCTCCTTCATCAGCTCGGTGATCTTCTTGTTCGCGTACATGACCGTCGTGTGGTCCCGGTTGCCGAAGAGCTGCCCGATCTTGGGCAGGGACAGGCTCGTCATCTCGCGGCAGAGGTACATCGCGATCTGTCGCGCGGTCGCGATCGCCTGGGAGCGCGACGACCCGTAGAGGTCGTCGACGGAGAGCTTGAAGTACTCCGCGGTGTGGTTGATGATGTCCGTCGGCGCGATCACGTTGTCGTCGTCGAGCGTGATGAGGTCCTTGAGGACGGTCTGCACGAGCGCCATGTCGACGGCCGTCCGGTTGAGGCTCGCGAACGCGGTCACCCGGATGAGCGTGCCCTCGAGCTCGCGGATGTTGCTCGACACCTTCGAGGCCATGAACTCGAGGATGTCGTCCGGCACCTGCAGGTGGTCCGACTGCGCCTTCTTGCGCAGGATCGCGATGCGGGTCTCGAGGTCCGGCGCCTGGACGTCCGTGATGAGACCCCACTCGAAGCGCGAGCGCATCCGGTCCTCGAAGCCGGTCAGGTGCTTCGGGGCGACGTCCGACGTGATGACGACCTGCTTGTTGTGGTCGTGCAGCGTGTTGAACGTGTGGAAGAAGGCCTCCTGCGTGGAGTCCTTGCCCTGCAGGAACTGGATGTCGTCGATCAGCAGGATGTCGATGTCGCGGTACCGCTGCTGGAACTGATTCGACCGGTTGTTCGCGATCGAGTTGATGAAGTCGTTCGTGAACTCCTCGCTCGACACGTAGCGCACCCGGATGCCCGGGTAGAGGCTCTCGGCGTAGTGGCCGATCGCGTGCAGGAGGTGGGTCTTGCCGAGGCCCGAGTCGCCGTAGATGAAGAGCGGGTTGTACGCCTTCGCCGGTGCCTCGGCCACGGCGACGGCGGCGGCGTGCGCGAAGCGGTTCGACGAGCCGATGACGAAGTTGTCGAAGTTGTACTTCGGGTTGAGCCGGGATTCGGGGCGACCGCCGGTGCCCGGGGAGTCGATCTGGCTCGGGACGAACGGCGCCTCGATGTACTGCCGCGGTGCCGCGCTCTGCTCGACGGTCGACTGCGAGGGTTCCGCGTAGTCGGGGACGTGCGAGGCAGCGGCGTCGACGCGCGGCTCCGACGCCATGTCCGGGTTGACCGTGATCGCGAAGTTCGCGACCGCGTCGTCGCCGATCCGGCCGATCGCCTCGGTGATCGGGATGCGGATGCGCTGCTCGAGCATCCCGCGGGTGAGGTCGTTCGGCACCTCGAGGTAGAGCGTCCCGGCGAGCACGCCCTTCGGCTCCACGAGGTTGAGGAAGCCGTGCAGCTGCGGGGTGATGCGGTCGTCGTCTGCCAGGATCGCGAGCACCGATGACCAGAGGTCCTCGACGGGGTCGGCCGGCAGCGTCATGTCGCGCTCGTCTCCAGGTTCGTTCGTGCTCGTGCGGATCGTGCTGCTGCTCACCGTGCCCCGCGCTCACGTCGGGCCCGGACCCCTGCGCAGCACAGGACCCCCGGCGTCCACCCGGCCGTGGACGTCGTCGGCGGCTCCGTCGGCGCCGGCATCGGACACACCGCGTGACCATACGGTCCACAGGGTTGTCCACAGGCTTGTCCACGAGTGCCCGACCACGTCTCGAGGGGGGACTCCCCTGTCGTACCGGGCCGAGGGCGGATCGATCACACCACTGTACGGGACCACAGCGCGTCGCACCGAACCGAAGTTTTCCCCAGTGTGGAGAATCGATGTCCCCACCGCGATCGCCGACGCCGTTTGACCTGTCCGCCGCTGTCACGTACCGTTATTCAGTTGACTGCGGCCGACTGGTCGCGCCCGTTACGCGTCGTTCGGTGTTCCGAGCGGCACCACACATACACACGTGACGGCTCCCATCGACGCTCGCGCGGCACATCGCCGGCGCAGTGATCGGTGCAGCCGAGTGGAGATCATCATGAGCAAGCGCACCTTCCAGCCGAACAACCGTCGCCGCGCCAAGAAGCACGGCTTCCGCGCCCGCATGCGTACCCGTGCCGGCCGCGCCATCCTCGCGGCGCGCCGCGCCAAGGGCCGCACCGAGCTCAGCGCCTGAGCCAGCAGCGCCTGATCGGCCGCCGATCGATCCGTCCGCGGATCGCTCTCCGGTAGCGAGCATGCTGGCCCGCGCCAACCGAGTCGTCCGAGGGGACGAGTACCGGTCCGTCGTGCGCCGTGGACG
>CAJYUW010000051.1 GCA_913778205.1 uncultured Curtobacterium sp.
AAGGTGCGGACGGCAACGGTGATCCACGCGGCGACGAGGCCCACGTAGTAGACGACTGCGAGGACGGCGACGACGGTGAGTCCGGAGTGCAGGGCCAGGCCGTTCAGGCCGGTGACGCAGGTGCCGACGGGGAACGTGAATGACCACCAGGTCAGGCTGAACGGCAGGTGCTCTCGGGCGGTCCGGATGGTGATGGCAAGGGCGATGACGGTCCACAGCAGCGCGAAGCCGAGCATCGCGAACCCGTACACCAACGCCACGACCAGCAGTGCGTGGGCGGTCGACGCGTCGACGACGGCGGGGGCGTTCGAGGCGAGGAGGTTCACTGCAGTGATCGACTGCCCGACCGGTCCGAGGACGATCCACAGTGTCGGCACCATACCGGCTGCGCCGACCTTGTGCTGCGCCAGTCGGTTCCAGATCAGCGTGATCACGACCAGGGACGTGATGAGGCTGAGGCCGAAGAAGCCGTAGCAGGACCACAGCAGCGTCTCCCGCGCCTGCCCGGCGGGCGCGTACGGCAGCAGGAGCGCGCCGGTGGAGGCGGATACCATCGGCGGGACGATCGGCATCAGCCACCCGCCGAACGCGGAGTCGGGTTTGTTCTCGTGGCGGGTGAACGCCAGGTACGGCACCAGGACCGCTGTGAGGAGCCCGCCGATGGTGCCGATGGTCCAGAGGACCCAGTCGACGGTGACCGCGGCGGGGAGGCCGATCCAGTCCTTGCCGAGGAGGATCGTGCCGGCGCCGACGGTGAGGAACGCCATCGGCGGTGCGCCGTAGAAGTGCGAGATCACCGGGTGCAGGTGGTGCTTCGCTGCGGTGCTGCGGTACCGGACCCAGTGCAAGACCGTCGCGATGGTGAGGGCGACGAGCAGGACCGCGGCGATCGCCCAGACGATCGTCGCCGCCGTGCGCAGGCCGGGGAACTGCAGCGGGAGCGATGCAGCCGCGACGGCGACGATCCCGGTGCCCATGATCGACGCGAACCAGTTCGGGGTCAGGTTCGACACGATCAGACCAGGCCGCTCCAACTCCCGGAACAGCCGCCGGTCGCGCACACCATGCTCGGAAGCTGCGGGCACGTGGGCGAGGTGAGCGGACATGCACCCATCGTGCGCGTGTTCGCCATGGTTCGGGAACGGCGAACTCGTTGGCAGGGCACAATGGCTGCTTGTGGCACTGCGGCGGCTGACGGACCGGACTCTGGACCTCGACACCCTCGAGGTCCTCGTCCGCATCGCGGAGACTGGATCGTTGACCCGCGCGGCCGATGTGTTGCGGGTGACGCAGCAGGCGGTGTCTGCGCGCTTGCGTGCCGCGGAGCAGGCGACCGGTCAGCCGCTGGCGCACCGGACAGCATCCGGGACCGCGCTGACCGACGCGGGCCGAGTGGTGCTCGGCCTGGCCGTCCCGGTGTTGGAGGCCTCCCGGCGGCTCGAAGCAGGAGTCGCCGCGCTCCGGGAACCGGCGGGATCCCTCGTGGTCGCAGCGTCGCAGACGATCGCCGAACTCCTGCTGCCCGGATGGTTGCTCGCGCACCGGGCTGCCGCGCCGGATGCGTCGGTGCGTTTGATTGCGGGGAACTCCGCCGCGGTGACCGACCTCGTTCGCTCCGGCGCTGCCGACGTCGGGTTCACGGAGACCCCTGCTGCGCCAGCTGACCTGTCCTCGCTGGTGGTCGACGAGGACGAACTCGTGGTCGTCGTCGCTCCGCACCATCCGTGGGCAAGGGCTTCGGGCATCACCGCGGATGACCTCGCGGAGACGCCGCTGCTGCTCCGTGAGGAGGGGTCCGGTACCCGCTCCACGGTCGAGGCGTGGCTCGACGATGCTGGGCTCAGCCTGGCCGCGCCGGCGGCGGTACTGGAGACGACGGGCATCATCCGCGCCAACGCTCGGGCGGGCATCGCGCCGGCCGTGATGAGTCTCCGCACCGTCGACAGCGACCTCGCCGACGGTGCCCTCGTCCAGGTACCACTGCTCGGCCCGCCACTGATCCGGCCGCTGCGCGCGATCTGGACCGGCCACCCGGGGCCCGCCGTCACGGCATTCCTCGACAGCGCTCGGCAGTCCCGATAGCCGATCGTCATCCGGGAAACGGTCAGGGCCGCCAGCCCCGTTCGGTTACCGACCCATCCGTCGGCCCCGGGCGCTCCTGAGGGCTTCGGACTCCTACAGCCCCGCGCTGGAGCGAGCCCCGTCTCACATAGGCGGTCCGCGAACTATCCCAGCGCACGCACGTCAAACGGACGCTTCGCGACGCACGAAAGCGGAGCTCGCCCGAGTGACGATGCGGATCGCCGCTGCCAAACAACTTGTCCAACCCCGTATTTCAGGACACGTTGTGTGGTAGTTGGACAAGTTAGCTGGCGGACGACAGCGGGACCCCCTCATCCGCAGACAGACGCAGCATCAGGTCACTTCAAGGGGTGCGACTCACACCGACGGTAATGGCCCTTATCGCAACTTTTCGGCGCAGGGGTCGATCTCCCGATATCAGGTCGGACGAACGCCGCCCACGCTCCGAACCGCACATCAAGGCCTCACTTGACGAAGACGAGAGAGGATGCAACCCACATAACGACACGGAGGCTAGTACTTGGAGCTTCCCGAACGATCGCAGACACCACGCTATCCTGTAACAAACTCCACTCGTGGTAGCTGGCAGTCATCCGAGCCCGGCCAACGGCGTCACGCTTGACCACCCGCCGATATAAGTACGACCGATCACATCGCCGGTGAGAGCTCGTCAAGAACGATCACCCGGACATGTTGACCAATTGCGGACGCACGTACCGCATCGACGGCCCGACCCTCATCTTCAGTGAACAGGACGACGGCAAGAGATTCCCTTGCCCGAGAGACACAAACATAGAAAAGACGGCGCGTCCGCTCAATTGCAGAGTCCGCCCCTTTAGATTGGTTGGCGAGATCAGTAGCTGAGAGCTCCTTTAGGCCGAAGAGCTTGTCATACGAGTAGAGCGAATACTTTCCCTCATTGTCGTCGAGCACCACTATCACCCGCTCGAACTCAGAGCCCTTTGTTCCGTGCTGAGTGGAGAATGGGGATTCCTGCTTCACATATGAATAGTAGCCATTTAACTCGGACAGTGCGCAGTCAGACATCGCGTTCAAAACGTCGATCACCCGCTGATCGAGAACGACGTCGCGATGCTCACCGTCTGGGTAGAGGTACGCGGCCATCCTAGGATCAAGGTCTACGAGTCCCGCACGGGAAGCAGTGCGCAGCAACTCGCCCAGACTTGCCGTGCTTGGGTCTGCAGCAACCTGACGCAACTCGGCAACGGCGGCCTTGCTCGATGCTAGGACGTCCTTGACATGCCGAGGTTGCTCGACGCTCCGGAAACGAGGACTACTCCGTCTTAGCACGTCAAGGATTTCCGGCGAATTCGCACTCTTCGCCGAGCAAAGCGGCAGAATCACTTCTTTGAATGGATCCAGTGGCCAAGCGCTACCTTCGTCGAAGGCTTTGCTTAGACTGTTAGCCTTATGATCACTGAACGCAGCGTAAAGATCTTGGAAACCGAGGCGTTTGGCCGCCATGCGGTGCACAATCATCAAAATTTTTGAGCCGCCCTCATGGGCGGGTCGCGTCCAGTTCCCTGAAGAGGAATGTTTGTCGAGCCATGAGCGGACAAGTTCCAGCCGCTCGTTGCGATGATGGTCGGAGGGAAGAACGAAACAGAAAGCCTCCCCTTCCGTCTGTTCCGCCAGACCGCTCACCTGCTGAAGGGCATCGCCTTCCGAACGAACGGCATTCACGCACGCCAGTACACGTTGGGAGGAGCGAAAGTTTTGAGGCTTGTCGACGTTCACCCACCCAGGCTCAAGCGTCACTGATACGACGCCTTGTTGGTAGATCTGCTGCATTGGGTCACCGAAGAAACCAAGGCACACCTTTCCGCCTGCGACCGACCAAACGCGCTTCAGCGCCTCAACTACCTTCGGAAACGTGTCCTGGCTCTCGTCCACAAAAATGAACGGAAACTGCCGGCCCACGAGCTGCGCGAGAAGCGGTCGTGCAAGAATCATCTCCGGCACCATATTGATGACGTCAGCATGGCCGAGAGTTCCGTGAGCATAGTCTGCACCGATGCCGTAGGTCCACCGCTTGATATCCTGCACAGCAGCCTGTTGGTGTCGAAGCTTCTCTAGGTCCGCGGAATCGTTTGCCTTTGTAGACTGACGCGTTCCGGGTTTGTAGTTCTCTTGCTTCTCAATAAGACGAGCTATTTCTTCCTTAAGATGATCTGCAACCCAAGCACCAATGTCCTTCTGGAACGGCTTCGCCAGCGCCCACAGAAAGCCATGAATGGTCGACACGACGGCAAGAGCATCGTTGCCGATCTCCTTATGTATCTCGAGCGCGGCCACCTCGGTGTAGGTGATACAAGCCACACGCTGTGTCTTTGCGCGCAAGGATGTCCCACGGGTTTCTGTCACGTGTGCGAGCGCCTTAACGAGCGACGTAGTCTTGCCGGATCCTGCGCCAGCTACGACTGTGAAGCCGATCAGTCGCTCCCTGTCCAAAATATTCCGAATCTGGTGGTCCGCGTCCGTGTCAGGAGCGTCAACGCGTGTTGTCATTCCGGACCAGCACCTTCGGCCAACCGCTTCGTGAGCTCCTCTGGCGCGACAAGTTTTAGTTGCTCGCGTAACCACTCGAGACCCTCAGTGATATACGCAGGCGATCTCCAGGCCTGATCGGCTGCCGCGATCACACCGAGAGCAAATGCTGTCTTGTCGAAGTAGGAACCCTTTACACGCTTGAAGAGCTTCTCGTGCAACTCTGCTATCGTCAACTCAGGCGCTTTGCGAACGCTCAATCCAAGATCCTTGCCGTCCACACTCTGCGTCCAGTCAAGATTCTGAAGAGCAAAGGCTTCCTCCAGCGTGCGCCCAGCTCTGACTTCGTGGGCGGTTTGCCAAGACACCATTTCCTCGGTTTGATACGCAACGCGGATCAATCCCGCGCTGCCGTTGGATTGCAATGGTGCCTTTTGGTCAACACCGGCATCTAGGAGTTCAGCGATTTTCTCGAGCTTTGGAAGCCACTGCTTCAGCGTTTCGTTGGAAGTTATCGCGCCCGGAGTATCTACGGCACAGGATGCCGCTCGCTTGTAGCCGTCATCCCCCACCGCCGTGGTATCGGGAGCTTCTACGCTATCGAGATCCGTTATGACGAGGGTCGGCATGTTCAGAAATTCAACAAGCTTCGCGAACTTATACGCAAAAGCTCCACCGACCTCCAGGATTGTTAGATGGCAAGAGCGTAACTCCGGAACAAATCGCTCGATGACGAGCGGGAGAAGCAAACGCTCGACATTGCCTTCAACGAGTACAGCGGCATCCGCGAAGAAGAGATCACAATGGGTCAGTTTCATGTACTGCTGCAGGAACTTCAGTGTTGTCAGCTCTTCTTCGTCGTAGAACACGGACAGGTTTCTGACGTCGCTGCAGTGCAGGCCATTTGGCGCGACTGATCGAGAGAAGTAGCGAATCGGTTTGAAGCCGCTTTCGTATATGAGATGCGGCGAATGCGTCGTGACCACCAATTGAGTCTGAAAGTCCGCTTCCGGAGCGGGCAGGATCTCGAGGATCTTCCGAATGAACACCTGCTGTAATTGAGCGTGCAAGTGAGCCTCAGGCTCCTCGATCATGACGAGGTGAATCGGCGGGCGGGAAATCTCCGCCTCGACCCACGCCTGGTGGAAATCAAGCACCTCCACAACCATGTAGATGAGATTCTTGAAGCCGAGCCCGTTGTACCGATCAGGGAGCATCTGGTCGACTGCGCCGCCAGCTCCGACTGGCGCAGGAAGCGAGTAGTGCACCTTCGCGCTGGTGCTGAGGAGGCCATGGGCATCGAAGGACGCTTTGACAACGAGGCCTGGATTGGCGATACCGGGGTAGCCCACATCGCTTAGTCGCGCAAGCGTCGGTCCAAAAACGTTGGCAAAGTGCTCGTTGAGTCGCTCCTCTGATTCAGCGATAGCTCCTAGAGCATCAAGGTCGCTATCGAGTTTCTGAAGATTTCGCTCGTAAAATCGACTCAACCGCTTCGATAGATCCTCCCCCCTACGCTGCGAATCTCCATCATGCAAGTGCCGCTGAGCATTTAGAAAGTCGACGCGAATGAGTGAATCAACGATGCTCGATGCGCCGGTAGTATGCGTGCCGAGAAAGAACGGCTCATACCCCTCTTTGAGCACAAACTGATCGTCACACTCGTTTGCATCGAGCGCATAGTACTTGATTTCGTATTCCTGCTGGAGGCGCTTCCCCAAATATTCCACCATGCTTTGCGGCCACGGCTTGTACGAAGTCTCGAATCCATCGGTTGCCGCCTTGGCTTTCTCTCGCGCTTCCATGTAGTTCGCAACGAGGGTAGCGCCGTCTCTCGGCGCATACTCCATACGGACGCCAACCGGTTCGCCTTCCCAGTCGAGGCTCGGCAAGAGTTCGAGCACGCGGTGAAGGTTATCTTCGTCAACATCGAACCACAGATCAAACGTTATCCGGGGAAGTTCCACGTTGGGGTCCCCATCCTCGACATCGAAGGAGTCGAAGAGTCCCCAGCAGTCCGAGGTGAAGTCATAGATCTGGAACGGCGCTCGCGGCTTCTGCGACAAAAACATTTGGAATAGATGCGTAGCGGACGTCTTGCCGCTGTTATTCGCACCAACGAAAATAGTGCGCTCTTGCTCGAGATCAACTCGGGCACTCTTAAGTCGCCTGAAGTTCTCAACGCGAAAGCATTTCACTTGCATACTTGTTCCCCCTGGGACAAATTAGGAGATGCACGGTTTCATCCCGCGCGGACCCGCGTCAGAATGAATGATCTTAATACCAGCACTCAGGTAAAGCGCGGTACAACCCCTCTGTGGTATCGATGCATACTTTGCGCTTCTTCTCACGCGTATTGCGACCTTGCTTCCGCTCACGTGGGTAACGATTGCCGTACCCGAGGCAAACCGGCGGTGGTAGCGGAGCATCGAGCTTTGGCCATGCTACTCGACCTCGATCGACGCTAGGTCCCCCGCCACAGCTTGGTCCATGTGCTCTCCGTTGCGCTGAAGATGGATCTGCCGATGTCCGACTTCGCGACCTGCTGCCCACGGCATGGGGCGCGCACTAGATTGTGCCGTCACGACATTGTGTGACCAGGTCGAACCCGGTTTCAGGGCGCTTGCCGCGGCACGCCCTTATCTCCCGGAGTTGAGCGGCCGCAAACTCGGTAGCTTGACAGACTAGCCTCCTCTCGAAGTTCTCCGCCAGGCCCTACGCGGCGTCCGTCGAGGGTGATCGAGGCGAGGGGCTTGCGCAGTTGCCAGGTCGGCTCCGGACTCGTCGGCGCCAAGATGACTGACATTGCTCACTACTGAAGGTGCCGACAAGCGGTCCCTCACCAGACGAATCAGGAGTAGTCATGCAGATGACCCTCTCGACCGTCGAGATCAACCTCGACCTTCCCAGCCTCGGACCGCAGATCATCGTCGTCTGGATGCTCGTCCAGTCAGGCCTGGACAGGAAGAAGGCCACGCTGAAGTGATGGGCCGGACCACACGTTCCGACGCCGAAGTGCGTTCACTCGCGCGCAGCCTCTGGGGCGGCGTCGCCGCGGCCACCGACGCCCTGGCCCGTGAGGTGCACCGACCGCCGATCAACCCGGGCAAGTCGTTCGACGTGGACTTCGTCCTCGCCGAGATGGTGCAGCTCAACCTCCTCGCCGTAGCAGACCACGCGCGTAGCATGACCGTCCTCGCAGTCCGGCCCAAGCTCGGTCCGTCATCGGCAACCGTCACTCGAGGCGCTGTCGAGTCGCTCGCACGAATCCGGTGGGTCTCCTCCGGAACAACGGAAAACGAGTGTCGTCTGCGTGCCCTCGTCGTCCTACACTCCGACGTGAACGACGCGGCGTTCGCCACGCAGTTCATCGGCGCCGACCGCGAGATGGACCGCGAGGAGTACCTCGCGGTCGTCACAACGCAGATTAAGACCTTCGATCTCGCGCGACCGAAATGGCGGCTTCGGCAAGCCGTACGAGAAGCCGTCGACGAAGCGTGGCGTTCAGCACGCCTCGACGACTGGACGCCGTACTCGCAGCTCTCTGCCGCGGCGCACGGGATGCAACCTGCGCTCGGGGCGCTTTTAACCACCGGGGGGCTCCAGTTGCCGCGCCAGGAGATCGTCAACCATATCGGCTTCACCTACGGGATCGCCGACCGCGCGCTGCGCCACCTGCAGGACTGTCCGCTGTCGCTCCTGGCAGAGGGAGCCCTCGAACGGACGTGGCTCGAACAGACGCGGCGGTTGATGCTGATTTGGAGGAAGCTCCAGGAGGAGGACAACGGAGAGGTGGCCCTGCTGCGGCCACGGCCTGCCCGATCGACGTAAAGTCTCGATATCGTCGTGCACCTCAGCACGATTCACCGAGGGGGCACGATGGCCGGCTTCATCCGCACGCTCAGCGGCGTCTTTCGTCGAGCGCCGAGGAAGCGCTACATCAAGAACGCCTCACCCGGCGCGACGGTCTACGCCCGTCATGACATCGTCTCCTACCTCGTGACGGTGCCCGGCGGCACCCGCGGCGTGCTGCTCGACCACATCTTCCGTGACCGTAACAAGAGGATCGTCGTCCGCTGGGACGGCTTCGGCAACGGCGACGCGGTCGCCGCGGACCTCTCTCCGCACTTCGAGGTCGGATCACCGCAGGCAGCCGAGCCGCCCCGTCGGCCGACTGCGCCCAGGAACCGCCCGACCGCGGACCTGCGCGCGGCAGTTCGTGATGCGACCGCGACGTCGCGAGGAGCCACGCGACCAGCCCGTTCAACGACGCCAGGTGCCGGCCGAGCTCGCAGAGTAACGCAGACCGTCCGCGAGGAGCCCTACGACCCGGCTCAGCCGCCGACGCCGGAGCGCCCGCTCCGTCCGGGCGAGACTCGGCGCGTCGAGATCATCCGCGAGGAGCCCATGTAGCTGCCCGAGTCATGCTCATCATGCGAGGATCGCAGCATGTCCTCCTCGAGCGGATCCTGGTCCACAAGTCAGCGCCAGTCGATGACGGCGTCGGAGAGCTGACCACCCTATCGGGCTCGACCACCACCTGTCGCGCGCGATCCTCGCGCTAGCGGACCGTCACGGCCAGGGAGACCAGGGCTCCCTCGAGCAGCCAGGCTCCTGCAGCGTGAGCCGGAGAACCCCGTCGATTCCGACGATCGACATACTCCGGGCCTGGCTGAAGGTCTGCCCGACCGAGTACCGAGACAACAGTCGCATCAGCGAGCATATGGCTAAGCACACCAGCTGATTGCAACCCTCGCCGACGGGCTTGTCGATGATGCCGAGCGGCCGATGCTAATTCGTTTCCCTCCCAAATTGCAACCTTCACAGTGTTGAATCCTTGCCCCTGTGCTGCGTGAATGGACAGGGCCATGTGGCACGTACGCTTCGGCGCGCCGACCGCCCCCAAATCGCGATGCGCCTGGATACCGGTTGAGGCAGGTGCTTCACGTCGCTAAGCGCGGAGCTCGACGAGTCTGGCTACGTTCCACGTCGGCACGTTCGTCCTACCACGTCGAGGAGAAACCTCGTCCGCATGCTGGTTCGTACGCAACGACGAAGGTTGCGACCTCGTCACCACCGGCTTCCGCTGCTAGGACCTGACGGACAATGCACTGTGAGTTACAGTCGACCTACGAACGACGATGGCTGTCCGAAATTCGTACCCGTTACTAGTCCATCTGCCGAGGCAGTCGGCTTCAAACTTGTCTGCAAGAATCGTATTGGGGACGCTTTGTACAATCGAGCAACACCTTACTCAGGGCGCAGTCTCGCCTTTGCGAGTTTCGCGCGCGATCATGTCGAATTGAACGAATTCTACTGGAGCGGCGCCGCCGCCATGGCGGCGGTAAGTGGACTGACCCGCCATTGGTCGCACCCCGACGACTATCGAACGAAACTTTCCCTCGATCCAGCCCGTTTCGGGACCGCTCTCCCCCATACGGTGGAACTGTATACGAGAGACTTGGTAGTGAGCCAACGGTGGCACCGCAGAACCGCCTTGATTGCATTAGCGTCTATTCTCGAGAAGTATATGATTGCCGCAGCGTCGACTGCACTCGCTTCAGACCCCCTTCTCCTCGGCGGTTTTCCCTTAGTCTTTGACGGAATCACACTGATGAAGCGCGGCATAAAGGCACCAAAGCTCGATGTTGCGGATATTGCACGAGGCGATTGGAGCGCTCGCCTGGCCGCATTTGCTCGACTATTCGGTAGCGTACCTGTGAATCTTCGGGCAGTCGAGGGGCCACTTGAGAAGATGCGTCAGACTCGCAATAAGATTGCCCATGGATTCGCCTCCGACGATGATGCGCGAACGCTCACCAGCCATGGCGCCGTACTCGCGGGTCTGGGCCACCAGACTCAGAAACCCGCGCGAATCTCGGTGAGCGAAAAGGAACTTGTCAAATACTTAGGCGCTGTTTACGATGCTGCGGCAGCGATTGATCTTCACCTTTGTAGTCGCCATATCGGCGCGTACGAATGGGCGGCGATATACCTAGAGTGGGAAAGAAACCCCATAGAATACGAGCGACAAATCGGCGTCAACGCATGGAAGACTGGCTTGACGCGCGACAAGAATGCAAGACGTTTCCTGAAGCACGTCACCGGAGTGAACTCGTTCGATCAAGCCGAACTGACAAGTCTCAAAGCATACATCTCTTCTTGTTGAGGATGAAGCGCGCGGGCGCCTGAGGTCCTTCACTATCTCCTTGATGGTTGCACAGCGCGACTACATCTAACGCTGAAACGCGACGTTCACCAGCCCGAGATCGCGGACGCTGACCCTGCTTCGCAGGATCTCTGGACGTATGACGCGTCCGTCGCGTACTGCTGACCTGTCCCCAAAATCTCGGTACTTGTCCCCGCTGATGACGTAGGTACCGGGCTCGGTTGCAGCGTCAAGGATCGACTCATCTGCCGCCTGCTTGTCTGGCGCGACATGCACCCTTACGTCAGCCAATTGCTTCCGGAGCGTTGATGCGGCGAAAGTTCTCTCGATCGTGGCGTCGAAGATGACTGTCACGTCGTATCGCCCGGCCAGGGCCGGAACGATCGCCTTCAGTGGCTCGAGGCCGACAAAAGACTGCCCGTCATGGCAAAGGTTGCTGCCGTCGATGATGATCGCTCTCGCGTCGTAGGCGACGAGTGCGCGGCGGACCTCCGTGGCTACGCGCCATTGCCTCTTCGCGACCGCACGCTCGAGCGATGCAACAGAGCTTCTGCTATCGCGGAGGAACACTCTGGGGCTGTCGACGCCGAGGTATCGTCTGGCTTCCTCGTGAAGCATCGCGCGGTCTCGAGAGGTGTCAGCTGCCGCGAATCGCCGTTCGATTTCTCGGGCTCGCTTGAGCTTCTCCTGTCGGGCAGAAAGTTCCCGCTGAGCTTCGCTCAGCGCCTTGAGCGGTTCCACAAGTGTCGAGTCCAGCGCCGTAGACGCTGCCGTCAGCCGATTGAACTCCGCGTCGTGTTCGGCCCTTTCCGCTTCAAGCCGGCTTATGGCGGCATTCACCTCGCTCGGTTCGCAAGCACTAAACCGCTGGAGGTCGCTCCGGTATGTAACCGATCGCTCGAGTAATTGGTCACGTGCCCCTGTCGCCTCAGCCAGAGCGTTCTTGTCCATGCCGAGCTTCTTGAGGAGCGCGTCACGGTCCTCGGCTGCTGCTAGCCGGGTCGCATCGAAGACACGGAGCAGGTTGATACCGATCTTCGCAGCATCACGAGCTCGGTGGTAGTCCCTCGACGTGACAACGAGTGCAGCCTCCAAGCTCGAGACAGTGAGCGACGCCTGTTTCGCTGCCGCGTCGGCATCAGCGGCCTTCCGCATCACGGCGAGCCGGTCGAACTGCCCGTACCAGTCGAGTTCGGCTCGCAGGCGATGGAGTTCGTCGTCGATGGCGTTCAGCCGGTCGTTTCGCTCCTCGAGTCGGGGCGCGAACGGGTTGCTGTTCAAAACGGCGTCCTGTCGTCGTGCTTTCGGTCCTCCTCAGCCTATTCGCAGAGAAGGGGCTGTCGGGAAGCCTGCGCACCATGCCCCGCCCCAAGCGCGCCTCACAGCTCAAGTCATGCGCGTGCGAAAGTCCGAGTCCGGCATTCCGCCCAGGGAAGCAGACACCCTAATCACGGCTGGCGCCGATGCGCTTAAACAGTCGACCGAGGAGTCCTGCTTCCGCCGGACGACTTGGCATGGAAGGGTGCGCCAGTCGTCCGCACGGCTGCCGGGCGGGCTGAGGCGTCAAGTGCCCAAGTTGGTCGACGGGCGAGAGTCACGACCAGCTGTCATCTACCAGGTGGAGCCTGGGGCCTCGGGTAGCTTGACCAGCAGAAGATCAGCTCACGCGTCCTCGCTTGTGATCGCACTTGTCCAAGGCACGGGACGCACCTCTGTTTCGGACTGTCTCCCCCGACACCGCGGTGAGGTGCGTGAGCGCCGTGGCCTCCATCGCGGACTCCGTCCCCGGGTCGAGGCCGCTGCGGTCCCCGATCGCGAGGCCGCGAAGCAGCGCCGCACCCGGTTCGGGGAGGTCCGCGGTCACGGCGACGAACGACTGCCGGACACGGTCCGTCGCGCCGAGCAACCCGTCGGGTGGACGCGCCTGGACGGAGCCGCGCAGGAACACCACGAAGGCCGTCGGCGCTCCGGGAGCGTCGGGCTCCACCGACGCCGCCCCGCTGATCGCCGTGCCGGCGGCGAGACGTCCGAGCCCGTCGTCGGCGCGCACGTCGGGCACGATGCGCACCGGCACCCGCAGCGCGGGCACGTCGGCGACGGCGGTCAGGGTCCCCGTCGTCGAACGCGCTCCCCGGTCGAGGTCACGGTCGAGGGTCACCCGCACCTCGACGGCGCGCCCCACGCTGGCGAGGGCGCCCGGGGACCGACGTTCCTGCCCGACCGCCACCGAGACGGCGACCAGTCCGAGGAGCAGCATGCCCGTGACGACGAGGCTCGCCACCGCGCCGACCCAGGGCGCGCCTCCGTCGCCCGACCCGCTCCGGCTGTGGAGGGCCAGCACGGCGGTCCCCACGGCGGCGAGCACCCCGGCGACCGCGACGACGGCGACGGCCGCTTCCGGTGCCCCCACGAGCACGGCGGACCCCGACCACGCGATCGCGGCCGGCACGGCGGTCCGGAGGTCCAGCAGCCGTGCGCCGAGCGCGCGGGCGACGACGCGACCGGGCTCAGACACGCACGCGGTCCTGGAGGTCGGCGAACTTCGCGTCCCCGATGCCGCTGACGTCGAGCAGGTCCTCGACCGTGGTGAACCGGCCGTGCTCCTCGCGCCAGGCGATGATCCGGGCCGCGAGCGCCGGCCCGATGCCGGGCAGGGTCTCGAGCGTCGTGGCGTCTGCGCTGTTGAGGTCCACCGTGCCACCGGGTCCCGTCCCGACACCCGCCCCGGACCCGGTGCCGCCCCCTGCCCCGCCTCCCGACGACGGAGCGACGGTCCCGGACGCTCCCGGAGCCGGGTCCTCCTCGCCCACGCGCGGCACGTACACCCGTTCGCCGTCCACGACCGGGCGCGCGAGGTTGAGGCGTCCCAGGTCTGCGTCGCGCGCCGCACCACCGGCACGCTCCACCGCAGCCGCGACCCGACTGCCGCTCGGCAGCGTCACGATCCCGGCGTCGGCGACCGCTCCGGCGACGTGCACGACGACCGTCGCCGCCGTCGAGGGCGGTGCGGGTGCGGCCGCGGACCGTCCGGACGCGGACGGCGTGGCACCGCGCACCGTGACCTCGCGCGGAGCCTCCGCGGACTGTCGGGCCCCGAGCAGGACGACGACCAGCGCGACGACGGTGACGACGACGGCGAGGACGACCGCGGCACGCGGCGACAGCGCGGACCACGCCAGTGACGGCACCCGCGACGTCGGGGTCGGGTCAGGTGTCGGCGACGCGTGCGCGGACGCCCGGGGGCTCGGTGCAGGATCCGGTGACGACGTGGGCATGCCCGGACGCTACGGTGCGGGCCCGCCCCGCCGGGCGGTGTCCCGTCAGACGGTGGAGAACGTCATCCGCGCCGGCGCCGTGCAGGAACCGCCGCCGCCCCTCCGACCTCCCGGCCCGCCGTCCCTCCGAGCTCCCGGCCCGCCGTCCCTCCGAGCTCCCGGCCCGTCGGCTCAGCCCTTGATGGCGATGTTCACCAGCTTGGGCGCCCGCACGATCACCTTCACGACCTCGCGGTCGCCGATGTACCGCTGCACGTTCGCCGATGCGCGTGCCATGGCCTCGAGCTCCGACGGCTCGATCGACTTCGACACCTCGAACGAGTCCCGCACCTTGCCGTTCACCTGCACGACCGCCGTCAGGGTGTCCTGCACGAGCAGCGTCGGGTCGGCCTTCCGCCAGCCGTACGTGGCGACGGTCGGCTCGTAGCCGAGCTTCTCCCACATCTCCTCGCCGACGTACGGCGCGAACACGGCGAGCCCGAGCGTGATCGTCTCGACGGCCTCACGCACGGCGGGGTCGCCCGCACCGGGGCCACTGTCGATCGCCTTGCGCGTCACGTTCACGAGGTCCATGAGCCGCGCGATCACGACGTTGAACTTGAAGGACTCCATGAGCCCGGGGGCGTCGGCGAGGAACCGGTGCGTCACCTGGCGGAGCGCACGGTCGCCGTCGGCCCACACGACGTCCTTCGACGACGTGACGTCGAGGGCGAGCCGGTAGGCCCGGGCGAGGAAGCGCGCGGACGCCGACGGGGAGACGTCCTCCCAGTTGATGTCGTCCTCCGGCGGGCCGGCGAAGCCCATCACCAGACGGATGGCGTCGACACCGTTCGCGTCGAGCTCGTCGCCGAGCGACACACCGCCCTTCGACTTCGACATCTTCGAGCCGCCGGACAGCACCATGCCCTGGTTGAGCAGCGCCGTGAACGGCTCCGTGAAGTCGAGGTGGCCGAGGTCGAACAGGACCTTCGTGACGAACCGCGCGTACAGCAGGTGCAGGATGGCGTGCTCGATGCCGCCGATGTACTGGTCGACCGGTGCCCACTTGCGGGCGACGGCGGGGTCGAACGCCTGCGTGTCGTCGTTCGCGGCGAGGAAGCGCAGGAAGTACCACGACGAGTCGACGAAGGTGTCCATCGTGTCGGTGTCGCGCGTCGCCGGGGTGCCGTCGACCGGGTTCGGCACGTTCACCCAGTCGGTCGCACCGCCGAGCGGCGAGGTGCCCTTCGGCTTGAGGTCGAGGCCCTCCGTCGACGGCAGGCGGACCGGCAGCTGGTCGAGCGGGACCGGGTGCTCGGTGCCGTCCGCTCCGTGGATGATCGGGATCGGCGTGCCCCAGAAGCGCTGGCGGGAGATCAGCCAGTCCCGCAGGCGGTAGGTCTTCGCGGCGCGGCCGGTCCCCCGCTCCTCGAGCAGCCCGATCGCGGCGGTGATCGCGTGCTGCTTCGACATGCCGTCGAGCGGGCCGGAGTTGATCATCCGTCCGGTGCCCGTCAGCGCCTGCCCGGTCGACACCGGGTCGAGCGCGGGGACGTCGAGGTCCTCGAGCGTCGCGCCCTCGGGGATCACGGGGATGGCGCCGGTCACCGGGGCGTTCGTGTCCACGACGACCTTCACGGGCAGGTCGAACGCCCGCGCGAAGTCGAGGTCGCGCTGGTCGTGTGCCGGGACCGCCATGACGGCGCCGTGGCCGTAGTCGGCGAGGACGTAGTCGGCGGCCCAGATCGGCAGGCGCTCCCCCGTCAGCGGGTGGATCGCGGAGCGACCGAGCGGTACGCCCGTCTTCGGGCGGTCGGCGTTCTGCCGGTCGATCTCGGAGGTCTTCTGGGTGGCGGTCAGGTACTCGTCGAACGCGTCGCGCACCGCGGGCTCAGCAGAGGAGACGAGCGACGCCGCCAGGTCCGAGTCCGGCGCCACGACCAGGAAGGTCACCCCGTGGATCGTGTCCGGACGCGTGGTGAACACCGTGACGGGCTCGTCACGCCCCTCGATCACGAAGTCGACGTCGGCGCCGACCGAGCGGCCGATCCAGTTGCGCTGCTGCGCGATGACCTTCGCCGGCCACCGCCCCTCGAGCTGGTTGAGGTCGTCGAGCAGCCGGTCCGCGTACTCCGTGATCTTGAAGTACCACTGCGTCAGCTTCTTCTTGACGACCACGGCACCCGAGCGGTCGGAGGTGCCGTCGGGCAGGACCTGCTCGTTCGCGAGCACGGTCTGGTCCACCGGGTCCCAGTTGACCCAGCTGTCCTTCCGGTACGCCAGGCCCTTCTCGTACATCTTGAGGAACAGCCACTGGTTCCACTTGTAGTACTCGGGGTCCGAGGTGTGGATCTCGGTCGTCCAGTCGAAGGACGGCGCGTAGCGCTTGAACGAGGCCTTCTGCTGCTCGATGTTCGCGTACGTCCACTCCTTCGGGTCGACGCCGCGCTTGATCGCCGCGTTCTCCGCCGGCAGCCCGAACGAGTCCCAGCCGATCGGGTGCAGCACGTTGAAGCCCTGCTGCCGCCAGTACCGTGCCACGAAGTCGCCGAGCGCCCAGTTCTCCGCGTGCCCCATGTGGAGGTCGCCGGACGGGTACGGGAACATCTCGAGGATGTACTTGCGCGGCCGGGTGTCGTCGAGGTCCGTGGTGAAGAGTCCGAGCTCCTCCCAGCGGGGCTGCCACTTCTCCTGGAGACGACGGAAGTCGTAGGCGTTCGGGTCCTCGGCGTACTGCTCGGTGGTCACGGTCACCAAGGGTACAAGGCCTGGAGGCGCGGCCCGGCCCCGTGACGTCGGCTCCGGTCCGTCAGGTGGTGACGAGTCGCCCGCCACGCATGCGCAGCGTGCGGTCGACGAGGTCGGCCGGCACCGGGACGTGCGACACGACGACGACGGTCCGCCCGGCACGCCGGGCGGCGCCGACGAGGTCGCGCAGCAGGGCGTCGGACAGGTCGGGGTCGATGTCGGCGGTCGGCTCGTCGAGCACGAGCACCGGGAACGCGTGCAGGAGCGCCCGGGCCAGGGCGAGCCGGTGTGCCTGCCCGCCGGACACGAGGACGCCGCGCTCTCCGACCCCGGCGTCGAGCCCGCCGCGCCGCTCCACCCACCGCCCGAGCCCGACGCGCTCGAGGACGTCGAGGAGCTCGTCGTCCGTCGCGGTGTCCCGCGCGAAGAGCAGGTTCTGCCGCACCGACTGGTCGAACACGAACGGGTCCTGCTCGATGAGCCCGATGCGCGCACGGACCGCGTCCGGGTGCATGTCCCGCGCCGGGACGCCGTCGATCGTGTACGACCCGCGATGGTCGACGAACCGCACGAGCGCGTCCACGAGCGTGGTCTTGCCCGAGCCGCTCGGGCCCTGCAGGACGACGACCTCGCCGGGGCGGAGGTCGAGCGACACCCCGGCGACGGCGTCCTCGTCCGCCCCGGGCCACCGTACGGACACGTCGCGCAGCGACACGACCACGGGCCCCTCGACCGCGAGCGCCGCCGGGTCGGCGGGCTGGTCCGGCTCCGCGACGATGCCCTCGGGCACGGTCGCCGGGACGACCCGTTCGACACGGTCCGCCGCGGCCTGCACCCGACGGAACGTGAGCACCGCGAGCGGGACGCCGCCGACGACCTCGAACAGGGCGAGCGGCACGAAGACGGCGAGGGCCCAGAGCGGACCGTCGAGCGCCCCGGACACCACGGCCGGAGCGCCGACCAGCAGGATCCCCAGGACGGCCCCGCCGCCGATGAGCCCCACGAGCGCACCGACGAGCGACTCCACGGTGCCGCGCCGCCGGACCGCGGTGGTGACCCGCTCGTCGAGCCGCGTGATCTGCGCGAGCCGGTCGTCGAGCGTGCCGTAGGCGCTGAAGACGTCCAGCGTCCGGACCGTGTCGAGCACGAGGTCCGCGACCCGGCCGCGGTCCGCAGCCGTGCGCTCGTCGGAACGCCGCGCCACGGCGACCGTCACCACGGAGCCGAGGAGCGCCGCGACCGCGAGGGCGAGCAGGAGCACGAGCGCGGCGGGCACCGAGACCAGCGCGACCGCGACGACGGAGAGCACCGCGACGACCCCGGCCGACACGAGCGGTCCGACGACGCGGATGGGCAGGTCCTGCAGGCGGTCGGTGTCGGTGACGAGGCGGGTCAGCAGGTCCCCGCGTCCGGTCGACCCGAGGCCTGCGGGCGCGACCGACGCCAGCCGGCGGTACATCTCGGTCCGGACGACCGCGAGCTGCCGGAAGGACGCGTCGTGCCCGGCGAGCCGGTCGACGTACCGGAGGGCCGCGCGCCCCAGCGCGAAGGCGCGGACGCCGACCATGACGAGGGTGAGGTACAGGATCGGGGGGTGCTCGGCGGCACGGGTGATGAGGTAGCCGCTCGCGGCGAGCAGTGCGACCGCGCACAGCGCGCTGCCGACGCCGGCCGCCACGGCCTTGCCCCAGCCGGCCCCGCGCGGGACGGCGAGGCGCAGGACGGAGGTGGGTCGCGCCTCCCGGGTCATCGCCGCGCCCCGTCCGCCAGGGTGACCGCCACCGCGCCACCGGCCTCGATGTCGACACGGACGTCGGCCGCCGCGAGGACGGCCGGACGGTGGCTCGCGACGACGACGACCCGCCCGTCGGCGGCGAGCCGACGGATCGTCGCCACGACGTGCGCCTCCGCGTCCGCGTCGAGCGCGGAGGTCGGTTCGTCGAGGAGGACCAGCGGCGTGTCCGCCCTGGCGACGCGGTACAGGGCACGCGCGACGGCGACGCGCTGCGCCTGCCCGCCCGACAGGCCGGTGCCTCCCGACCCGACCGGGAGGCCCGGGTCGAGTCCCAGCCCCGCCGCACCGAGCGCGGTCAGCACGCCGGCCGCGTCGGGGGTCGCGCTGAGCGCGACGTTCTCCGCGATCGTGCCGCGGACCAGACGCGGCCGCTGGTCGGCCCACGTGGTCCGCTCGGCCGCCGGCGCCGCCGATCCGGGGACGGACAGCGTGCCGTCGAACGGGAGCGCGCCGCGGAGCGCCGCGATGACGCTCGACTTGCCGGACCCGCTCGGACCGGCGAGGGCGACCACCGTGCCCGGTCCTGCGCGCAGGTCGAGCGGTCCGATCACCACGTCCGGTCGACGGACCGTGAGCCCCTCGAGGACGAGCGCCGTCCCCGGCGTCGTCGCTGCCGTCGCTGCCGTCGCTGGAGCGTCGCCGGACGGCGCCTGGTTGGACGGAGCCGCGGTCGCCCGGTCGTCGTCGAGTACGTCGAGGACCGCACCGGCGGCCTCGACGCCGTCCTGGGCGGCGTGGAAGTCGGCGCCGACCTGCCGGATCGGCGCGAAGGCCTCGGGCGCGAGCACGAGGACGAACATCGCCGCGCCGAGCCCCAGCGACCCGTCCACGAGGCGGACGCCGATCGACACCGCGACGAGCGCGACCGCGAGGCTCGCCGCGAGTTCGAGCGCGAACCCGCTGACGAAGGACAGGCGCAGGACGCCGATCGTCTGCTTCCGGTACGCGTCGGTCAGTACACCGATGCGACCAACCTGTCGCCGAGCCCGACCGAACGCCTTGAGCGTCGCCAGTCCCTCGACGGCCTCCGAGAACGCGCTGCCGAGCGTCGCGAGGGCGTCGGACTGCCGTCGCTGCACCGCCTGGGTCGCGAGCCCGATGAGGACCATGAACACCGGGATGACCGGGAGCGCGCAGAGCACGACGACGCCGCTCGTGAGGTCGCCCAGGCCGATCGCGACGACGAGCACCGGCGTCGCGACGGCGGTGAGCGCGAGCTGCGGCAGGTAGCGGCCGAAGTACGCGTCGAGCGCGTCGAGGCCCGGTCCGAGCGTCGTCGCGAAGCCCGCGCTCGACCGCTCGGCCAGCCACGCCGGTCCGCGTTCGGCGGCCCGCGCGAGGACGCCCGCGCGGAGTTCGCTCTTGACGCGGGCGGCCGCGCGGGCGGCGAGGTCGTCCGTCGCCCAGGCCGCGAGCGCCCGCACGACGAACGCCGTGCCGAGCAGCGCGAGGGCCTGGGCGAACGCGCCGGGGAGGACGCCGTCACCGACGGCGTCGACCCCGATCGTCACCGCGGCGGCGATCCCCCACGCGATCGCGACGGTCGCGACCGTCCGCAGCAGCCCGGTCGCCGCCGCGGCCACGATGAAGCCGCGAGCGGTGCGCGACAGCCGCAGCAGTCGCGGGTCGAGCGGCTTCACGTCGTCCTCCTGGGGTGCGGTCTGTCCGGTGCGTGCGGCGACCGGGGCGCGGGGTCGGGTCGTGCCTAGTGCGCGGCCTGGGCGATGTGCGCCCGGGAGACCCGCTTGCGGAACACCCAGTACGTCCACGCCTGGTACGCGAGCACGAGCGGGATGAAGATCAGCGCCACCCAGCTCATCACCGTCAGCGTGTACGCGCCGCTGGCCGCGTTGTACACGGTCAGGCTGTTGGCCGGGTCGTTCGTCGCGGGCATCACGTCCGGGAAGACCGCCGTGAACATCGCGAGCACGACCGCGGCGATGGTGACCGCCATGAGCGTGAAGGCCCGGCCCTCCCGCCCCCACGCCGAGCAGAGCACCGCGAGCACGAGCGCCAGCGCCGCGACGACCGAGAGCACGAGGCTCGCCGGGGTCGCCCGGACGAAGGCCATCGCCACCAGGAAGGCGGCACCCACGACGATCGTGACGATGCCCGCACGGGTCGCGAGTCGCTTCGCCCGTTCCCGGATCTCGCCCTCGGTCTTGAGCGCGACGAAGACGACGCCGTGCGTGAAGAACACCAGCAGCGTCGCCAGACCGGTCAGCAGCGCGAACGGGTTGAGCAGGTCGAACACGGTGCCGGTGAAGTTGTGGCCGGCGTCCATCGGGATGCCGCGGACGACGTTCCCGAACGCGACGCCCCAGAGGAACGACGGCACCGCGCTGCCGACGACGATCATCAGGTCGAAGCGGCGCTTCCACTCGGCGTGCTTGTTCTGGTGCCGGTACTCGAACGAGACACCGCGGGCGATGAGCGCCACCAGGATGAGGAGCAGGGCCAGGTAGAAGCCCGAGAACATCGTCGCGTACCACTCGGGGAACGCCGCGAACAGGCAGGCGCCGGCGACGATGACCCAGGTCTCGTTGAGGTCCCAGACCGGGCCGATGGTGTTGATGAGCACGCGCCGGTCGGTGTCGTCCCTGCCGAGGAACGGCAGCGACATCCCGACGCCGAAGTCGAACCCGTCGAGGACGAAGTAGCCGACGAAGAACAGCGCGACGATCGCGAACCAGAGAACCGGCAGATCCATCAGTAGACCGTCACTTCGTGCTTGACCTCACCGGTCTCCTCGTCGACCTCCGCCGGGGCGGCGGGGCCCTCCTGGGCGACCTTCTTGATGAGTCGGAACTCGACCACCGCGAGGGCGCCGTAGATGAGCGTGAACACGACCAGCGAGATGAGGACCTCGACGCCGGTCACGTTCGGCGAGACGCCGTCGGCGGTCTTGAGCAGGCCGAACACGAGCCACGGCTGGCGGCCCATCTCGGTGAAGATCCAGCCCATGATCATCGCGGCCATCGGCAGCGGCATCGCCCAGGTGGCGACGCGCCACACCCAGCGCTGCTGCGGGAACCGGCCCTTGCGGGTGAGCCAGAGGCCGACGAGCGACACCAGCACCGCGCCGACGCCGAGCGCGATCATCCACCGGAACGCCCAGTAGGTGACCCAGATGATCGGCTTGTAGTCACCGGCGCCGTACACCTGCGAGTACTGCGCCTGCAGGTCGTTGATGCCCTCGACGGTGCCGTTGAAGGTGTGCGTCGACAGGAACGACAGCAGGTACGGGATCCGGATCGAGAACAGTTCGTGCACGCCGTCGGGCGTGCCGAGCGTGAAGATCGAGAACGATGCGTCCTTGCCCGTCGAGGTGTTGTAGAGCGCCTCGGCGGCGGCCATCTTCATCGGCTGGGTGTCGACCATCGTCAGGCCGAGCTGGTCCCCCGTCAGCACCGTGAGCGCCCCGGACGCGAGCATCGTCCACATGCCGAACTTCAGCGCCGGCATCATCGTCTCGAGGTTCTGGTTGCGCGCCAGGTGCCATGCGGCGACCGCGATGATGACCGAGGCCGCGACCATGAACGCACCGAACAGCGTGTGCGGGAACGCCGCGAGCGCGACCTTGTTCGTCAGCACGGCCCAGATGTCGGTGAGCTCCGCGCGGCCCTTGGCCTCGTCGACGGCGAAGCCGACCGGGTGCTGCATGAACGCGTTCGCCGCGAGGATGAAGTAGGCCGACAGCATCGTGCCGATGCTCACGCACCAGATGGTCGCGAGGTGGACCTTCTTCGGCAGGCGGTCCCACCCGAAGATCCAGAGGCCGATGAACGCGGCCTCGAAGAAGAAGGCGAGGATGCCCTCCAGTGCGAGCGGAGCACCGAAGACGTCGCCGACGAAGCGCGAGTAGTTCGACCAGTTCATGCCGAACTGGAACTCCTGCACGATGCCGGTGACCACGCCCATCGCGAAGTTGATGAGGAAGATGCGCCCGAAGAACCGGGTGAGCTGGAGGTAGTGCGCCCGTCCGGTCCGGACCCAGGCGGTCTGGAACACGGCCACGACGACCGCCATGCCGATGGTCAGCGGGACGAAGAGGAAGTGGTAGATCGTCGTGAGGCCGAACTGCCACCGCGACAGGACCAGGGGATCGAGGATGTCGTTCATGCGGCGTTTCCGAGCCGGGTCGCCGCGCGCTGTTGGTGCACGTCAGTTGCTTCCTGTGGAGGGGGAACTTCTGGTGTCACAGGCCTTTGGGACACCTCCACGCTACCGTTCGGACACCTTCCTCGACAAGTTGTAGAACGCCTCTTTGCACGAATGTGCAGTCAGGCTGCACGGCACGGTTGTGCGGAACAAGCGTGCGCTTGGCGGCCCCCGCGGAACGACGACAGGCGCCGGGCCGAAGCCCGACGCCTGCCGGTGATCAGAGCCTGCTGCTACAGCAGACCCTGCTCGGTGAGGAAGTCCTTCGCGATGGTGGACGCCTTCTCCTTGTCGTTCACGCTCTTGGCGTTGAGGTCGATGAGCGCCGCGGTCGTGAGGACCTTGCTCACCTTGTCGATGTCGGCCGCAGCCTTGTCGTCGACCTTCTTCGAGACCACCGGGATCACGTTCTGCGGCAGGATCAGGTTCTCCGGGTCCTCCAGGGAGACGAAGTCGTTCGCCTTGATGCTCGGGTCGGCGCTGTAGATGTCGGCGAGCTGGACCGTGCCGTCCTTGAGCGCCTTGACCGTGAGCGCGCCGCCGGAGTCCTCGACGGCCTTGAAGTCGACGTCCACCCCGTAGACCGACTTCAGGCCGTTCGGTCCGTACGGCCGCGTCTGGAACTCGGAGTTCGCGCCGACGGTCAGCGTGTCCTTGACGTTCTTGAGGTCCGCCAGGCTGGTCACGTCGTTGTCCTCGGAGAACTTCTTCGTGACCGTGTAGCTGTCCTGGTCGGTCGCCTCGGCCGCGTCGAGCACCCGGAGCCCCGAGGGCAGTGCCTTGGTCAGCGCCGCGTCGATCTCCGACGAGGTCTTCGCCGTCGCGCTCTTGTCGTAGTACTGCAGCAGGTTGCCGCTGTACTCGGGCATGACGTCGATCGCGCCCTTCTGGAGCTGCGGGAGGTAGATCTCACGCTGTCCGATGTTGAAGTTCCGCTTCACCTGGAAGCCGTCCTTCTCGAGCACCTGCGCGTACAGCTCGGCGATGATCTCGTTCGAGTAGTACTGCTGCGATCCGATGACGATCGTCTTCGAGTCGCTGGAGGCGCTGGAGCCGCTGTCGAGCGGGTTGCTCGACGCGCAGCCCGTGAGGGCCGCTGCGACGCCCAGTGCCAGCGCTGCTGCGACGCCGGCACGGATCTTTGCTGTGATCACGATGGATTTCCTTCCGGGATGGGATTGCGGGACCGCTCGCGCGAGCCCTGGCGACGCCGGGCCGACAGGTCGACGGTGCCCTTCGGCACCGCCGCCCGTTGGAGTGCGGCGAACACGATCTCGAACGCGATCGCGAGGGCGATCACGAGGATGGAAGCGCCGAGCATCTCGGCGTAGTCCTGGGTCTTGAGGCCGAGGAAGAAGTAACCGCCGAGACCGCCGGCGCCGACGTAGGCCGCGAGCGTCGCGGTGGCCACGACCTGGAGGACGGCTGCTCGGATGCCGCCGATCAGCAGCGGGAGCCCGAGGGGGATCTCCACCTTCCACAGGACCTGCCACCCGGTCATCCCCTGTGCCTTCGCGGCGTCGACGGTGACCGGCTCGACGGACTCGATGCCTGAGTACGCGCCGGCGAGCACCGACGGGATCGCGAGCACCACCAGGGCGAGCAGCGGCGCCTCGAGTCCGATGCCGAGCAGCAAGCCGAAGAGCGAGAGCACGCCGAGGGTCGGCAGCGCCCGCACGCCGCCCGAGGCAGCGATCGAGAACCCGCGGGCCCGCCCGGTGTGCCCGATCGCGTACCCGAGCGGCACCGCGATGACGGCGGCGATGAGGACGGCGAGGAGCGTGATCCACACGTGCTCCCAGATCCGGCCGGGGATCGCGTTGTACCCGCTGTAGTTCTGCGGGTCGAAGACCCACCCGAAGGCCTGCGCGATGATCACGCCGTCACCTCCGCCTGCTGCAGGACCCGACGGGCGGCGCGCCTGCTCGGGGTCGCGCGACGCGTCCAGGGCAGGACGAGCCGCCCGAGCAGCACGAGCAGTCCGTCGAGGGCGAAGGCGAGCACGAGGACCATCACGATGCCCGAGATGATCTCCTCGTAGATGCCGCGCGCGAGGCCGTCGGTGAACAGGGAGCCGAGGCTCTGGATGCCCAGGACCGCGCCGACGGTGGTGAGTGAGATCGTCGACACCGACACCACCCGCAGCCCGGCGAGCAGCACGGGTCCCGCGAGCGGGAGTTGGACGCGGAAGAAGCGCTGCCCGCCGGAGTACCCCATCGCGGTCGCGGCCTGCATGGTCGCGGCGTCCACCGAGGTGAGGCCGTCCACGGTCGACCGGACCATGAGCGCGAGCCCGTAGATGGTGAGGCTGATGATGACGTTCACCGGGCTCGTCAGGCTCGTGCCGATGATCCCGGGCAGGGCGACGAAGAGCGCGAGGGACGGGATCGCGTAGAGCAGCCCCGCGACGGTGACGATGCCGCTGCCCAGTCCCGCGGAGATCCGCGAACCGCCCGGCCGTTGCAGCCGGACGACCAACCACCCGATCGGGATCGAGAGCAGGAAGGAGATGATGATCGGCGGGATCGCGATCGCCAGGTGCGAGACCGTGTCGTCCCCGATCGTGTCGAGGTTCGACAGCACCCAGTTCACCGGTGGTCACCACCCTGCGCCGGGGCACCCGGGGCGGTGTCACGCGCCCCGGCCTCTGCACCGTGCGGCACCGCGGCCGCGGCGTCCACCACCTGCACCGGCCCCGTCAGGACCCCCGCGGCGCGCCCGTCGCCGTCGACGACGATCGGACCCGTCGGGGTCTGCTCGACGCGCAGCGCCCGCCGACCACGGCCGGCACCGATGAAGTTCGCGACGAAGTCGTCGGCCGGCTCGGAGAGGATCTCGGCCGGGGTGCCCTGCTGAGCGATCTCGCCGCCCTTCTTGAGGATGACGACCTGGTCGCCGAGCTTGAAGGCCTCGTCGATGTCGTGCGTGACGAACACCACCGTCTTCCCGAGCTCGCGCTGCAGCCTGATCAGCTCGTCCTGCAGGTCGTTGCGCACGAGCGGGTCGACGGCACCGAACGGCTCGTCCATGAGCAGGATGTTCGGGTCGACCGCGAGCCCGCGGGCGACACCGACACGCTGCTGCTGCCCGCCGGAGAGCTGTGACGGGTAGCGGTCCGCGAACGCCCGGTCGAGCCCGACGGTGTCCATGAGCTCGAGCGCGCGTTCACGGGCCTCCGCCTTGGCCACCCCGGTGAGGAGCGGCACCGTGGCGATGTTGTCGACGACCCGCCGGTGCGGCAGCAGCCCGGCGTTCTGCATCACGTAGCCGATGCGACGACGGAGCTGCACGGGGTCGACGGACGCGACGTCCTCGCCGTCGATGGACACCGATCCGGACGTGGGGTCGACCATGCGGTTGATCATCCGGAGGAGCGTGGTCTTGCCACAGCCGCTCGACCCCACGAAGACCGTCGTGGTCCGGGAGGGGATGACGAGGTGGAAGTCCTCGACCGCTGTGGTGCCGTCCGGGTACGTCTTGCGTACCGAGCGGAACTCGATCATTGGGTGCCCTTCTGTTCGGAGGTAGCCCGACTCCGCACGACAGTACCCGCGAGGACCCGCGCGGGTTGCGTCGTGACGCCCCGTGTCGCCTCACGGACAGCGGTCCGGCGCGATCGAGCGAACACGACGACGCCCGCGACCCCTGTTCGGAGTGCGGGCGTCGGTCGCTCGGTACGCGCGGGTCAGGCGTCGCGGAGCACCGTCTCGAGGTAGCTGTGCGTCATCGTGCGGTACGCCTCGACGAGTGCCTGGTCGGGCGTGTCCCGGTCGGCGTGGGCGCGGGCGAGCACGGCGTGCCCGGACTCCGCCAGCACGGTCCAGGCGCGGCTCACGGCCTCGCTGTCCGGCAGGTCGAAGCGCTCCCGCATGACCTGCGCGACGGCACCGCCGAGTGCGGCCATCCGGTCGTCGTCGTCCCCCGTGCCGGTGTCGGCCGTGTCGCCGAACCCGATCGCGCGGAAGCCGGGCTCCGTGCGGTACATCTCGGCGGTCATGTCGATGAGCGCGTTGCAGCCGGCCTTCCAGTCCGTCGCCCCGCTCGACTCCAGCGCCTCGACGAACCGGGCAGCCAGCCGCTGGGTGCAGCGGATCGCCAGGGCCTCGACCACGGCGATGCGGTCCGGGAAGTAGCGGTAGACGGTGCCGATCGACGCCCCGGCCCGCTCGGCGACCATCGCCGTGGTCAGCCGCTCGAACCCGATCTCGTCGATCACCGCGGCAGCGGCGTCGAGGAGACCGGCGAGGCGCGCCGAACTGCGGGCTTGGACCGGCTCGTTCCTGAGCAGTGATGATCCCCCCGGCAGTGCGTTCGAAACCTCGGTGACGAGCACGTGTACTCCTTCTCGCGTCCTCGACGCGCTCCCCGCGTGGTGACCCGCGCGGTGCGTTGTTTCACCGTCCACACGACAGTGCACGGTGGTGTCCGGGCAATGCTCGCAGACTTCGTCTGGAACTCGCCTGCGACTCTCCCGGAGCCGCATGAGCATCCTCGGTCCCGAGCGGGCTGCGGCGTGGAATGATGGGGCGATGCCCGACCCGACTCCCCACGAGCCGTCGCTGGCCGAGCCGATCCTGCACCGTGCCGCCCGCATCGAGGACGCCGTGCAGGAGTTCCGGGAGCAGCGGGCACGCCGCCGCGGGCTCGTGCCGACGGTGATCCCGTACACGGGGTACGGCGCGCCCGGGTGGGTGCGGGTCCTCGCACGCGTGCTCCTCACCCGCCGCGGACTCGCCTCCGACGCCTCCTACGTCGGGGTCCGCGGGTGGAAGAGCTTCACGAGCGTGGCGGTCGACTCCGCGGAGGTGACGATCACGGCCGGCGGCCGCAGCCACGTCGTGCAGTCGGACCGCGGTGGCGTCGTCGACGCGATCGTGCCGATCGACCTCGAGCCCGGCTGGCGCACGATCCGACTCTCCGCCGGCGGGACACGGGACGTCGAGGCCGACGTCTTCGTGGTGCACCCGGACACGCGGTTCGGCCTCCTCTCGGACATCGACGACACCGTGATGGTGACGAGCCTCCCCCGCCCGATGCTCGCGGCCTGGAACTCGTTCGTCCTGACCGAGCACGCGCGACGCCCGGTGCCGGGCATGTCGGTCCTCTACGAACGCGTGCTCGCGCAGCATCCCGGTGCCCCGACGGTCTACCTGTCCACCGGCGCCTGGAACGTGGCCCCGACCCTGCAGCGCTTCCTGACCCGCAACATGTACCCGACCGGGACCCTGCTCCTCACGGACTGGGGCCCGACGCACGACCGCTTCTTCCGGAGCGGCCAGCTGCACAAGCAGGAGAACCTGCGCCGCCTCGCACGGGACTTCCCCGACGTGCGGTGGCTCCTCGTCGGGGACGACGGCCAGCACGACGAGTCGCTGTACGGCGAGTTCGCACGGGAGCACCCGGACAACGTCGCGGGCGTCGCGATCCGGCAGCTGTCCACGAGCGAGGCGGTCCTCGCGGGCGGTCGGTCCAAGGCACAGGAGCGCTCCCGCGACTCGTCGGCCCCGTGGGTCTTCGCCCCGGACGGCGCCGGCCTGTGGACGGAACTGCAGCGGGTCGGCCTGCTCGCGGGCGACTGACCACCCCGCGCCGCTGGCTGAGCACCCCTTCAGCGCCGGCCCCGACCGGTGGGCGCGTGGTTCGATCGGCACATGCTCTCTGCGCGCATCGAGGACCACGCCCTGGTCGGCGACACCTACACGGCGGCGCAGATCACCCGCGACGGCACCGTCGACTGGGCCTGCCTCCCCCGGTTCGACAGCCCCTCCACGTTCGCGGCCCTGCTCGGGTCGGCCGAGCACGGCGGCTGGTCGCTCCGCCCGACCGATGCGCAGGCCACGGTCCGCCGGCGGTACGTCGGCGACTCGCTCGTCCTGTCGACGGTGTGGACGACGAGCACGGGCGTCGTGGAGGTCACCGACTTCATGCCGATCGGCGCGCACCGGGCGTCGATCGTCCGCCGCGTCCGGGGGCTGCGCGGCGAGGTCGAGGTCGAGCAGGTCCTGACGATCCGCTTCGACTACGCGCGGGCGCTGCCGTGGGTCCGGCAGATCGGCAGCGGTGACGACGCGGCGCTGCTCGCGACGGCCGGCCCCGGCTCCGTCGTCGTCCGCGGCCCCCGCTTCCACGCCCACGACCACCACCACCGGGCGACGACCACGATCCGGGACGGCGAGGTCCTCGACACGGTGCTGACCTGGTACCCGTCGCACCGGGAGCCCCCGGAGCCCATCGACGTCACCGCGGCGCTGCACCGCACGACCCGCTGGTGGGAGGACTGGATGGCACCGGTCCGCACCCACGGCCGCTACGTGGACGCGACGCGGCGCTCGCTGCTCCTCCTGCGCGCGATGACCCACGGCGAGACCGGCGGCGTCGTGGCGGCCGCGACCACGAGCCTCCCGGAGGACCCCGGCGGAGAACGCAACTGGGACTACCGCTACGTGTGGCTGCGCGACGCGTCACTCGCGCTCGCGTCGCTCATCGCGCACGGCTACCGCGACGAGGCCGCGCACTGGCGCGGCTGGCTCCTCCGCGCGATCGCCGGCGACCCCGCCGACGTGCAGATCATGTACGGCATCGCGGGCGAACGCGACCTGCCCGAGCGCACCCTCGACAACCTCCCCGGCTACGCGCACTCCGCCCCGGTCCGCATCGGCAACGGCGCGTACACCCAGTACCAGGGCGACGTGTTCGGCGAGGTCCTCGCCGCGCTGCACGACGCCAGGGAGCTCGGCGTCGAGGAGAACGCGGACTCGTGGGCGCTCCAACGGGCGCTGCTCGGCTACGTCGAGGAGCACTGGCAGGAACCGGACAACGGCATCTGGGAGATGCGGGGACCGCGGCGTCACTTCACGCACTCCCGCGCGATGATCTGGGCCGCCTTCGACCGCGGTGTCGCGGCGGTCGAGGAGTTCGGGCTCGAGGGACCGGTCGACCGGTGGCGGACGCTCCGCGACCAGGTCCGCGCCGAGATCGAGGAGCACGGCTGGAACGCCGAGCGGGGCTCGTACCGACAGCACTACGACACCGACGAGGTCGACGCGAGCCTGCTCGTCCTCCCGCAGATCGGCTACCTGCCCGCGGACGACCCGCGGATGACCGGCACCGTCGCCGCGATCGAGCACGACCTCCGCACGGGCGACGACGGTCTCCTGCTCCGCTACCGCACGTCGGCGGGCTTCGACGGGCTGTCCGGCAGCGAGCACCCGTTCCTCGCGTGCTCCTTCTGGCTCGTCGAGCAGTACGCCGCCTCGGGCCGGGTCGACGACGCCGAGCGACTCATGGACGTCCTCGTCGGCTTCGCGAACGACGTCGGCATGCTCTCCGAGGAGGTCGACGTCGCGACGGGACACCACATCGGCAACACCCCGCAGGCGCTGTCCCACCTGACGCTCGTGTCGGCCGCGGACGCGATCGCCCGCGCACGGGGCTCGTCCGCGGGGCACCGCACGCGCCTCGCGGTGCACGACGGCGGCACGCGTTCGTGGACGGGCGAGGGCGAACGCGCCGGCACGACGACCTGACCGTCCCGCGCTGCGGACCACGTGGTGCGACCACGCGACGGACGGGAGGCGCGGCGGACCGCACGACGGCCGTCGCGCGCTGCGGGCCGCACGACGCGGCCACGCGACGTCCCGTCACGCGCGCCGGACCGTACGATGCGACCGACGACGGACGGGAGGCGCGGTGCCAGCCGGCACCGCGCCTCCCGTCCGTCAGCGGTGACGCGACGTCACCCGGAACGCGTCCGTCAGGACGAGCTCACCCAGTCCGCCGGGCCGCGCGAACCGGCGCGGTACTCCTCGAGCGGCACGTCGTTCGCCTTCCAGGCGTCGACGACCGGCTCGACGATCTCCCAGCAGCGCTCCGCGACGTCGCCGCGGATCGACAGCAGCGGGTCGTCGTGGAAGATCCCGTTGAGGACCTCGCCGTAGGGGGTCAGCTCGCCGTCCGCGAAGGACGACGACAGCGTGACCTGGCCCATCTCGAACGGGTTGCCGCCGCCGTTCGCCGACACGGTCAGCTCGATCTCGTCCGGGTTCAACACGATGCGGAGCGTGTCCGTCTTCGGTCGACCCGAGAGGCCGGAGGGCAGGCGCGTCACCGGCTTGAAGGTGATCAGCACCTCCTTGCGGCTGGCGCCGAGGGCCTTGCCGGAGCGCAGCGTGAACGGGACGCCCTTCCAACGCGCGGTGTCGACCTCGACCGAGATCTCGGCGAGCGTCTCCGTCTGGCGCGACTTGTCGACGCCGTCCTCGTCCTGGTACGACGGCAGGTCCTTGCCGTCGATCGTGCCGGCCGTGTACACGGCGCGGCGCGACGCGATCTTCGGGTCGCCGCCCTTGAGCTCGGTCGAGCGGAGCACCCGCGCCAGGGACGAGCGGAACTCGACCGCGTCGATGTCGGCCGGGGCGTCCATCGTCACGATGCCGAGGATCTGCAGCAGGTGCGACTGGATCATGTCGACCATCGCGCCGGCCTCGTCGTAGTACTGCGCACGGTTCTCGAGGCCGAGGGTCTCGTCGTAGAAGATGTCGACCTTCTCGATGTTCTCGGCGTTCCAGATCGGCTCGAACAGACGGTTCGCGAAGCGCAGGCCGATGATGTTGAGCACCGTCGTGCGACCGAGGAAGTGGTCGGTGCGGTGCACGCGCTCCTCGGGGACGAGCTTGAGGACGGTCTCGTTGAGGGCCTTCGCGCTCGCGACGTCGGTCCCGAACGGCTTCTCGAAGGCGAGGGTCGTGCCCGCGGGGAGCTCGACCTCCTGGAGCGCCTCGCAGATGTCGGAGGCGATCTGCGGCGGGAGCGCGAAGTAGAGGATCGGCTCGGCGTCCTCGTCCGCGGCCGCGAACAGGGCCTTCAGGTGCTCGGGGTCCGTCGGGTCACCCTGGATGAACTGCGTCGACGCGAGGGTGGCGTCGACCTCCGGGCCCTTCACGTCCTGCGAGGCGAACGACTTCGTGACGACGTCCTTCCACTGCTCCTCGCTGCGGGCGCTGCGGCCCGTCCCGATCAGCTGGACCGGGACCGCTCGACCGCTCTGCAGGAACGTGCCGAGGCCCGGCAGCAGCAGGCGGGAGGCGAGGTCGCCCGTCGCGCCGAAGATGATGAGGGTGCGCTTGTCGGTCACCTGAGGTGACTCCTTTCGCTGTGGTGGGGGTGGTCCGTTCCGAGTCAAGCCGGTTGCGGGCCGTGTTGTTCCCGGTTCGGGGACCGGGGTGTCTCGTGGCGGGCTCCGGCCCGCCGTCGTCGGGGAGGTCGAGGGGCCCGGACGCACTTCGGGCGGCACCGGATGTGGTGCCGCCCGAAGGTCGTCGAGGGGAACGGGTCAGTGACCGAAGTTCCCGCGGTAGTACTCGTAGACCCAGCCGACGAGCGTCACGGCGACGAACGCCATACCGATCGGGACCAGCCAGAGGCCGGCCGCGACGCCGAGGAAGATCACGCCGACGGCAGCCGCGAGGAGGATCGGCCACCACGACCACGGGCTGAAGTGCCCGAGCTCGGCGTCGCCGTCCTCGATGTTGGCGTCCGGACGGTCCTCGGGCAGCACGCCGCCCTGGGAGGACATGACCTTGCCGAGGTAGAACGCGATGAATGCGGACATGATGCCGGTGAGGCCGATCGACATCGTGCCGACCCACTCCACCTTGCCGTAGTTGATGAGCGACCAGATGGTGTACGCCGCATCCGCCAGGATGAAGAAGACGAACAGGATCCAGAACAGGTTGGTGTTGGCGCGCATGGCGTTACTTCACCTCGCCCTTCGCGGCGTCGTAGGTCGGGGCGTCCGGGGCGTCCTTCGCGGGGCCCACACCGATCGGCACACCGGCCTCGGGGTGGTTGAGGTCGAACGCCGGGGACTCGGAACGGATCCGCGGGATCGAGGTGAAGTTGTGCCGCGGCGGCGGGCAGCTGGTCGCCCACTCGAGCGAACGGCCGTAGCCCCACGGGTCGTTCACGGCGACCTTCGGTGCGTTCCGGGCGGTGACGTAGATGTTGAAGATGAACGGCAGGAACGAGATCGCGAGGATCATCGAGCCGATCGTCGACAGCTGGTTCATCCAGGTGAAGCCGTCGTTCGGCAGGTAGGTCGCGTACCGACGCGGCATGCCGATGACGCCCAGCCAGTGCTGAATGAGGAACGTCGTGTGGAAGCCGATGAACAGCAGCCAGAAGTGGATCTTGCCGAGGCGCTCGTTGAGCATCTTGCCGGTCCACTTCGGCCACCAGAAGTAGAACCCGGCGAACATCGCGAACACGACGGTGCCGAAGACCACGTAGTGGAAGTGCGCGACGACGAAGTACGAGTCGGACACGTGGAAGTCGAGCGGCGGCGACGCCAGGATCACACCGGTGAGACCACCGAACGTGAAGGTGATGAGGAAGCCGACGGACCAGAGCAGCGGCGTCTCGAACGTGACCGAACCGCGCCACATCGTGCCGACCCAGTTGAAGATCTTCACGCCGGTCGGGACCGCGATGAGCATCGTCATGAGCGAGAACCACGGGAGCAGGACGCCACCGGTGACGTACATGTGGTGTGCCCACACCGTGACCGAGAGGGCCGCGATGGAGATGGTCGCGTAGACGAGGGTCTTGTAGCCGAAGATCGGCTTGCGGCTGAACACCGGGAAGATCTCGGACACGATGCCGAAGAACGGCAGCGCGATGATGTAGACCTCGGGGTGCCCGAAGAACCAGAACAGGTGCTGCCAGAGGAGCGCGCCGCCGTTGGCCGGGTTGAAGATCTGCGCGTTGAACACGCGGTCGAGGCCGAGGCCGAACAGCGCCGCCGCGAGGACCGGGAAGGCCATCAGCACGAGGAGCGCCGTCACGAGGGTGTTCCACGTGAAGATCGACATGCGGAACATGGTCATGCCCGGGGCACGCATCGTGATGATCGTCGTGATGAAGTTCACGGCGCCGAGGATCGTCGAGAAGCCGGTCATGCCGAGGCCGAACACCCAGAGCGTCCCGCCGAGGCCCGGGGTGAACGTCGTGTCACTGAGCGGCGCGTACGCGAACCAGCCGAACGACGCGGCACCCTGCGGGGTGAGGAAGCCGCCGACGGCGATGAGCGCACCGAACACGTAGAGCCAGAAGGCGAAGCCGTTCAGACGCGGGAAGGCGACGTCCGGCGCTCCGATCTGGAGCGGCATGATCGCGTTCGCGAAGCCCGAGAAGAGCGGCGTCGCGAAGAGCAGCAGCATGATCGTGCCGTGCATCGTGAAGAGCTGGTTGTACTGCTCCTTGGTCGCGAGCACGTGCAGGCCGGGCTCGAAGAGCTGGGCGCGGATGACGAGCGCCATCACACCCGCGAGCAGGAAGAAGATGAACGACGCGATCAGGTACATGTACCCGATGGTCTTGTGGTCGGTGGAGGTGATCCACCGCACGATGATGTTGCCCTTGCGGCCCACCTTCGACGCCTGGAAGTCCAGGGTCGTGGTGCCTGCCGCCGGCTGGCCGACGAGCGACGTGGTCATCTGACGGAGCCCCTACTCGTTCTCGGACGCCGTCACGGGCGCCTTGTTGTTCGGTTCGTTCGTGTTGGTGTTGTACTCGTCACCGAGGAGACCGACCTTGCCCTGCTCGGTCAGCTTGTCGAGGTACGCCTGGTACTGCTCCGGCGTGACGACCTTCACCTGGAAGAGCATGAGCGAGTGGTACTCACCGCAGAGCTCCGCGCACTTGCCCTGGTACGTGCCGAGCTTCTCCGGGATGAAGTACTCGTCGTTCTGCTTGCCGGGGATCATGTCCTTCTTGTAGAGGAAGTCGATGACCCAGAAGGAGTGGTTGACGTCGCGCGACGAGAGCTCGATGTGCACTTTCTTGCCCTTGGGCAGGTACAGCGTCGGGAGCTGCGACTCGTCGATGGAGCCGTTGGCGTTCTCTTCTTCCTGGGCCTGGATGCCCTGGTAGTAGACGCTCTTCGACTTGTCCGACTCGTTGATGTAGTTGAAGTCCCACGCCCAGCGCTTGCCGTAGACGTGGATCGTCGCGTCCGCCTTGGCGAAGGGCTGCTCGATGGCGGCCTGGTCCTTCGCGGTGAAGGCGAAGAAGCCGAGCACGAGGATGAGCGGCACGACCGTGTAGAAGATCTCGAGCGGCATGTTGTACCGCATCTGCACCGGCAGGCCGGTCTGGCCCTTGCGGCGGCGGTAGACGATCGCGGCCCAGATGATCAGGCCCCACACGATCAGACCGACCGCGAGCAGGACGACCCAGCTCGTCGTCCACAGGCCGACGATGCGGCTCGTGTGGTTCGTGACGTCGCGCGATTCCTCCGTGCCGGGCAGCCATCCGTTGAGCTGCTGCTGCGTGCAGCCAGCCAGTGCGACGACCAGACCGACGGCCACCGGGATGGCCGCCCAACGTATACGGCGATTCGAACGCACTATGACCTCTCGCAAAGACGTGAGCTCGGAGCAGCCACGACACGAAGGTCGCTCATGGCTCGCTCCCAGCTTGGTTGGAACACTCCTAGCTTACTCGCAGCAGCGGACAGCTCGCGCCAACCCGAGCCGCGCGTGGCCCCGATCCGCACCCCGCGCGGCGGTCCTGACCAGGACGAACGCGAGCGGGGAGCGACCACTCCGGTCGCTCCCCGCTCGCGTGTCGGCTGACGGTGTCAGTGGAAGCTGTCGCCGCACGCGCAGCTGCCCTGCGCGTTCGGGTTGTCGATCGTGAAGCCCTGCTTCTGGATCGTGTCCTCGAAGTCGATGGTCGCGCCGTCGAGGTACGGCACGCTCATCTTGTCGACGACGACCTCGACGCCGGGCTCGAACTCGGCCGTGGTGTCGCCGTCGAGCAGGCGCTCGTCGAAGTAGAGCTGGTAGATCAGCCCGGAGCAGCCGCCGGGCTGGACCGCGAGTCGGAGGCGGAGGTCGTCGCGTCCCTCCTGCTCGAGGAGGCTCGCGACCTTCGCCGCCGCCGTGTCGCTCAGCTGCACGCCGTGCGTCGCCGTCTCGGTCGCAGCGGTCTGCGCTTCGGTGATGGTGTCGCTCATCGCGCGTCTCCCTCCGGGCGGTGTGGATCACCGCGCCTCGTGACGATTCTAAGCACGCCCCACCGACGGTCGCAGCAGATCGCGACGGTCTGTGGACGGACGGGAGGCACGGTGCGGGCCCGCACCGTGCCTCCCGTCCGGCCCGGCGCGCGTCAGCGCGTCGCGAGCCGCGCCAGCAGGATCGTCTCGGACGCGATCGCGCGGTGCAGCACGCCGAGGTGCTGCGACTCGTTCGGGCTGTGCGCGCGGGTGTCCGGGTCCTCGACGCCGGTGACGAGGATCTGCGCCTCCGGGAACTCGGCTGCGAGGTCGGACACGAACGGGATGGAACCGCCGATCCCCTGCTCGACCGCGTCGGCACCCCATCCCTCGCGCATCGCGACGCGGGCGTCCTGCACGGCCCAGCCGGCGGTGTCGACGAGGAACCCGTCGCCGGCGTCGGGCTCGCTGATCTCGAGACGCGCCCCGAACGGCACGTGGGCGCGGAGGTGTCGCTCGACGGCCTCGCGCGCCTCGACGGCGGACTGTCCGGGGGCGACGCGGACCGACACCCGCGCGCTCACGGTGGGGATGAGCGTGTTCGACGCGTTCGCGACGCTCGGCACGTCCATGCCCGTGACCGTGATCGACGGCTGGAACCACATCCGGCTGAGCACGGGGCCGGTGCCGACCGGGCGGACGCCGGGCAGGAGCGCGGCGTCGGCGGCGAGTTCATCGTCGGTGCGCTCGGGGACGTCGGCGTCGTACGCGGTGAGGCCCTCGACGGCGACCGACCCGTCGTCGTCGTGCAGCGAGGCGAGCAGGCGCACCATCGGGATCATCGCGTCCGGTGCCGCTCCCCCGAACATGCCGCTGTGGCTCGCGTGCTCCAGCGTCGTGAGCGTGAGCTTGAACGTGACGTTGCCGCGCAGCGACACCGTGATGGACGGCACGTCGACCGACCAGTTGTCGCTGTCCGCCACGACGATCACGTCCGCCGCGAGGTGCTCCTTCTGCTCGCGGAGGAACGTCCGGAACGACCGGGAGCCGAACTCCTCCTCCCCTTCGACGAAGAGGACGACGCCGAGGTCGAGGTCGTCGCCGAACTGCGCGTGCAGGGCGCGGAGGGAGGCGATGTGGGTCATCACGCCGGCCTTGTCGTCGGAGGCGCCGCGTCCGTAGAGCCGGTCACCGCGCAGGGTCGGCTCGAAGGGCGGGGTCTCCCAGAGGGCGTCGTCGCCCTGCGGCTGCACGTCGTGGTGCGCGTAGAGCATGACCGTCGGCTTGCCGTTGCGCGCCGGGCGGACCGCGAGCACGGCGGGCTGGCCGAGTTCGACGCCCGGGTCGCCGTCGCCGCCCGTGGCGCCGTCGGTGTCCGGCGGGGTGTCCCCGTCGACTGCGGAGCGGACGATCCGGACCGCACCGTCGGCGAAGACGCCCGTGCTCCGTGCCAGGTCCGCGACCGCCTCGGCGCTCGCGCGGACGTTCGCCGGGTCGAACGCCGACCACGACACCGAGGGCAGTCGGACGAGGGCGGACAGGTCGGCGACGGTCGCCGGCAGCGCCCCCTGCACGTGTTCGCGCAGGGCGTCGAGGAGTGCGGGATCGGTGGCTGCAGCGTGCTGGTCGGTGTCGGTCATGTCCCGTAATCTAGAGGACGATCCAGCACGCAACCGCAGTCAGGAACGCACCGTGGCGAAGGCAGCCCCCAAGACCAACACGACCGTCAACCCGTCCGAGGAGGAACTCCTCGAGCAGGGCAAGGGTCGACCGACGCCGAGCCGTCGTGAGCGTGAGGCCGCGAACCGTCGCCCCCTCGTCGGCAACTCCCCCGCGGACAAGAAGGCCGCCCGGGCGCGCCTCAACACCGAGCGCGAGCGGGCCCGGATCGGCATGGCGAACGGCGAGGAGCGTTACCTCCCCGCCAAGGACCGCGGCGAGCAGCGGAAGTTCGTGCGCGACTGGATCGACGCGCGGTGGAACGTCGGCGAGGTCATGATGCCCGTGCTCGTGCTGTTCCTCATCGTCGGGTTCGCGGCGTCCCAGACCGTGCTGGCCTCGTACGCGCTGCTCCTGGTGTGGGCGTTCGTGGCCCTGTTCGTCATCGACTGCGTGGTGCTCTGGCTGTCCCTCCGCAAGAAGCTCACGACCAAGTTCGGCCAGATGCAGCGTGGCACGTTCCTCTACATCCTCACGCGGGCGTGGCAGCTGCGGTTCCTGCGCCTGCCGAAGCCGCAGGTGCGCCGGGGGCAGTACCCCGCCCTCTGACCCGGGCTCGTCCCGCTCGAAGCGCCGCTCGACCATCGTGTCGGGCGGCGTTCGTGCGTGCGGGGCGGTGTCGCGTGGTGCCGTCGCGCGGTCGGCCTGGTTGGTCGCACGACATGCCGCTCACCTTCCCGTACGGCGACACTTCCCGTGACCAACACGAACCACCCACGGCAGGTCCTGCGACCAACCCGGGCCCGGCGGGGCGACCTCCACGCAGGAGCCGAGGGCATGGCGGGCGGGAGCGTGCGCGGCGGTTGCGAGCCGGTTGGTCGCACGACGTGCCGCTCACGTTCCAGTACGGCGACACTTCCCGCGACCAACACGCACCGCCGACGGCAGGTCGTGCGACCAACTCAGTCAGCCCGGTGCGCGCGACCAGCCTGGCCAGCGCGCCGGATGCCGGCGAGCGCGACGGATGCGAACCGACGCGACGGACGCCGCCATGCGACGGACGGGAGGCTCGGTGCGGGCTGGCACCGAGCCTCCCGTCCGTCGGGTGGTCACCGAGGTTCCACGACTTGCCGCACGCACGTCGTCCGGGTTCCACGGACGGGCGTCCCAGCGCCCGAGGTTCCAGAACCTCGGAACCTCGGACGCCGCCGAGTCCCACGAACGCGCGCGATTGCGCACGCCGGACGTGTCAGCGTGCGGCGCGGCGGGACCGGCGAAGGCGCAGGTGGTTGATGCGCGCCGCCCAGGTCGGCCCCTCGTAGAGGAACGCCGTGTAGCCCTGCACGAGCGTCGCGCCCGCCTCGATGCGGTCCTGCACGTCCTGCTCGTTCGTGACCCCGCCGACCGCGATCACGCAGAAGTCCGCGGGCACGGCCGACCGGACCCGACGCAGCACCTCGAGCGATCGTGCGGCGAGCGGCGCTCCCGAGAGTCCGCCGGCGCCCATCGCCTCGACGTCGGCCGCGGGCGTCCGGAGCCCGGACCGCCCGATCGTGGTGTTGTTGGCGATGATCCCGGCGAGGCCGAGGTCGACCGCGAGCCCCGCGATCGCGTCGATCTGCTCGTCGGTGAGGTCCGGGGCGATCTTCACGAGCACGGGAGTCCGTCCAGCGGCGTCGCGCACGGCGGTGAGCAGCGGGCGCAGCTGGTCGAGCTCCTGCAGGCCGCGGAGCCCCGGCGTGTTCGGCGAGCTCACGTTCACGGCGAGGTAGTCGGCGAACGGCGCGAGCAGGCGCGTCGACTCCAGGTAGTCGTCGATCGCGTCCGCGACGTCGACGACTCGGCTCTTGCCGATGTTGACGCCGATCACCGGGCGGCCGGGGTGCCGACGTGCTCGCTCCAGGCGACGGGACGCCGCCGGAGCACCGTGGTTGTTGAAGCCCATGCGGTTGATCAGCGCACGGTCCGGGATGAGCCGGAAGAGCCGCGGCTTCTCGTTGCCGGGCTGTGGCTTCGCGGTGATCGTGCCGACCTCGACGTGCCCGAAGCCGAGGACCCCGAGCCCCCGGATGCCCTTCGCGTCCTTGTCGAACCCGGCGGCGAGGCCGAACCGCGACGGGAAGTGGATCCCCATCGTCGTGATGCCGTCGTCAGCGGAGGGGCGCGCCGACCGCTCGACCAGTCGTCCGACGAACGGCACGTGCGGGAGCAACCGGATGACGGCGAACGCGACGTGGTGCGCCCGCTCCGGGTCCATGTTCGCGAACACGGACCGGAACACGACCTCGTACCCGCCGCGGATGGTCCGCTCGACGCCGGCGCTCACGCGTCCGCAGCCTCTGCACGGGTCGCGGCGCGGTGGTCGAGCCGGAGCTGGCCGATCGCGTCCTCGAAGTCGTCGAGCGACTCGAACGCCTGGTAGACGCTCGCGAAGCGCAGGTAGGCGACCTCGTCGAGCTCGCGGAGGGGCGGGAGGATGGCGAGGCCGATGTCGTTCGCGTCGATCTGGCTCGACCCCGAGGACCGGACCGTCTCCTCGACGCGCTGCGCCAGGACCGCGAGGTCGCCGTCGGTCACCGGCCGTCCCTGGCAGGCCTTCCGGACGCCGGACACGATCTTGTCGCGGCTGAACGGTTCGGTGACGCCGTTGCGCTTCACGACGTTGAGCGAGGCGGTCTCGGTCGTCGAGAAGCGCCGACCGCAGTTCGGGCACTGGCGACGGCGGCGGATCGACGTGCCGTCGTCGCTCGTGCGGGAGTCGACGACGCGGGAGTCCGGGTGGCGGCAGAAAGGGCAGAACATGTCCCGCCCAGGCTACCGGTTCGTCCGCTCCGTCACGGCGGCGGCGTGGCCCGGCAGCTGCTCTTCGGTCGCGAGCGCGACGATGTGCGGAGCGACCTCGGCGAGTGCGTCGGGCGTGTACCGGATGATCTGCTGCGGGCGAAGGAAGGTGGACGCGGACAGGCCGGCGCCGAAGCGCGTCTGCCCGCCGGTCGGCAGGACGTGGTTGGACCCGGCGAGGTAGTCGCCGAGGCTGACGGGCGTGCTCGGCCCGACGAACACGGCACCCGCCGCGTCGATGTCGGCGAGGACGGCGTCGTCGTCCGCGGTCTGCACCTCGAGGTGCTCCGGCCCGTAGGCGTTGCTCACGGTCGCCGCGTCGGCGAGCGAGTCGACGAGGACGACGGCGGACTGCGGTCCGTCCAGTGCGGCCTGGAGGCGCGTGGCGGTCCCGAGCGCAGCCACCCGTTCCGGGATGGCCGCCTGCACCGCGTCGGCGAACTGCTCCGACGTGGTCACGAGGACGCTGCCGGCCTGCTCGTCGTGCTCGGCCTGGCTGACGAGGTCCGCGGCGACGTACCCGGGGTCGGCGGTGTCGTCGGCGATCACCAGGATCTCGGTCGCCCCGGCCTCGGAGTCGATGCCGACGGTGCCGCGGACGATGCGCTTGGCGGCGGCGACGAAGTTGTTGCCCGGGCCGGTGATGAGGTCGACCGGCTCGAGGCCGATGGCGTCGACGCCGTACGCGAGCGCGCCGACGGCCCCGGCACCGCCCATCGCGTAGACCTCGTCGATGCCGAGCAGCCCGGCGGCCGCGAGGATCGTCGGGTGGACGTGTCCGCCGTGGTGCCGCTGCGGGGGCGACACGAGGGCGATCGAGCGCACGCCGGCGACCTGTGCGGGCACGACGTTCATGACGACGCTGGACGGGTAGACGGCCTTGCCGCCGGGGACGTAGAGGCCCACGCGGCGCATCGGCTGCCAGCGCTGGTGCACCTCTGCCCCGTCGGCGAGCGTGGTGACGGAACCGGCGGGCACCTGGGCGGCGCTCGCGGCCCGGACCCGGCGGATCGCCTCGTCGAGGGCGGTGCGGAGCTCAGGCGTGAGGCCGGCGACGGCTGCGGCGATCTCGGCAGCGGGCACCCGGACGTGCTCGGGCGCTCCCCCGTCGAACCGCTCGGCCTGCTCCCGCAGGGCGGTCTCGCCGTGCTGCCGGACCGCGTCGACGAGCTCGCGGGCGGCGTCGACGGCGTGCGAGACGTCACCGACGGCGCGGGGCATGAGGCGGAGGAGTTCGGCGCGGCCCGGCAGGCCACCGCGGAGGTCGATTCGCTGCATCATCAGGGCACCAAGCCTAGCGAGGACCGCTGACGGCCTCCTGTCGGACGCGGGCGGGCCTCCCGTCCGGTGGCCGTGTCACGTCAGCGCCTCGACCACGGGCCGGTGGTGCGCGACGGCGGCGGCGTCCCACGCCCCGAGCAGCCGGAGTGTGGCGACGCGGAAGGTGAGCGCACGGACGAGGAGCTGCGACCACGCGGCCGTCCCCCGGCCGAGGGCGGCGGCACGTCCGACCGGGACGCCGTGCCAGCAGACCGCGTCGACGACCGCGATGGCCTCCCCGAGACCGGCGGGCCGCCAGTACGGCGGCCAGTCGATGATCGTGGGCGGGGCACCGTCAGCGAACAGCACGTTGCCGAGGAGGTCCCCGTGGACGACGTGCCGGGGCAGGTCGACGGGGCGGAAGGCGCCGGCGAGGCGGTGGAGCACCGGATCCTCCGGGAGGCGTTCCTCACCCCAGGCCATCCGGTCGGCACGTGACCAGGCATCGGTGGGACGGTCCCGCGAACCGTCCCGGAGGAACGTCGGCCGACCGATGTGCGCCACCGCCCGGTGGAACGCCACGCCCGCAGCGAGCACGTCCTCGATGCGGGTCGGTTCGGCGCGGGCGTCGAGGTGTTCCCAGGCCTCCCACTGCCCGGAGCGCCAGCTCCCGTCGGTCGTCGCGACCGGACTGGGCGTGCGGAAGCCCGGGTCGGGCGCGAGCCCGACGAGGACGTCGGCACGCCAGTCGGTCACCGCGGCGCCGTCGTGCGGCCGCAGGACGATCGCGCCGGCACGCCAGGTGCGCCCTCGTCCGCCGGGCAGGCGGACCGGTTCGTGGTCGACCACCCCGAACGCGCGCAGCGTGGCGGCGTCGGGGTGGTCGGCGGGCACGATCAGACCAGGCAGCGGGGCCCGAGGAGGCTCTTCAGCTCGCCGAAGAGGTCCGGCGTCAGGTTGACGGGGAACGGCAGCTCGAACGTGCGCGCGACGTCGTCCTTGAGCAGCTTGAGCCGGACCTCGGTCTCCCCGCTGTGCCGGCCCAGCACCGCGGCCAGCTCGGTGACGGTCTCGGTGGTCGCCTGCCGCTCGGGCAGGCTGAGGGTCAGCGGCCCGGACCCCATCACGTCGCCCACGTTCGGCTGGAACATGCTCACCGCGTGCAGGGCCTTGCCGTCGTCGCGGACGTTCACCCGGCCGCGCAGCACCACGATCGAGTCGGCCACGAGGGACGGTCCGAACTCCTGGTACGTCTTGCCGAGGAACATGACGCCGATCTCGCCGCCGAAGTCCTCGATCTGCACGATGCCGTACGGGTTGCCCGACGACTTCGCGACGCGGTGCTGCACGCTCGTCAGCAGCCCTGCGACCGTGACGGTCTCGCCCTCGACCGAGTCGTCGGCGCCGATGAGGTCGGCGATGGTGATCGACTGGTGCTTGGCGAGTTCGATCTCGAGCCCGGCGAGCGGGTGGTCGGACACGTACAACCCGAGCATGTCGCGCTCGAAGGCGAGCTTGTCGCGCTTCGACCACTCCGGCCGGTCGGGCACCTGCGACACCGGCGCGGCGGACGGCTGCTCCTCGGCGACCTCGGCGAACAGCGAGTCGAAGTCGAACCCGACGTTGCCGTTGGCCTCGTCGCGCTTGACCTTCACCGCGGACTCGACGGCGCCCTCGTGGATCTCGACCAGGGAGCGTCGGGTGTTGCCGAACTCGTCGAAGGCACCCGCCTTGATGAGGGACTCGACCGTGCGCTTGTTCGCCGACGAGATCGGGATCTTGCGCAGGAAGTCGTGGAACGACTCGAAGGCGCCCTTCTCGGTGCGGGCCTTCACGATGTCGTCGACGACGTTGAAGCCGACGTTGCGGATCGCGCCCATGCCGAAGCGGATGTCGTCGCCGACGGCCGCGAAGAACCCGATCGACTCGTTGACGTCCGGCGGCATGACCTTGATGCCCATACGTCGGCACTCGTTGAGGTAGAGCGCGAGCTTGTCCCGGGCGTCGCCGACGCTCGTGAGCAGCGCCGCCATGTACTCGGCCGGGTAGTGCGCCTTGAGGTACGCCGTCCAGAAGGACACCACGCCGTACGCCGCCGAGTGCGCCTTGTTGAAGGCGTAGTCGGAGAACGGCAGCAGGATGTCCCACAGCGTCTTGATCGCCGCGTCGGAGTACCCGTTGTCCTTCATGCCCTGCTCGAAGCCGGCGAACTGCTTGTCCAGCTCGGACTTCTTCTTCTTGCCCATCGCGCGGCGGAGGATGTCCGCCTGTCCGAGCGAGAAGCCGGCGACCTTCTGCGCGATCGCCATGACCTGCTCCTGGTAGATGATCAGACCATAGGTCTGGTCCAGGATGTCGGCGAGCGGTTCGGCGAGCTCCGGGTGGATCGGCGTGATCGGCTGCTCGCCGTTCTTGCGGAGCGCGTAGTTCGTGTGCGAGTTCGCACCCATCGGCCCCGGACGGTACAGGGCGATGAGCGCGGAGATGTCCTCGAAGTTGTCGGGCTTCATCAGCCGGAGCAGGCCACGCATCGGCCCGCCGTCGAGCTGGAAGACCCCGAGGGTGTCACCGCGCTGCAGGAGCTTGTAGGCCTCTTCGTCCTCGAGCCCCATGGTCTCGAGGTCGAGCTCGGTCCCCCGGTTCGTCCGGATGTTGTCGAGCGCGTCGCTGATGATCGTGAGGTTCCGGAGCCCCAGGAAGTCCATCTTGATCAGGCCGAGCGACTCCGCGGCGGGGTAGTCGAACTGCGTGACGATCTGGCCGTCCTGCTCCCGCTTCATGATCGGGATGATGTCGATCAGCGGGTCGCTCGACATGATGACGCCGGCGGCGTGCACGCCCCACTGGCGCTTCAGCCCCTCGAGCCCGAGCGCCGTGTCGAAGACGGTCTTCGCCTCCGGGTCGGTCTCGACGACGGTGCGGACGTCGACGGCTTCCTTGAACCGCGGGTGGTCCTTGTCGAAGATCCCGGTGAGCGGGATGTCCTTGCCCATCACGGGCGGCGGCATCGCCTTGGTGAGCTTCTCGCCCATGCCGAACGGGAAGCCGAGGACGCGCGAGGAGTCCTTCAGCGCCTGCTTCGCCTTGATGGTGCCGTACGTCACGATCTGCGCGACGCGCTCCGAGCCGTACTTCTCGGTGACGTACTTGATCGCCTCACCACGACGACGGTCGTCGAAGTCGACGTCGAAGTCGGGCATCGAGACGCGGTCCGGGTTGAGGAACCGCTCGAAGATCAGGCCGTGCCGGATCGGGTCGAGGTCGGTGATGCGCATCGCGTACGCCACCATCGAGCCCGCACCGGAGCCACGACCGGGTCCGACGCGGATGCCGTTGTTCTTCGACCAGTTGATGAAGTCGGCGACCACGAGGAAGTACCCCGGGAAGCCCATCTGGTTGATGATCCCGACCTCGTAGTCGGCGCGCTCCTGCACCTCGGGCGTGATGCCGCCCGGGTACCGGTACTCGAGACCCTTGCGGACCTCCTTCTCGAACCACGAGTGCTCGGTCTCCCCCTCGGGCACGGGGAACTTCGGCATGTAGTTGGCGGCGGTGTCGAACTCGACGTCGCACCGCTCGGCGATGAGGAGCGTGTTGTCGCAGGCTTCCGGTGTGTCCCGGAACAGGTGGCGCATCTGCTGCGGGGTCTTCAGGTAGAACTCGTCGGCGTCGAACTTGAAGCGGTTCGGGTCGTTGAGCGTCGCGCCGGACTGGACGCAGAGCAGGGCGGCGTGCGACTTGGCGTCGTGGGCGTGCGTGTAGTGCAGGTCGTTCGTGCCGACGAGCGGGATGCCGAGGTCCTTCGCGAGGCGGATCAGGTCGCTCATGATCCGCCGCTCGATCTCGAGCCCGTGGTCCATGATCTCGGCGAAGTAGTTCTCCTTGCCGAAGATGTCGCGGTAGTCCGCCGCTGCCTTGACCGCTTCGTCGTACTGACCGAGGCGCAGGCGCGTCTGGATCTCGCCCGAGGGGCAGCCCGTCGTCGCGATGATGCCCTCGTGGTACTGCTCGAGGAGCTCGATGTCCATGCGGGGCTTGAAGTAGTAGCCCTCGATCGACGCCCGGCTCGACAGCCGGAAGAGGTTGTGCATGCCCGTCGTGTTCTCGGCGAACATCGTCATGTGCGTGTACGCACCCGAACCCGAGACGTCGTCGCCGCCACCGTCGCCCCAGCGCACACGGGTCTTATCGGTGCGGTGGGTGCGGGGCGTGATGTACGCCTCCGTCCCGATGATGGGCTTCACGCCGCCGGCCTTCGCCGCCTTCCAGAACTCGAACGCGCCGAACATGTTGCCGTGGTCGGTGACGGCGACGGCGGGCATGCCCTGTGCGGCGGTCTCGGCAACGAGGTCGCCGAGCCTGGCGGCACCGTCGAGCATCGAGTACTCGCTGTGCACGTGCAGGTGGACGAAGGAGTCGGAATCCGACACGGAACCTCCGGTTCGCTGGTCTGCGGCAGGGTCCGACCAGCGTAACCGGCGCCACCCACATTCCCGGGCGTGGCGGCCGGGGTTCGTCGGTGTGGCCGACCGGGGGGGGCTCGCGAGACGGCCCGCGTGCGGTCGGCCTGCCCCCGGTTGGTCGCACGACATGCCGCGCGCGGGTCAGCGAGGTCGCACAAGAGGTCGCCTGCGCGCCCCGCGAGCGACACATCCTGCGACCAACCCGCTGACGCGACCCCCTGCCGGACGGGAGGCGCGGGTCGACCCCGCCCCGCGCCTCCCGTCCCGTGCCTCCCGTCCGGCGGCGCTCGCCTGCGCGTGGTCGCACGACATGCCGCGTGCGGGTCAGCGCGGTCGCACAAGAGGTCGCCTGCGCGCCCCGCGAGCGACACCTTCTGCGACCAGCGGGCCGACGCGACCCCACGCTGGCGTGACATCCCGGGCCGGCCCCGGTTCCAGGACTCGCCGCGTGCGGGTGAGGCTCCATGTACGGGCCGATCTCGCGTCGAGATGCCGGAATCTCGGAACCTCGGGGCACGACCTCGGGACGCAACCCGGGACGGGGCGGGCGAGCGAGGGCGGGGGCGCGCGGGAGCGACGCCCCGCGCCCTACGCGGCGCGGATGCGGTCGAGCGCCTGCTGCAGGTCGTCCGGGTACGACGCCTCGAACTCCACCCAGGAGCCCGTCCGCGGATGCTCGAACCCGAGCCGCACGGCGTCGAGCCACTGCCGGGTCAGCCCGAGCTCGTTCGCGAGCACCGGGTCCGCGCCGTACATCGTGTCGCCGACGAGGGGGTGCCGCGTCGCCGCCATGTGCACCCGGATCTGGTGGGTTCGACCGGTCTCGAGGTGCACCTCGAGCAGGGTCGCGGACCGGAACGCCTCGAGGGTCTCGTAGTGGGTGACGCTCGGCTTGCCGTCCGCCGTCACCGCGAACTTCCAGTCGCTCGACGGGTGCCGGCCGATGGGCGCGTCGATGGTGCCGGACGTCGGGTCCGGGTGCCCCTGCGCGAGTGCGTGGTAGACCTTGTCGACCGTCCGCTCCTTGAACGCCCGCTTGAGGTGCGTGTACGCGAGCTCGGTCTTGGCGACCACCATGAGCCCGGAGGTGCCGACGTCGAGCCGGTGCACGATGCCGGCACGCTCGGCGGCGCCGGACGTCGCGATCGTGAAGCCGGCGGCGGCGAGGCCACCGGGCACCGTCGGGCCGTCCCACCCGGGCGAGGGGTGGGCTGCGACGCCGATCGGCTTGTCGACGACGACGATGTCCTCGTCGTCGTGCACGATCGTCATCCCCGGCACCTCGACGGGGACGATCCGCGGCGCCTCCTTCGGCGTCCACTCGACCTGGAGCCACGCGTCCGCGTGCAGCCGGTCGGACTTGTCGACGGTGACGCCGTCGACGGTCACACCACCGGCGGCGACGACCTCGGCCGCGAACGACCGGCTGAACCCGAGCAGCTTCGCGATGGCGGCGTCGACACGCTCACCGGCGAGCCCGTCCGGGACGGGCAGCGAACGGCTCTCGCTCACGTCGCGTCGTGCCCGAGGGAGTCCCGCCCGTCACGCGGCGCGCGCGGGTCGTCGACGAGCTGCCGGGAGGCACGGCTCGCGTCCGCATCGGAGTCTCCGGCCGACGCGGCCGACTCCTCGGCACGCCGCTGCTGCTTCGCGGACGGCGTGCGGGTCCCGTCGAGGTTCACCCCGAGGATGACCAGCAGGACGAAGACCACCATGCTCACGCAGATGAAGGAGTCGGCGATGTTGTAGATCGCGGGCATCATCCACGGGGTCGAGATGAAGTCCACCACGTGACCGCGCCCGAAGCCCGGCTCACGGAAGAGCCGGTCGAGCAGGTTCCCGAGCGCGCCGCCGAGCAGCATGCCGAGCACGATCGCCCACCACATCGACCGGATGCGCCGGGCGAACACGATGATGGCGACGACGACGGCTGCCGAGACGATCGAGAACACCCAGGTCATGTTCACCGCGAAGGAGAACGCCGCCCCGGGGTTCCGGACGTAGAAGAGCTGCAGTGCGTCCCCGAGGACGGCCACCGGTCGCCCGTACGGGAGGTTGGCGACGACGAGTGCCTTGACCGACTGGTCGAGCGCCACGACGACGACAGCGGCGAAGGCCAGTGCCGCGATCGCGCGGACACTGACCTTCGCTCGTGGTGCTGGTCGTGACAACGTCAGTTGCCGACGCCCGACGCAGAGGCCGGGGCGAGCCCGGACTGCTCGGTGCCACCAGAGGTCTCGAGCTCGCTGAGCTGCCCCTGGATGTAGCTCTTCAGCTGGGCGCGGTAGTCGCGCTCGAACGTGCGGAGCTCGTCGATCTTGCCCTCGAGCTGGCGCTGCTCCTGCTCGAGCACTGCGACACGCTGACGGTTGGTGTTCTCGGTGTCGGCGATGATCTGCCGCTGCTTGGCCTCGGCGTCGGAGACGAGGCGTGCGGCCTGCGCGGTGCCCTCGGCGATGAGCGCGTCACGCTTCTCGATGCCCTCGCGGACGTGCTCCTCGTGGAGACGACGTGCGAGCGTGAGGAGGTTGGTCGTGCCCTCGGTGTCCTCGTCGGGCGAGACGGTGGACGCAGCGGGAGCGGCGGCGGCGACCGGCGCGGGCTCCGGAGCGGCGGCGACGGGCGCCGGCTCGGGCTCGGCGACCGGCTCGGGCTGCTCGGCGACCGGCTCGGTCGCGGCCGGCTTCGGCGCCGACTCGGCGGCCTGCAGGCGCTGACGCAGCTCGTCGTTCTCCGCGGTCAGGCGGCGGAGCTCGACCACGACCTCGTCGAGGAAGTCGTCGACCTCGTCCTGGTCGTAGCCCTCGCGGAACTTCGTCGGCTGGAACCGCTTGTTGACTACGTCTTCCGGCGTCAAAGCCATTGCCGTCACCTCAATAGAACTGCTGAACGTGTGGAACCACGATCGGTGCGACCGAATCTACCAGTCACACCGGGTGGTGCGGATGCCGCGCCGGAGCGAGCATCGATCCCGACCACCGTACACCGACGGGGGTGCGGAACCGACACCGCGCCTGGCGTGGCGCGTGTCGCGGCTGCGATCAGGCCGTGGCCGAGATGAGCAGCCCGACGATGAACCGGAGGATGATCGCCACGAGCAGCACGATCGTCCAGCCGAAGTCGAGGGCGACCGGTCCCATCCGCATGGGCGGGAGGAGTCGGCGCACGAACCGGATCGGCGGGTCCGTGACCGTGTAGACCACGTCCGCGACCACGAGCAGTCCGCCACGGGGGCGCCACTGGCGGTTGAAGGTCTGCACGAGGTCCAGGGCGAACCGGCCCCAGAGCACGATGATGTACAGGAGGAGTGCGTAGAACAGGACCAGGAGGATCGCGGTCACGGTGGGGCTCGCTCGTCTCGGGTGGCTGCTTCCCGGACCGGTCGGTCAGGGACGGACGGCCACGGGCGGGTGGGCCGGCCGGTCAGCGCAGGCGGTGAGCGCGCGCCGGGTCCGGCTCAGGACTGGGCGAAGAAGTTCGCCTCGATGTCGGACTCTACCTCAGGCGCCTCACCGCTCACTGCGACGTGGGCGGGAGAGAGCAGGAAGACCTTGTTCGTGACGCGCTCGATCTTGCCGTACAGGCCGAGCGAGAGACCCGAGGCGAAGTCGATCATCCGACGGGCGTCGCCCTCGGTCATCTGCGTGAGGTTGATGATCACCGGGATGCCGTCGCGGAAGCTCTCGGCGATGGACTGCGCGTCCTTGTACTCACGGGGGTGGACGGTGAGGATCTCGTTCATTTCCTGGACCGGGGTCGCCTTCTGTGCGGTCGTGTGCGAGCGGCGGAGCGGGGTGACCTGTGCACCGCGCTGCGAGGTGTGCGCCTTGGGCTCGGGGGCCGGGGTCGTCGCGGGTGCCGCCGCGACCGGGGCCTCCTGGGCAGCCGGTGCGGGAGCCGCGGCCGGAGCCGCCTGGGTCCGCGCCGGGGCGGCCTGCTGCTCGTCCTCGTACTCGAGTTCCTCGTCGGCGAGGCCGAGGTAGACCATCGTCTTCTTCAGCGGACCAGCCATGGTTCCTCCCGGGTTCGTGCTCGTGGATGCCCTGCTGTCGAGGCTACGGTGCGTCCGGGCGTTTCCCCGTGATTGCGGTCCCGATCCGGAGGTGTGTCGCGCCCTCGGCGATGGCCTCCGCGTAGTCGCCGCTCATCCCCGCGCTGATGTCCGTCGCGCCGGGCTCGAGCGACACCACACGCTCGGAGATCCCGCGCAGCCGGGCGAACGCGCGCCGGGGTTCCTCGTCGAGCGGTGCGACCGCCATGACCCCGCGGAGCCGGATGGTCCCGGTCCGGAGGACCCGCTCGACCACGGCCTCGACGTCGTCCTCGGGCACGCCGCCGCGGCCCGGGTCGTCGGTGAGGTTCACCTGGACGAACCCGTCGACCACGGGCGGCTCGGGCTCGAGCTCGGTCGGTGCGAACGCATCGATCACCGAGGTGCGGTCGAGCGACTGCACGACGTGCGCGTAGCGGCGGACCTGCCGTGCCTTCTTCGACTGCAGCTGCCCGACGAAGTGCCAGGTGAGCGGCAGGTCGGCCAGCTCGGCGGCCTTCGCCTGCGCCTCCTGGTGGCGGTTCTCCCCCACGTCGGTGACACCGAGCGCGGCGAGTTCGCGGACGAGCGACGCCGGGTGGAACTTGGTCACGACGACGAGCGTCAGCTCGTCGGGGCTGCGCCCCGCGACCCGCGCCGCGTCCGCGATGCCCGCCCTGACGGACGCGAGTCGCGCCTCCAGTCCGTCGTCGTGGGACGAGGCGGACGGGAGGCGCGACTCACCTGCCATGGTCGGCTTACTTCAGGAAGTCGGGGACGTCGAGCTCGTCGTCGTCGTCGTCGAACGCCGGGTCGGCGGCGCGCTGCGCCGGTGCCTGGTGCTCCGAGGACGCCCACGAGGAGGTCGACGGTGCGCCCTCGTCGACCGCGCCGGCCGAGGCGACCGGAGCGGTGGCACCGGCCTCGGGGTCGACCCAGCTCGAGCGACGCTCTTTCTGCTGCGCGGTCGGCTCGCCACCGTCGAAGCCCGCGGCGATGACGGTCACGCGGACCTCGTCGCCGAGGGTGTCGTCGATGACCGCACCGAAGATGATGTTCGCCTCGGGGTGGACGGCCTCCTGCACCAGGCGGGCGGCGTCGTTGATCTCGAAGATGCCGAGGTACGACCCGCCCTGGATCGACAGGAGCACGCCGTGCGCGCCGTCGATCGAGGCCTCGAGCAGCGGGCTCGCGACGGCGAGCTCGGCGGCCTTGATCGCCCGGTCCGCGCCGCGCGAGGAGCCGATGCCCATGAGCGCCGAACCGGCACCCTGCATGACCGACTTGACGTCGGCGAAGTCGAGGTTGATCAAGCCGGGCGTGGTGATGAGGTCGGTGATGCCCTGGACGCCGGCGAGGAGCACCTGGTCGGCGGTCGCGAAGGCCTCCACCATCGAGATGCCGCGGTCGGAGATCTCGAGCAGGCGGTCGTTCGGCACGACGATGAGCGTGTCGACCTCGTCCTTGAGCGAGGCGACACCGTTCTCGGCCTGGGACTGGCGACGCTTGCCCTCGAAGCTGAACGGCTTCGTGACGACGCCGATGGTCAGGGCGCCGATCGACTTCGCGATGCGGGCGACCACGGGAGCACCACCCGTGCCGGTCCCACCGCCCTCGCCGGCAGTGACGAAGACCATGTCGGCGCCCGCGAGCGCCTCCTCGATCTCCTCCGCGTGGTCCTCGGCGGCGCGACGGCCGACCTCGGGGTCCGCACCGGCGCCGAGACCACGGGTGATCTCGCGACCGACGTCGAGCTTGACGTCGGCGTCGCTGAGCAGCAGCGCCTGGGCGTCCGTGTTGATCGCGATGAACTCCACGCCGCGGAGGCCGAGCTCGATCATGCGGTTCACGGCGTTGACGCCGCCGCCGCCGACTCCGACGACCTTGATGACGGCGAGGTAGTTGTGGTTCGTGGTCACGTCAGTCCGGCCTCCGGTTGAACCCTCAACCTCTACTTGAAAGTCAGGGTCATTGCTGCTAGGTGTGGTGCTTGCGTCGACGCTACGGGTGCCCTCCCGACGAGGCACAGCCGCCACGCCGCGTGTCGCCCGATTCCGCCCGAACCGGGTCAGCCCGCCGCGCGGACGACGCCGTTGTCCGGCGCGCTGACGTCGTACTCGACGACCTTCCCCGGGGCCCGCGACTCGTGGTCCCGCACCAACGCGGCGAGGAGTCGTGCCTTCGCGTCGGACGAGTCCGGGCTGCCCCACACGACCGTGGACCCGTCCTTGAGCGTCAGCGTGACGTCGTCCGCGGTGGAGGCCCGGACGCCCGTCGTCTGGGCGCGGACCGTCGACGGGAGCGCGAGCACGACCTCGGACATCGTCCGGAACACCGGCGACCCGAGCTTCGCGTTGCCGATGTCGGCGACGGGCATCGTCGACGGGCGGGACCGGGCGGACTGCACGACGATGCCCGCCGGGTCGACCAGGTCGAAGCGCCCGCCGGACCGCACCGCGACGACCGGCGTGCGCTCGGTGACCGTCACGACGAGGGTGTGCGGTGGCGCCTCCTCGGTGACGTAGCTCTCGATGAGCGGGAACTGCGCGATCTCGCGCTTCACCTCGTCGAAGTCCAGGCGCGCGAGCGGCGTGCCGATCTGCCCGGACAGGGCCCGCCGCAGTGCGGCGTCGTCCACGCGGTTCGTGCCCTCGACCCGGATCGTCTGCAGGGCCATGAGCGGCGAGTAGACCGCCACGAGGATCGACGCACCGAGCACCAGGACGATGCTGGCGGCGGTGATCCAGGCCGCACGGCGGTGGCGGCTGCGCCGCGTGAAACGGCGGATCTCGGCGCGCTCCAGCAGGCGGCGGCGACGCCTGGCGACGCGGGCCTCGCGGGCGGTCTCCGCCGCGCGGACCCGGGAGCCGATCGGCGTCTCGAGGACGTCGACGACCGGCGCGGTGGAGCCGCCGGTCCCGGCGTCGTGCTGGTCGAGCTCCGCGTCGTGCGGTCCGGCTCCGTCGGCGGGATCGGCCGTGGCGCGGTCGCGGTCGGCGGGATCACCGGGCGCGCGATCGTCCGTGGCACGGTCGCGATCGGCGCGATCACCGCGGGTGCGGTCCTCGTCGGTGTGGTCCTCGTCGGGACTGTACCGGCGGAGCTGCTCGGCGACGGCGGACAGACCGGCTCCGAAGCGGCGGCCGGCCGCGCCCGCGACCGCACCGGCGCGGTCCCGGGACGACGGCGCCGCAGCGCCGCTCCGCGGCCCGACCGGGGCGTCGCCGTCAGCGGACTCCGTGGCGGGCGCGGGGCGCGCCTCCCGGACGTCGTCCACCGACACGGTCTCGTTCGACCGGCGCTGGACCGGCCGTCGTGCCGGACGGGGGGCACGACGCTGCCGGGGCGCCGCGGCGCCCTCGTCCGGAGCGGTCGGCTCCGGACGGTCGTCGAACCCCTCGGGACGCTTCACCGCGACCGCGCTCCGTCGGTCTCGTGCAGCGCCGAGAGCACCTGGGGGATGATCCGGTACACGTCGCCGCAGCTCAGGGTCATGATGAGGTCGCCCTCGCGCGCGACCGCGGCCGCTCGGGCGGACGCCGCGTCCCAGTCGGGCAGGAAGTCGACGCGGGACTGGTCGGCGAACCGCTCCTGGACGAGCGCGCCGGTGACACCGGGCTCGGGGTCCTCGCGGGCGCCGTAGACGTCCAGGACGACGGTGTGGTCGGCGAGCTCCTCGTAGACCTTCGCGAAGTCGCCGGCCATGAGCCGGGTGCGCGAGTAGAGGTGGGGCTGGTGGATCGCGATGATCCGGCCGGCGCCGACGACGTTCCGGGCGGCCTGCAGTGCCGCGGCGACCTCGGTGGGGTGGTGCGCGTAGTCGTCGTACACCGAGACCCCGCGCTCGACCCCGTGCAGCTCGAAGCGGCGCTGCGTGCCGCCGAAGGCCTCGATGCCGCGCACCGCGTCGGCCGGTGCGACGCCGAGCCCGGTCAGGACCGCGAAGGCCCCGACGGCGTTGACGGCGTTGTGGCGGCCGGGCACGCGGAGGGTCAGGTGGTACGTCTCGCCGCCGACGCGGAAGTCGACCTCGACACCGGCCGACTCGGTGATCCGCTCGATCCGGACGTCGGCGTCCGCGGCTTCGCCGAAGGTGACGATCTCCGGCGCGTCCTCCCGGGCACGGACGCCCGCGGTGACGCGCTGGGCCTCGCCGTCGTCGCTCGAGATCACGAGGCGCTCGGAGGCCTTCGCGGCGAAGTCGACGAACGCCTCGGTGAACGCCTCGACGCTGCCGTAGTGGTCGAGGTGGTCGGCGTCGACGTTCGTGACGAGCGCCACCGCGACGTCGTAGAGCAGGAAGGAGCCGTCGGACTCGTCGGCCTCGACGACGAACAGGTCGCTCGAGCCCGGCGCGGAGCTGGTGCCGAGGGACTGGATGACGCCACCGTTCACGAAGCTCGGGTCGAGGTCGAGCTCGACCAGCGCGGTCACGATCATGCCCGTCGAGGTCGTCTTGCCGTGCGCACCCGCGACCGCGACGAGTCGCTGCCCGGCGATGAGCGCCGCGAGGGCCTGCGACCGGTGCAGCACCGGGATGCCGCGGCGCTGCGCCTCGAGGAGCTCGGGGTTGTCGGGCCAGAGCGCGCTGGTGACGACGATCGTGTCGGCGTCCCCGACGTTCGCCGCGTCGTGCCCGATGTGCACGTCGGCGCCGAGGTCGCGCATCGTCTGGGTCGTCGCGGTCTCGCGGGAGTCGCTGCCGCTGACGCGGTGACCGGCGGCGAGGAACATCCGGGCGATGCCGCTCATGCCGGAGCCGCCGATGCCGACGAAGTGCACGGCACCGAGGTCGTCCGGGATCGGCTGGGTCAGGTCCGGCTTGATGGTCATGGTTCCTCCGTGGTGCTGCCGGTGCTCGACCGGCCGTCGGTGTCGCGGGCCGCGTCCGCGTCGCGGGTGGCGCCCGCGTCACGGGCAGCGCTCGTCGCGTCGCTGGTCGGGCCCGCGTCGCGTGCAGCGCTCGTCGCGTCGCTGGTCGGGTCCGCGTCGCGTGCGGCGCTCGTCGCGTTGCGCGCCGCGTCGAGCACGAGGTCCGTCATCCGGTCGGCGCCGTCGCGGTGTCCCACGCTCCCGGCCCGGACCGCCATGCTCGCGACGCGGGCACGGTCCTGCAGCAGTGTCAGGAGCTGGAACGTCACCCAGTCCTGGTCGAATTCCTGGTCCGCCACGAGCACCGCTCCCCCGGCCTCGACGACGTCCTTCGCGTTGTGCCGCTGCTCGCCGTTGCCGACGGGGTACGGCACGAGCACGCTCGGCAGTCCCGCAGCGGTGAGCTCGCACACCATGCCGGCACCGGACCGCGAGACCACGAAGTCGCTCGCGGCGTAGGCGAGGTCCATCCGGTCGCAGTACGGGAGCACGTGGTAGCCGTCGAGGTCGCTCGGACCGATGTCGGACTTCGCGCCGACGACGTGCAGCACCTGCCACCCGGCCCCGACGATCGCCGCGGCGCTGCGGTTCACCGTGCGGTTGATGCTCCGGGCGCCCGAGGACCCACCGGTCACGAGCAGCACCGGTCGGTCGGCGTCGAGACCGAACTCGGCGAGGCCCTGTGCACGGCTGACGCGGCGGTCGAGCGACTCGACCTCGCGACGCAGCGGCATGCCGACGACGCGGCCGTGCCGGAGGCGCGTGTTCGAGAAGGTGACTCCGACGTGGTCCGTGAGGAACGCGGCCAGTCGGTTCGCGAGCCCGGGCTTCGCGTTCTGCTCGTGCACGACGATGGGGGTGCCCGTGCGCTTCGCCGCGATGTACGCCGGGGCGGCCGCGTAGCCGCCGACGCCGAGCACGACGTCGACCTCGCGGTCCCGGATGATCTGCTCGACCCGACGGACGGCACCGAGGAACGCCCCGGGGAAGCGCAGTGCCGCCGCGTTCGGCCTCCGCGGGAACGGCAGCCGCGGGATCGTCAGCAGCTCGTAGCCGCGCATCGGGACGAGCCGGGACTCCAGGCCCTCGGCGGTCCCGAGCACGAGCACCTCGGCGCCGGGGTCCCGTTCGGTCAGCCGGTCGGCGACGGCGAGCAGGGGGTTCACGTGGCCGGCGGTCCCGCCGCCGGCGAAGAGGTAGCGGCTCACCGCTGGGCTCCCTTCGTGCGCGGTCCGCGCGGGGTGGCGCCGGCACCGGAGCGGGCACCGGAGTGCAGGGTCGTGCGGCTGTCGATGCCCGGGTCCTCGGAGCGCTTGCCCGGGAGGTCCCGCGCGAACGACAGGACGACGCCGATGCCGACGAGCGTCATGATGAGCGCCGAACCACCGGCGGAGATGAGCGGCAGCGGCACGCCGAGCACGGGCAGCAGGCCGAGCACGACGGCGATGTTGACGAGCGCCTGCCCGATGATCCAGGCGAGGATGCCGCCCGTGACGGTCTTCACGAAGGGGTCGCGGCTCTGCCGGATGACCTTGATCATGCTGATCGCGAGGACCACGAAGAGGGCGAGCACGACGACCGCGCCGATGAGGCCGAGCTCCTCGCCGATGATCGCGAAGATGTAGTCGTTGTCCGCCTCCGGCAGCCACGACCACTTGGCCTTGGAGTTGCCGAGCCCGACGCCGAAGACCCCGCCGGACGCGAGCGCCCACATGCCGTGCACGGGCTGCCAGCAGAGGTCCTGGTACTGGTTCGAGTCGGTGCAGCCCGAGAGCCACGCGTTGATCCGGTACGACCGCGAGGCCGAGGTCATGGTGACGAACGGCAGCACGACCGCGATCGTCCCGACGACGACGAGCAGGTGCTTCGCGCGGGCCCCGCCGACGTAGAGCGCGCCGAGCACGAGGATGAGCATGATCATCGCCGTGCCCTGGTCGCCGCCCAGGAGCACGAGGCCGAGGGGCAGCACGATCGCGATGCCGATCGGGAGGAACAGCTCCTTCCAGTTGTCGAGCTTCTCCCGCTTGACGTACATGATCGCGCCGACGGCGAGTGCGAGCCCGAGCTTGACCGCCTCGGACGGCTGCGCGCTGAAGGACCCGATCCGGATCCAGTTGCGGTTGCCCTGGATGTTCACGCCGAGCGGTGTGTACACGAGCAGCTGCAGCAGGAGCGCCGCGCCGAGGACGCCCATCGCCCACTTCCGCCACGCGCGGGACGGCACCCGGCTCGCGATGAGCATGAGCGGGACGCCGAGCACCGCGTAGAGGCCCTGGCGCGAGGCCGCACCGAAGAAGTCGTGCGTCGCGGCGTACTGCTCGACGCTCGACGAGGACAGCACCATGACGACGCCGAAGACGACGAGGAAGAGCGTCACGCCGAGGATCGTGTAGAACGTCGCGGACTCCGCGACGAACACGTTCTTCACCGCCACGACCGCCCCGGCCGGACGACGTCGCGCACCCGGCGCCGGCTCCGCGGTCCGCTGCCGCGCGGTCGACCCCGGTTCCACCGGACGACCGCCGCGCACGCTCCCGCCCGTGGTCGCCGCGCTAGGGCCGTTCGCCGGAAGGTCCGCCATCGCCGTTTCCTCCCAGGTGCTCGTGGACCGCAGCCGCGAAGCGCTCGCCCCGGTCGGCGTACGAGTCGAACTGGTCGAACGACGCCGCGGCGGGGGCGAGGAGGACCGTGTCGCCCGGTCGTGCGACCGATGCGGCATGCCGGACCGCCTCGGGCATGACCTGATCAGTGTCCGCTGCCTCGACCTGCAGCACGGGGACCGACGGCGCGTGTCGCGCGAATGCCTCGAGGACCGGCGCGCGTTCGGTGCCGATCACGACGACACCCCGGACCCCGGGACCGAACCGCTCGACGAGTCCGTCGATGTCGACGCCCTTGAACAGGCCGCCGACGATCCAGACCACGGTGTCGAACGACGCCAACGACGCGGTCGCCGCGTGCGGGTTGGTGGCCTTCGAGTCGTCGACCCAGGTGATCCCGTCCGCCGAGGCGACCCGCTCGGTCCGGTGGCGGTCCGCCCGGAACCCCCGGACCGCCTGCTGGATCGCCGCGGGCTGCACGGTCGCGGCGCGGGCGAGCGCGGCGGCCGCGAGGACGTTCATCGCCATGTGCGGGCTGGCGAGACCGGCCTGCTCGAGGTCGGCGAGCGTCGCGAGTTCCAGGGCGCTCGAACGCCGGTCCTCGGTGAAGGCCCGGTCGCACAGCACGTCCTCGACGATCCCGACGTCGCCGGGCGCGGGCACGCCCGGTGTGAACCCGACCGCGCGGCAGCCGTCGACCACGTCGGCCTGCTCGACCATCGCGCGCGTCACCTCGTCCGTCGTGTTGTAGACGCACGCCGTCACGGTGCGCTCGTAGACCTTCGCCTTCGCCGCGCGGTAGGCCTCGGCCGACCCGTGCCACTCGAGGTGGTCGTCGGCGATGTTCAGGCACGCGCTCGCGAGCGGCACGACGGCGCCGTCGCCGCTCTCGGCCATGTAGTGCAGCTGGTGGCTGGACAGCTCGACCACGAGGACGTCGAAGCCGTCCGGGTCCCGGACGACGTCGAGCACGGGGACGCCGATGTTGCCGCAGGCCACGGCACGGAGCCCCGCGGCCTCGAACATCGCGGTCGTGAGCTGCGTCGTGGTGGTCTTGCCGTTCGTGCCGGTGATCGTCACCCACGGGGCGGCGACCGGGCCGCGGACGACCTTGTCGCGCACGCGCCAGGCGAGCTCGATGTCCCCCCACACGGTGCTGTGCTCGACCGACCAGCGGACCGAGGCGTTGTGCGGCGGCAGCCCGGGCGAGACGACGACCACGTCGGGGGCCTGCTCCACGAGTGCGGCGGGGACGGTGTCGAGCGGGGTGCGCTCGAACCGGGCACCGATCACGTCGAGCAGCTCGACCGTGTCGTCGGGGCCGTCGGGCGCGTAGACCACGACGTCGCTGCCGAGCTCGACGAGCGTGTCCGCGACCGAGAACCCCGTCGACCCGAGGCCGAGCACGGCGACGCGGAGGCCCTTCCAGCCCTCCGCGTACCAGCTGTCGAGTCCGGCGAGCCGTCCGGGCACCGCCGCCGCGTCAGCCGACACGGGTGATCCACTCCAGGTAGAACAGGCCGACACCACCGACGACGCACAGGCCCGCGATGATCCAGAACCGGACGACGACCGTCACCTCGGCCCACCCCTTCAGCTCGAAGTGGTGGTGCAGCGGGCTCATCCGGAAGATGCGCTTGCCGTGCGTGATCTTGAAGTACGCCCGCTGCAGGATGACCGATCCGGTGACGATGAAGAACAGCCCGCCGATGAGGACGAGCAGCAGCTCGGTGCGGCTGAGGACGGCGAGCCCGGCGAGGGCGCCACCGAGGCCCAGCGAGCCGGTGTCCCCGAGGAAGATCTGCGCCGGCGAGGTGTTGTACCAGAGGAAGCCGATGAGCCCGCCGACGACGGAGGCCGCGACCACCGCGAGGTCGAGAGGGTTGGACACCGTGTAGCAGGCGTCCGCGGTGCTCGCGTCCAGCCGTGCGCCGCCGCAGATCTGGTTCGACTGCCAGAAGCCGATGATGACGTAGGACCCGATCGCGAGGATGCTCGACCCGGTCGCGAGACCGTCGAGGCCGTCCGCCACGTTGACGCCGTTCGACGTCGACACCGTGAGGAGCACGATCCACGCGAGGAACAGGATCGTGCCGATGACGGTCCCGAGCGCCATGAAGTCGAGCCACGGGATGTCCCGGATCGCGGAGATCATCGTCGACGCCGGCGGCTTGCCGTTGCTCGACGGGACGACGAGCGCGACCGTGGCGAAGACGACGCCGACGATCACCTGTCCGAGCACCTTGGCCCAGCCACCGAGCCCGAGGCTCCGCTGCCGCCGCACCTTGAGGAAGTCGTCGACGAAGCCGACGAAGCCGAGGCCCACCATGAGGAACAGCACGAGCAGGCCGGACAGCGTCACGGAGTCGCGGCCCACGAGGTGTCCGACGAAGTAGCCGATCACGGAGCCGATGATGAGGACGATGCCGCCCATCGTCGCGGTCCCGCGCTTGGTGTGGTGCGACTGCGGACCGTCGTCACGGATGAACTGTCCCCACCCGAGGCGGTGGAACAGCTTGATGAAGAGCGGCGTGAGCAGCAGCGTGAACACCAGCGACACGGCGCCGGCGACCAGGAGCGCGATCATTCGGTGACTCCTCCGAGTCGGTCTCCGAGGAAGCGCAGTCCGGCGGAGTTCGAGGACTTGACCAGGACGACGTCGCCGGGGCGCAGCATCGTCTGCAGGGTGCGGACGGCCTCGTCGACGTCCTCGGTGAACACGGACTCGCCGTCCCACGATCCCTCGAGGGTGGCGGCCTGGTGGATCGGCATCGCGCCGCGGCCGACGACCACGAGCTGTCCGATGCCGAGGCGGACCACGAGTCGGCCGAGCCGGTCGTGCTCCTCGGTCGCGAATTCGCCGAGCTCGCTCATCTCGCCGAGCACGGCGACGGCCCGCTCCCCCGGACGCACGACCTGCGCCAGGGTCCGCAACGCGGCCGCGGTCGAGTCCGGCGACGCATTGTAGGCGTCGTTGATGACGGTCACGCCCTCCGGGCCGCCCGGGAGGATCTCCATGCGCCAGCGCTCGGCTCGCGTCATCGACGCGAGCGCCGCTGCGCCGGTGGCGAGGGGGACGCCCCACAGGTTCGCCACCGTGAGCGCCGCGCTCGCGTTCATCGCGTGGTGCTCCCCGATGATCGCGAGGCGGACGTCGGCGGTCTCGCCGAGGTGATCCGTGCCTCCCGGCTGGTCGGCGGCGGGCCCGGTCAGCGTGAAGCGTGTGCCGGTCCTGTCCGTCTCGATGCCGGCGATGCGGTAGTCGGCGTCCGCCGACGTGCCGAAGCCGACGACGCGGGCGCGCGTCAGGCCGCGCATCGCGGCGACGCGGTCGTCGTCGACGTTGAGGAGGGCCGTCGCGGTCTCCGGCAGGTCCGTGACCATCTCGGACTTGGCCTTCTGGGTGGCCTCGATCCCGCCGAACTCGCCGGCGTGCGCGAGGCCCACCTTGAGGACGACGCCGACGTCGGGCTCCGCGATCGAGACGAGCTTCGCGATGTGGCCCGTGCCGCTCGCGCCCATCTCGACCACGAGGAACCGCGTGTCGTGCGTGATCCGCAGCATCGAGATCGGTGCGCCGACGTGGTTGTTGAACGACCCCTTCGGCGCGATCGTCGCGCCCTGGGTCGCGAGGATCGTGGCGAGCATGTTCTTCGTGCTCGTCTTGCCGTTCGACCCGGTGATGCCGACGACGCGGAGCGGTGCGGGACGGCCGTCCGCGTCCACCCGGTCGGCGCTGGACGCGCGCACCCGGGCGACGACGTCGTGGGCGAGCGCGGCGAGGGCGGCGTACCCGTCGGCGACGACGATCTGCGGCGCGGTGGTCTCGACGCGCTCGGGCGTGACGACCAGCGCGGCGCCCGCCTCGGTGGCGGCGGGCACGAAGCGGCGGCCGTCGGTGACTTCACCCGGGAGGGCGAAGAAGACGCTGCCGGGGGCGACGAGACGGGAGTCCGTCTCGACGGAGCCGTCGACGACGAGGTCCGCCTGGTCGGCGACGTCGGTTGCCTGGGCGCCACCGATCAGCTCGCCGTCGACCGCGGCGGCGATCTCGGCGAGGGTCATCGGGATCATCGGGTCTCCTCCGAGGGGCCGGCGTTCGGCTCCCAACCGGCCTCGCGGAGGGCCTGGCGGGCCTCGTCGCGGGCGGAGTACGGCGTGCGGACGCCCTGGATGTCGCGGTAGTCCTGGTGACCGGGGCCGGCCCAGAGGATCGAGTCCCCCTCGCCGACGAGGCTCACTGCCTTGCGGATCGCGGCCTCGGGCGGGCTGACCTCGTGGAGCTCGTGGTCCGGGTACGCCGCACGCGCGGCGTCGACCAGGGTCTTCCGGATGGACGCGGCGTCTTCGAAGCGCGGGTGGTGGTCCGTGATCACGAGGACGTCGCTGCCCGCTGCCGCCACGCGGGCCATGTCGGCGCGCTTCGTGGTGTCGCGGTCGCCGTCCGCTCCGAACAGCATGAGGACGCGACCGGGGGTGAACTGGCGGACGGCGGCGAGGGTGTTCTCGAACGCGTCGGGGCTGTGCCCGAAGTCGACGTACACGCTCGGCCCGTGCTCGCCGGAGACGCGCTCGGTCCGGCCGGGGAGGTAGCACTCGATCGCGCTGGTCGCCTCGCCGCGGGCCTCGCGCTCGTCCTCGTCGGGGTAGCGGCGGTGACCGGACTCGAGGGCCTGGGCGATGGCGCCGAGCTCGAAGCCGCCCTCGACGAGCATCACGATCGCGAGCGCGGCGTTCGCGGCCATGTGCCAGCCGATGAGCGGCACCCGGGTGGTCAGCTCGCGGCCCTCCGGCCCCGTCAGCCGGAACTCGGTGTAGGCCGCGTGCGCCGCGACGATGTCGACGTGCCACTCGGCCTCGACCTCGGGGTGCACCGTGATCGTCGTCACCGGGATGCGGGAGTCCTGGACCACCCGGTGGCCCCAGTCGGTGTCGAGCGACACGACGCCGCGGCGGGCGTGCTCGGGCTGGAAGAGCGGCAGCTTGGCCTGGTAGTACTCCTCCATGTCGGCGTAGTCGTCGAGGTGGTCGTGCGACAGGTTGGTGAACCCGGCGACGTCGAACACGATGCCGTCGACGCGGTGCCGGCTGAGGGCCTGCGCGCTGACCTCGACGGCGACCGCACGGACCTCGGCCTCGCGCATGCGGGCGAGCAGGGCGTGCATCTCGCTCGCCTCGGGGGTCGTCAGACGGCTCGTGACACTGAGGCTGCCGATGTGGCGCTCGGCCGTGGAGCTCAGGCCGGCGACGAGACCGAGCTGCTTGAGGATGCCCTCCAGGATGTAGGAGGTGCTCGTCTTGCCGTTCGTGCCGGTCGTCGCGAAGAGCTGCGGGAGGTCGGTGGCCTCGTCCGCGTGGGTGCGGTACACCCACGCGGAGACGTCGCCGAGTGCGGCACGCGGGTCGTCGACCACGAGCACCGGCAGACCGGAGGGCTCCACCAGGGCGACACCGTCGGCGTCCGTCAGCACCGCGACGGCGCCGCGCTCGGCGGCCTCGGTCGCGAACTGGGCACCGTGGCGGTTCGCGCCGTGCACACCGACGAACAGGTCACCGGGCTGCACCTCGGCAGCGCTCAGGGTGACACCCGTGGTCTCGACGCCGTCGACCGAGCCGACGACGCGCAGCCCGAAGCCGTTCGCCAGTTCGGCGACCGATCGGGGGGTGGGGTGTTCGGGTCGGAGGACCGGGGGGATCCGTGCGGACAAGTGCTCCTTCTTCCTCACCACGTGGACGGGTACAGCTTCGCCTCGGACGCGGAGGGGGTTACTCGGTACTTCTCGAGCACCTGGGACATGAGGGTTCGGAACGCCGGAGCCGCACCGGACGAGAACTTGCTCGTCTGCGGCTTCGTGAACGTCACCGTGACAACATACTGGGGGTCTTCGGCAGGTGCCATTCCGGCCACCGAGATGATGCGCTGGCCGCCGTAGCCCTTCGCGCCCTCGGCCACCTCGGCCGTACCGGTCTTCGCCGCGACGTTGTAGCCGGAGATCGGCGCCATGCCGTTGAGCGTGCCGCCCCGGACGACGCTCTGGAGCATCCCGACCGTCTGTTCGGCGGCGCTGGCCGAGACGACCCGCTGGGGCTGCACGTCGGGCGCGTCGATCACCTTCCCGTCGGCGGTCTGGCACCCCTGGACGAAGTGGAGCGGGATCCGGACACCCTGGTTCGCGAGCGTCTGGTAGATGCTCGCGACCTGGAGCGCCGTCGTCGAGATGCCCTGCCCGAACATCGAGTTGATGTTGGTCTGGCTGTCCCAGGCGGGGCTCGCGCCGTACTGCATGCCCGGCTGACCCGGGTAGTCGATCGCCGACTGGGACTCGAACAGGCCGAACTTCCGCATGTAGTCGTAGCGCTGCTGCTTGGTCAGGCGTTCGCCGAGCTCGGTGATGCCGACGTTCGACGAGTCCTGCAGGATCCCGGTGAGCGTCAGCTGCTCGGTCGGGTGGAACTCGGCGTCGTGGATCGACCCGCCCCACGGGAACGTCCGCGAGTACGGGACGGTGGTGCCGTCGGTCGGGCTCGACTTGCCCTCGTTGATGAGGGCCGCGGCGATCGCGGCCTTGATCGTGGAACCGGGTTCGTACGTGTCCGTGATCGCGCGGGACCCGAACGCGCCCTTGTCCGTCGTCGCGTCCACGTCGTTGGGGTCGACGGTCGGCCAGTCGGCGACCGCGAGCACCTCACCGGTCTTCACCTTGATGACCGTCGCCGTGGCGGACTGCGCCTGCAACTGCTTGCCCGCCGACGCGATCGTCTGGTTCGCCATGTATTGCAGGTCGCTGTCGATCGTCGTCTCGAGCGTCCCACCGTCCTTCGCCTGCTTCGTCGTCACGGTCGAGCCGGGGAGCTGCACGCCGTCTGCGCCGCGCTCGTACGTCTGCGACCCGTCCACCCCTGCCAGGCACCGGTCGTAGGCCAGCTCGAGGCCGGCCTGTGCGCCGTCGGTGCCGAGGAAGCCGGTGACGTTGCCCGTGGTCGCACCGGTCGGGTACACGCGGGCGGCCTGCGGTTGGGCGTAGACCCACGGGATCTGCAGTGCGGTGACGGCCTCGTAGTGCTTCACGTCGAGGCCCTTGACGAGGTACGCGAAGTCCGACTCCGGGTCCGCCGCGATGTTCTCCCGCATGACCTTCAGGTCACCGCCGGAGGCCGTGACGAGGGCGTCCAGCGCTGCGCCGACGCTGATCTCCTTGACCCGCGTGCCCCCGAGCTTCCCCCGGAACGCCGAGACCAGGCGGGGTGCCGTCGTGATGTTGTACCGGGTGACGCTGTCGGCGAGTTCGACCCCGTTCCGGTCGACGATCGCCCCGCGGTCGCCGTAGACCGTGACCGGGATGCTCCGCTTCGCCGCCGATGCCTTGTCGAGGTCGGCGGCCTGGACCACCTGGATGTCGACGAGCCGGACGACGAACACCGCCACGAGGGCGATCACGGCCATCATCACCACGCTGTAGCGCAGTCGTCGGTTGCGGATCGTCTTGGTCACGCGGCGCGGTCCTTCCCGGTGGTGGCGGTCCCGGTGCTCCCGAGGCCGCTGGTGGCGGTCCCGGTGCTGCCGGGCCCGCCGGTGGCGGTCCCGGCACGGCCGGGTCCGTCCGTGGCGGTCCCGGTGGCGGGCACCAGCTCCCTGGTCACCGGGTCGTGGGCGCCTGGAGCTGGTTCGGGTCGGACTCTACGGACGACTTCGGGGATGCCCCGTCCGACGCGCTGGCACCGCCGGTCTTCTCAGCGTCGGCCGTGCTCCCGCCGACACCCTCGGACGCGCCGGTGCCGTCGGCGGACCGCGCGCCGGTGCCGTCCGTGGACGCCGTCGCCCCGGAGCCCGCGGCGCCGGCCTCCTCGGCCGCGGCCTTCTCCGACCCCTTGGTGACCAGCGGCACGTCCTGCAGCAGCGAGTTCGGCACGAGGTTCTCGGTCGCCGCCGTCCCCTCGTCGGCCTTCGCCGGGGTGGGCGTCCCGTACACGCGGCCGGTCTCCGGGTCGAGGTAGACCGGCGTCGAGTTCGCGATCATGCCGAGGCCCTGGGCGTTCCGCGCGAGGTTCTGCGGGGAGTCCAGCACGCGGAGGTCCTCCGAGAGCGACTGCTGCGTGCGCGTGAGCTTCGTCTGTTCGGCGTCGAGCGAGCTGAGCGTGTACGCCCCCTGGCTGAGCACCATGCTGATGCCGAGCTGGGCCAGGAGCAGGATGCCGAGCGCCGAGACGGCCACGATCGCGTAGGCGATGCGGGGGCGGGCACGACGCTGCGCCTTGCTCGGTGCGACCTCGACGAGCTCGGGCCGGTCCTGCCCGCCTGGCCGGTCCCGCTTCGTCGGTCGGGGCGCGCTGGACGGGACGACGGGGTCGACGAGTGCGAGGTTCGTGCTCATGTCACTTCCGGATCCGTTCGGCCGCGCGCAGGCGCACGGGGATGGCTCGGGGGTTGGCGGCGCGTTCGGCCTCGTCGGCCAGTTCCGCGCCCTTGATGACCAGCTGGAACGTGGGGCGGTGCTCGGGGAGCTCGACGGGCAGCCCCGCCGGCGCGGAGGACGTGGTGCGCGCGGCGAGCTCGCGCTTCACCATGCGGTCCTCGAGGGACTGGTAGGACTCGACGACGATCCGTCCGCCGACCGCGATCGCGTCGAGCGCTGCCGGGATGGCCCGTTCGAGGACGCTGAGCTCCGCGTTCACCTCGATGCGGAGCGCCTGGAACACGCGCTTCGCGGGGTGCCCCTGCCGCTGGATCGCCACCGGGGTCGCGTCGTGCAGCACCTGCACGAGGTCGCCGGACATCGTGAACGGCTTCGTGGCACGGCGGTCGACGATCGCTCGGGCGTAGCGTCCGGCGAGCTTCTCCTCGCCGTACCGCTGGAAGATCCGGCGGAGCTCGCCCTCGTCGTAGGTCGCGAGGACGTCGGCCGCGGTCTGCCCCTCGGTCCGGTCCATGCGCATGTCGAGCGGGGCGTCCTGGCTGTAGGCGAAGCCGCGCTCGGCACGGTCGAGCTGCAGCGAGCTCACGCCGAGGTCGAACAGGACGCCGTCGACCTCGTCGAAGCCCTCGCCCTCGATCGCCTCCGCGATGCCGTCGTACACGGTGTGCACGAGGCGGACGCGGTCACCGAAGCGGGCGAGCCGGTCCCCCGCGATGCCGAGCGCGTCGGTGTCGCGGTCGAGCCCGATGACGGTGAGCTCCGGGAACCGCTCGAGCAGCCCCTCGGAGTGCCCACCCATCCCGAGCGTGGCGTCGACGACGACCTTGCCCGGGCCCTCGAGCGTCGGCGTGAACAGCTCGACGATGCGCTCGAGCATCACCGGCGTGTGCGGGAAGCGCTCCTGGTTCGGTTCGTTGTCGGCCATGTCAGCCCCTGTGCCTTCCGGGCCGCGGGTCCGGATCCCCATCCATGCGACCTGACGTCGGGGAAGTGACGTCAGGGCACCACGGCTGGGAGTCCCGATCCGCGGATCAGAAGATCCCCGGGATCACCTCCTCGTCGTTGTCGGCGAAGCCCTCTTCGACCTCGGCGTAGTAGGCCTCCCACGCGGGGGTCGACCAGATCTCGGCACGGTCACCGGAGCCGATGACCGTCAGGTCCCGCTCGAGCCCCGCGTAGTCGCGGAGGTTCTGCGGGATCGTGACGCGGTTCTGCTTGTCGGGCTGCTCGGCGCTCGCTCCGGAGAGGAACAGGCGCATGTAGTCCCGGGTGCGCTTCGACGTCATCGGTGCGGTGCGGATGCGCTCGTGGAGTTCCTCGAACGTGTCCGCGCTGAAGACGACGACGCAGCGTTCCTGCCCACGGGTCATCACGAGCCCCCCGGACAGCTCGTCCCGGAACTTGGCGGGGAGGATCACGCGACCCTTCTCGTCGAGCTTCGGGGCGTAGGTACCGAGCAGCACGTCGGGCCTCCCCTCCGCTCCACCGGACCGTTACTGGCCCCACTTTACTCCACTCCCCTCCCCCTGCCCAGGATTCCGCTCCCGAAATCCCCCCTGTGACCCCAACTGGGGCGGTGCGACGCGGTGTGAACCGCCGCGCATGCATGCTTCAGCCCCGGAATTCCGGGGCTGTGAGGTGCGGTGAAGGGCGTGGAGGAAAGTGGAGGACTTTCAGAGCCCGGCAACGGCCTGGAGGCGCGGCACACCCCCGCCACGCCGCTCACGTCCGTCGGGCGGCCACCCCGGCGCCGCGCGCGGGCCGCCCGGCGTTGGTCACACAACGTGCCGCTCACCTTCGGCGCCGCCGACACATCCTGCGACCAGGGCGACCCGCACGCGGCACGTCGTGCGACCGAACCCGGTCGACCGCCCCCACGTCTCGTGATCAGGCGAGCCGAACGCGCGCGGCGCAACGCTCCGCACCTCCGGCCGGCGCCGCGCACTCGGTCGCAAGACATGCCGCTCACCTTCGGCACGGCCGACCCGTCGTACGACCAGGGCGCCCCGCACTCGGCACGTCGTGCGACCGGCCGCCGCACGTCAACCGGCCCAGCGTCACGCACGCCGCCGGGCCCCGGACACACGAAACGGGGCCGGTCCCGAAGGACCGACCCCGTGGAGGAGTGTGGAGGGGCTACTGCCCCTGCTCGTTGCGCTTGTCCCAGCGCTCGTTCATGCGGTCCATGAACGAGCCGCCCGACGACGACTTCGGACCGGACGGCCGGCCGGACTTCGGCGTCCGACCCGGCTTCGCCTTCGGTGCACGCATGCCAGGGCGCAGCGCGAACAACACGCCTGCGAGCATGATGACGAACCCGAGGATCCCCAGCAGGGGCTGGCGGATCACGAGCCCGACGACGACGACGGCCACGCCGGCGAGTGCACCGAGCACCCCGACCGCGATCGTCGTGTAGGTCGGTCGACCCTGGCGCCGCGTGACGCGCGCGACGAAGTCGGAGTCGTTCTGGTAGAGGCTGCGCTCCATCTCCTCGAGGAGGCGCTGCTCTTGCTCAGAGAGTGGCATCTGTGTTCCCTCTGTTCCTGGGATCGACGCAAGGTTTCGGTTGGCCGATTCTACGTCTCGACCGCTCCACTAGGGTAGGGAGTGTGGCTGAGAGTACGCGATTAGTGGACCTCGTTTCCGCACGGATCGAACGGGCACTGGACGAGCAGCGTGAACGGCTCCTCGCGATCAGCCCCGACCTCGCTCCGTTCGACGAGTACGCGCGGGACCTCCTGTCCGGTGGCAAGCGCTTCCGGGCCCTGTTCTGCTACTGGGGATGGCAGTCCGTGGCGGGTCGGTCGGGCTCGTTCGACCCCCTCGCGGAGGGCTCGCGGCAGACCACGGCCGAGGCCGTCGTCACCGTCGCCGCCGCACTGGAGGTCTTCCACGCGGCAGCCCTCGTGCACGACGACATCATGGACCGCTCGGACACCCGTCGTGGGCTCCCGGCGGTGCACCGTCGGTTCGAGGCGCTGCACCGCGATTCGGGCTTCACCGGCGACCGGGCACAGTACGGCACGAACTCGGCACTCCTGCTCGGGGACCTGCTGCTCTCCCTGAGCGACTCGGTCTTCGACGAGGGCCTCGCGCTCCTCGAGCCGGCCCGCGCCCGGGTGGTCCGCCAGGAGTTCCACGCGATGCGGCTCGACGTGACGGCGGGCCAGTACCTCGACGTGCACGAGGAGACGGCCTGGCCGGCGATCGACGAGAGCGAGCACCTGCTCCGGGCGCAACGCGTCATCGTGTTCAAGTCCGCGAAGTACTCGGTCGAGGCCCCGCTCGTGATCGGGGCGCTCGTGGCGGGGGCGAGCGAGGCGCAGCTCGAGGGGCTCCGCTCGTTCGGCCTCCCGCTCGGCGTGGCGTACCAGCTGCGCGACGACGTGCTCGGCGTCTTCGGCGACCCGGACGTCACGGGCAAGCCGGCCGGCGACGACCTGCGCGAGGGCAAGCGGACCGTCCTCATCGCGAGCGCGCGGAAGACCCTGCCGCCCGGGCCGCGCCAGCTGCTCGACGAACTCCTCGGCGACCCGGACCTCGACGAGGCCCAGGTGCAGATGCTCCGCGCGACCCTCACCGAGTCGGGTGCGGTGGCCGCGGTGGAGCGCTCGATCGACCGGCACGTCCAGCGCGCGAAGGCGGCCCTCCAGGCCGCGCCGCTCACCCCGTCGGCGCGCGAGCAGCTCGTCGCGCTGGCCGACACGGTCGTCCGCCGCGTCGCGTAGCCGGGTCCGGCGCGCACCGACGCGACCACGTCGTCGGCCGGGAGGGACGGTGCGGGCCCGCACCGCGCCTCCCGGCCGTCAGCGGTCGCGACCCACACCGGGCCGCGACGACACGATCAGAGCAGCGACTGCGCGACGCGGCGCACCTCGGCCTTGCGACCGGCGCGCAGGGCGTTGATCGGCGAGTCGCCGATCGCGTCCTCGACCGCCAGCATCCAGCGGACGGCCTCGTCGTCGGAGAAGCCGTTGTCGGCGAGCACGATCAGCGTGCCGCGCAGTTCGGGGAGGGGCTCGGCGCCGTCGAGGAACTCGCTCGGGACCTTCAGCACGCCGTCCACCCGCGCGGGCAGGAGCGTCTTCTGCTCGAAGAGCCGGTGGATCCGGCCGGGGGTCACGCCGAACAGCTCGACGAGGTCGGGGACCGTCAGCCAGCGCTCGGACAGGCTTGCATCGTCAGTGGGTGCGGGACTCACGACGCCCATGTTGCCAGAGCGCCGCCGCGATGCCGCGCATATCGTTCGTCACATTGGTCACACACGCAACACGCGACTCTCTGGTTGACTTGGGAATCAACGCGTGCCAGCGTGGAGCCACCTGTGAGTGCGCACACGCGCGCGTGGACGGCTCACCGAGGACAGGAGACCCCGTGGACAACGCTGCAGACGAGGCCGCCCGGCGCGCACGCTCCGCCCGCTTCGCGACCATGCCCATCGTGCTCGCCGGGACGATCGCGGTGACCGCCGGCCTGACCGGTCCCGTCATCCACGCGCAGCCCCGGCACGACGACGAGGGCGGCTCCGACAAGCGGCACGTCGACCAGGACCGGAACGAGAGCGACCGCCCGGTGTTCGCCACCGCAGTCGCCCGCCCCGAGCGGACCGCCGTCACGACGGTCGCCGCCGTCTCGAAGGCCCCGACCACGTACACCGTCCGACAGGGCGACACCGTGTCGGCGATCGCCGCACGCTTCGGCCTGTCGGCGCAGGAGGTCCTCGTCCGCAACGGCCTCGGCTGGAACACGATCATCCACCCCGGGCAGACCCTCCACCTCGCGAGCACCCCGGCCGTCCAGTCCGCACCGACGCGGGCCACCACGACGAGCACCGGGGCCGCCTCGAGCAGCTACCACGTCCGCTCGGGCGACACGGTCTCCGGCATCGCGTCCCGGATCGGCGTGTCGACCCAGGCGCTGCTCACGGCCAACAACCTCTCCCAGCGCAGCGTCATCTACCCCGGCCAGACGCTGCGGGTGCCGTCCGCAGCCGCACCGTCCGGCGGGTCCGCGAGCGGCTCGACCCGTCCCGCGAGCACCACCTCGGCGACCGCGAGCAGCGGCACCGTCCGGATCGCGACCGGGGACACCATCGCCGCCATCGCAGCCGCGCACCACGTGTCCGTGAAGGCGCTCCTCGCGGCGAACGGCCTCAGCTACACGAGCACGATCTACGCCGGCAAGACCCTCGTGCTCCCGAGCGCCACCGCGTCGGCCGCGGTGTCCACCTCGGGGGCGACGTCGTCCGGTGGTGCATCGAGCGGCACCACGGTGCTCAGCGCCGAGCAGTGGCGGAACGCGGCGACGATCGTCAGCGTCGGCCGGTCGCTCGGCGTGCCGCAGCGCGGGCTCGTCGTGGCCCTCGCGGCGGCGATGCAGGAGTCCAGCCTGCGCAACCTGTCGCACGGCGACCGCGACTCGGTCGGGCTCTTCCAGCAGCGACCGAGCCAGGGATGGGGCAGCAAGGCCTCGCTGCAGGACCCGGCGACGGCCGCGAAGCGCTTCTTCGTCGGCAACCCCGGCCACACGCGGGGACTCCTCGGCGTGTCCGGGTGGTCGTCGATGAGCGTGACGGACGCCGCACAGGCCGTGCAGGTGTCGGCGTACCCGACGGCGTACGCGAAGTGGGCGGCCCCGGCCGAGACCTGGCTCGCCTCGCTCTGACGGTCCAGCCGCCGCGCCGCCTGTCCGACCGGCCGGTCCACGTCGTCCCTCGGCCGGTCCACGTCGTCCCTCGGCCGGTCCGCGTCGTCCGTCGGCCGGTCCGCGTCGTCCCGGAGGTCGAGATCGGGTAACGGTCGGAGCGTCAGCACGGGCTCGTGCAGTCCGGATTCGTAGAATGCCGCAGATGACCACGAACGCCACGGACCCGATGATCGGTCGCATGATCGACCGTCGGTACCGTGTGCGCTCGCGCATCGCCCGCGGCGGCATGGCGACGGTGTACCTCGCGACCGACGTCCGACTCGAACGCCGGGTCGCGATCAAGATCATGCACGGGCACCTCGCCGACGACCAGGCGTTCCGGGAGCGCTTCATCCAGGAGGCCCGGTCGGCCGCGCGACTGTCCCACCCCAACCTCGTCGGCGTCTACGACCAGGGCGCCGAGGACGACACCGCCTACATCGTCATGGAGTACATCCCCGGCATCACGCTGCGGGACCTCCTGCAGGAGCACCACGCGCTGACGCCGGAGCAGGCGACCGACATCCTCCGCGCCGTCCTCGCTGGCCTCGCCTCCGCGCACCGGGCCGGGATCGTGCACCGCGACCTCAAGCCCGAGAACGTCCTGCTCGCCGACGACGGGCGGATCAAGCTCGGCGACTTCGGGCTCGCGCGGGCCACCACCGCGAACACCGCGACCGGGGCCGCGCTGCTCGGCACGATCGCGTACCTCTCCCCCGAGCTCGTCACGCGCGGGGCCGCCGACTCCCGCAGCGACATCTACGCGCTCGGCATCATGCTCTACGAGATGCTCACCGGCGAGCAGCCCTACAAGGGCGACCAGCCGATGCAGATCGCCTACCAGCACGCCAACGACACCGTGCCGCCCCCGAGCGCCTCGGTGCCGGGCGTCCCGCCGGAGCTCGACGAGCTCGTGGCCTGGGCGACCGCACGGAACCCCGGCGACCGGCCGGCCGACGCCCGCGAGATGCTCGACCACATGGCCGGCGGTGCGCCCCGCGCCACCGGTCAGTACCGCACGGCCGTCCTGCGTCCCGAGAACGCGACCGCGATCCTCCCGTCCGACGGCCCGGCGTCCCAGACGCCCGCTTCGTTCGGTTCCGCACCGGACGACGACGCGACCGACGCGACGACCGTGCTCGACCGCGGTGCCGGCGCGACCGCGCCCCGCGGTCGCAACCAGCCCGGGCCCCGCCGCACCGGCGCGCAGCCCGGTGTGCTCTCGCCGGCGGCGCAGCGACTCGCGGACAAGTCGGCCAAGCGTCGGAAGCGCGGCTGGATCGTGCTCGCGATCGTCGTGCTGCTCGCGATCGTCGGCGGGACGATCGGCTGGGTGTACGGGCCCGGACCGCTGGGCAACGTCCGCATCCCCGAGGTCGCGGGCAAGAGCATCACGCAGGCCCGTCAGCTCCTCGAGGCGCAGGGACTCCGGACGGCGACCACCACCGGGCACCGCTTCGACGCGGTGGTCGCGAAGGGCGCGGTCTCGACGACCAAGCCCGCGGCGGAGCGCGAGGTCCGCAAGGGCACGGCGATCCAGCTCGTCCTGTCGAACGGCCCGCGGATGATCGCCCTCCCCGCGATCGTGGGGCAACCGGAGTCGACCGTCACCGCCGCGCTCGACGACGACTTCGAGATGCAGGACACCCGGTACCAGTTCTCCGCCGACGCCGCGAAGGACACCGTCATCGCCGCGACCGGTCGCGACGCGTCGGGCACGGTCGACCTCGGCACCGCGACCACCTACGCCGAACGCGGACCGGTCACCCTCACGGTGTCGCTCGGCCCGGTGCCGGACGTCGTGGGCTCGACCGTCGACGACGCGCGGACCACCCTCACGGGTGTCGGCCTGGAGCTCGGCACGCAGGACGCGAAGTACGACGACCAGGTCCCGGCGGGACAGATCATCTCCGCCAGCGCCACGGACGACCCGGCGGTGCAGGGCACGACCATCGACGTCGTGGTGTCGAAGGGCCCCGCGCCGATCACGCTGCCGGACGTGCACGGGAAGACCATCAACGACGCGACGAGCACGCTCGAGGGTCTCGGGCTCAAGGTCTCCGTACCGGACTGCACGAACATCCTGTGCGGCTTCTACGACTGGAAGGCCACGCTCCCGGTCCAGTCGACGGACCCGGGCGCCGGCACGACCGTGCACCGCGGCGACACGATCACGCTGGCGTACGAGCAGTAGCGGCAGCGCGGCAGCGCGGCAGCGCGGCAGCGCGAGCGACGGGATCGTCGCCCCGGTCGCGTCGCTGTCGCGAAAGCGACAGCGTTGCGGCTCCCGCCCGCGTCACTGTCGCGAGGGCGACAGGATCGTCGAGTCGGACCGCGGGGAACTGTCGCCATCGCGTACGCGCGTTCGCGAGGCTGGCGGCGCCGCGCCGAGCGCGACCATCCGTCGGACGGGAGGCGCGGTGCAAGCGGGTGCCGTGCCTCCCGTCCGACGGAGGGTCCGTCCACACCACCGAAGCGACAGACACGTTGCCAGCGTCCGCAACATGGTCGCGGAAGCGACAGATCCCTGCGTCGGCACCGCAGGGATCTGTCGCTTCCGCGCTCCCTCGACGCGCGGGCGCGCAGCGCGGCGGGCGCGCACGCCCGGGCGCGCCCGCCCCGGCGCGTCACCCGCGCGCCGCGCTCAGCGCCCGGCGTGCGGGTGCGCCGCGCCCAGCGCCCGGCGTGCGGGTGCGCCGCGCTCAGCGCGCGGCGTGCGGGTGCGCGCCGAGCGCCTCGGCCACCAGGAACGCGAGCTCGAGCGACTGCATGTGGTTGAGGCGCGGGTCGCAGAGGGACTCGTAGCGGGTTGCGAGCGTGGCCTCGTCGATGTGCTCCGAGCCGCCGAGGCACTCCGTGACGTCATCGCCCGTCAACTCCACGTGCATGCCGCCCGGGTACGTGCCGACCTCGCGGTGCGCCTCGAAGAAGCCGAGGACCTCGTCCACGACGTCGTCGAACCGTCGGGTCTTGTAGCCGGTCGGGGTGGTGAGGCCGTTGCCGTGCATCGGGTCGGTCACCCACAGCGGGTTCGCGTCCATGCCCTTGATCGCCTCGAGGAGCTTCGGCAGCTCGTCGCGGATCTTGCCGGCACCCATGCGCGTGATGAACGTCAGGCGTCCGGGCTCGCGGTTCGGGTCGAGCTTCTCGACGAGCGCCTTCATGTCGTCGACCGAGGTGGTCGGGCCGAGCTTGACGCCGATCGGGTTCCGCACGCGCGACAGGAAGTCGACGTGCGCGCCGTCGATGTCCCGGGTCCGCTCCCCGATCCAGATGAAGTGTCCGGACGTGTCGTACGGCAGGCCGGACCGGGAGTCGATCCGGGTCATCGGACGCTCGTAGTCCATGAGCAGGCCCTCGTGCGAGGCGTAGAACTCGACGTGCTTGAGCTCGTCGAAGTCGGCACCGCAGGCGTCCATGAACCGGATCGCACGGTCGATCTCCTGCGCGAGGTGCTCGTAGCGGGCGTTCGCGGGGTTCGAGGCGAAGCCCTTGTTCCACGAGTGCACCTGACGCAGGTCGGCGAACCCGCCCTGGGTGAAGGCACGCACGAGGTTCAGCGTGGACGCGGCCGTGTGGTAGCCCTGCACGAGGCGGCGGGGGTCGGCCTGGCGGCTCTCGGGCGTGAAGTCGTAGCCGTTGACGATGTCGCCCCGGTAGGCCGGCAGCGTGACGTCGCCGCGGGTCTCGAAGTCGCTCGAGCGCGGCTTGGCGAACTGCCCGGCCATGCGCCCCATCTTGATGACGGGCATCGACGCGCCGTAGGTGAGCACGACGGCCATCTGCAGGATCGTCTTGACGCGGTCGCGGATGGAGTCGGCAGTGGCGCCCGCGAAGGTCTCGGCGCAGTCCCCGCCCTGGAGCAGGAAGGCCTTGCCCTGCGCCGCGGCGGCCAGGCGGTCACGCAGCTTGTCGACCTCGCCCGCGAACACGAGGGGCGGCAGCGTGGCGATCTCGGCGGAGGCGGCCTCTGCCGCGACCGGGTCCGGCCAGGTCGGCTGCTGCTTGATCGGGAGCGTGCGCCAATGGTCGAGGCCCTCGATGACGTCCGGATCCTGCAGGGCGACGAAGTCGGTCGACTCGAACAAGGGCGTTACCTCGGTGTTCTGGGCTCACGGCCGGTCGGGCGACCGGCTCTCCGGTCGGTGACCCGCCGTCCGGCCGGGTTGCCGGACCCTGCGAGCCTACCGTCCGGAGGCCGCGCCCCGCTCCCTCATGACCTGCTCGCGCGCGGACGACGCCCGCTCCTTGACGCTCGTCGCGTACACGTCGACGTACTCCTGCTTGCTCAGGCCGGCGAGCTCGTGCATGACCTCGTCGGTGACGCTGCGCAGGATGAACCGGTCGGTCTCGAAGCCCTGGAACCGGGAGAAGTCGAGCGGCTTGCCGAACACGACGCCGACGCGCTTGATCTTCGGGAAGCGCTGGCCGATCTGCTGGACCTCGCGGGTGCCGACCATGGCGACCGGCACGACGACGACCCGCCCCTCGAGGATCATCCGGGCGATGCCGGTGCGCCCGCGGTAGAGCTTGCCGTCCGGGCTGCGCGTGCCCTCGGGGTAGATGCCGAGCTGCTCCCCGCGTGCGAGGACCTGCAGGCCCGTGCGGAGCGACGCCTCGGACGCCTTGCCGCCGGACCGGTCGATCGGCAGCTGTCCGATCGCGTTGAAGAAGGTCTTCGTGGCCCAGCCCTTGAGGCCGCGCCCGGTGAAGTAGTCGCTCTTCGCGAGGAACGAGATGCGCCGGTCGAGGACGGCCGGCAGGATCACCGAGTCGATGAACGAGATGTGGTTCGACGCGAAGATCACCGGGCCCTTCGTGGGCACGTGCTCACGGCCGACGACCCACGGTCGGAAGAGCGTGAGGATGAGCGGGCCGAGCAGGAAGTTCTTCAGCAGCCAGTAGGTCATCATCGACTCCAGTTCGGGACGGACATCCGCGGCGACGGGACCGAGCCGGATCCTACGCCGTGCGGGCGTGGATCCGGGCGAGGTCCGCGGCGCCGACGACGCCGGCGTCGTTGACGAGCTCCGCGATCACGAAGTCCGGCTCCGGGTGGTACCCGCGGGCCGGGAGGTTGCCGAGGTAGGCCTGCTTGATCGGCTCGAGCAGTCGGTCGCCCGCGCTCGCGACGCCGCCGCCGAACACGAACAGCTGCGGGTCGAGCACGGCGGACAGCGAGGCGCAGGCCTCACCGAGGTGTCGACCGAGCCGCCGCAGCGCCGCGAGGGCGCCCGGGTCGTCCGCGAGGATCAGGTCGCCCACGATCTTGCCGTCGAGGTGGCCACCGTTCTGCTCGCGGGCGTCGGCGAGGGCGGACCCGATGCCGCCGGCGTCCGCCACGTCGTTCGCCATGCGCTGCAGGGCACGACCCGAGCCGTACTGCTCGATGCACCCGCGGGCGCCGCAGCCGCAGGGCAGGCCGTTCGGGACGATGCGGAGGTGGCCGATCTCGCCGCCGGTGCCGAAGCCCCCGCGGAAGAGGCGGTCCTCGGTGACGATCGCCCCGCCGACCCCGGTGCCGATCGTGAGCATGGTCATGTCGGACACGAGCCGCCCGGCACCGAAGCGGAACTCCGCCCAGCCCGCCGCGTTGGCGTCGTTGTCGACGGTGATGTGCAGGTCGCCGATGCGCTGCTGGAGCTTCTGCCGCAGCGGCTCGTTCCGCCACCGGATGTTCGGCGTGTAGTAGACGATCGACTGCGACGCATCGATGAAGCCCGGCGCCGCGACCCCGACCGCGCCGACCTCGTGCGAGGCCCGCAGGCGCGTGACCATCGTCACGACGTCGTCGAGCATGGCGTCCGGGTCCGCAGCGTTCGTGGCGACGCGGTCCTCGGCGAGGATCTCGCCGAGCTCCGAGACGACCGCTCCCGCGATCTTGGTGCCCCCGATGTCGATTCCGATGGCGTGCACGGTCCACGAGCCTACCGGTTCGCGGTGTCCACACCGAACGCTCGGCTTCCGCCACGCGCTTCTCCCTGTACGGACCCCTATGCTGGCGGTGTCGCCTCGACGATGAGGCGCGATCGAATCGAACCGGCCGACGAGGGAGTCACCGTGAACGATCAGCGACCCGAGCGCCTCACCACCGCCACCACCACCGGACCCGGTCAGCGGTCTGCCGCAGCCCCGTCGAGCGGCGCACCCGCTGATGCCGCCCCGCCGAGCGGCGCACCCGCGCAGGCGCCGACCGGGAGGCACGCCTCGCGTCCCAGCGCGGGTCCCGTCGCGCCCGACCACGGTTCCGCGGCGCGCCTCCTCACGGAGCGCGCACGCCTGACCCCGGACCGCCCCGTCCTGGCCGAGCGGCACGGCAACACGTGGACGCCGATCACCGCGGCCGAGACCCTCGCGCGCATCCGGGCCATCGCGAAGGGGTTCGTCGCAGCCGGGCTCGGACCGGGCGCGCACGTCGCGATCCTCTCCCGCACCCGGCTCGAGTGGACGCTGGTCGACTTCGCGGTGTGGACCGCCGGACTCGTGTCCGTCCCGGTGTACGAGACGAGCTCCCCCGACCAGATCCGCTGGATCCTCGCGGACTCGGAGGCCGTCGCCATCGTCGTCGAGCAGGAGCAGCACGCCCGACGCGTCGCCGCCATCGCCCCCGATCTGCCGCACCTCGGGCAGCACTGGACGATGGACGGCGGCGGCCTCGACGACCTCGCCCGGCTCGGCGAGGACGTCACCGACGAGGAGCTCGACGCCCGCACCGCCGCCGTGCACGGGCACGACGACGCGACGATCATCTACACGTCGGGCACCACCGGCCGGCCGAAGGGCTGCGTGCTCCGGCACGACAACTTCACGGCCACGGTGGAGGGCGCGTCGGAGGCCATGCCCGAGGTCATCGCCGAGGGCTCGTCCACGCTCCTGTTCATCCCGATGGCGCACGTGTTCGCGCGCTTCATCGCGGCGATGTCCCTCTCCGCCGGGGTCATGGTCGGGCACGAACCCGACACCAAGGACCTCATGAAGGCCGTGTCGACCTTCCGGCCGACGTTCCTGCTCGCGGTGCCGCGGGTGTTCGAGAAGATCTACAACTCCGCCGAACAGAAGGCCGACCTCGGCGGCAAGGGCCGGATCTTCCGCGCGGCGGCGGCCACCGCGGTCGCCCACTCGGAGGCCCTCGCCACCGGGAAGGTCCCGCTCGGGCTCCGCCTGCGCTTCCGCCTCTTCGACCGGCTCGTCTACGCCAAGCTCCGCGACGCGATCGGTGGACGCGTCCGGTACGCCGTCAGCGGCTCGGCGCCGCTCTCGCCGCGGCTGTCGCACTTCTTCCGCTCGATCGGCGTCCTGATCCTCGAGGGCTACGGCCTCACCGAGACGACCGCCCCCGCGACGGTCAACCGGGCGGCGGAGCTGCGGATCGGCACCGTCGGCCGCGCGCTGCCCGGGGTCGAGGTGCGGATCGCGGACGACGGCGAGATCCTCATCCGCGGGGTCGACGTCTTCGACCGGTACTGGCACAACGACGAGGCGACCGAGAAGGCGTTCGTCGACGGCTGGTTCCGCACCGGTGACCTCGGTCGGCTCGACGCCGACGGGGTGCTGACCGTCACCGGCCGTGCGAAAGAGCTCATCGTCACCGCCAGCGGCAAGAACGTCGCCCCGGCACCGCTCGAGGACGGCATCCGGGAGCACCCCGTCGTCGGCCAGGCGATCGTCGTCGGCGAGGGCAAGCCCTTCGTCGCGGCCCTCGTCACGCTCGACCGCGACATGCTGCCGGGCTGGTGCGAGGCGCGCGGTATCTCCCCCGCGCTGTCCCCGCACGAGGCGGCCTACGACGAGCGCGTGCACCAGGCCGTCCAGGAGGCCATCGACGCCGCGAACCAGCGCGTGTCGCGGGCCGAGTCCGTCCGGTCGTTCACCATCCTCGACACCGACCTGACCGAGGCGTCCGGGCACCTCACGCCGAAGCTGACGATCAAGCGTCCGGTGATCATGCGGGACTTCGCCGCGGACATCGAGCACATCTACTCGGGCTCGAAGGTGCAGACCACCGCGACGCCGGTGGTGACCAGCCGTCGCCGACGCGGCTGACGATCTCGACGCGACGCCCGGGAGGCCCTGTGCCGGTCCCTGGGACCGGCACCGGGCCTCCCGGGCGTCGCGGTGTGCGCGGGGCGCCGCGCGCCCACTCAGCCCTGCGCGGGCATCTCCGCGGCGGGTGCGTCGAGCACGGCCGTCGACGACGTCGTCGAGGCGACCGGTTCGGGTCGGAGGTTGGTGCGGGTGCGGTGCGAGCTGAGCTCGTTGTCCTGAGCGGCCATGATGGTGTCCTGGGGGTGTGGGGGTACGTCGTCGGTGGGAAGCCGACGGAGGTACGGTACCTCTTCTCCGGGACGAGCCGGGAATCCCCCGTGGGGGTGTCACGGCCGCGCGGGCGTCCGGGCTAGTGGAACCAGTCCTGCGCGCGGATGTCGCGGAGCGCCTGCCGCCGGACCTCCGGGTCGAGCGTCATCACGTAGACGGTGCCGTCGAGGTGGTCGACCTCGTGCTGGAGCGCCTCGGCCATGAGCCCGTCGCCCTCGAGGACCACCTCGTTGCCGTCGACGTCCACACCGCTGACCTTCGCGTGCGGGTACCGCCGGGTCGGGTAGCCGAGACCGGGGACGGAGAGGCAGCCCTCCTCCATGAGGACGGGCTCGCCGGAGACCTCGACGACCTCGGGGTTGAGGACGTACCCGACCTCGCCGTCGACGTTGTACGAGAACGCACGCAGCCCGACGCCGATCTGCGGCGCGGCCACACCGGCGCGACCGGGTTCCTTGACGGTGTCGATGAGGTCCTGCACGAGGTCCCGGACGCCCTGGGACCCGAGCGCCTCGGGGCGGATCGGGTCGGAGGGGGAACGGAGGACGGGGTCGCCGAACAGGCGGATGGGACGGACGGTCACGTTACTGCAGCACCACCAGGAGGTCTCCGGCGTCGACCTGTTGCGTCGCCGGGATCGCGAGTCGGCCGACGGTGCCCGCGACGGGCGCCGTGATGGCCGCTTCCATCTTCATCGCCTCGATGCTCGCCACGGCCTGACCGGCTGCGACGACGTCACCGACGGCGACCTTGAGTGTCACGACGCCGGAGAACGGCGCCGCCACGTGCTTCGGGTCGGACGGGTCCGCCTTCTCGGCGGCCTTCGTCTCGACCTCGATCGAGCGGTCGCGGACGGCCACCGGGCGGAGCTGCCCGTTGAGCGTCGCCATGACCGTGCGGACCCCGCGCTCGTCCGGCGCACCGATGGCCTCGAGCCCGACGAAGAGGTCCACACCCCTGCCGAGCGGCACGGTGTGCTCCTGCCCGGGGCGGAGTCCGTAGAGGTAGTCGACCGTGGGGACGACGGACAGGTCCCCGTACTGCTGCCGGACGGCCTCGAACTGCCGGGTCGGCTGCGGGAAGAGGAGCCGGTTCAGCGCCTGCTGCCGCTCGGGGCCCGGGACGTCGAGGTGCGCACGCTCGGCGTCGGGCACCGGCGTGACCTCGATGCGGACGTCGCGGCCCTCGAGGACCTTCGAGCGGAACGGCTCCGGCCAGCCGCCGGGCAGGTCGCCGAGCTCGCCGGCCATGAACCCGACGACCGAGTCCGGGATGTCGTACTGCTCCGGGTGCTGCTCGAAGTGCTCGGGGTCGGCGTCGACGGCGGCGAGCTGCAGCGCGAGGTCGCCGACCACCTTCGAGGACGGCGTGACCTTGGTCGGACGGCCGAGGATGCGGTTCGCCTCGGCGTACCAGTCCTCGACCTGCTCGAAGCGGTCGCCGAGGCCGAGCGCGATGGCCTGCTGCCGGAGGTTCGAGAGCTGCCCGCCGGGGATCTCGTGCCGGTAGACGCGCCCGGTCGGCCCGGGCAGCCCTGACTCGAACGGGGCGTACGCGCGGCGGACCGCCTCCCAGTACGGCTCGAGGTCGCCCACCGCGGCGAGGTCGAGGCCGGTGTCGCGCTCGGTGTGCGCGAGGGCGGCGACGAGCGCGGACATGCTCGGCTGGCTCGTGGTGCCGGCCATCGGGGCCGCGGCGACGTCGACGGCGTCGGCCCCGGCGCGCGCGGCGGCGAGGAGGGTCGCGAGCTGCCCGCCGGCGGTGTCGTGCGTGTGCACGTGCACCGGCTGGTCGAAGCGCTCGCGCAGCGCGGCGACGAGCCGTTCTGCCGCGCCGGCGCGGAGCAGGCCGGCCATGTCCTTGATGCCGATGACGTGCGCGCCGGCCTCGACCATCTGCTCCGCGAGGCGGAGGTAGTAATCGAGCGTGTAGAGGTCCTCCGCCGGGTCGAGCAGGTCGCCCGAGTAGCAGAGCGCCGCTTCGGCCACCGACGTGCCGGTGGCGAGCACCGCCTCCAGGGCCGGACGCAGCTGGCTGACGTCGTTGAGCGCGTCGAACACCCGGAACACGTCGACACCGCTGGCGGCGGCCTCGGCCACGAAGGCGTCGGTGACCTCGGTCGGGTACGGCGTGTAGCCGACCGTGTTCCGGCCGCGCAGGAGCATCTGGATCGGGATGTTCGGCATCGCCGCGCGGAGCGCCGTCAGACGCTCCCACGGGTCCTCGCCGAGGAACCGGAGCGCGACGTCGTAGGTCGCGCCGCCCCAGGCCTCCATCGAGAGCAGCTGCGGGGTCAGCCGGGCGACGTGCGGCGCGACGGCGACGAGGTCCTTCGTGCGGACGCGCGTCGCGAGGAGCGACTGGTGGGCGTCCCGCATCGTCGTCTCGGTGACCGCGAGGGCGGTCTGTGCGCGCAGTCCGCGGGCCCACTCGGCAGGACCGACCTCGAGCAGGCGGTCGCGCTGCCCGGCCGGCGGCGCGACGGTCAGGTCGACCGCGGGGAGCTTCTCGCTCGGCTCGACGGTCTGCGGCGGCCTCGCCCCGTTCGGCTGGTTCACCGTGACGTCGGCGAGCCAGTGCACGATCTTCGTGCCGCGGTCCTTCGACACGTGGCCGCCGAACAGCTGCGGGCGCTCCTCGATGAACGTCGTCGAGACGTCGCCGCGGGCGAAGTCCGGGTCCTCGAGGACGGCCTGGAGGAACGGGATGTTCGTGCTCACGCCGCGGATGCGGAACTCGGCGAGGGCGCGCTTCGCGCGGGCGACCGCCGTCGGGAAGTCACGCCCGCGGCAGGTCATCTTCGCGAGCATCGAGTCGAAGTGCGGGCTGATCTGGGCGCCGGTGGCGATGGTGCCGCCGTCGAGCCGGACCCCCGCGCCGCCGGGGCTCCGGTACGTCGTGATCTTGCCCGTGTCCGGTCGGAAGCCCTGCGTCGGGTCCTCGGTCGTGATGCGGGTCTGCAGCGCGGCGCCGTGCACGGACACCGTGTCCTGCGTCAGGCCGAGGTCGGCGAGCGTCTCCCCCGCCGCGATCCGCATCTGTGACTGCACGAGGTCGACGTCCGTGACCTCCTCGGTCACGGTGTGCTCGACCTGGATGCGCGGGTTCATCTCGATGAAGACGTGCTGGCCGGCCCGCTCGCCATCGGTGTCGAGGAGGAACTCCACGGTGCCGGCGTTCACGTAGCCGATGGACCGGGCGAAGGCGACGGCGTCGCGGTGGAGCGCGGCCGCGATCGACGGGTCGAGGTTCGGCGCCGGGGCGATCTCGACGACCTTCTGGTTGCGCCGCTGGACCGAGCAGTCGCGCTCGAACAGGTGGATCGTGCCTGCGTCGTCGCCGGTCGAGTCCGCGAGGATCTGTACCTCGATGTGCCGCGGGCGGATCACCGCCTGCTCGAGGAACATCGTCGGGTCGCCGAAGGCGCTGTCGGCCTCGCGCATCGCCTCCTCGAGCGCCGGTCGCAGTTCGTCCCGGGTCTCCACGCGGCGCATGCCCCGGCCGCCACCGCCCGCCACGGCCTTCGCGAACACCGGGAAGCCGATGGCGTCGGCGCCCGCGAGGAGCTCCTCGATGTCCCGGCTCGCCGGGGTGCTCGCGAGGACGGGCACGCCGGCTGCGATGGCGTGTTCCTTCGCGGTGACCTTGTTGCCGGCCATCTCGAGCACGTGCTCGCCCGGACCGATGAAGGTGATGCCGTTCCGCGCCGCAGCGGCCGCGAGCTCGGGGTTCTCGGACAGGAAGCCGTAGCCGGGGTAGATCGCGTCGGCGCCCGACTCCCGCGCCACGCGGATGATCTCCGACACGTCGAGGTAGGCACGGACCGGGTGGCCCGGCTCGCCGATCAGGTACGCCTCGTCCGCCTTCAACCGGTGCAGGGAGTTGCGGTCCTCGTACGGGTAGACCGCCACGGTGCGGGCGCCCAGCTCGTACGCCGCTCGGAATGCACGGATGGCGATCTCGCCACGGTTCGCCACGAGGATCTTGCTGAACACGAGGTCCCTTTCAGCCCGGGTTGAGGTGAGACAACCCTAGTCGCGGTAACGTTGCTCACCGTGCATGTACTCAGCGTGAGCTCCCTCAAGGGTGGTGTCGGAAAGACGACGGTGACGCTCGGCCTGACATCGGCCGCGTTCGCCAAGGGACTGCGCACGCTGGTGGTCGACCTCGACCCGCAGTCGGACGTCTCGACGGGCCTCGACATCAACCTCGCCGGGCACCTCAACGTGGCCGACGTGCTCGAGAACCCGAAGGAGAAGATCGTCCGCCAGGCGATCGCCCCGTCCGGGTGGACGAAGGGCTCCCAGGGCAAGATCGACGTCATGGTCGGGTCGCCTTCCGCGATCAACTTTGACGGACCACACCCGTCCATCCGCGACATCTGGAAGCTCGAGGAAGCCCTGGCCAACGTCGAGCAGGACTACGAGCTCGTGCTCATCGACTGCGCACCGTCGCTGAACGCCCTCACCCGCACCGCGTGGGCGGCGTCCGACCGGGTCACCGTCGTCACCGAGCCGGGGCTGTTCTCCGTCGCCGCCGCCGACCGGGCCCTCCGCGCGATCGAGGAGATCCGCCGCGGCCTCTCCCCCCGACTCCAGCCGCTCGGCATCGTCGTGAACCGGGCCCGCGTGCAGTCGCTCGAGCACCAGTTCCGCATCAAGGAGCTCCGGGACATGTTCGGGCCGCTCGTGCTCTCGCCGCAGCTGCCCGAGCGGACCTCGCTGCAGCAGGCGCAGGGTGCGGCGAAGCCGTTGCACGTGTGGCCGGGTGAGTCGGCGCAGGAGATGGCGAAGAACTTCGACCAGCTGCTCGAGCGCATCATGCGCACGGGCAAGATCGGCCCGTACGCCGAGGGCGGCGCGGCCTAGGTGTACTCGGCCGTGACGTTGGTGACACTTCGGGGGTTGTGACGCGACGAGGCCTCCTGGCTTGATGGAGCTGTCTAGTTCTGCCACTGCCAGGAGGCCTCTGTGTCCCACGCTAACGCCCG
>CAJYUW010000052.1 GCA_913778205.1 uncultured Curtobacterium sp.
CTCCACCTGCCCGCCGGGCACCCACCGCGAACCCAGCACCAGGTCGTTGGTGTCGGCCAGTTCGAGCATCCAGGGCAGGTACTCGGGGTGGTGGGAGCCGTCCGCGTCCATCTCCACGAGCTTGTCGAAGCCGTGCTCGAGCCCCCACGCGAACCCGGCCAGGTACGCCCCACCCAGGCCGTCCTTCACGGTGCGGTGCAGCACGTGCACCCGGTCGGTCTCCGCCGCGAGCTGCTCGGCGATCTGCCCGGTCCCGTCGGGCGAGTTGTCGTCCACGACCAGCACGTGCACCGTGTCATCGGTCGCCGCCAACGTGCGCGCCACGATCGGACGGATGTTCTCCGCCTCGTCGTACGTCGGGATGATCACCAGCGAATCGGTCATCGTCGTCTCCTGTCGGGTCGGTCAATCGTGCACGAGGGTCGCGAACACGATGAGGTTGTCGGTGTAGTGGCCGGTCGCGGTGTCGAACGTGCCGTCGCACGTGATCAGTCGCAGCGCCGGCGTGGGGGAGGTGCCGTACACGTCGCTCGTCGGGAACGCGCTCTTCGCGGCACGCTCGGAGCGCTGCACCTGGAACACCCGCTCGCTGCCGTCGGACATGGTCACGGTGATCCGGTCACCCGCGACGAGCTCGTCGAGCCGGTAGAACACCGCCGCGCTCGTGGGCGAGTCGACGTGCCCGGCGATGACCGCGGGGCCGACCTGACCGGGGACGATGCCGTCGCTGAACCAGCCGGCGCTGTCCCAGTCCTTCGGCGGGTCGAGCTCGCCGGCCGATCCGCGGTGCAGGTCCTCGAGGCCGCTCGACACCCCGATCGCCGGGATCGCGACGCGGACCGGCGTCGCCGTCGAGGCCGCCGCGGGCGCCGCCGGGTCCTGGAATCCCTCGGCCGCGGAGTCCGACCGCCCCGACCCACCGGCCGAGCCCGACGCACCGGCCGAGCCGGACCCCCCGGTCGTGCCCGCAGCACTGGTCGCGCTCGACGTGGCGTCCGGGGCGCCGCCGTTCGACGCGGCGACGGCGACCCCCGCGACCGTCCCGCCGGCCAGCAGCACCGCCACGCCGATCGCGATCGCCAGGGTCGGCCGCCGACGTGGCGTCCGGTGCGCGGCGTCGCGGCGGCTCACGAGTCGCTCCCGGAGGTCGCCGCGCACCCGCCGAGCACGTCCGAGGTCAGCATGGTGGCGCCGAGCGCCGCCCACGCGTCGCCGTAGTACGTCGGCGTCGTGGCTGCGGTCCGGTCCGCCCGGACGAGGTCGGCCCGTGCCGCCGACGTGCTGCCGGCAGCGTGCTCGGCCGCGGCCCGGGCCGCGTAGGCGAGGGCGTTCGTGTCGCCCGTCACGGCGGTCCCGCCGAGGTCGAGCTGCGCGGCGAGCTGCGTCGAGCGCCGGAGCGTCGGCGCGATCGACCCGGCGAGTCGTCGGTCGGCGCTGCTGCAGGCCTCGGCGTACCGCAGCGGCAGGCGCATCGCGTCGTAGCCGTAGAGCACCCGTCCGTCGTCACCGGACGCGGGCATCGGCTCCACCTTCCCGTCGGCGTGCACCTGCGACCAGTCGCTCGGCAGGTCGGTGGCGCCCAGGAGGTCGGCGGTCACGGTGCGGGAGCCCTGCTCGAGCTGCTGCCACCGCTCGTCGCCGGTCTCCCGTCCCAGGACCCGGTAGGCGGCGGGCGACGCGTACGAGGCGTCGTACCGGTACGGGTCCTGGTCGGCCCACGGCCCCGCGAGCAGGATCCGACCGGAGTCGGTCTCGACCGTCTCGTGCTCGAGGATCGCCGACGCGATGCGCTTGCCCGCCGCCGTGTAGCGGGGCTCGTCCCACGCCTTGCCGGCGAGCACGAGGGCACGGGCGGCGTCGAGGTCGGCGTCGCTCGCGGACTGCTCGTCGGCGACGCCCCCCTTCGGCGTCCAGCGCCAGGCGAGCAGGTCGTCGTCGGTCAGGAGGTGCCGCGCGGTCCACCGCCAGACCTCGTCGAAGGTCGAGCGGTCCCCGGCGGCGTACGCGATGAGCAGGCCGTACGCCTGCCCCTCGCTGACGGTGTCGCCGCCCTGGTCCTTCCGGACGACGCGGCCGTCCTCGACGTAGCGGTCGAGGAACGCGGTCCGGAGCTGTGCGGCGGAGCGGGTGGTGTCGGGAGCGGCGGTCGAGGTGGGGGTGGACGCCGCCTGCGGGGTCGACTCGTCCGACCAGGGGTGGACGGCGACGAGCGCCGCGCCGGCGGTGACGGCGACGGCCGCGATCGCGGCGACCGGGATCCAGGTCCTGCGGTGCACGGGGCCTGCCTCTCGTTGGGTGTGGGGTCGGGGGTCCGGACTGGAGGCGCGGAGCGGGTGAGCCGGTCGGGTCACCCGCACCGCGCCTCCAGGCCGTCAGCCGAAGATGCTGCGGAACGCGGCGACGATCGCGTGGAAGGCGTCGGTGACGGGGCGGTCGGCGGCGGTGCCGCCGCCGCCGGTCTGGACGCCGCCCTTCGGGGTGGCCGCGGTGGCGGCCGCGTCGGTCACGGGCACGACGGTGAGGTCGCCCTTGCTGTCGTCGAGGACGAACAGCGTCGAGACGGTGTTGCCGGCGAGGTCGACCTTCGCCGTGCCGCGCTGTCCGCTGCCGGAGACGTCGAGCGTCCACTTGCCGGACTGGACGGTCGCGTAGCCCGTCGCGGTGCCGAACGTCGCGTCCTCCGCGACGGCGGTGCCGGTCGAGGTGGCGACGTCGACGCGCTTCGCGGTGGTGGCGGCCTGGACGAGTCGGAGCTTCGCCTTGCCGTCGCCGGGCTGGGTGAGGTCGTCCTGGAACGCGGTCGTCTTGAGATCAGCGTTCTTGCCGTACGCGACGACGGTGCCGGCGTTGCCCGCGCGCACGGTGACGTCGGTGGAGATCACCGGGGTGGAGTCCGGGGCGTCCGCGGCGCGCATCGAGAGGACGTAGGTGCCGACCGGGAGCTCCTGGTACGGGCTGACCTGGCCGTAGGTGACGTCGTCGAGTTCGAAGACCTTCTTGCCGCCCGACAGGCTCGACAGTTCGACGTCGACGCCCTTCGTGTCCGGCGAGAGGTGTCCGACGCGGAGCCAGCCGTCCTGCGGGGTCGCGGCCGAGGCGGCCTGCGGGGCGAGGCCGACGGTGGCGGCGACGAGGGCCGCGGCGAGGGTGCCGACGACGACGGGGCGTGCGGTGCGGGGACGTGCGGTCATGGTGGTGCTCCTTCGGATGGAGGTGCGGTTCGGGTTCGTGCTGGGGCGGCGGCCCAGCGCGTCGCGGTCGGCGACGCACCGGGTCGTCCGGCGCCGGGTCAGGCGGTGGTGGGTGCCGTGGTCGGGTCGATCGGCGCGTACGTCACGACGAGTTCCGTGCCGCGCCGTTCGACCGTCGACGGTCGGTAGGCGTCGGACATCGCGTCGAGGATTCGCTCGACGCGGCTCGCCTGGGCGGCGTTCGCGGCGTGCAGGTCCACGCGGCGGAAGGCCTGGCCGGTCTCGCCCGTGAGCGGGGTGAAGCGGTCGACGGAGACCCGCTGGTCGGCGAGCACCTGCCCGAGGGCGATCATCGCCCGGCTGTCGACCTGCCCGGCGCGGAACTGCGACCGCGTGCCGGCGTCGGCCTCGAGCGCGGGGTTGGCGGCGAGCTCGGTGCCCATCGCCTTGCGCTGGTCGGTGGCCTTCGTGATCGCCTGCTGCGCGGCGGTCTCGCCCTCGGCGTGGATGCGTCGGACGTCGACCTGTTGGTCGCCCGTGCCGAACACCGCGACGGTCGTGGAGTTCCGGATCGCCGCGGCGACGTCCTTCGACGAGTTGCCGCCGGTCCGCATCGAGTCCGTCGTGACGACGTAGTCCGAGTCCTTCCAACCGTTCGGGGACTGGCGCTCCACGGCGGCGTCGGTGTCGAGCTTGTAGTACCAGACGACGTTGTCGCGGGCGAAGCCGGACTTGACGAGGTCGACCCACATCGCGTCGTCCACGAGGAGTCGGGACGACTTCGGGACGTTCTCCCCGACCCAGCGCTCGGCCTGCTGCATGGGCTGGTCCAGGTTGCTCGTCGTGAAGCCGCGGAGCTGCGCGGTCCAGAGCGGTGCGGCGACGGCGAGGGCCGCGACGGTGATCGCCGCCCAGGTGATGCCCAGGGTGCGACGGACGCCTCCGGGGAGACGGCTCCGGCTCCGCGACCACCCGGCGATCGCGACGACCGCCCGGTCCGCGGTCCACGCCACGAGGAGCGCCGCGAACGGGATGAGCATGATCACGTAGGGGACGGGCAGGTAGCCGTTCGGCCGGAACATGAACACGAGGAGGAACACGAGCATCGCGGCGATCGGGCGGACCCGGCGCAGGAAGAGCCCCACGAGCGCGGCGATGGTCCCGAGCACGATGAACACCGGGTCGAGGGCCCACCACTGCGCGGCGGCCTGGTGCGCGAGGCTGCCGCCGTCGAACACCGAACCGGAGGCCGTGCGGGACCCGAGCTGGTAGGTGATGCCCTGGAGGAGGCTGACCCGTCCCGCACCGGGCAGGAGCTCGCCCTTGACCGCGGCGAGCAGCAGGTACCCGCCGCCGATGACCGTGAGCACGGCGCCAGCGACGCTGAGGGTGTACCGGCGGGTGCTCTTGTCGGCACGGCGCACGGCGATCCAGATCAGGAACGGCAGCGCGAGCAGGTACGTCTCCTTGGAGAGCACGGCGATGCCCAGGCAGGCCGCGGCTCCGGCGAACCCGGCGAGCTGCTGACGACGGCTCAGGACGAGGACGAACGCGGCGATGAGCCACGGCGTCGCGACGTTGTCGATGTACACGGTGCGGTGGTACTGCAGCGCGAGCGGCGACAGCGCGAACAGGAGCACGGCGATCGCGGCGGTGGGCCGTGCGGCACCGAGCCGTCGGGCGAGCACGAAGAGGAGCACGCTCGACACGGCGGTGAAGAACACCATCGACTCGCGGGCCGCCTCGACGGCGAACGGGTAGCGGGCGAACGCGCCGGTGACCGAGGTGTACGCCGCGATCTGGATCCACCCGAGCGGCGGGTGGTCGTACCAGTACGTGTAGTGCGTGAGCTCGCCGAGGTTCGTGATCGCCCAGGCCTGCGCGGTGTAGGTCCCCTCGTCGTCGATGCGCTGCGGCGTGCCGGTCATGTTCCAGAGCTGCACAGCGGCGGCGATCGCGAGCACGGGGAGGAGCCAGGCGAGGCTGACGGCGTGGCGGTGGACCCAGCCGGCCGCGCCACTGCGTGCGACGGCGCCCCGGATCGGGATGCCGGTGGTGTTCGTGGTGCTGGCGCTCATCGGGTGCCTCCGGTGGTCTGCAGCTCGCGCTCGTCGGCGGACTCGGGTTCGGTGACGGCGTTCGGGAAGCCGACGACCTCGGGTGCGGGCGTGCGGTGCTGCCCGGTGTGCTCCGTCTTCTCCCAGCCGTTCTGGCCCTGGACGTGCCGGACGACGGCGCGGACGGCCGCTGCGGCGAGGAACACCTGGTAGGGGATCAGGCCGAGGACGAGCTTCACGTAGTCGCGGACGCGGACCTTCTCCTTGTAGAGCCGACCGAACTCGCCGAGGCCGACGATCTCGACGGCCAGCAGCATCAGGGTCGGGGCGAGCGGGATGAACGAGATGAGTGCGATCGACGTCGGGACCTTGACGAACGCGATCATGAGCACGCTGAGCGGGATCAGCAGACCGGTCGCGGCCTGGATGAACGGCATCGTCAGCAGGTAGCGCGCGAAGAAGCGCTGCTTGCGGGTCGGGAGCTTCTTCCACTCGCCCTTGCCGAGCACCTGGAGGAAGCCCTGGTTCCAGCGGGTGCGCTGCTTGAGCAGGGACGCGAACGTCGGCGGGGTCTCCTCGCGGGTGACGGCCTCCGGCGAGTAGGCGACGACGACCTTGGCGTTGTCGGCGCTCAGGCGGACGCCGAGCTCGCAGTCCTCGGCGAGGCAGTTCGCGTCCCAGCCGTTCGACCACTCGAGACGGTCGCGCGTCACGAAGACCGTGTTGCCGCCGAGCGGGATGAACTTCGACTCGGCGTGGAAGTGCAGGCGCGAGCGGAACCAGAAGTAGTACTCGAGCACGTTCCGCAGCGACCACCAGCTCGACTTGAAGTTCATCAGCTGCACGCCGCCCTGCACGACGTCCGCGCCGGTCTCCTGGAAGCGGGAGTCGACGAGGGTGAGCAGGTGCGGGTACACCTCGTCCTCGGCGTCGAACACGCCGACGATGTCGCCCGTCGCGTACTGCAGCGCGAGGTTCATCGCCTTCGGCTTGTTCTTCGGTGCGGTGTCGTCGACCACCACGCGGATCAGCTCCGGGTGACGCGCGGCCGCGGCGCGCACGACGGCGTCGGTCTCGGGGTCGTCCTCGCCGACGATCGCGATGATCTCGAAGTCGGGGTGGTCCTGGGTGGCGAGCATGTCGAGCGTCTGGCCCATCACGTCCTGCTCGTGCCGCCCGGGCACGAGCAGCGTGAAGCGGTGGGCGGCGGGGCGCGGCGTTTCGCTGAAGCGGGTGGCCTTGAGCGCGTCGCGCGACCGCCAGGCGTGCAGCATCCACCAGAGGGTGGAGAGCGCGACGAGCGTGAGCAGCACGGACACGACGACGAGGGCGGAGTAGCCCAGCCACTCGCCCAGCGACCAGGCGGCCTGCGGGAGCTGCCCCGAGCCTCCCGTCGGGAGGTCCGTGGTGCCGCGGTTCGGGACGGTGCCGGACGTGGCGGGCGAACCGGGCTGCAGCAGCGGTCCGGCGGCGCTGACCAGCGCCGCGGTGAGGGTGGTCGTCATCAGGCCGTGGCCTCCTTCGTGGGACGAGCGTCGGTGGAACGGAAGACGAGGGTCTTGTACGCGGCGAAGCGGAACGCTGTGCCGAGGACGAGACCGACCCCGTTGCCGGCGACGTTGTCGGCGAGGGTGGAACGGAACCCGAGGACGTAGTGCGAGACGAACAGGCAGGCGGCCGCGATGGCGAGGCCGACGAGGTTCGCGAGGGCGAACAGGAGGCCCTCGCGGACGGCCGAGCGGCGGTCGAGGCCGCGCTCGGAACGGAAGGTGATGAACCGGTTCGCGAGCCACGCGACGGCTGTCGAGACCACCGCCGAGACGACCTTCGCCCAGATCGGGCTGTCCGGGAGCAGGGTGGCCCGGAGGACGTTGTACACGGCGAGGTCGATGACGAAGCAGGCGGCACCGATGGTGCCGAAGGACGCGATCTGGCGTCCCAGGGTGAGCAGGCGCGCTGCGCGGGCAGCACGGACCGGAGTGGGGGCCTCGGTCTCGGGTGACACCAGAACGGGGGTATCGGTCGAGGTCATGCCCCCGATTCGGGGGACGGTCGGGAACCGGTTTGGTTCGTCTCGTGAGATGCCAGGGGTCTGCCAGGTTCGCGACACCTGACGTTCACATGGGGGACAAACGGCCCGACCGGTCTGTGCACGGTCCCGTGGCCCGTCCGGTTGCGAGGTCGGCGCGGGACGGGGCGGTGCGGTCGCAGAGCGGAGCGGTCGATGCGGTCGCGGTCGTGGGGTCGGTGCGCGATGATGGGTGGGTGAGCTTCACCGGCATGCCCCGCTTCCGCAAGTTCTGGTCGACCGTGCAGGTCGCCGTGCTGTCCGCGGCCGTGCTGTTCTGCATCGTCATGCTCGTGATCGGGCAGGGCAAGCTCGACCGGGTCTACGCCGTCGCGGCCATCTTCTTCGGGCTGGCGCTCGCCGGCCACGCGACGTACCTCTGGCTGACGGCGCGCGCGGCGCGCAGCGGGCGCTGACCGGGCGCGCGCCGGGTCGCCGTCGGCGCGGGCCGCGGCGTCGGGTGGCGTGGCGTGCGTGGCACCCTCTGTCGCTCTCGCGGAAGCGACAGAGGGCCGCGCACTGTCGCTCTCGCGAGGGCGACAGGAGGCCGCGCGGTGACGGCGGACGTGTGTCGCTTCCGCGACGGCCACCGGTGTGTCGGGTGGTGATGTGTCGCCTTCGCGACCGAGCGACGGACGGGAGGCGCGGTGCGGGCCCGCCACGTCTCCTCCCGCGGGCCCGGGCAGCGCACCCCGCGTGACGCTGGCGCGTCACCGCTGAGCGGGGCGCGCCACGCCGTCGTCAGGCGAGCCGGGAGACGCGCACCCAGTCGACGGTCATCTGCTGCGGGAAGCGTGTGGTCGCGTCCGGGGACCCGGGCCAGCCGCCGCCGACCGCGACGTTGAGGATCACGAAGAACGGCCCGTCGAACACCCACGGGTTCGTGCCGACGTCCGCACGGGTGACCGTGCGGTACGCCGTCCCGTCCACGGTCCAGGTGATCGCGTCGGGGCGCCAGTCGACGCCGAAGACGTGGAAGTCGTCGGCGAAGGCGGCGCCGGACGGGTTCCGGTACGTCGCCGAGATGCCGTTCGCCCCCGAGTAGCCGGGACCGTGCACCGTGCCGTGCACGAGCGTGGGCTCGTACCCGACGTTCTCCATGACGTCGATCTCGCCGCAGGCGGGCCAGCCGACCTGGCCGATGTCGGCGCCGAGCATCCAGAACGCCGGCCAGATGCCCTGCCCGCGGGGGATCCTGATGCGGGCCTCCACCCGGCCGTACTGTGCGGTGTAGGTGCCCTCCGACTTCAGACGGGCGGAGGTGTAGCTGCCGTCGGCCTCGCGGCGGGCGGTGATGACGAGGTTCCCGCTGCCGTCCAGCTGCGCATTCCGCCGGGCGTCGGTGTAGGTCTCCAGCTCACCGTTGCCCCATCCGCCGGCACCGAGGTCGTACCGCCAGATCGCGGGGTTCGGCGCGCTGCCCGCGGCACCGTCGAACTCGTCGGCTGCGAGGAGGGTCGTGGTCGTCCCCGAGGTCGCGGCGCGTGCCGTGTCCGTGCCCGACGCGAGCGCTGCGACCGCTGCGGTGGCGGTCGCTGCGGCACCGGTGAGGCCGAGCGCCACGAAGCGTCGACGGTCGATGGCTGGTCCCTGGTCCATGGAGGGATTGTGCCGCCTGCCCTCGGCCCGCACCAGCGATGGGCCGCGATGCGCAGGGTCCGTGGCGCGCGTCTGCGCCGTCGGACCGTCAGCTGCCAGAGCGTCAGCGCGTCAGGTGCCAGAGCGTCAGCTGCCAGAGCGTCAGCGCGTCAGCGCGTCAGGTGCCAGAGGAGCGGGAGGACGAGTCCCGCGACCCAGGCGGCGACGACGAGCAGTCCACCGATCGCGATCCAGCGACGACGCCGGCGGAGCTTGGGGCTGCGCTCTTCACCCCACATCTGTGCGCGCACGAGGACGCGGTTGGCCTGGTCGACGACCTTCCGCACCTCGGGGTCGTCGAGCGGGAGGGAGCCGGACCTGGCGTGCTCGGCGATGGCGGTCGCCTCCTCGACGGTCAGCTCGTCCTTGCGCATGGGTCCATCGTCGCATCCGTGGAGTCCGTCGCGCTCGCGTTCGTCGCGTCCGCGTGCGTGATCGTCGCGTTCGCGACCACCGTGCCCGTGCCCGTTCCCGTGCCCGTCGTGTTCGTGCCCGTCATGCCTGTGCCCGTCGTGCCCGCGTCCGCGTCGTAGCGCACCGCGACCTCGTACGGCAGGGACGCCTGCAGTTCGTCGACGCGGGGATCGTGCACCGGTCGGCCGTCGGCGGTCGGGAGGTCGAGGTAGCTGCGACGGACGACGTGGCGGTACACGCCGACGCCGGACGTCCGGCCGACCCGGAGCCGCCACCGCTCGGGGTGCCGGCGGAGCGCGAGCGCCTCGGACGCGGTCGAGGGATGGGTGGCGAGCACGGCCCACAGCTCGTCGTCGGTCGCCGCCGCGAGCCCGGTGTCGTCGAGCGCGCCGTCCGTCACGGCCCGGGACACGAGCGCACGGAGCACCGTGACGGGCACGAGGTTGGCGGTCGACCGCTGTGCACGGGCTTCGCGGACGGCGAGGTCGACCAGCTCTGCGGCGTCGTCGGGGTCGGCGTCGACCGCACCGTCGACGAGTCGCAGCCGGCGGAGCAGCTCGTGCGGGGGTGTCGTCGTGCGCCCGTGCGCCTGCCCGCTCCGCAGGAACGAGTCGAGGTGGTCGAGCTTGAGTCCGCCGTGCGACGGCGTCAGCACCGAGGTCACGCGACCGTCGTCGATGGCGACGACCCGTTCGGCGTCGATCGGGTGGTCCGCGGCGAGTGACCGGACCGCGGCACGTCCGAGGGTGTGGTGCTCGAGGCCCGCGATGCCCTCGAGTGTGTGGCTGAACGGCAGGTGCCCGACGTCGTGGAGCAGGGCCGTGGTGCGGGCGTCGTGGTCGTCCGGGGCGAAGTGGGCGACGAGGGCCAGGACGCCGAGGGAGTGCTCGAGCCGGGAGTACGCCTGCGTCGTGGTGATCGACGCGGCACCGGCGTGGGCGACGAACGCGAGACGGCGGAGGGGCCACGAGCTGAGCAGGCCGCGTTCGGTCGGGGTGAGCGCGACCTCGACACGCCAGAGCGGGTCGAACCACACTCCGTCGTGGCCCAGGGTGTCCACCGCGTCGTCGTGCACACCCCCACGCTAGCGGTCGGCACCGACGCTCCCGCCCCGGGCGCTCCGTGTCCCGCTGTGGCGGATCCGGGCGGATCCGGGCGGGGCCGGACGGGAGGCACGGGGCGGGGCCGACCCGTGCCTCCCGGCCGTCACGTGGTCGCCCGGGCGACGCACGTGGCACGCGTCAGCGACGTGCCCGCGTCCTCGGCCACCGCGAACGCGAGTTCGCAGAACATCGCGTCCGCCCACGAGAACCACGGACGCGAGAACGCCGAGGGGTCGTCCACGTCGAAGGACTCGTGCATGCGCCCGGTGCCGGCGTCCGTCGCGAGCAGCACGTCGAGCAGCTCCCGGCGGCGGGACGGCGTGCCCGTGAGGCCCTCGACCGCGAGCGCGATCGGCCACACCCGGTCCGGCAACGTGTGCGGGCTCCCGATGCCCGAGGCCGCCGAGCCGCTGAACCAGTACGGGTTGTCCGGCCCGAGGACGAACGCCCGGGTCGCGGTGGCGATCGCCGGGTCGAGGACGTCCGGCGCGTCGAGCGGCAGCGACAGGAGCGACGGGGTGTTCGCGTCGTCCATGAGCACCACTCCGCCGAGCCCGTCGACCTCGTACGCGTAGACCTGCGTGCCGGGGTCGCGCGGGTGCGGGACGACACCGTGCTCGGTCACGCCACGCAGGATGTCGTCGCGGAGCGCGGTCGCGTCGGCGGCCAGCTCCCGGTCCGCCCAGACGTCGGCCGCGAGCGTCGCCAGGTCGCCGAGTGCGGACGCGGCGTGCAGGTTCTCCGGCACGTTGTAGCCGTAGGTGCAGGCGTCGTCGGAGGGACGGAAGCCGCACCACGTCATGCCGGTGACCGCGACGGGGGTGCCGCGACCCTCGCGGACGAGCGTCTCGGTCGGCTCGGGGGCGTCACGGACGAAGCGGTACGCGGAGCGGTCGTGGTCGGTCTCGAGCCGGAGCTGGTCGACGACCGTCCGGGCGACCGCGTGGGCCTGAGGACCGAGGTGGTCGGTGCGGCCGGTCGCGCGGTGGACCGCTGCGGCGAACTGCACCGGGTACGCGAGGCTGTCGACTTCGTACTTCTGTTCCCAGACGGACGGGTCGTCGCAGAGGTCGCGGTCGTCGTGGTGGGCGCCGGTCGGGCCGCGGTTGAAGGCGTTCGCGTACGGGTCGTGGGCGATGCAGGCGAACTGCCGCCGGACGACGGCGACGAGGACGTCGGCGAGCTCCCGGGCGGCGGCGGCGAGCGGCGCCGCCGCCGACGGGGAGACCGCCGCGACCAGCCGCAGGTAGGGGAGCATCTGCGTCGTCGAGTCGCGCATCCACATCGCCGGGATGTCCCCGGTGATGACGAATGCGGTGCCGTCGTCGTCGATCGTGATGGTGTCCTCGAGCGTTCGGCGCAGCGCCGCCTCGACCACGTCGCCGGCCCGCTCGCCGGCGCTGCCCCGGACGGCGTCGGCCGCGGTCCGGAGCAGCCCGGCGACGCCCTCGCTGACGATCACACCGACACCGCGGCCGTGCGCACCGGCGCGATCGTCCCGGTGCGGGCGCCCTCGTACGCGGCGAGGATCATCCCGAGGACGGCGAGGCCCTCGCGCTCGGTGTGGATCGGGCGCGTGCCGTCGCGGAGGCAGGCGCCGAACGCGGCGATCTCGGCGGAGAACGTGTCGACCTCGTCGAAGGTCAGGGTCTCGCTGGTGGTCGGTCGACCGTCGGGGTCGTGGAGGTCCCAGCGGAGCGTCGTGCCGTCGCTGGTCAGTGCTCCGAGCTCGCCCACGACGCTGAACCGCTCCGTCCCGGCGGCCGGCTCGTACGCCCAGCTCGTGACGAGCTGTCCGACCGCGCCGTTGTCGAAGCGGAACAGGCACTGCGCGGAGTCCTCGCCCTCCATGAAGGCCAGGCGGTGGGTCGAGAGCATCGCGGTGGCCGACACGGGGACGCCGCCGGCGAGGTGCATGAGCAGGTAGCTCGGGTGGTACCCGGTGTCGATGAGTTCGCCGCCGCCGCTCGTCGACGCGTGCGCGCGCCAGCCCATGTTCGACGGGTCGAAGTCGTTCCGGAACGAGTCGGTGGTGCGGACCTCGTAGACGGTGCCGAGCGCGCCGCCGTCGATCAGTTCCTTCGCCTTCGCGACCGCCGGCATGAAGAGCTGGTTGTGGGCGCACATGAGGGTGACCCCGGCCTCGCGGACGGCGGTCTCGACGTCCGCGGCCTCCTCCGGGGTGAGGCAGAGCGGCTTCTCGCAGAGGACGTGCTTGCCGGCGCGGGCTGCGGCGACGATCGCGTCGCGGTGCAGGTGGTGCGGCAGGCAGATGTCCACGGCGTCGATGTCGGCACGGTCGAGCATCTCGCGGTAGTCGGTGAACGCGGGCACGCCGAGTTCGGTCCCGCGGGCCTCGGCGGTCGCGGGCACCGCGTCGGCGACGGCGCCGATCGTGATGACGTCGGCGTGCTCGCGGTAGCCGGTGATGTGGGACGTCGCGATGCCGCCGCCGCCGATGAGGCCGACGCGGATCGGGGTGGGGAGGGGGCTGTTGGTCATGGGTGTTCTCCGGTCGGTGTGGTGCTGGGTCTCGGTCGGCGGGTCGGGGTGGAGTCAGGCGGTGACGGGGGTCCGGGCCGCCGCGTTGGCCGCGACGACGAGCCGGGTGAGCTCGACCGCCCGCGCGACGTTGTCGTCGGCGTGCGTGCCGTCGTGCACGTGCGTCACCCACTGCGCGAACGCGTCGGGGCCGTCCTCGGGCACCGGTAGGTCGACTGTGTCGCCGCCGTACCCGGGCCCGCCGGCGGTGAGGCGGTTCCCGTCGTCGGTGTAGGAGACCCGGCCGGTTGTGCCGAACAGGTCGATCGTGAACGGTGTGCCCGCGACGAAGCCCGCCTCGATGACCCCGATCGCCTGCGACGGGTACCCGACCGTGACGACCGCGTGGTCCTCGACGGCGCGACCGGTCAGTGATCGGTACACCGCCGACACGGAGTCCGGCGCTGCACCGAGGAACAGCTGCGTCAGGTACACCGGGTGGCAGCCGAGGTCGGTCAGGGCCCCGCCGATCGCCGTCGCGGGGTCGAAGAACCGATCCGGCAGCCAGGGTGCGATCGCGCCGTCGTGCGACAGTCGGACGCGGGCGTACGTGAGCTCGCCGAGGCGGCCGCTCGCGATCTCGTCCCGGATCGCCCTCGTGTACCCGTGGTACAGCCGGGGGAGCGAGACGACGAGCGCGACGCCGACCTCGTCGCAGGCGCGGACGATCGCTTCGCACTCCTCGACGGTCGGCGCGAGCAGCTCCTCGGTGAAGACGTGCTTGCCGGCGCGGGCGGCGCGGGTGATGACGTCGTGGTGCACGTCGGTGGAGGTGGTGATCGTCACGGCGTCGACGTCGTCCCGGGCGAGGAGCGCGTCGAGGTCGCCCGTGTACGGCACGCCGAAGCGCTCGGCGCCCTCGCGGCCGCGGGCCTCGTCGTCGTCCCAGACGGCGACGAGTTCGGTGTCGGGGTGGTCGACGGTCTGCTGGGCGTAGTCGCCGGCGTGGACGTGCCAGAAGCCGAGGACGGCGACACGGAGGGGTGCGGTGGGCATGGGTGCGGTCCTTGTCGTCGGGGGCGGCGCGTCCGGTGACGCGCGGGTCGCGCTGGTGGTGGGGTGCGGCGGGTCGGCCTGGAGGCGCGGGGCGCGCCGCTCGGGCGGGCTGCGGTCCGCTAGATGCGGACCTTGTCGTAGTCCTTCGGCAGCGCGAAGGGCGCGTAGGTCTGCATCATCGGGTCGACGCGGTTCTGTGCCCGCTCGACGGCCTGCTCGGGGGTCGCGGTGCCGAGGAGCACGCTCGAGCGCGCGTCGGCGAGGGAGTCCCACCAGGCGCCGCCGACGGGCAGCGGCGGCCGGCAGGTGCTCGAGGTGATCGACTCGGTGAAGTACCGGATCGACTTCGCCGAGCCGTTCGGGTCCTCGAGCGCGGCGATGTTCGTCGGCACGCTCGTCGCCGGCACCATGTAGGTCTCCTGGCCGCGCTTGCCCGTGAAGTACTTCATCAGCTCCCAGACCGCCCTGGTCTTCTTCGACCCCTTCGGCAGGCAGAGCGCGTAGCCGCCCGACCAGGTGTACTTCGGGTCGCCCTCCTGCTGCACCGGCAGGTACGCGGTCGTCCAGTCGAGGTCCTTCGGGCCGAAGTTGTCGAAGCTCTGGATGGTCGACGGCACGCTCACCATGAACGCCATCCGGTTGCCCATGAACGCCGTCTGTCCCGGCGGGTGCCCGGTCGGCTCGTAGGTCGCGATGAAGGTGTCGGCCGCGCGGTAGTCCAGGCGCTCCGCCCAGTCGCCGTAGAAGTCGTAGATCCGCCGGACGCTCGCGGAGTCCATCGTCATCCGGGAGTCCTGCTGGTCGTAGTACGACGCACCGAGCCCGAGACCCCAGGTGAACGGCCACCCCTCGCCGTACCAGGGGAGCAGCCCCATGTGCGTGTAGTCGCCGGCGGACTTCTTCGTGACCTGCTTGCTGACCTCCCACATCCGGTCCATCGTCACCGGGCCGTTCTGCTCCCAGTCGAACTCGTCGAGGTCGACCCCGGCGTCCTTGAGCATCGTGCGGTTGACGAACATGCCGCGGGCGTCGGTGTCGTGCGGCAGGCCGTACGTCTTGCCCTCGTAGGACACCTCGCCGACGGCGAACCCGAGCCACTGCGACAGGAACTCCTCCTTCGACTGGTCCTCGTACTCGGCGATGAGGTCGTCGATGGGTTCGATGAGCCCGATCGCGGCGTACTGCGCGGCGCTGAACCGGTCGAGCAGCCAGAGGTCCGGCGCGGTGCCGCCGCGGACGGCCGTGATGATGCTCGTCGCGTCACCGGTGCCCTGCGAGGGGACCTGGTTGACGACGACGTCGACATCGGGGTGCAGCTCCTTGAACTGGTTGATCACCTTCGTCTGGAACGGGACGAACGTGCCCGTGACGCCCCAGAGCGACACCTGGTCCGGGTTCGACGACCGGGATCCGGTGGCGCACCCCGCGGCGAGCAGCGCGAGGGCTCCGGCGCCGGCGGTGGCGGTCGCCCCGCGGAGGAAGGAACGGCGGCTGAACGCGGAGGTCATTTGAAGCTCCCGATCTGGACGCCCTTGAGGAACGTCCGCTGGAACACGAAGAACAGGACCACGAGCGGCAGGATGATGAGCACCGACGCCGCCATCAGCTGGTTGAACTGGAAGTCCTGCGAGTTGTTGAGCCGGAACACCTGGAGGCCGATCGACAGCGTCTGCACGCGCTGGTCCTGCAGGTAGATGAGCGGTCCGAGGAAGTCGTTCCAGGCGCCGACCGCGGCGAAGATGCCGACCGTCACGAGTGCCGCGCGGGCCTGCGGGAACACGATCGTCCAGAGGATCCGCCACTCGGACGCACCGTCCATGCGGGCGGCGTCGAGGAGGTCCTTCGGGATCTGCAGGAGGAACTGCCGCAGCAGGAACGTGTAGAACGCGGACCCGAACAGCGCCGGCACCACGAGGGGCAGGAACGTGTTGATCCACCCGAGCCGCGCGTACAGGTCGAACATCGGGATGAGCGTCACCGGGAACGGGATGAACAGCGTCGCGAGCACGACGTAGAACAGCCGGTCACGGCCCCGCCACTCGATGCAGGCGAACCCGTACGCGATGACGAGGTTCGACACGACCGAGAACGCCGTCACCAGGAGCGTGATCACCAGCGTGTTCCGGAAGAACGTGAAGAACGGCATCGCCTGCACGGCCTGGGCGAAGTTCCCCCAGTCGAGCCAGTGCGGGAACCAGGTCGCCGGGAACGCCCCGAGCTCGGAGTTGCTCTTCAACGCCGAGATGACCATCCAGTAGATCGGGATGAGGAACAGCACGCTCATCGCGACGAGCACGACCCGGGCCGTGATCGACGACCAGACGGACCGGACGGACCCGTCCGCGTTGCGGGAGCTGCCGCGGTCGCCACGGGTGGAGCGCGCGCCGGCGGTGGTGATGGACTTCGTGGTCTCGGTGGTCATGGCGTCACTCCCCGGTCACGTCGTAGTTCACGAACCGCTTGGACAGCCAGTACACGAGCCCCGACAGGAGCATCCCGGCCAGGAACAGCAGGACCGCCATCGCGCTCGCGAACCCGAGCTGCGCGTAGCTGAACGCGTTCTTGTAGAGGTAGAGCATGTAGAACAACGTCCCGTTGTCCGGACTGCCGAGCCCACCCGTCCCGGACGAGATCACGTACGCCTCCGTGAACACCTGCAGGCCGTTGCTGATCCCGGTGATGAGGTTGAACAGGATCACGGGGGAGAGCAGCGGCAGCGTCAGCGCGAAGAACTGCCGCACCGGCCCCGCCCCGTCCACACGCGCCGCCTCGTAGAGCGTCTTCGGGATGCCCCGCATGCCCGCGAGGAAGATCAGCGCAGCGTTCCCGGCCCCCATCTGCGCGAGCGCGACGATGACCAGCTTCGCGGTGGTCGGGTCGCCGAGCAGGTTCGTCGCCGGCACGCCGACGAGCTTGAGCGCCTGGTTCACGATCCCCGTCTGCGGGTTGACGAGCACGACGAAGATGAACGCGAGCGCGAACGTCGGGATGAGCGACGGGATGTACAGCGCGGTGCGGTACCAGCTGATCTCCCGCACGTCCTGGTTCATGGCGATCGCGATGACGATCGCGACCACGATGCCCACCGGCACCGCGATCACGGCGTAGAACACCGTGTTGCCCACCGCCGTGTGCACGAGCGGGTCGATGAACGCCGCGACGTAGTTGCCGAACCCGACCCACGTGGCGCCCTGCATGCCCGAGTACCGCGTCAGGCTGATCGCGAACGAGTACACCAGCGGGTACCCGATGAACACGAGCACGCCCACGATCCACGGGGACACGAAGGCGAGCCCGATCCGCAGGCGGCGCTTCTCCGCCGCCGTCCACGGGTGCCGGTCACGGTGGCGTCTGCCGGACCCCGCGGTGGTGATGCTGCGCGTCGTCGGCCTCGGAGGTGCTGCGGTCCCTGTTCGTGTCGTCGTCGTCACGAGCGTCCTCTCGGATCCCGGGCCACCCCGATGTGGCCACGGTCGAACGGAGCGTCATGTTCAATCCAATCGATTGACAAAACCGCTCGGACAGTGATGCTAGGGAGCATGGACCAGCCCCGTCAACCCTCTCGGCGAACCGTGCTGCTCGGCGGAACACGCCACAGCGGCACCAACATCGCCGACGTCGGGACGCGCAACCGGGCACTCGTGCTCGACCTCGTCCGCAGGGCCGGGCCCGTCCACCGTGCCGACCTCGCCCGCGGCACCGGTCTCAGCCCGCAGACGGTCTCCAACATCGCGGCACGGCTGCTCGCCGAGGGACTCGTCGGTCACGTCGAGGAGCGGGCGCTCGCCGTGGTGCCGGCAGCACGGACCGCGATCGGGGTGCACCTCGACCCCGCGGCGTTCGAGGCGGTCCTGGTCGACCTCACCGGGACCGTCCTCGTGGCGGAGCACCACGACCTCGCGGCCCGGGCCGAACCGGGCGCGGTGCTCGACGCGATGGCGGCGGCGGTCGGTCGACTCCGTGCCGAGGCACCCGACCGGGACGTGCGCGGGGTCACGGTCGCCGTGCCCGGTCCCGTCGACCTCGGCGAGGAGCGTCTCCGGACGCCCGCGCAGCTCCGCCCGTGGTCCGCCTACCCGCTCGCCGCCGAGTTGACCGCCCGGACCGGCACCGAGGTCCACCTCGAGAAGGACGCGATCGCCGGCGCGTTCGGGGAGGCCTGGACGAGCCCGGAGCGCCAGGACCTCGTGGCCGTGCACCTCGGCAGCGGCGTCAGCGCCGCCGCCGTGGCGTCCGGCGAGGTCGTCCGGGGTTCGACCGGGAACGCGGGGGAGTTCGGCGGCATGCCGGTGTACGCGCACGGTCGGTGGACCGCGGTGTGGGAGGCGTGCCAGCCGCTCCAGCAGGTCCGACGCGCGGTCGCGGCCGGGCTCATCGACGTCGAGGTCGCGTCCGACGACGCCGCCGCGGTCCGTGCCGCCTACGCACGGCTGTGCCGGGAGCCCGCGGCGGCGGGACTCGTCGCCGAGGGCGGCGCCGCACTCGGGTCCGCCCTGGCGCACGTGGTCGAGCTCCTCGACGTCCCGAGGGTCACCATCGGCGGCAGCGCCGCGGTGCTCGGCGGCGAACCCTTCCTCGACGCCGTCCGCTCGCGGCTCCGCGAGCGGCTGCCGCGCGGTCCGCACGCCGAGGTCGCGTTCTCGACCGCCGGCGAGGTCGCCGTCGCCCGCGGTGCGGCGTGCTCCGCGATCGCGCGGAGCATCGATGCCCCGTCGCCCGTCGCCTCGGCGCGACGACGGACGGGAGGCACGGTGCGCGCCCGCAGCATCAGCCACCCCTGGTGAGCGACATGCGTCGCGCGAGGCGGGTCGTACCTCCCGGACGGCGCGCCGTTACGTGCCGTGTCGCGGCCCGCGGCCGCGCGTCGTAGGTTCGCTGCATGACCACCTCGACGACCGCACCGTTCGCCACCGACTGGGCCGCCTGGCACGACGCGCACGAGGCCGCGCGGGCGAGCGAGCACGGGTTCCTCGCGATCACGAGCATCCGGTGGCTGCGGGCCGAGCCCGAGCGGTTCGAGGACGTACCCGGGGCGTGGTCGACCGCCGAGGACGGGCCGGTCGTCGCGCTCGACCCCGGGCAGTCGATCGAGGTCGACGGGCAGGTCGTGACCGGCACGCACCGGTTCGGGTCGCTCGCCGAGCGGTCCGGCGTCGACGCGGTGTGGCGCGACGGCGACGAGACCGTCGTCATCGAGGTCGCACGGCGCGGCGGCAGCGACATCATCCGGCCGCGACGCCCCTCTGCGCCGCTGCGCACCTCCTACCGGGGGACACCCGCGTACGCACCGGACCCCGCGTTCGCCGTCGAGGCCCGCTTCGAGCCGTTCGACGAGCCGCGCGAGGTGACCGTGGGGTCGGTCGTCGACGGCCTCCAGCACGTGTACACCGCGCCGGGCGTGCTCCGGTTCGACCTCGACGGACCGCGGACGCTCACGGCGTTCAACGGGCACGGCGACGGCCTGCTCGTGCTGTTCACCGACCGGACCTCGGGCGTGACGACGTACGCGGCGACGCGGAGCCTCGACGTGCCCGCTCCCGACGCCTCGGGCCGGACGACCGTCGACTTCAACCGGGCGACGAACCTCCCGTGCGCCTACACGCCGCACGCGACCTGCCCGTTGCCGCCCGCCGAGAACCGCCTCGACGTCGCCGTCGAGGCCGGCGAGCGCCTGCCCGCGTAGCGGCGGGGCCGCGGAGTGGCGGCCCCCGCGTCGCCGGGGTCGCGCGGCCGGGCGGTCTGTCGCTTTCGCGAAGGCGACAGTATTCCGCGCGTTCCGCAGCATGATCTGTCGCTTCCGGAGCACTTGTCTGGGTCAATCCGGCGCGAGTGTCGCTTTGCCGCAGCCGCAGCCGCAGCCGCAGCCGCAGCCGCAGCCGGAGCCGGACGGGGCGGCAGCGCCAGAGTCTCGTAGCGGCCCGGCCCGCCGCCGCGTACTGCCGGCCCGGCGCCGCGTCCTGCCGCCGCGGCGCCGCGGTCCGCCGACCACGAGCGCCCCCTCGCATGACGGTGCGCGACACCGCCGCGCCACCGCTCGCGTCACACGACGCAACGTCCGGTCACGTGCGGCAACACCCGTCGCCCGCGACGCTCGTGCGCCGTAGCGTCGCCGCATGACCGACGCCCACCGCCCCACCCCGCCGCACCGTGCCTGACCGCACCGTCCTCGTCACCGCCCTGCACGGCGCCGGCTGGCACCCCGCCGCCTGGCGCGCCGCCGGACCGTCCGCGACGCGACTGAGCAGCCTCCGGCACTGGCGCGAGCTCGTCGTCGAGCAGGACCGCGCCGGGATCGACGCCGTCACGATCGAGGACTCCTTCACCGCCGGACCCGTCGACACCGCCGGAGACCTCGACACCTCGACGGTCGTCGGACACCTGGACGCGCTCCTCGTCGCGAACGCCGTCGCGCCCGCGACCCGCTCGGTCGGCCTGGTGCCGACCGTCTCGGTCACGCACACGGAGCCCTTCCACGTCGCCACGGGCCTCCAGACCCTCGACCACGTCTCGCTGGGCCGCGCCGGGTGGCGCCTCCAGGTCAGCCCGTCGACGCGCGAGGCCGCGCTCTTCGGCCGCCGACCCGGCGGTGAGACGAGCGAGCACCTGTTCGCCGAGGCCCGCGAGGTCGCCGAGGTCGTCAGCCGTCTCTGGGACAGCTGGGACGACGACGCGATCATCCGGGACGTCGCGACCGGCCGCTTCATCGACCGCGACCGCATCCACAACGCGGAGTTCGTCGGCACGCACGTCGCCGTCCACGGCGCGTCGATCGTCCCCCGGTCGCCCCAGGGGCGGCCGCCGGTGGTCGCGCTCGCCCACGACGCGGCGGCCGCCGCGTTCGCCGTGTCCTCCGCGGACGTCGTCCTCGTCACCCCCACGACCGACCTGGAGGCGCGACACGCCCTGGCCCGCGTCCGCGACGCCGAGCAGGCGGCCGGGTCCCCCGTCCGTCGACCGGTCCTCGCGGACCTCGCGGTGCTCATCGGGTCCTCCGGGGACGAGGCTGCGGACGCCCTCGCCGCACTCGACGCCGCCGCGGGTGCACCGTACGCGTCCGGCTCCGACGCGCCCGTGCTCGCGACGACGGCTCCGGACCTCGTCGACCGGATCGCCGAGCTCCGAGCGCTCGGGTACGCCGGTGTCCGACTCCGTCCGCTGCGCAGCCCCGCCGACAGCACCGCGATCGCCCGCCTGCTGGTGCCGGCGCTCGTCACGGCCGGTCTGCGAGCCGACGTCGCGTCCCGTCCGACCGCCGATCTGCGGACCCGGCTCGGCATCGCCCCGGCCGTCAGCAGGTACGCCCGCACTGCCGAGGTCCAGGAGGCCACCGCATGAGCACCCGTCGCCAGGTCCACCTCGCCGCGCACTTCCCGGGGGTCAACAACACGACCGTGTGGAGTGACGAGCGCGCCGAGAGCCAGATCGCGTTCTCGTCCTTCGAACACTTCGCCCGGAACGCCGAGCGGGGCCGCTTCGACTTCCTGTTCCTCGCCGAGGGCCTGCGCCTCCGCGAGCAGAAGGGTCGGATCCACGACCTCGACGTCGTCGGGCGGCCGAACACGCTCGCGATCCTCGCCGCTCTGGCCGGGGTCACCGAGCACATCGGCCTCGTCGGCACGCTGCAGACGACCTTCAACGAGCCCGTCGAGCTCGCGAAGCAGCTCGCCACGCTCGACCACCTCAGCGGCGGACGTGCCGGCTGGAACGTCGTGACCAGCTCCGACGCCTTCCACGGCGCGAACTTCCGTCGCGGCGGGTTCCTCGACCACGCCGACCGGTACACCCGTGCGGCCGAGTTCGTCGGCCTGGCCCGGGAGCTGTGGGACTCGTGGGCGCCGGACGCCGTCGTCGCCGACGCCGCCGCGGGCGTCTTCGCCGAACGGTCGCGCATCCATGACGTCGACCACCACGGGCCGCAGTTCGACGTCGCCGGCACCTTCCCCGTGCCGCGCAGTCCGCAGGGGCACCCGGTCCTCGTCCAGGCGGGCGACTCCGACGAGGGTCGGGACCTCGCCGCCCGGCACGCGGAGGTGATCTTCTCGCTGCACACCGAGTTCGAGGACGCCAAGGCCTTCCGCCGCGACGTCACGGCCCGGCTCGAACGCGCCGGACGGACCGCGGACGAGCTGCTCGTCCTGCCCGGTGCGACGTTCACGATCGGGGACACCGCCGCCGACGCGGAGGAGCGGTCCCGCGCGATCCGACGCGCCCAGGTCAGCCCGGCCACCGCCATCGCCTTCCTCGAGCAGGTCTGGAACCGCGACCTGTCCGACCACGACGTCGACGGGCCGCTGCCGACGGTCGAGCCGGACGTCGACGCCGACGCGATCACCCGCGGCCGGGTCCGGCACGTGCGCGACCCGCGTGCGACCGTGCAGGCGTGGCGGGAGCGCGCCGAGGCGGAACGGCTGTCCACGCGCGACCTCGTCATCGCCGTGTCGACCCGCGGCGGGTTCGTCGGCACCCCCGACCACCTCGCCGCCGAGATCGACCGCTACGTGCAGGAGCGCGCGAGCGACGGGTTCGTCGTGGTGCCGCACACGAACCCGTACGGCCTCGACGAGTTCGTCGACCGCGTCGTCCCGCTCCTGCAGGAACGCGGCGTGTACCGCGAGCACTACGACGACGGCGCTCCGCTCCGACAGACGCTCGGCCTGGCCGGGACCATCGCCCGGCGGACGGCGGTGACCGCGTGACCGCCGTGCCGCTCTCGGTCCTCGATCTCGTCCCGGTCGCGTCCGGGTCCTCCGCCGCGGGCGCGCTGCACCGCACGATCGACCTCGCCCAGCACGCCGAGCGTGCCGGCTACGCGCGCTACTGGCTCGCGGAGCACCACCTCAACCCGGGCGTCGCCGGCAGCGCGCCGACCATCGTGATCGGTGCCGTGGCAGCGGCGACCTCGACGATCCACGTCGGCAGCGCGGCGACCCTGGTCGGCAACGTCCGTGGCCTGCAGATCGCGGAGACCTTCGGCACGCTCGCCGGGCTGTACGGGCCGCGGATCGACCTCGGCCTCGGCCGGTCGGGCGCGCCCGCACCCGGGAGCCCGAAGCCGCCCTCGCTCGCACCGCGTGAGGACGAGGTCGTCGACGGGCTCCTGGTCCCGGCGCCGTTCGAGTTCCGGGTCGCCGCCGGCTCGCGCTTCGCCCTGCAGGGAGAGCTCCTCGGCCGAGTCCCCGGCGACGTCGACCGCTTCGCGGGGGAGCTCGAGCTCGTCCGCGCGCTGTTCGCCGGTACGTGGACCCGCGACGGGCAGTCCGTCGAGGCACCTCCCGCGACCGGAGCCCCCGTCGAGCTCTGGATCCACGGGTCCACCGGCGGTGAGAGCGCCCGCACCGCCGGTGCCCTCGGCCTGCCCTACGGCGCGAACTACCACACCTCGCCCGGCACGGTGCTCGCGTCGGTCCAGGCCTACCGCGACGCGTTCCGACCGGGCGTCCTCGACGCGCCGCACGTCATCGTGTCGGCGGACGTCGTGGTCGGGCGGACGTCGGACGAGGCATCGGAGCTCGCGCTCGGCTACGGCCAGTGGGTGTGGTCGATCCGCTCGGGGGTCGGGGCGATCGCGTACCCGACGCCGGACGAGGCCCGTGCACGTCCGCTCGGCGACGAGGCAGCGGCGGCCGTCGCGGACCGTCTCGCGACCCGGTTCGTCGGGGATGCGTCGCACGTCGCCGACCGGCTCGAGACCCTCCGCCGGGTCACGGGAGCGGACGAGCTCCTCGTCACGACGATCACGCACGACCACCACGCGCGCGTGCGCTCCTACGAGCTGCTCGCCGCCGAGTGGGCGCGACGTGCCGAGCAGGCGGTGCCGGCCGCGGTCTGAGACCCGGTCCCGTGACGGACGGGAGGCGCGGTGCCAGCTGGCGCCGCGCCTCCCGTCCGTCCTTCGGCGTCCGGCGTCCGTCGTCCGGAGCGCGGCGCACGTGCCCCGCCGATCGCGAGCGCCGCTGTCGTGCGACGGCGCCGTTGTCGTACGACGTCGGTCGTGTCGGTCGGCATCGGCACCGCCGCTGGCATCGGCTGCGGCGTCGACCGTCCCCGCACGACGACGCCCCCGCTGCCGATCGGCAGCGGGGGCGTCGTCGGGACGTGACGGCCGTCAGCTGTTGTCGAGCGGGAGCCCCTCCGGGTTCACCTCGGAGGTCTTCACGGCCTCGTTCGACAGGTTGTACGCCTGCAGCCACTTCGCGTAGGTGCCGTCCTCGATGAGCTCGTCGATGGCAGCGGCCACGGGCTTCGCGATGCCGCTGTCCTTCTTCGTGGTCGCGGCGATGAGACCCTGCAACGACGAGCCGGCGCCGGAGAACGTGCCCGCGGTCTTCGTCGGCTTCGCGCTGCCCTTGCTCTGCGTGTTCTGGTAGGCGATGGTCGGGTTCGGGCCGAAGTACCCGTCAATCTTCCCGGAGTCGAGCGCGAGCTTGATCGCGTTGCCGTCCGGGAAGTACTTGATCGTGAAGTCCTTCCGCTTCGCCTGGAGCTCCTTCTGCCACTCGAGCAGGATCTTCTCCTGGTTCGTGCCCGAACTGACGGACAGGGTCTTGCCGGCGAGGACGGACGGGTCGCCGTCGAACGTCCACGATGCCGACGCGAGCACCTGGAACGCGAGGTTGTCCTGCCGGTAGGAGGCGAAGTCGTACTTCTCCTTGCGCTGCTCGGTGACGGTGATGTTCGAGAAGCCGGCGTCGTACTTGCCGCTGTCGATGCCCACGAAGAGGTTGTCCCACGTGGCGTTCTGCACGTCGGCCCGCAGTCCGAGCTTCGCGGCGACGAGACGGCCGAGGTCGGGCTCGGAACCGGTCAGCGTCTTCTGGTCGTCGCCCGTGAACGCGAGGGGCGGGAACCCGGACGGCAGCGCGCCGACGCCGATGGTCAGCGTGCCGGAGTCGCGGACGTCCGCCGGCAGGGCGTCGTGGAGCTTCGTGTCCTCGGTGACCTGGACCGTGGTCTCGGTCGCGGCACCGTTCGCGTGCGCACCGATGGTGACCTTCCCGTCGGCGGTCCCGGACGTGTCGGCCGCGGCGTTCGCCGAGCATCCGGCGAGGGCGACGACGACGCCGGTGGCGAGGACGAGGGCTCCGGCGCGGTGACGCCAGCGGGGGGTGGTGATCGTGGGCATGGTTCTCCTGGGTCGGGTGTGTGGGCGAGCGGGTGGGGGTCAGCGGACGCGAGCGAGGAAGTCGCGCGTGCGGGCGTGCTGCGGAGCGTCGATGACCTGGGCCGGCGGCCCCTGTTCGACGACGCGTCCGTGGTCGAGGAAGACGACGTGGTCGGCGACCTCGCGGGCGAAGGCGACCTCGTGGGTGACGATGACGAGCGTCGTCCCGGAGTCGGCCAGCGACCGGATGACGCCGAGCACCTCACCGACGAGCTCCGGGTCGAGGGCCGACGTCGGCTCGTCGAGGAGCACGACCGACGGCTCGAGGGCGAGCGCCCGGGCGATCGCGACGCGCTGCTGCTGACCGCCGGACAGCTGACGCGGTCGAGCGTCCCCGCGGTCGCCGAGGCCGACCCGCTCGAGCAGGTCCCGCGCTCGCGCGAGCGCCTCCACGCGGGGCGCCCCGGCGGCGATCGGCCCCTCGGCGACGTTCTCCAGCGCGGTCAGGTGCGGGAACAGCTCGAACCGCTGGAACACGAACCCGATCCGGGACCGCTGGCGACGGATCAGTCGTTCGGGGAGCTCGCGGTACCGTGCCGAGCCGTCCCGGCCGGTCCCGAGGCGGACGCCGATCGTCTCGCCGCCGATCGTGACGACGCCCCGGTCGAGCGGTTCGAGGTGGTTGATCGCCCGGAGGAGCGTGGACTTCCCGGAGCCCGACGGCCCGAGGACGGCCGTGACGCTGCCGGCGGCGAGCGAGAGGTCGATGCCGTCGATGACCCGCAGGTCGCCGAAGGACTTCACGGCGCCGGTGACGGCGATGGACGCGCTCATGAGATGGCCTTCCCGTCGTTCTCTGCTGACGTGACCACGCGCCGGGCCGAGGCGACCCGCGTGTGGCGATCCGTGCCTCCAGGCCGGCCTGGCCGCACCGCGGCGCGCAGCCGCTGGAACGGCGTCGGCGGGAGGGCCCGCGCGGAGCCACGCGAGGTCCAGCGCTCCACGTAGTACTGGGCGACGGACACGGCGCTCGTCAGGGCGAGGTACCAGATCGTGGCCACCACGAGCAGCGGGATGATGTCGGTCGGGTACGTGCTCGACAGGTTCTGCACCACGCCGAACAGGTCGAGGAGCGACACGTAGAACAGCAGCGACGAGGCCTTGAGCAGGCCGACGATCTGGTTCACGAACGCCGGGACGATCGAGCGGAGCGCCTGCGGCAGCACCACCCGGGTGAACTGGCGGCGGCGGGGGAGCCCGAGGGCCTGCGCGGCCTCGAGCTGCCCGTGGTCGACGGCGAGCACCCCGGCGCGGACGATCTCCGACGCGTACGCGATCTCGCTGAGGCTCAGGCCGATCACCCCGATCGCGAGGTCGCCGAGGACGTTCGCGGTCGGGACCTCCCACTGCGGCCCGAACGGGATCCCGATGCCGATCGTCGGGTAGAGGGAGCCGAGGTTGTAGAGGAAGACGAGCACGAGGATGAGCGGCACCGACCGGAACAGCCACACGTACCCCCACGCGAGGCCGGACAGGACGGGGTTCCGCGACAGCCGGGCGACGGCGACGACGATCCCGCCCGCGAAGCTGATGACCGCGCTCAGCGCCGTCGCGACGAGCGTCAGCTGCAGCCCCGTGAGGATCGCCGGGCTGAAGAGCCAGTTCCCGACCGCGGGCCAGCCCCACTGCTCGTTCGTGAAGAGTGTTTCGACGAAGTTCAGGAGGACGACGAGGACGAGCGCGGCGGCGATCCAGCGGACCGGGTGGCGCAGCGGGACGACGGGGCGGTCGAGCGCGGAGCGGGCGGCTGCGGTGAGCGCCGTGTGCTCCGGTCGCTCGGGTTGCTCGGGTTGCTCGGGTCGCTCCGGTCGCTCGGGTCGCTCGGGTCGCTCCGGTCGCTCCGGTCGCTCCGGTCGCTCCGGTCGGGAGGCGCGGTGCACGTCCGTTGCGCGCGGCACGTCGTCGACGTGGGTCCCGTCCGGTGTGCGGACCTCGGTGGTGTCGGTCATGCGGCGACCGTAGGAGGCCTCGGCTGGCCCGGACAACGGCGCCCGCAACAGTCCGGCACGGGACGGAACCCGCCGTCACACGAGCGTGCCGCCGTGACGCCGGATGACGCGCACAGGCCCCTGCGGGGCCTTCTGTGACGTCCCGTGCAGCACTACGGTGAGTGCATGACCGGACACCGTGTGACCGCTCCCGAGCCGCCGGGCGACGGGACGAGGGCCAAGGGGCCCCAGTCGTACTTCCCGAGCATCGAGGCGACGTACGGGCGTCCGGTCCAGGAGTGGCTCGACCTGGTCGTCGAGCGACTCGACGGCCACGGGCACATGGAGGTCGTGTCCTGGCTCAAGGCCGAGCACGGCCTCGGTCACGGGCACGCCAACGCGCTCGTCGCCTACACCCGGAGCGCGCTCGGCCGCTGACGGCACGGGGCGCGGCGCTGCCCGGCTGATGCCCCGGAGCGAGGCCGCTCCGTCGGTGCCCCGCTGCCGGGCGGGTCGTGTCAGCGTCGGAGCACGGTCGCGAGCCGAGGGAGCGTCGCGGTGTCCTCGTGCGCGCCACCGCCCTCGTGGCCGTTGTACTCCCACACGGTCATCTCCTTCGGACCGGCGTAGGCGTTGAAGGCGGCGTAGACGGTCGACGGTGGGCAGATCGGGTCCATGAGCGCGGTGGAGAACCAGACCGGAGCCGTCGCACGGGCCGCGTGCAGCACACCGTCGAAGTACGCGAGGGTCGCGAACACCTGGTCGCGCCGGTCCCGGTGCACGGTGAGGTACCGGGCGATCTCGCGGTACGGGTCGGCGTCCGTGATCACCGAGGCCCGGGGGAAGTCGCAGAGGAACGGGACGCGGGGGAAGACCCCGGCCAGTCCGTCGACGAGTCCGGCGACGGCGATCGCGAGCCCGCCGCCCTGGCTCACCCCGAGGACCGCGACCCGGTCGGCGTCCACGAGGTCGAGCGACCGGACGGCGTCGACGGCCCGGACCGCGTCGACCGTGAGCCGTCGGTAGTAGTAGGTCTCGCGCGACTCGATGCCGCGCGTCATCACGCCGGGGGAGGCCGGACCGCTGCCGTCGGGGTCGGGGGTGTCGCCGACCGACCATCCCGAGCCCTGCCCACGCGTGTCCATCACGAGGTGCGCGTACCCGGCGGACGCCCAGAGCAGTCGCTCCGTCGCGAGCCCGCGGCCACCGCCGTACCCGATGTACTCGACGACCGCGGGCAGCGGGACGTCGGGACCGGCCCCGGCCGGGACGGTCAGCCAGCCACGGACACGCTGCCCGTCCCAGCCCGCGAACGAGACGTCGTACGTGTCGAGCGTCGACAGTCCGGTGTCGACCCGGTCCGTCTCGACCGCGATCGGGTGCTGTCGGGCGGATGCCAGGGTGTCGCGCCAGAAGACGTCGAAGTCGTCGGGCTCGACAGCGCTCCCGCGGTGGGCGAGGAGCTCGGGGCCGGTGATGTCGGTGTACACGCTCTCGACCCTGGCACGGCGGCGCCCCGACCGCCACGGGTCCGCACGGCCTGTGGACAGTGCGCCGCGTGACGACGTCCGTGCAGGACCCGGTTGTCGGCGGTCGCTCCTACCGTGAGGGCGTGGTCGAACCCGTGGACGCGTGGTGGCGCCGCAGGCAGTGGTCCCGCGGCGTCGCGGTGCCGTACGCCGTCGGCGAGTTCCGCGCGGCGTGGGAGTCCTACCCCGTGCTCGTGCGGCAGTACCACCCGGAGTGGAACCACGGCGTCGTGCTCACGCAGGTGCCGCCCGCCGCCGAGGTCCTGCTCACGTGGGAGTGCGACGTCGGCCACGTCTTCGTCGCCACGCCCACCGAGCAGCGGAACCGGCCGGGCCGCGAACGCCGCCGCTCGGTCTGGTGCCCGGAGTGCACCGTGCAGGCACAGCCGCAGCGGTGGCCGGTCCTCCCGCCCGACTGGCCGGTGACGGTCCCCGAGCCCCAGCGCGTCGTCCGGGTGACCGGTCGCCAGACCCTGCCCGCGGCGCCGGCACGGGGCATCCCCACTGGGGCCGTCGCCTCGGCACGCGGCCGCCCGGGCCGTGTCGCCGAGCGCGGGATCGGCGATCGCGTGACGGGCGAGCAACGGACCGGCGAGCGCGTGACGGGCGAGCAACGGACCGGCGAGCGCGGGACCGGCGAACGTCGGACGGGCGAGCGCGGGATCGGCGAACGTCGGACGGGCCAGCGCCGACCACCGGTGCCGCGCACGATCTGTCCGAAGACGCCGCGCCTCCCGTCCGGCGAGCCGTTCACGAGTGTCTGCGCCCCGGCCACGGCCTCGGCGGTCGAGGCCGAGCTCCGCGCGGCGCTGTCCGACCGCTTCGACTTCACCTTCGACCGGAACGCGATCCGGCTCGACCGGCCGTTCTTCGACCACGTCGAGGCCTGGCCGGACATCGTGCTGCCGGAACTCCGTGTCGCGATCGAGTACGACTCGACCGGCCGACACGGGCTGGAGCACGTCGGCCCCCGGCAGGAGACGGACCGGCGGAAGGACAGCGCCGTCCGCGCCGTCGGGTGGGAGGTCGTCCGCATCCGCACTGGTCGGTTGCCGGCGCTCGGGCCGTACGACCTGCAGGTGTCCGGGATCTCCAAGCGGACGGTCGACCAGCTCGTCGACACCCTGCGGGAGCTGCGCGGACCCCTGTTCGTCGACGCCTACGCACGGTGACGGGCCACCCGGTCACCCGCGCAGGGCCAGCGCCTCGCTGCGCCACCGCGCCAGGAGCGCCCACGGATCGCCGACGCCCGCCCCGACCGTGTCGACGTGCGCGAGGAGCGCCGGGGTCGTCCGGAACCACTCGGTGCCCGGGTACCGCGTCGCGGCGAACTGCGCGTGCCGCCGCCGTTCCACCGTCCGGTCGCCTCGCTCGAACGCCATGAGGTCCTGGTGGGCGATCGCCGCGAGCCGCTGCCGGGGGTTCGCGGTCGTGCCGATCTTGATGCGGTCGCCGTTCCGGTCCCGCGTCCGCAGGTAGTAGACGACGTCGACCCGCGGGGGAGCCAGCTCACCGTCCGGGACGTCGCCCCACGGCCACTCGCACACCGCGCAGAGCATCCCGCTCGGGAAGCGCACACCGACGCGGGAGCCGCACAGGAGACACGGCCCCGGCAAGACGTCCTCGACCGGCCCGCCCCCGTGCACGGCCTCCCCGCGCGCTGCCTCCTCGTGCGCTGCCTCCTCGTGCACTGCCCCCGCGAGCACTGCCCCCGCGAGCACCGCCTCCCGGTGCACTCCGCACAGCGGCACCGCCGCGTCCCCGTCCGGGGCCTCGTCGGTGCAGCCGGGGGCGCAGCAGGTGGTCACCCGGCGAGTCTCACACGGGCCACCGTCACCGCCGGCCTCCGATGGCGGCCGAACGCGCCGCCGGGACGCCCCCCAGGAGCCGCCCCGACGCCGCCCGCCGGCACCGGTGCCTCACGACCCGGGCTGGATCGCCTGCACCTGCAGCTGCCGCACGCTCGACGCCGTGCACGCGGAGAGTTCGAGCTGTCCTGCATCGACGAACAACGACTGCTTCGACCCGGGCGGGTACACCCGGAACCCGTCCGCCGTCCTGGCGCCGCAGCTCGGGTAGTCCTGAGCGTCCGCCACGAGCACCGTCGCGTGCGCGACGCTCCCCGCCGCGATCGTCACCGTCCCGTGCGCGCTCGACCGGTCGAACGTCGCCGGCTGCCCGAGCTGGGTGCCGTCGCCCCCGCCGACGAAGGACACGCCCGGCCAGCCCTGCAGCGTGCACGGCGACGAGCCGGTGTTGCGGAGCACGATCTCGTAGGCCTGGTGGCCGGCGCTCCCGCCTCCCGCGGCGGTCGTCAGGGACCCGTGCAGCGCCGTCGCGGAGCAGGTGCCCGAGCGGAGCGTCCCCGCTCCGCCGCCCGACGACGTCGTCCCGGCACCGCTCGTCCCGGCACCGCTAGTCCCGGCTCCGGCGGTCGAGGTTGCCTCCGCCGGCCTGGAGGCAGCGCTCGCCTCGGTCGCGCTCGTCCCGCTGGCCGTGCTCGGCGCGCTCCCCGTGGTCGGTTCCGACCGGACGGTGCCACCTCCGGCGCACCCGGCCAGGGTGACGACCGCAGCGATCGCGGCCGCTCCCGTCAACACCGCGTTCTTCCACGTCCTCGTGGTCATCTCAGGCTCCTTCCTGTCTGCCTGCGTCCACGTTCCGCCCACGTCGATGAGGTTTCGATGAGGTGCGTCGCCGGACCGGTCGGAACCGGACGGTCACCGTGAGTCCCGGCCGGTCGACCGCGCTCGGCGCGGTGGGACGGAGCGAGAGGTCGGCGCGCTGGGCCCGTGCCGCCCACTGCACGATCGCCAACCCCGTCCCGGTCCCGCGTCCGGCGGTCGACCCGGGGCGCAGGACCCGTCGCCGTGCGCTTGCCGGGATCCCGGGCCCGTGGTCCGCGACGTGCAGCGCCCCTGCCGTCACCGAGACGAGGATCGGCCCGGCGCCGTAGCGCTCCGCGTTGGCGAGCAGGTTCTCGACGATGCGTTCGACGAGCTCGGGGTCCGCTGCGACCACCGTCGGCTCCGTCCGCAGGTCGATGTCGGCGAGCACCCCGGCGCCAGACCCGGCCATGCCGGCGCGGGACCCGGCCGTCCCGACACTCGACCCGGCCGACCCGCCGCCCACCGCCTCGACGTGCGCGATGACCGCCCGCTCCACGACCTCGTCGAGCCGGACGGCGGCGGTCGCCACGACCGACGGCCCCGCGGACCGTGCACGGAGCAGCAGCCGCTCGGTCAGCGCCACGAGCCGGTCGACCTGGCGCACCGTCTGCTCCGGCGGCGCGCGTCGCTCGGCGAGCACCCGCAGCGTCGCGAGCGGCGTCCGGAGCTCGTGCGCGGCCTCCACCAGGAACTGCTCCTGCGCCTCCAGGCCCCGGACGGCCGGACGCACCGCGATGCCCGCGACCACGTGCGCGAGCGCCGCCGCGACGAGCGTCAACGCGCCGGCGGCGACGAGCAATCCCGACCGGAGCTGCGTGTGTCCGACGGCAGCGGCCACCGGCTTGCCCGCGACGGCGATCCCGCCCGTGAAGCCGCCGTCGACGTAGGTCCCGAAGTCGGTGATCGTCGCCGCGGCCCAGTGCAGCGTCGGGCCGTCCGGACGCGAGGCCTCCGGCGCGACGAACGTCACGACCTGCCCGTCCGCCCGGCGCGCGTCCGCCAGCGCCCGCCGCAGCACCGCGTCCGACGGCAGGGCGTCCTGCCCGGGCTGTGCGTACGCGATCTCCCGGTCGGTGACGAACCCGTAGACGGGCACCGACTCCGCCGCGTGGCTCTGCTGCACGGGGCCGAGGTGCAGGGCCTGGTCGTCGCCGAACGTCACGAGGTCGGCGAGCGTCTCCGCCCGCTGCCGGAGGTCGGTGTCGGTCGCCGCGCCGCGTGAGGTGAGGTCGATGTGCAGCGCGGCGGCGACGAGGACGCCGAGGCACGCCGCCGTCGCGGCTGCGAAGACGAGCGTGGTCGTCCACCGGATGCGTGCGATGCGCCGGCGTGCGGGGTCGGACCGCCGCCGCGCGCTCACTCCGTCACCCGGTAGCCGACGCCCCGGACGGTCTCGATGAGGTCGGGCGTCCCGAGTCGGCGACGGAGCTGGCCGACGAGGACGTCCACGACGTTCGACCCTGGCGCGCTCATCTCGTCCCATCCGCGTTCGAGGAGCTCGGTCCGCCCGACCACCCTTCCGGACGCCTGCACGAGCACCTCGAGCACCGTGAACTCCTTGGCCGTGAGCGTCACCGGCTCACCACCGCGCCGGACCGTGTGCCGCGCGGTGTCGACCTCGAGGTCCCCGACCCGGAGCACCGGGGGAGCGGGGTCCGCGCCGCGTCGGCCGAGGGCGCGGATCCGCGCGGTCAGCTCGGCGAAGGCGAACGGCTTCGTGAGGTAGTCGTCGGCACCGTGCTCGAACCCGGCGACCCGGTCGGACACCCGGTCCCGAGCGGTGAGCAGGAGCGTCGGCGTGGTCCCGCCGTCCCGTCGCAGTGCGTCGACGAGGTCGATGGCGTCGCCGTCCGGCACCGTGCGGTCCAGCACGAGGCAGTCGTAGTGGGTGATGCTCCGCTGGAGGTCGGCGTCCGCGATCGTCGTCACGTGGTCCACGACGAAGCCCTCGTCGCGCAGGCCGTCGACGACCGCGGCCCCGAGCTCCACGTCGTCCTCGAGCAGCAGCACCTTCACGGCGCCGACGCTACGTGGTGTGGTCGTGCCCGTCCTCGGTGCAGCCTGTCACTCCTCGAAGATCACGCCGATCGGCTCCCGCTTCTCCTCCTGGAACCGGTCCTCGGCGCGCCCGAGCGCCCAGTACGCGGACAGGGACAGCTCCGCCTTCTCGAGCCCCCAGTCGTCCTGCACCAGCCGCCGGATCGCCTTGACGGCGGTGCGCTCGCCGTGCGCGAAGACCTGCACCGGCCGGGAGGGACGGGGCAGCGACCGTGCCGCCTCCAGCAACAGGGTCCCCGGTTCGGCGCCGGTGGCGTCGCGGTGCAGCCACCGCAGGTCGACACCGGCCGGGTGCGCGATCGCCTGCTCGTCGGCGGGGCCGGCCACCTCGACCAGGGCGACGCCCGTGGCGGAGTCGTGCAGTGCCTCCAGGGCGGACCCGATGGCGGGGAGTGCGCTGTCGTCGCCCAGCAGCAGGTGCGTGACGGCGGGGTCGGCGGACGGCGCGTAGCCGCCGCCCGGACCGGACAGCGCGAGCCGGTCGCCGGGGCGTGCCGCCGCCGCCCACGGGCCGGCGAGCCCCTCGTCGCCGTGCACGACGAAGTCGATCGCGATGGTGCCGGCCGCGTGGTCGACGGCCCGCACGGTGTAGGTGCGGCGCGCCGGGCGGTCCTCCTTCGGCAGGGTCGCTCGGAGTCCGTCGAGGTCGTAGGGCGGTTCGAGGCCGAGCCCGGGCTTCGCGAGCAGGAGCTTGACGTACCGGTCGGTCGCACCGATGCGGTCCGGGTCCGCTCCGGCGACGAAGTCCGCGAACGCCGGGCCACCGAGGTGGACGCGGACCATGTGCGGGGTCAGCCGCTCGGTGCGGTCGACGACGAAGACGTGCTGCGGGCGGGTCGGCTTGGGACGCATCGGGGACGAGTCTCCTCTCGGTTGCTCGGTGCGGGGTGCTTGACTGTCCAGGAGGTGAGGTTAGCCTTACCTCATGGACACGACCGTCACATCGTTCTCGGAGCTCCTGCGCCGGCGCACCCGGCGTGCCGGCGGCTCCGCGACGGGCGACGGCCTCCTCCACGACCTCGCGGCGGGCACCTGCGACGTCGCCGACGTCGCGGACCTCCTCGGCCAGTACGCCTTCGTCTACGACGCCCTCGAGCGCGCCGCCGAGCGGATGGCCGACCACCCCGTCGCGGCGCCCTTCGTGCAGCCGCAGCTCACCCGGATGCCGGCGATCCGAGCCGACCTCGAGTACCTCGTGGGTCCCGACTGGCCCGAGCTCGTGTGCCCGCTCCCGGCCACCACGGCCTACGTCCGCCGACTGAACGAGGTCGCCGCGACCTGGCCGGGCGGCTTCGTCGCACACCACTACACGCGGTACCTCGGCGACGTGTCCGGCTGTCGCGCGATCAGCACCGTGCTCGGTGACCGCTTCGGCTTCGAGACGAACGGCGTGCTCTTCTGGATCTGCGAGCAGGTGGCCGACCCGGCCGCGTTCGCGGACACCTACCGTGAGCAGCTCGACCGGGCACCGTGGGACGCCGCCGAGCAGGAGCGGGTGATCGCCGAGGTCGAGCGGGCGCACGCGCTGGACCGTCGGCTGCTCGCCGAGCTCGAGGCGCTCCGCGCACCCGTGCCGGTGGCGGCGTCCCCGTCGGCTCGCGTCGTGCCGATCCGCCGCTGACCCGCCGGGGCCACGACGCGCGGCGACGGCAGGGATGCTGCTGCCGGGAGCCGGGAGCCGGGAGCCGCGTGCCGCGTGCCGCGTGCCGCGTGCCGCGTGCCGCGTGCCGCGTGCCGCGTGCCGCGTGCCGCGTGCCGCGTGCCGCGTGCCGCGTGCCGCGTGCCCGGTGCTGCGGTGCTGGGGTGCTGCGGTGCTGCGGTGCCGGAGCGTCCGGTGCGGCGCCGCCGGCGTGGTCGGTGCTGGTCCGTCCGGACGGTTGTCGTCACCCGTCCCGGTGTCCCAGTACGCTGCTGGGATACCGGGGCGCGGTCTCCGGTACGACCCGGAAAGGACGACATGACGGCGATCGACGGCCAGACGCGTCACGGACGCGCCAGGGACGACGTCAGCGGAGCGGTCGACAGCGACCTGCGCGCCGACGTCCGCTACCTCGGCAACCTGCTCGGGCGGGTGCTGCGCGAGGTGGGCGGCGACGACCTGCTGCACGACGTGGAGACCCTCCGAGCCGCGGTGATCGAGGCCTACGAGGGCTCGGACGCCGGCGGGGCCGCACGGGCAGAGGAGCTCGTCGCGGGCATGTCCGCCGAGCGGGCCGAGGCCGTCGCACAGGCGTTCACCACGTACTTCCACCTGACGAACCTCGCGGAGGAGCACCACCGCGTGCGCGTCCTCCGGCAGCGCGGGGACGACGGCGGGCTCCCCGGCGACTCCTTCCCGGCGACGTACGGCTCGCTCGTCGACCAGGTCGGCGCGGACGAGGCAGCGGCGCGGCTCGAGGGGCTGCGGTTCCACCCGGTCCTCACGGCGCACCCCACCGAGGCCCGTCGCCGCGCGGTGACCACGGCCGTCCGTCGGATCACCGACCTCATCGACGAGCGCGACCGCACCCGGAACGCGACCGCCCGCGCCGAGAACGAGCGGCGCCTGCTCGAGGAGATCACGACCCTCCTGCGGACCTCCCCGCTCCGGACCACCCGGCCGACCCCGCTGGACGAGGTCCGGACCGCGATGAGCGTGTTCGACCAGACGCTGTTCGAGATCGTGCCGCAGGTCTACCGCCTGCTCGACGACCGCCTGCAGGGCGAGGACGCCGGCCGCGCCCCCGTCGTCGCGCCCGCCTTCGTGCGCTTCGGCACCTGGATCGGCGGCGACCGCGACGGCAACCCGCACGTGACCGCCGACGTCACCCGCCAGGCCGCCGAGATCGCGTCCGAGCACATCCTCCTCGGGCTCGCCCGCGCGGCGACCCGGATCGGCAGCGCCCTCACCCTCGACGCGAGCGAGACCCCGGCCGACGCCGGGCTGACCGCACTCGTCGCCGAGCAGGAGCGCCTCGACCCCGCCGTGGCGGAGCGCATCGGCGTCCGTGCCCCGAACGAGACCCACCGGCGGGCGCTGCTCTTCGTCGCGGCGCGCATCCGGGCGACCCGTCGTCGCGACGAGCGCATCGCGTACAGCGGCCCCGAGGAGCTCCTGACCGACCTCCGGACCATCCAGGCCTCCCTCGTCGCGGCCGGTGCCGTCCGGCCGGCGAACGGCGAGCTGCAGAACCTCGTCTGGCAGGTCGAGACGTTCGGGTTCCACCTCGCCGAGCTCGAGGTCCGGCAGCACTCCCAGGTGCACCGCACCGCACTCGCGGAGATCCGGGCCGGCGGCGAGCTGAGCGACACCACGACCGAGGTCCTCTCGGTCTTCCGGACCATCGCGGACCTGCAGGCCCGGTTCGGCGTCCGTGCCGCGCACCGCTACATCGTCTCCTTCACGCAGTCCGCCGCGGACCTCGCGAACGTGCACGAGCTCGCCGTCGCGGCGCTCGGGTCGGCCGAGGCCGCGCCGGTGCTCGACGTCATCCCGCTGTTCGAGACCTTCGCGGACCTGCACGCGAGCGTCGACATCCTCGACGAGGCCGTCCGCACCGAACCGTTCCAGCGACGACTCGCCGTGACCGGTCGGAAGCTCGAGGTGATGCTCGGCTACTCCGACTCCTCGAAGGACGTCGGCCCCGTGTCGGCGAACCTCGCGCTGTACGACGCGCAGGCCCGGATCGCCGACTGGGCGGCCGCGAACGACGTCGAGCTGACGCTCTTCCACGGCCGTGGCGGGTCGCTCGGCCGCGGGGGCGGTCCCGCGAACGAGGCCGTCCTCGCCCAGCCGCCGGGGTCGATCGACGGCCGGCTGAAGCTCACCGAGCAGGGCGAGGTCATCTTCGCCCAGTACGGCGACCAGGACATCGCCGCTCGGCACCTCGAGCAGATGGCCTCGGCCACGCTGTTCGCGTCGTCGCCGTCGAACGAGCAGCGCACGGCGACCGCGGCGAGCGAGTTCGCCGACCTCGCACAGCAGCTCGACGACGTGTCCCGGCAGGCGTTCTACGACCTCGTGAAGGCGGACGGCTTCGCACCGTGGTTCGCCCGGGTCACCCCGATGGAGGAGCTCGGCCTGCTGCCGCTCGGCTCCCGCCCGGCCCGCCGAGGCCTCTCGGTCGAGTCGCTCGAGGACCTCCGAGCGATCCCGTGGGTGTTCTCGTGGACGCAGGCCCGCATCAACCTCGCCGGGTGGTACGGCCTCGGCTCCGCGCTGGCGGCCGTCGGCGACGTCGAGGTGCTCCGCCGCGCGGCCGCCGAGTGGCCGCTCTTCGGCGCGATGGTCAAGAACGTCGAGATGTCGCTCGCGAAGACCGACGAGTACATCGCCGGGCGCTACCTCGAGCTGGCCGACCGCGACGACCTCGCGACGCGCGTGCTCGACGAGATGCGACGGACCCGCGAGTGGGTCCTGCGGATCTCCGGGGGCGCCGACGTGCTCGAGGACCGCCCGGTGCTCGCCCGTGCCGTCCGACTCCGCAGCCCCTACGTCGACGCGCTCTCGCACCTGCAGCTCCGGGCGCTCCGATCGATCCGGACCAGCGGCAGCACCGACACGACGGACCGCGACCACCGCCTGCTCCTGCTGACCGTCAACGGCATCGCCGCCGGTCTCCAGAACACGGGCTGAGCCCCGCCGCTCCCACCGTCCCTCGGAACGCGCGCGTCCCGACGTCCCGCACGTCGGCACGCGTGCGTTCCGTCGTGCCGGCGCGCGGAGCCGGCGCGCGGTGCCGGCCCGTTGCAGTCGAACGACCGGGTCGATGTCGAACGACAGTGGTCGTGTCGCTGATTGCGCGTGCAACCGTTCGCGAGCCGAACGGACGACAGCGTCGTCGTCGTACGACGTCGACGATGTCGCACACCCGGCGAGCCTGGCGCACCCGGCGGGCCTGGCGCACCCCGCGGGCCTGGCGCACCCCGCGGGCCTGGCACACCCGGCACACCCGACGCCCGCGGCGCCCCCGGCGCCCACGCGACCGCCTGGAGGCCCGTCCAGCGCCCGGCGGGCCGGCACCGCTCCTCCAGACCGTGGCCGGTGCACGGAACGCACGCGTCCCGACGTCCGCCGACCCAACGGCGCGCACACCGGCGCGACACGCACGTGCGGACGTCCCGCCAGCCGATCGACGCGCACGGCGTCGAAACGCGCGTCCACGGCAACCGACCCCTTGTCGAATCGATTCGACGGGGCGTAGCGTGTCCGGTGTGACGACGGAGCGCAGCACGGGCCGGGTGACCACCGCGACGGTGCTTCCCCCGATCGTCCCGCTCGCACTCATCGTGGGGGTGTCGCCGTTCGCGACCGACATGTACATCCCCGCCCTCCCGGCGATCGCCCGCGACCTCGCGACGACGCCGGGCGCTGTCCAGCTCTCGCTGACGGCGTTCCTCGTGGCGTTCGCGGTCGGGCAGCTGCTCGCCGGACCGGTGAGCGACGGGGTCGGTCGTCGACCGATGCTGCTCGTCGGCACGGCGGTCTTCGCGCTCGCGTCGGTCGGGTGCGCCCTCGCCCCGGACGTCGTGACGCTCGTCGTGGCCCGGGTGTTCCAAGGCCTCGCGGGCGCAGCGGGTGCGGTCGCCGGCCGGGCGATGGTGTCCGACGTCACCGACGGACCCCGGATGGCGAAGGTGTTCGGGACCCTCGCGGCGATCAACGCGATCGGCCCGGTCGTGGCGCCGCTCGTCGGGGGAGCGGTGCTGACGGTGGCGACCTGGCGGCTCATGTTCGTGGTGCTCGCCGTCCTCGGGGTCGTGTTCTGCGCCCTCGTGGTGCTGCGGTTCCACGAGACGTTGCCGCGCGGACGTCGTGGCGGGGTCGGGCTGGCAGCCAACTGGTCGCGCATCCGGCACCTGATGGCGATCGGTCGGTTCCGTGCGTACGTGCTCACCGGGGTGCTCGCCACCGTCGGGTTCTTCGCCTACATCGCCACGAGTGCGTTCGTGTTCCAGACGCAGTACGGGTTCAGCGAGGGCCTCTACACCATCGTCTTCGCAACGAACGCGTCGATGATGATCGTGACGACCCTGGTGTTCCGTCGGGTCGTCGGTCGGTGGTCGGAGGACACGCTCCTCACCTTCGGCCTGGCCGTCGGTACCCTCGGTGGCGTGGGGGTCCTGGCCTCCGCCGCCCTGGGACTCGGGCCCGTCCCGGTCTGGTGCTCCCTCGCCGTCGTGACGGGCGCGTGGGGGTTCGTGCTGCCGGCGGCGATGACGCGGACGCAGCACATCGGGGCGGCGCACCCCGGGACCGCCGCGGCGCTGCAGGGCGGTCTGACGTTCGGGCTCGGCGGCCTCGGCACCCCGCTGGCCGGAGCGCTCGGCGGGACCGCGCTCGCGATGGGGTCGGTGATGGCGGCGCTCATGGCCGCGGCCGTGGTCGTGCAGCTCGTGGCCACGCGCCGGTCGCGTGTGGGCGTGTGAGCCGCGCGGCCCGGTAGGTTCGACCCGGTAGGTTGCGAGCACGAACCGAAGGGGAGCGCACCGGATGGACATCGTCGTACACGAGGCATCAGCGAACACAGCCGTCCTGGAGTGCAGCGGACGGCTCAACATGGTGTCGGCGCCCGCGTTCCGCGAGCGCGTCGCCGAGGTCGTGGGCAGCGGTCGGGCGAACCTGGCGGTCGAGCTCTCCGGTGTGGAGTTCATGGACTCGTCGGGCCTCGGCGCGCTGGTCGGGTCGTTGAAGACGGCTCGGCAGGCCGGGGGAGACCTCCGCATCGCCGCACCGTCCGACCAGGTGCAGATGGTCCTCAAGCTGAGCAACATCGACAAGATCCTGCGGACGTACCCGAACGGGGACGCCGCGGTTTCCGACTGGCTGTGACCACCGCGACCGGCGCACACCGCGTCGAGTTGGACTGCCCGCCGGACGACGTCACGGCGGTGCACGAGTTCCTCGAACGGGTGTGGCGAGCAGAGCCCTCGGTGTCCGCCGAGGACCGGATGGCCCTCGAGCTCGCGCTCGTCGAGCTCGCCTCGAACGTGATCGAGCACGCAGGCCGAGGACGGACGCTCGCCTGCCGCGTCGACCTCGCCTGCTCGTCCGAGGGCTACTCCGCGGTCGTGAGCGACGACGGTGCCGCCGCGGACGTCGATCCGACCGCGGCGGAGCTGCCCGACGACCTCGCGGAGAGCGGACGGGGCCTCGCCCTGGTGAAGATGGTGGTCGACGACCTCCGGTACGACCGGGTCGGCGACCGGAACCGGTGGTCGTTGCTCCGCACACGGCACGACTGAGCGCGGGCCGGCGAAGGCCGGCCCGACGGGAGGCGCGTGCCGGGTCCGCGGGGAGGCGCGGGTCGGCTCCCCGCGCAGGCGCGTGGCGGGTACGCGGGGGAGGCGCGGGTCGGGTCCGTGGGCAGGCCCGGGCCGGGTACGCGGCAGGCACGGGCCGAGTCCGCGTTGCCCGGTCGGACACGCTGGGTCGAGCCCGACCGCAGGCGCCGTGCCGGCCGCCGATCGATCTGGCCCTCGATCCGCGAACGCCGCGCACGTCTGTCGGGCCAGTCACCAGCCGCACTGCACGGGCCGGATACCGCACACTGCGGCCGACGATTGCGGGAAGCGCCGCCGGTCGTGCGACGCTCAGCACGATGAGCACCGCGGCCACGCACGAAACACGGTCCGATCGCGATCCGCGGTCGACCTTCGACGTCGCGGGGGTCGTCCCGGACGAGGCCGTCCGGATGTACGAGGACGCCTACGAGGGCTCCGGGTTCGCGGTCGACCTCACCGAGCGCCGGTTCGGCTACCGCTTCAAGGTCGTGGGCGACGACACGATGACCTTCCGCTCCACCCGCTTCGACGGGCGGATGCGGGGCGAGGTCGAGGTCCGCGACGAGTACGTCGTCATGTGGACCGCCGAAGGGGGCGGCACCGTCGACGTCGGGCGTGACGAGGTGGTCTTCGGCCCGCGCATGCCGGTGATGTTCCCCAACGGGCGACCGTTCGCGTTCGACCTCGGCGACCTCCGGCAGAGCCTCGTCCAGTTCGACCGCCGCTTCCTCGAGGATGCCGCCGCCGAGGTGCACGGCGTCCAGCCCGGCCCGCTCGTCTTCGACCACACGACGACCCCACGCCCCGAGGACCTCCGGGCGTGGAACGCACACGTCCAGCGCGCCGCCCGCATCGTCCTCGGGCAGACCCCGCTCACCCCCCTCGCACTGCACGAGACGTCCCGGCAGACGGCCGCCGCGCTGCTCCGCACGTTCCCGCACACCGTGCTCGCTCCCGAGGTCTCGCTGCCGCAGGGTGCGTCGGGTCGGGTGCGCGCGGCTGTCGAGTACATGCACGCGACCGCGCACACCCCGATCACGACGACGGACGTGGCCGAGCGGGTCGGCCTCAGCGTCCGCGGCCTCCAGCAGGCGTTCCAGCGGCAGGTCGGCACCGCGCCGAACGCGATGCTCCGGGGCATCCGGCTCGACCGCATCAATGACGAACTGCGACGTGCCCGGCCCGGCGAGACCACCGTTGCCGCGGTCGCCCTGCGGTGGGGGTTCGCGCACCTCGGCCGGTTCTCCGCTGCCTACGCCCAGCGTTTCGGCGAGTACCCGCGCGACACCCTCCAGCACTGACCGCGCGGCCCCGACCGCTCGAGCCCTCGGGCAGAGCGATCCGGCCCCGAGCGCGAGGCTCGCCGTGTCGGCCCCACCGGACCCGTGTGCCGAGCCCGACGGCCCGCCCTGCCGTGCCGACCCCGACGGCCCGCCCCGCCGTGCCGACCCCGACGGCCCGCCCTGCCGTGCCGACCCTTGCGGCCCGCCCCGCCGTGCCGACCCCGACGGCCCGCTACGCTGCGACCGTGCAGCGACCTCGGCCATGGGTGATCGTCCCCGGCATCTGGAACTCGGACCCCGAGCACTGGCAGTCCCGGTGGCAGGCGGAACGCGAGGCCGGCGACGGGCTCGTCGTCCGGATCGCCCCGTCCTCCTGGTCGCACCCGGAGGCCGACGACTGGCACGAGGCGATCACCCGCGCGGTCCTCACCCTCGACCCCGCCGACGGTCCGCCCGTCATCGTCGCGCACAGCCTCGGCGTCCTCGCCGCCGCACGGTGGCTGGCAGATCCCGCATCCGCTCGGCACCCGGTGGCCGGGGCGCTCCTCGTCGCGCCGCCGGACCCCGGGGGCGACCGCTTCCCGCCGGAGGCGCACGGGTTCGCGGCGCCGACCGCCCGGGCCGCGTTCGGGAACGTGCACCTCGTGGTCAGCGACGACGACCCCTACTGCTCCGCCGGACGAGCGGAGGCCTTCGCCCACGTCCTCGGCGCCACGGTGCACCGGATCGGCGCGGCGCAACACGTCAACGTCGCCGCCGGGGTGGGGTACTGGGCGGCGGGACGTGCCCTCCTCGCGACGGTCGACCGACCGGTCTGACGACGCCGCGGGCCGCGCGCACGACACGCCGCTCACGTCCGGACTGGTATTGCAGCCGATCTCGCGACACTCCGCGGATCTCCCACGTTCTCGCCGCTCCGATATTTACGGTTCGGGCATGGAGACGCAGTCCGGCGCACGCACCCCCCTCGTCGACCCCTTCGGTCGCGAGCTCGAGGAGTGGCTGCGGGATGCGCCGGCGACCCGTGCGCCCTACCTCGCGGACCTCGTGGTACCCCCGGTCACCGGGCCCCTGCAGCGACCGGACACCGCCTCCCAGGCCGCGCCCGAGCACGCCACTCGGGAGCACGTCGCCCCCGAGCGCACCGACGCCGGGGCCGAGCAGGCCGCGCCCGACCGCACCCAGCCCGGGCTCGACAGCAACGAAGCGCCCGACGGTGCCGCGACCGAGCAGCCCGTCACGACCGAGCAGCGCGACACGACCGAGCAGCCCGGAACAGCCGAGCAGGCCGTGTCGACCGAGCCGCCTACCGACACGGCGTTCCGCCGCCCGCGCGACCGCGCCCGGCACGCCGCGTGCGCCCCGTCCTTCCCCGAGCCCCCCACCCGACTCGCCCTGCGCATCGAGGACCTCGCCGTCGAGGTCGACCAGGCCTCCGGCCGGCCCACCATCGAGCGGATCGTCCTGCTCGAGGACGAGGTCCGACGCCGTGACGAGGACCTCGCGCGCCTCGCCGCGTGGGAGGCCACCGTCGCCGAACTCGACGACCCCGAGGTGCAGGCCGCCCGTGGGTTCGCCCGTTCGGTGTTCGCCGACCTGCTGGCCGACGCCGCCGCCGAGGCCGCCCGCCGTGACCGCGCAGCGGCCCGCCGCGCTGCCACCGGGCCCGCCGAGCCGACGGCCCGCCGAGCCGCCGCCGAGGCGACGGCCCGCCCCGCCGCCGAGCCTGCCGCCCGCCGCGACCGCGCGGCCGTCCGCGGCATCGCCACCGCACCCGCCGCGCCGGCAGCCGACCCCGGCACGCCCGTGTCGCTCAGCGCAACAGCGGACGACGGACCGCACGCGGCGGCCCAGCACCTGGCAACGGCCGCGCGCCGCGCCGAGCTGGTGACCCCGGAGCGTGCACCGGAACCCGTCACCGAAGGCGACGGACCCGTCCGACCCGCACCGGGCCTCCTGGCCGTCACGCCCGTCTCCGCGAACACGCGACCGACACCGCTCGTCCAGCCCGCCACCGGCCCGACGGTCATCGACCGTCAGGCGTTCGCCGCGGCGCTCACCGCGCACGTCGGCACCACCGCGAGCACCCCGGTCGTCCTGCCGGACGCGGTCCGTCCCACCGATGCGGCTCCCGAGCAGCCCGGAGCGGCCGTCGCGGCATCCGAGGACCGCCCGGCGGGCTGGTGGCAGCGCCTCGTCGCGCGGGTGCTGCGAGCGCTCGGACGCGCCTGAGGTGCGGCGGGAGGCACGGATCGCCCGGGCCGGTCGGCCCGCGTGGAGCGCGTGGTCGGCTCGGTAGACTGACGGGATGCCGAAGCTCCGCGAGATCCAGGACGTCGTCGAGCAGCTCTGGCCGTCCGCCGGGGCGGAGTCGTGGGACGCCGTCGGCCTCGTTGCCGGAGACCCCGACGCGGACGTGCAGCACGTGCACCTCGCCGTCGACGCGGTGCCCGCGACCGCGGAGGAGACGGTCCGGCTCGGCGCCGACCTGCTCCTGACGCATCACCCGCTCCTGCTCCGGGGCGTCACGACCATCGCCGAGTCGACGTACAAGGGGAGCGTCCTCGCGACGCTGGTCCGCGGCGGCGCCGGACTCCTGGCTGCCCACACCAACGCCGACGTCGTGACGACCGGCACGTCGGCGGTGCTCGCCGACCGGCTCGGCCTCGTCGACCAGCGGCCGATCGACCCCGGCGCGGACCCGGAGACGGGCATCGGCCGCGTCGGGACCCTCGCGGAGCCGACGACCCTCGGCGCGCTGGCCCGCAGCCTCGTCGACCTGCTGCCGGGCACCGCCACCGGCGTGCGGGTCTCCGGCGGCTACGAGGACCCCGTCCGCACCGTGGCGCTCTGCGCGGGCGCCGGCGACTCGCTCCTCGGACACCCGGCCGTGCTCGGCGCCGACGTCTACGTCACGAGCGACCTCCGCCACCACCCGGCGTCCGAGTTCCGTGAGCAGGCGCAGCTCGCCGCGGGCCCGGCGCTCATCGACACCTCGCACTGGGCGACCGAGTGGCTCTGGCTCGACGTCGCGGCGTCGCAGCTCGCCGCCGCAGCCGGCGTCCGCGTGACCGTGAGCGACCTCCGGACCGACCCGTGGGACTTCGCGGTCCTGCCGGCGGCCGAGCCCGAGACCCCCGCCGACCGATCCACCACCGAAGCAGAAGGAGCCTGACCATGAAGGCAGCACCCGAGGACCAGGTCATCCTCCTCGACGTCCAGCGACTCGACAACGACGTGACCCGCATCGAGCACCGGATCACCTCCCTGCGCAAGGGCGACCAGCTCACGGAACTCGGGACGCGGGCCGCTGCGCTCCGCGCCGAACTCGCCGCGGCGACCGGGCTGGTGGAGGACGCGGAACGCGAACTCGCGCGGCTCGAGTCGGACACGGCGATCGCGCAGGCCCGGGTCGAGCGCGACACCACCCTGCTGCAGAACGTCGCGAACGCGAAGGACGCCGCGGGGCTGCAGAGCGAGCTCGACTCCCTGCAGCGGCGCATCGGCGACCTCGAGACGAGCGAGCTCGAGGTGATGGAGCAGCTCGACGGCCTCCGGGCGCGCGTCGGCGACGTCGAGGCGCAGCTCGCCGAGGCCGACACGGCTCGCGCGGGCCTCGTCGCGGAACGCGACGCGCAGATCGCCCGGCTGGAGTCCGACCGCGCCGCGGCCGTGCAGGCCCGCGCCGACGTCGCCGCGAAGGTCCCCGGCGAGTTGCTCGCGCTCTACGACCGGCAGCGCGCGCGGTACGGGTTCGGTGCGTCGCTCCTGCAGGGCGGCGTGTCCACGGCGTCCGGCGTGTCGCTGACGAACTCGGACCTGCAGACGATCCGGGCCGCTGCGCCCGACGACGTCGTGCTCTGCCCGGACAGCGACGCGATCCTCGTGCGGACGCCCGAGTCGGGGCTCTGATCCCGACCCGCTGACGGACGGGAGACCCGGTTCCAGCTGGTACCGGGCCTCCCGTCCGTCAGCGTGGGCGGCGGACGCCGCACGGGCCACGCCCGCACCGTGCGGGCATCGCATCGCGTCGCGTCTGGTTGCTGGGGGCGAATGGGCCGGCCGTACGCCGGGTTCTGTCCCGCTCTCGCGGTGACGGCCATCTCTCTCGGACCGACGTTGCCGTCGGCCTCCAGCGGTCTACCCGAGGACTCAGCGAGCAGCCTCGTCGTCCTCTGTCTGACCTTGCTCCGGGCGAGGTTTACCGAGCGGATCCGGTCACCCGGACCCCTGGTGGTCTCTTACACCACCGTTTCACCCTTACCGACGTCGCCGCCGGCGGTCTGCTTTCTGTGGCACTGTCTCGCGGATTGCTCCGGGTGGGTGTTACCCACCGCCCTGCTCTGTGGAGCCCGGACGTTCCTCGGCACTCCCGGGGGAGTGACGCGACCGTCTCACCGACCCATTCGCTCCGACGAGTCTAGCGGTGACACGCGCCCTCGTCCGTCCCGGGGCGCCGTGCGATCCCGGTTCCCGAGGCCCCGGTTTCCCGAGTTTCCGAAATTGCGGCATCTCGCCGGGAATCGCGGCTACGCGTGGAACCTCGGCGGCCCCAGGCGGCAAGTCGTGGAACCTCACCGCCCGCTCGAACCGGCCGCGCAGCCCGTCCCCGTCCGCGACCTCGTCCGTGTTCTCGTGCGCCGCTACGACTGCGGGTTCGACCGCGCCGCGAGCGTGGCCGCACCGATGATGCCCGCGTTGTTCCGCAGTGTCGCCGGGATGATCGGCGCCTGCAGGTCGAGCAGCGGCAGGAACTCCTCGTGGTGCTTCGACACCCCGCCGCCCACGACGAAGAGCTCCGGGGAGAGCAGCGCCTCCAGCGTCGAGTAGTACTTCTGCAGCCGCTTCGCCCAGTGCTTCCACGACAGGTCGTCGCGCTCCTTGGCCGCGAACGAGGCCTTCGTCTCGGCGTCGTGCCCGTCGATCTCCAGGTGTCCGAGCTCCGAGTTCACGATCAGCACACCGTCGTTGATGAGCGCCGTGCCGATCCCGGTCCCCAGGGTCGTGACGACGACGAGGCCGTCCTTGCCCTTCGCCGCGCCGAACTGCTGCTCCGCGAAGCCGGCCGCGTCGGCGTCGTTCACGAAGTGGATCGACCGGCCGAGCTCCTTCTCGAAGAGTGCCTCTGCCTCGAAGCCGATCCACTTCTTCGACACGTTCGCGGCGGACATGGTCTTGCCGTCGCGGACGATCGCCGGGAAGCACACGCCGACCGGGACGTCCGCGTCGGCGGCGAGCTCCTCGACGATCGATTTCGCCACGGCGACGATGTCGTGCGGCTTGCCGCCCTCGGGGGTGGCCTTCTTGATCCGGTCGGTCGTGAGCTCCCCGGTGGAGACGTCGACGATCGCGCCCTTGATGCCCGTACCGCCGATGTCGACGCCGACTGCGAGGGTGGTCATGAGGAGCCTTTCGGTAGGGGTGTCAGGAGACGGTCAGGAGCTCGGCGCCGCGCTCGGTGACGACGAGCGTGTGCTCGAACTGCGCGGTCCACGACTTGTCACGGGTGGAGACGGTCCAGTCGTCGGACCAGATGTCCGCCTCGATCCCGCCGAGCGTGAGCATCGGTTCGATCGTGAACACCATGCCCTCCTCGATGACCGTGTCGTAGTGCGGCGCGTCGTAGTGGGGGATGATCAGCCCGGAGTGGAACGTCCGTCCGACGCCGTGTCCCGTGTAGTCCCGGACGACGCCGTAGCCGAAGCGCTTCGCGTACGCCTCGATGGCCCGGCCGATGACGTTGACCTGCCGTCCGGGGGCGACGGCCTTGATGCCGCGGCGGAGCGCCTCCTCGGTGCGGGTCACGAGGTCCTGCACCTCCTGCGAGCCCTCGCCGACGATGAACGTGCGGTTCGTGTCGCCGTGCATCCCGTCCTTGTAGGCGGTGATGTCGATGTTGACGAGGTCGCCGTCCTGCAGCACGGTGTCGTCCGGGATCCCGTGGCAGATGACCTCGTTCAGGCTGGAGCAGAGCGACTTCGGGTACCCGCGGTAGCCGAGCGTCGAGGGGTACGCGCCGTGGGCGACGAGGAAGTCGTGGCCGATCCGGTCGAGCTCGTCGGTCGTCACACCCGGGCGCATCGCCGCTCCCACGGCGTCGATCGCCTGCGAGGCGATGCGCCCGGCGGTCCGGATGCGCTCGACCTCCTCGGCCGTGTAGGTGTCGCCGTGGCCGTGCTCGTCGGGCTCGGCGCGGCCGACGTACTCAGGCCGCTCGATGTCCTTCGGGACGGGTCGCTGCGGGGAGATCCGGCCGGCGGTCAGGTGTCCGTGTGCGTCCCGGGGCATGCCGACCACTCTATCCGGGCGCGTGCGGCGTGCGGCGCGCGGGCACTGCGCGTGCGTACGGTGTCCGACTACGGCGCCTGCCGGCCCCGCGGAAACGACACCGACGCACGGACGCGGTGCGTCCTTGCCGCGAAGGCGACAGATCCGCGCCCCGCTCACGCACCGAACTGTCGCTCTCGTGAAAGCGACACCGCCGCCGCGCGGCCGCGCCTCCGCCTGCGCCCCGCCGCGCCCGCACCACGCGCACCCGCCGTGGGTACGGTGGCGACATGAGCGACGAACGCATCGAGTCCCAGTGGTGGTTCAACGAGAAGACGCACGAGGTCGAGCAGGGCCCGCAGTCCCCGCAGCGCGACCGCATCGGCCCGTTCGACACCCGCGAGGAGGCGCAACACGCCCTCGACCGCATCAAGGCCAACAACGAGCGCTGGGACGACGAAGACTGACCCGGGAACCAATAGGCTGATCACCCCAGCTGCACCACGGAAAGGGCGTCAATGGACAAGCAGACGGACTTCGTGCTCCGCACCATCGAGGAGCGCGGCATCAAGTTCATCCGACTCTGGTTCACGGACGTCATCGGGACGCTGAAGTCGGTCGCGATCGCGCCCGCCGAGGTCGAGGGCGCCTTCGCCGAGGGCATCGGCTTCGACGGCTCCGCGATCGAAGGCCTGACCCGCAGCTACGAGGCCGACGTCCTCGCGCACCCGGACCCCTCGACGTTCCAGATCCTCCCGTGGCGTGGCGAGATCGACCCCACGGCGCGGATGTTCTGCGACATCACGACGCCGGACGGCCAGCCCGCCGTCGCCGACCCGCGCAACGTCCTGAAGCGCACGCTGGCGAAGGCGAGCGAGCGTGGCTTCACGTTCTACACGCACCCGGAGATCGAGTTCTACCTGCTGAAGAGCCGCGACTGGAAGGACGGCGGCCCGCAGCCCGTCGACCGTGCCGGCTACTTCGACAACGTCCCGGGTGGCAGCGCGCACGACTTCCGCCGCCGCTCGGTCCGCATGCTCGAGGACCTCGGCATCTCGGTGGAGTTCTCCCACCACGAGGCCGGCCCCGGCCAGAACGAGATCGACCTCCGCTACGCCGACGCCCTCACGATGGCGGACAACATCATGACGTTCCGCACGGTCGTGAAGGAGGTGGCGATCGAGCAGGGCGTCTACGCGACGTTCATGCCGAAGCCGCTGTCCGGGCAGCCCGGTTCCGGCATGCACACGCACGTCTCGCTGTTCGAGGGCGACCAGAACGCGTTCTACGAGGCCGGCGGGCAGTACCAGCTCTCCGACACCGCCAAGCACTTCATCGCCGGTGTGCTCAAGCACGCACCGGAGATCACCGCGGTCACGAACCAGTTCGTGAACTCCTACAAGCGGCTCTGGGGCGGCGACGAGGCCCCGTCCTTCGTCACGTGGGGCCACAACAACCGCTCGGCCCTGGTCCGCGTCCCGCTGTACAAGCCGAACAAGGGCCAGTCCGCCCGCGTCGAGTACCGCGGCATCGACTCGGCCGCGAACCCGTACCTGGCGTACTCGCTGCTCCTCGCCGCCGGCCTCAAGGGCATCGACGAGGGCTACGAGCTCCCCGCCGAGGCCGAGGACAACGTCTGGAGCCTGTCCGACTCGGAGCGTCGGGCGCTCGGCTACAAGCAGCTCCCGGCGAGCCTCGACCACGCGCTCGGCCTCATGGAGGACTCCGAGCTGGTCGCGGAGACCCTCGGCGAGCAGGTCTTCAACTTCGTGCTGCTCAACAAGCGGCAGGAGTGGAAGGCGTACCGCGACCAGGTCACGCCGTTCGAGCTCGACACGAACCTCGGCGCGCTCTAGTACTGCGCGCATGACCGGTCGGACGAAGACGTCACGGTCCGAGCTCGCCCGGCTCGGCTTCGCCGAGCTCTCGGAGAGCCTCGAGCGGATCGCCGGCCTGGAGGCGCGGCTCGGCTCCGTCCTGCCCCAGGCCGGGAACGGGTCTGCCGCCGTCGGCGGCGGGGCCGACGCACCGGGTGCGTCCGGCGCGGGGCGGCAGGTCCTGCCCGGCTTCGAGCCCGCCGTCGTGTGGGGCGCGACGGCCGACCCCGACGGCGCGCTCCGCCTCCTCGAACGCCTGTCCGAGCGTGCGCCCGACGAGCTCGCCGCGGTCCTGGCCGACGGCGCCGCGGCCGCGCGACTGGTCCGGCTGCTCGGCGCCTCGGTCGGCCTCGGCGAGTTCCTGCACCGTCGTCCCGCAGAACTCGCGCTCCTGCTCGACCCCGTGACGCCGCCGTGGTCGCAGGACGCCTACACGGCATCGCTCCGGGACGCGGTCGACGGCTCGACCGGAGAGGACGCCCGGCTCCGACTCCGGGTCCGCTACCGGCGGCACCTCGCCCACATCGCCCTCTTCGACGTGCTGCACGACGCGCCGACCGAGGCGTTCCCCGCCGTCGCCGCGGGACTGGCGGACCTGGCCGGTGCGGCACTCGAGGTCGCCGTGGACGTCGCTCGCCGCGAGGTCCCGTTCCCCGCCGCGGACGTCGACGCGACCCCGCTGGCCGTCATCGCGATGGGCAAGGCCGGCGCGCGGGAGCTCAACTACGTCAGTGACGTCGACGTGATCTTCGTGACCGAGCCGACCCGTGACGAGGACACCGACACGGGCGTCGGCACCGACCGCGCCGTGCTCATCGCGACCCGACTGGCCGTGGCGGCGACGCACGTGATCACCGACCTCGCGGCCGAGCCGGCGCTGTGGGAGGTCGACGCGAACCTCCGGCCGGAGGGCAAGGACGGCGCACTCGTGCGCACGCTCGACTCCCACGTGGCGTACTACCAGCGCTGGGCGAAGGAGTGGGAGTTCCAGGCGCTGCTCAAGGCCCGCCCGATCGCCGGCTCCGCCCCGCTCGGGAAGCGGTACGCCGACGCCGTCGCCCCGTTCGTGTGGAACTCCGCCACGCGGCCGGGCTTCGTGGAGTCGGTCCAGCGGATGCGGGAACGGGTCACCGAGCACATCCCGGACGCCGAGGTCGACCGGCAGCTCAAGCTCGGCCCCGGCGGCCTGCGCGACGTCGAGTTCACGGTGCAGCTGCTGCAGCTCGTGCACGGGCGGGACGACGAGAGCGTCCGGGTGCGCTCGACGCTCGAGGCCATGGACGCCCTGACCGCGGCCGGGTACGTCGGCCGACCGGAGGCCGCACGCTTCGGTCCGGACTACGCGCTCCTCCGTGTGCTCGAGCACCGCATCCAGCTCCGTCGGCTGCAGCGCACCCACCTCATGCCCTCGGACGAGGAGGAACTGCGCGTGCTGGCCCGGTCGAGCGGTCTCGCCACCTCGGCGTCGGCGCTCGAGGCCCGGTGGCGTTCGGTCAAGCTCGAGGTGCGCGGGCTGCACGAGCGGCTGTTCTACCGACCGCTGCTGTCCGCGGTGGCGGCGACCGACGGTGACATCGTGCTCACGAGCGACCAGGCGGTGGTGCGTCTCGGGGCGATCGGGTTCGCGGACCCGGCCGGCGCGCTCGGTCACATCCGGGCGCTCACCCAGGGCACGAGTCGTCGCGCGACGATCCAGCGCAACCTCCTGCCGGTCCTGCTCCGGTGGATGGCGGAGGGGCCGGCGCCGGACCGCGCGCTGCTGGCCTTCCGGCGACTCAGCGACACGCTGGGGGAGTCGAGCTGGTTCCTCCGCATGCTCCGGGACTCGTCCGGCGCCGCGCACTCGCTCACCACGGTGCTGTCCGAGTCGGCGTTCCTGTCCGGGCTGCTGGAGCGGTTCCCCGAGGCCGTCGCCTGGCTCGACGAACCCGAGTCCCTGCTGCGACCCCGGCCGATCGAGTCGCTCCTCGCCGAGATGACGGCGACCACCGCCCGACACGGGGACGACGTGGACGGTTCGGCCGCGCTCGTCCGGTCCGCCCGACGCCGTGAGACGCTCCGGCTCGGCATGGCAGCGGTGCTCGGCTGGCTCGACGTCGACGCGCTCGGACCGGCGCTCACCGACGTCACCGAGGCCACGCTCGCCGGTGCGCTGACGTTGGCCCGTCGGAACGCCCCGGACGGCCTCGAGTTCGGCATCGTCGCGATGGGGCGCTACGGCGGACGCGAGCTCGGGTTCGGATCGGACGCCGACGTCCTGTACGTGTACCGGGCCGCGGAGGGCACCGAGCCCGAGGTGGCCTCGCGTGCGGCACAGACCATCGTCCGGGAACTCGGACGACTCACCGAGGACGCGATCCACCCGTTCGAACTCGACGTGGACCTCCGGCCCGAGGGGAAGAACGGCCCGCTCGTCCGCACGCTCGACTCCTACGCGGCCTACTACGCACGCTGGTCGCTCACGTGGGAGGCGCAGGCGCTGCTCCGGGCACGAGGCGCGGTCGGCGATGCGTCACTCCTGCGTGACTTCGAGCACCTCGCCGACCGCACCCGGTACCCGGAGCGCATCGACGACCACGCGGTGCGCGAGGTCCGACGCATCAAGGCCCGCGTCGAGTCCGAGCGGCTCCCGCGCGGCGCGGACCCGGCACGGCACCTCAAGCTCGGCCGCGGCTCGTTGAGCGACGTGGAGTGGTTCGTCCAGCTCCTCCAGCTCCAGCACGCCCTGACCGTCCCCGGGCTCCGCACGACGTCGACCCTCGAGGCGTTGGCCGCGGCGACCGGGGCCGGCCTGGTCGAGCCGGAGGACGCCGAACGGCTCGGAGCGGCGTGGCGGTTCGCCAGCCGGGCTCGGAGCGCCCTCGTCCTGTGGTCGGGGAAGACCACCGACGTGCTGCCCGTCGACCGGATCCAGCTCGAGGGCATGGCCCGGTTGATGGAGTACCCGCCGGGGTCCGCCACGCGGCTCGAGGAGGACTACCTCGGCGTCACCCGGCGTGCGCGCCAGGTGTTCGAGCGCAGGTTCTACGGCGCCTGACCGACGCTGCACCGCCCGCTGCGGCCCCGCGCGCGCCCCGCGTGCGACGGCCGTGCGACGCCGCGCAGCGGGGCGCGAACGGGCACCGGACACCGGATGCGGGAGCGCCGACCATGCTGTCCAGCATGCAGCCGCCGGACGGGAGGCCCGGGGCGGACCCGCACCGCGCCTCCCGTCCGTCCGTACGTCGTGTCCGGCGCGACGCCACCGTCGCCCGCGGCCACCCCGTCGCCCGCGGCCACCCCGACGCCGCCGTCACCCACGACCACCCCGACGCCCTCGCGACACGCCCGGACCGACGGCTCGAGGCCGAAGGTGACAAGCCGTCGAAGGTGAATTCCGTGTGTCCGGAACCGTCCCCCGAAGCTGAGAGCGGTGTACCCCGCGACTGGGACCGCTCCCAGCGTCGCGCGGTCTCGTTCCCGTGCGCAGCTCCACATCCGACGCGGCGATGCTCCGACGTCCGCGGGAGTTGTGGACAGCCCACTGATCTGGGGTTTCCGTCGACACGCGTCCGGGCGGTCCGACCGGTCTCGCTCCTGCCACCCGTCGCGCTCGTCGTCTGAGCGGTCCGCCGGACTGCTGTCAGCACTCGGGGGGACACTGACCGTGCGCTGTGTGGGGGACCAGGCTGTACCCCGTAACACGTTCGAAATGCCCCCGCACGGGGGTCGTGTTGCGCGGGGCGTCACGTTTCTGCATCAATGGCTCCACCCGAACCGACCACTGGTTCCTCGATGAAGCGGAATCCCCACCTCGAACGTTGAAGCAGGGATCGATGTTCACCTTCATTCTGCAGATCCGGCAGATGGTCGAAGGGCACCCCGAGTTCTACCTGTTCGCCGTGTACTCCGCGGTGATCTGGTTGCTCTGGCTGCTCAAGGTCATCCTGTCCGCCCGCTACCGCCCCTACACCGGTGTCTTCACCGGCACCACGAGCGTCGTCGTCCCCGTCGTGGACGAACCGATCGACCTCTTCCGCGACGTGATCGGCCGCATGGTCGAGCAGCGGCCGGGCGAGATCATCGTCGTCATCAACGGCGCGAAGAACGAAGCCCTCGAGATGGTCTGCGACGAGTTCGCCCCGCTCGTCCGCTGGACCCACACGCCCATCCCGGGCAAGCGCAACGCCGTCAAGGTCGGCACCGAGATGTCCAACGGCGACATCACGATCCTCGTGGACTCCGACACCGTGTGGACCCCCGGCACGCTGTCCGAGCTGCTCAAGCCGTTCGCCGACGAGTCCGTCGGCGGCGTCACCACCCGCCAGCGCATCCTCGAACCGACCCGCAGCTGGATCACCCGCTGGGCCGACTGGCTCGAGAACTCGCGGGCGCTCTACTCGATGCCCGCGCAGAGCGTCCTCGGCCAGATCGGGTGCCTGCCCGGTCGCACGATCGCCTTCCGCCGGAACATCCTCGTCCGCGTCATGGACAAGTTCATGCACGAGAAGTTCATGGGCGTCTTCCTCGAGGTCTCCGACGACCGCACGCTGACGAACCTCACGCTCAAGGAGGGGTACCGGACCGTCTACCAGTACACGTCGCTGGTCTACACGGACGCCCCGCTCCAGGTGAAGAAGCTCTTCAAGCAGCAGCTCCGCTGGGCCCGTGGCTCGCAGTACAACACGCTGCGGATGCTCCCGTGGATGATCGGGCACGCGCCGATCCTGGCGGCCTTCTTCATCACGGACATCATCCTGCCGTTCATGCTCTTCGGCGTGATCGCCGGCTGGATCTACCGCGCGCTCACCGGGCAGGGCGAGAACCTGTACCAGGGGATCCTCCAGCAGTACGGGTTCTCCACCGGGTTCGTCTACGTCGCCGCGCTCATGGTCGTCTCGAGCGTGCTGAGCATGGCGATCCGCCAGATCCGACACCTGTCCGAGAAACCGAGCGACTTCTTCCGGCTGCCGATGTTCATCATCGTGTCGACGTTCTTCCTCATGCCGATCCGGCTGATCGGGTTCTTCCGCCTGGCGCACGCGTCCGGTTGGGGGACCCGAGCCGGGGCATACGCCGGCGGACCGATGGAGGAGGAGCCCGCGCAGCCGCAGGTCTCCGCCCGGACGCCGGTCAGCCCGCACCTCGCCGGCCAGACGCCGGTCAGCCCGGTCGACGCACCGCGGTACTCCGACGAACAGGGCGCCGCCGACCGCGCGTTCGACGAGATCTTCGGCGTGGGTGCCAGCGCCCGCCGGACGGAGTTCGACGAAGGAGCGGACGCCACGACCAACTCGACGTCGACGGTCCTCGCCACCCGACGCCAGCCGTCGCCGGCCAGCGCGACCCGCGCCGCCGCGAAGCCGGCGAAGGTCCGCCGCTACAACCCGTACGCCGCGATCCCGTACGTGATCGGCATCGCGATCTTCGCCCTGGAGGCGTTCCTCATTGTCTGACCTCATCCGCTCCTCCGGTGCTTGGTGGGCCCAGTCCAGCAAGCACGCCAAGCTCACCGCCCTCGGGACGACCGCGATCCTGGTGGTCCTCGGACTCATCACCTGGACCGTCTGGGTGTCGCCCTCGGGCCCGGTGTCGACCGCCGTCCACCAGGCGCTCGGCGTCACCCCGCCCAAGCAGAAGGTCTCCGCCGCCGAGCTGCAGACCCGGCTCACCGCCGCCCAGGAGAAGATCTGGGCGCTCGAGGGCAAGCTCGACTCGACGACGGCCAAGGCCGGTTCCCGTGGGGACCAGATCGCCGACCTCAAGGCGCAGATCGCCTCGCTGCAGTCGCAGCTCGGTGCTGCGCAGAACCGCACGGGAGGCACGACCACCGCGAGCGGGTCGGGTTCCGGGAACGACGCGGCCGGGTCCGGTGGTTCCGGGTCCGCTGGTTCCGGTTCCGGTTCCGTCAACACGGGCGGCTCGGGCTCCGGGTCGGGCAGTCACGGTGTCACGAACCCGAACGGCGGGCCCTCCAAGGACCCTGGCACGACGCCGGTCTCCGTGCCGACCAAGGCGCAGATCATGGCCCAGCCCACGCGGTGGTACGGGCTCTACACGGAGCAGTCGCCCTTCAACTGGGCCGAGTACGACGAGGTCTCCCAGCAGGTCGGCAAGGCGACGAACATGGTCGGCTTCTTCCAGGGCTTCGACCAGGACTTCAACGCCAGCGCCGTCCAGCGCTCGTGGGCGAACGGCCGCCTGCCGCTCATGACGTGGGAGACCGCTCCCGCGAAGACCGGCAACGACGCGAAGTACGTCGCCGGCTACACGAACAAGGACGTCGTCTCCGGCAAGTTCGACGCGTACCTCACGAAGTACGCCAAGGCCCTCGCCGCGAACGAGCAGCCGATGGTCATCCGCCTCGACCACGAGATGAACGGCTCCTGGTACAACTGGTCCGAGGGCACCGCGCAGCAGAACGCCCCCGGCTCCTTCGTGGCCATGTGGCAGCACGTGCACGACGTCTTCCAGGCGAACGGCGCGGACCGGTACGTCATCTGGAACTGGGCGCCGAGCCGCATCGACAAGCTCGGCAACCCGAAGTACATGCAGCTCGACTACCTGCGCGAGTACTACCCGGGGGCGCAGTACGTCGACTGGGTGGGCATGAGCGGGTACTACCGGACCGCGTCCGAGGACCCGACGTTCGACACCACCTTCGGCAAGACGCTCGCACAGCTCCGCGAGATCGCCCCGGACAAGAAGATCCTCCTCTCCGAGGTGGGCGCCACCGAGACCGGCACGTCGGTCACGAACGGGCAGAAGGCGAAGTGGATCACCTCGCTGTTCGACGGCCTCGCGAACCCGGCGAACGACGACGTCATCGGCTTCTCGTACTTCAGCGAGACCGCCACGACGATCGTCGACGGCGCGCGGACCACCAACGACTGGCGACTCAACTCCCGCGCCGACAGCCTCCAGGCCTTCGTGGACGGCATCGCGCGCACCGACACCGACTACGACCTGCAGGAGGTCAAGCAGTGACCGCTCAGAAGAAGACCCCGTCCCCGTCCTCCTCGGACGTGCGTCCCGCACCCGTCATCAGCGTCATCGGCACCGGTTACCTCGGCGCCACGCACGCCGCAGCCATGGCCGAGATGGGCTTCGAGACCATCGGCGTGGACGTCGACCCCGCGAAGCTCGCCGCCCTCACCGCCGGCGAGGTCCCGTTCTTCGAGCCCGGCCTGCCCGAGCTCATCACCAAGCACGTGGCGAGCGGCCGACTCCGCTTCACGGCGTCGCTCCCCGAGGCCGTCGCCGCGGCGGACGTGCACTTCGTCTGCGTCGGCACCCCGCAGAAGGCCGGGTCGCACGCTGCGAACCTGTCGTACGTCGAGGCCGCCACCCGGGGTGTCGCCGAGCACCTCACCCACCCGGGCCTCATCGTCGGCAAGTCGACGGTCCCGGTGGGCACGGCGGCCCGGCTCCGCGAGCTCGTCCGCGAGTTCACCCCGGCCGGCATCGACGCCGAGCTCGTCTGGAACCCCGAGTTCCTCCGCGAGGGCAAGGCGGTCGAGGACACCCTGCACCCGGACCGCCTCGTCTGGGGCGGCGCCTCGCCCGAGGCCGACGCCGTCATCCGCGAGGTCTACGCCGCACCGATCGCCGAGGGCTGCCCGGTCATCACCACCGACCTCGCCACCGCGGAGCTCGTCAAGGTCAGTGCGAACGCGTTCCTCGCCACGAAGATCTCGTTCATCAACGCGATCTCCGAGATGTGCGCCATCACCGGAGCCGACGTGTCGACCCTCGCGGACGCCCTCGGGCACGACGCCCGGATCGGCCGGAAGTTCCTCAACGCGGGCCTCGGCTTCGGCGGCGGCTGCCTGCCGAAGGACATCCGGGCGCTCATGCACCGCGCGAACGAGCTCGGCGCGGGCCGGGTCGTCGGCCTCATGCAGCAGGTCGACGAGATCAACATGGGGCAGCGCGAACGGGTGATCGACATGGCGATCGAGGCCGTCGGGGGATCGGTCCTCAACCGCCGCGTCGCCGTCATCGGTGCCGCGTTCAAGCCCCTCACCGACGACGTCCGCGACTCGCCGGCGCTCAACGTCGCCGCTGCGCTGCACCTCCGCGGCGCCCAGGTCTCGCTGTGGGACCCGGAGGCGAACGAGACCGCCCGGCGCTCCTTCCCGACGCTGACGTACGACGCCACGAAGGAGGCCGCGATCGAGGGCGCCGACGTCGTCCTCGTGCTCACGGAGTGGGACGACATCATCGAGGCATCGCCCGTCGAGCTCGCGGCGATCGTCGGGCGCCGCGTCGTGATCGACGCGCGCAACTGCCTCCCGGTCCAGGACTGGGTCAAGGCGGGTTGGACCGTCCGTTCCCTGGGACGGCCCACCCCGGTCACGGGTGCACCCGTGAGCGTCGCCGCGGGGGCGAACGACGTGCTGGCGACGGCACGGTAGGTTCCCACCTCCGCAACGAGCGGGGTCCGGGCCGGGGGCGGCGCGGGCCCCGTTCCGTCGTCCCGTCCCGCGGACGGTGGGCGGGAGCGCGCCGGCGCGACCGCCTGGAGGCCCGGTGCCGGTCCGTCGGGCCGGCACCGGGCCTCCAGGCGGTTCCGCCCCGCGTCGCGACGCTGGCCGCACGCAGAGGGCCCCGCACCGGAACCGGTGCGGGGCCTTCGTGGTCAGCGGTGATCAGACGCCGAAGTACAGCTCGTACTCGAACGGGTGCGGACGCTGCGCGAGCGGGAGGATCTCGTTCTCACGCTTGTAGTCGATCCAGGTCTGGATGAGGTCCTCGGTGAAGACGTTGCCCTTCGTGAGGAACTCGTGGTCCGCCTCGAGTGCCTCGAGCGCCTCGTCCAGGGAGCCCGGCACCTGCGGGATGCCCTTGGCCTCCTCCGGCGGGAGCTCGTAGAGGTCCTTGTCGACCGGCTCGTGCGGCTCGATGCGGTTCTGGATGCCGTCGAGGCCCGCCATCAGCTGCGCGGCGAAGGCGAGGTACGGGTTGCCCGAGGCGTCCGGCGCGCGGAACTCGATGCGCTTGGCCTTCGGGTTCGTGCCCGTGATCGGGATGCGGATCGCAGCCGAACGGTTGCCGGCCGAGTAGACCAGGTTGACCGGCGCCTCGAAGCCCTTGACCAGGCGATGGTACGAGTTGATCGACGGGTTCGTGAACGCGAGCAGCGCCGGGGCGTGCTTGAGGATGCCGCCGATGTACCAGCGCGCGACGTCCGAGAGGCCGCCGTAGCCGTTCTCGTCGTAGAACAGCGGCTTGCCGTCGTTCCAGAGCGACTGGTGGGTGTGCATGCCCGAGCCGTTGTCGCCGAAGAGCGGCTTCGGCATGAACGTGGCGACCTTGCCCCACTGGTCTGCGGTGTTCTTGACGATGTACTTGAACTTCAGGATGTCGTCCGCGGCGTGGACCATCGTGTCGAACTTGTAGTTGATCTCCTGCTGGCCGCCGGTGCCCACCTCGTGGTGCGAGCGCTCGAGCTCGAAGCCCGCCTCGATCAGCTTGAGGGTGATGTCGTCGCGGAGGTCCGCCGTCTTGTCGACGGGGGAGACCGGGAAGTAGCCGCCCTTGTACGGGGTCTTGTTCGCGAGGTTGCCGCCCTCTTCCTCGCGGCCGGTGTTCCACGCGCCCTCTTCGGAGTCGACCGAGTAGAACGACTTGTTCTGGGTGACCGAGTAGCGGACGTCGTCGAAGATGTAGAACTCGGCCTCGGGGGCGAAGAACGCGGTGTCCGCGATGCCCGTCGACGCGAGGTACTTCTCGGCCTTCTTCGCCACCTGGCGCGGGTCGCGGCCGTAGATCTCGCCGTTCCGCGGGTTGTAGATGTCGAAGATCATGATCAGCGTGCGCTCGGCGCGGAACTGGTCGATGTAGGCCGTCGTCACGTCGGGAATGAGCTGCATGTCCGACTCGTGGATCGACGCGAAGCCGCGGATCGAGGAGCCGTCGAAGAGCTGTCCGACCGAGAAGAAGTCCTCGTCGACCGTCGACGCCGGGATGTTGAAGTGCTGCTGGACACCGGGCAGGTCCGTGAAGCGGATGTCGAGGAACTTGACGTCCGTGTCCTTGATGAAGGCGAGCACCTCGGAGGAATCGCTGAACATGTGTGTCGATCTCCTGGGGGGTAGGTGATGTCGAGAGGTGCCGCGGGTGCACCCTCCGACGAGGCTATTGACACCGAGTTTCCCGGACGTGACTGCTTTGTTTCGTGCGTGTTACGCGACGGTGGTCGCCTACGCTGGTGGTCATGGCCCGCAGCACGTCCCCGTCGTCCTCCGCCGCAGCGCACCCGGACGGCTGGCCCGGCAAGGACCTCGGGCTGCCGGAGGATGGACCGCGCAGCGTCGGTCGGATCGGCCGTCGGGTCGTCGCGCTGCTCATCGACGGCGCCCTCGCCGACCTCGTCGCGTACGTCACGGGCGTGTGGTCCCCGGTGAACGGGTCGGGCGACATCGCGCACTCGTGGGTGCAGATCGCCATCTTCGCCGCGTTGCAGATCCTCTTCATCTGCCTGCTCTCCGGCTCGTTCGGCCACGTGTGCGTCGGCCTGCGGGTCGTGCCGCTCCGAGGTGGCTACGTCGGGGTCTGGCGACCCGTCGTCCGGACGGTGCTGCTCTGCCTCGTCGTGCCCGCGCTCATCATCGATCGCGACAGCCGGGGCGCGCACGACCGGATCGCCGGGACGGTGCTCGTCCGACGCTGACGGGCCGCGGGGCGGTCGGCGGACTCGGTGCGCTGTTCCTTGGGCGGCGGGACCGACTGGGTGCGCTGGTCCTGGGGCGGCGGGCCCGGCTCTGTTCGCTGGTCGTGCAGCGGCGGGACCGACTCGGCGCGCCGGTCGTGGGGCGGCGGGCCCGCCTCGGTGCGCCGGTCGTGGGGCGGCGGGACCGCCTCGGTGCGCCGGTCGTGGAGCGGCGGGCCCGGCTCTGTTCGCTGGTCGTGCAGCGGCGGGTCGGCGGAGCGGCCGCGCCGCTGGCACGCCGAGCGGCCGTGCCACCCGGGCGCACGTGAGCCGCGTCCAGCGCACGGCACGCACGACGCCCCCGGCCGGTCGGCCGGGGGCGTCGTGCAGGACGTCGGTGGGACAGCCCGTCAGCGCGGACGACCCGCGCGCGCACGCATCGGGTCCATGCCCTTGGGGATCGAGGCCGCCGGGCTCTGCGTCAGCGAGTCGAGCCGGTTCGCGACCGCGAGGACCTCGTTGCGGTTGAGTGCCTTCTTGAACTTGTTCATCGCGCGCGGGAGCTTGTGGAGCGTCACCGCGTCGTCGCCGCCACCGACGTGCACGACGTGCACGGGAACGTTCGGGACGATGCGCTGCACCTTGCGGCGTTCCTCGTCCACCTGGCGGGTCAGGTTGCCGAGCTGGCCCTCGGTGATGAGCACGACGCCCGGGGTGCCGACGGCGCGGTAGACGGCGGCCTGCGATCGACCGTGGACGGCGACGGGCATCTCGCTCGAACGCCACTGGCGACGCAGCGAGTTCGACAGGACCGCCCCGACGGCGCCGGGCTGTCCTTCGATCTGGGAGTACGCGGCACGCTCGGCCAGACGACCGAGCACGATGAGGAAGAGCAGCACGCCGAGCAGGACGCCCGCGACGATCCAGAGGACGACCGCGAGCCAGTTCTGGCCCGGCAGCAGCAGCGCCAGGAGCACACCGAGGACGACGGGGACCACGAACGCGAGCGCGAACCACCAGACGGACGTCGGGTCGGCCCGACGGGTCATCTGGAAGACCTGGTACATCTGCTTGAGACGACCCGGCTCCTTCGCCTTCGTGTCGGAAGAACTGCTGCGTGCCATGCACACAGGATACGGCCTGGACGGGCCACCGGAGACCGGCTCGGAGGAGGCTGTGGGCGAACGCGTGCTCTCCACAACGTCGTCGCCGGGGAGCATCGCGCTCGGTCCCCGCGCGAGCATGGTCCGCGTGCAACCGGACGACGAACGCAGGACGTGGTGGGTGTCCACCGACGCGGAGCCCTTCCTGCGCTGGACCGCGGACCGCTCGGCCGTGCCCGATCGACACCTCGCACCGGTCCTGTCGGTGGGCCGCACCAGCAGCGACGTGCTGGTCGCCGAGCTCCTGCGGCCGGCCGGCCCGTCCGTGTCGGCGGCCCTCGACCGGCTCGGCGCACCGAGCGTCGGGGTCGCGGTGACGTTGACGGCGCCGCTGCTCGACCTCGCGGTCGCCGCAGCGCGGGGAGCCGTCGTCCTCGGTCGTGCGGACCCTGACGACGTCGTGGTGGACGACGCCGGGGCGGTCGTGCTGTGTGACCGACCGTCGGCGGCAGCCGTGTTCGAGCAGGACACTACCGATGCGGGTCCGCCGCGCCGTCGAGCGTGGTGGCGGGACAGCCCGCCCTCCGGGGCGCGGGCGGCGGGCCTCGACGCGGTGGAGGCGCTCGTGCTCGCGACCAGGATCGTGTGGGAGCGGGTCGATCCGCGTGAGCCCTGCCGGGCAGGTGTCGACGCGGCGCTGGTCGCGGCGCGATCTGGTGACCCGGATGCCCTCGACGCCCTGCGCGCGTGCGTGCACGCGGCCGCTCCACCGCGCCCGGTGCGGTGGGACCCGCCGCCGTCCGTCTTCGCGTTCGTCGACGCCGACCCGATCGCGGAGCGACGCGGGCCGGGCAGCCCGTCGCTCGACGCGCTGCGCTCGGCGGCGCGGGACGCCCTGGAGCGAGGGGTCCCGGTGGGGCGACGGCGCGTGCCCGTCCGACAGGTCTTCGTCGGCGTGCTCGTGGTCGTCGGTCTGACCGTCGCGGCGGTGACGGCGCTGAGTCCGTGACGGAGCAGCGGTGACCGCGCTCGGTCCGTGACGGAGCGTCGCCGTGTGTTGGTGCGCCGGACGCGGAACGGCCCCGCTCCGAGTGGAGCGGGGCCGTTCCGGCCCGGGCGCGATGCCCGTGGGCTCAGGACCCGAGGGTGCGGTGCCCGAGGGCTCAGCACCCGAGGGCTCAGTACCCCAGGTTCGGGGCGAAGTTGCCCTCCTCGAGGCGGTTCTTGACCGCGACGAGGTACCGCGAGGCGTCCGCACCGTCGATGATCCGGTGGTCGTACGACAGCGCGAGGTACACGAACGAGCGGATCGCGATGGCCTCCTGGCCGTCGACCTTCACGACCGCGGGACGCTTCGTCACGATGCCCGTGCCGAGGATCGCCGACTGGGGGAGGAACACCACCGGGGTGTCGAACAGCGCGCCGCGCGAACCCGTGTTCGTCAGCGTGAACGTCCCGCCCGCGAGCTCGTCCGGCTTGAGCTGGTTGTTGCGGGTGCGCTCGGCGAGGTCCGCGATCGACTGCGCGAACTGCGCGAGGTCGAGCGAGGCGGCGTCCTTGATCACCGGGGTGAGCAGGCCGCGCTCGGTGTCCACGGCGATCGAGACGTTCTCGGTGTCCGGGTAGACGATCTCGTCGCCGTCCACGGTCGAGTTGATCTTCGGGTGGGCCTTGAGCGCCTCGGACGCCGCGAGGGCGAAGAACGGCATGAAGGAGAGCTTCGCGCCGGTCTTCTCGAGGAACTCCGCCTTGTGCGCGTCGCGGAACTGCGCGACCTTCGTCACGTCGACCTCGACGACGCTGGTGAGCTGCGCGGTCGAGGTCATCGACTGCACGGCCCGCTCGGCGACGACCTTGCGGAGGCGGGTCATCTTCTCGCGGGTGCCACGGAGCGGCGAGACCTCTGCGACGAACGGACCCGACGCGGCCGGAGCACCGGCGGTCTGGCCGGCGGCGGCGGGCTTCGCGGCCGCGGCGGCGAGGACGTCCTCCTTGCGGATGCGACCGCCCACACCGGAGCCGGTCACGGTCGAGAGGTCGACGCCCTGCTCGTTCGCGAGCTTGCGCACGAGCGGGGTGACGTAGCCGGAGGCGGCACCGTCCTGCGTGGGGTTCGGCACCGACGCCGACTGGCCGGCAGCAGCCGGAGCAGCGGCAGGGGCGGGAGCTGCGGCAGGAGCCGGCGCGGCGGCGGGAGCCGGCACGGCGGCGGGCGGAGCAGCGGCGGGCGGCGGGACCGGAGCGGCCTGCGGCACGGGCGGGGCGGACGGCGCCTGCGGAGCGGCGGGCTGCGTCTGACCATCCGGGGTCGGGTCGGCCTGCTGGGGCTCTGGTGCCTTCTGCTCGTCCTGCTGCTCGGTGCTCGGAGCGGGCTCCGGTTCGCCGGCGTCGGCCGATGCCTGGTCGGAACCCTGCTCGTCGGACGAGGAACCCGCGTCCGCTGAACCGGAACCGTCGCCGATCTTCACCAGCGCGGTGCCGACCTCGACGGTCTCGTCCTCCTGGACGAGGATCTCCTCGACGACGCCCGCGACGGGCGAGGGGATCTCGGTGTCGACCTTGTCGGTCGAGACCTCGAGCAGCGGCTCGTCGACCTCGACCCGGTCACCGACGTTCTTCAGCCATCGGGTCACCGTGCCCTCGGTGACGCTCTCGCCGAGCGCCGGGAGGTTGACGGATTCGCTCATCGGGTGGACTCCTCTTCGCAGGGGTGGTTCATGGTGGTGGTCATGGTGTTCACAGGGCGTGCAGGGGCTTGCCCGCGAGGTGCAGGAACGCCTCGCCCAGCGCCTCGTTCTGCGTGGGGTGTCCGTGGACCAGGGGAGCGATGTCCTCCGGGTAGGCCTCCCAGTTGACGGCGAGCTGTGCCTCGCCGATGAGCTCGCCGACGCGGGCGCCGATCATGCTGACGCCGACGACCGGGCCGTCGACGACGCGGACGACCTTGACCGAGCCGGAGGTGCCGATGATGTGGCTCTTGCCGTTGCCCGCGAGGTTGTACTCGTACGAGTCCACCTTGTCGGCGCCGTACTGCTCCTCGGCCTTGGCCTGGGAGAGTCCGACCGAGGCGACCTCGGGGTCGGAGTAGGTGATCTTGGGGATGTTCGTGTCCGAGATGACGACCGGGTTCAGGCCCGCGATCTCCTCGGCGACGAAGATGCCCTGCTGGAACCCGCGGTGCGCGAGCTGCAGGCCGGGCACGATGTCGCCGACCGCGTACACGTTCGGGACGTTCGTGGCGAGGCGCTCGTTCGTCGTGACGAACCCGCGGTCCATCGTGACGCCGACCTCCTCGAAGCCCATGTTCTGGGTGAGCGGGCCACGGCCGACGGCGACGAGCATGACGTCGCCCTCGAAGGTCTTGCCGTCCTCGAGCGTGACGACGACGCCGTTCTCGTGCTGCTCGACGCCCTGGAAGCGCACACCGAGCGAGAACTCGATGCCGCGCTTGCGGAACGCGCGCTCGAGCTGCTTCGACATGGACTCGTCCTCGGCCGGGATGAGGTGCGGCAGCGCCTCGACGATCGTGACCTCGGCCCCGAACGACTTCCAGACGCTCGCGAACTCGACGCCGATGACACCGCCGCCCAGGATGACGACCTTGTTCGGGACGTAGTCCATCTTGAGCGCGGTCTCGGACGTGATGACCCGGCCGCCGATCTCGAGGCCGGGGAGCGAACGCGAGTAGGAACCGGTCGCGAGCACGACGTTCTTGCCGGTCACGGTCTGGTCGCCGACCTGCACGGTGTTCGGGGAGGTCAGGCGACCCCAGCCCTCGACGACCGTGATCTTCCGTGCCTTGATCAGGCCCTGGAGGCCCTTGTACTTGGACGAGATGACGCCCTGCTGGTACTCGATGACCTTGGGCACCTCGACGCCCGCGAACTCGGCGATGACGCCGTACTTCTCGGCGTCGCGCGTGCCGTCCGCGATCTCGGCCGCGTGCAGGAGCGCCTTCGTCGGGATGCACCCGCGGTGCAGACACGTCCCCCCGAGCTTGTCTCCCTCGATGAGCGCGACGCTCATCCCGAGCTCGGCGGCCCGGAGCGCTGCGGCGTAGCCACCGCTGCCGCCACCGAGGACCACGACGTCGTAAGTCTGTTCCGTCACCTGGTGCAACTCCCTCGTGCGTGTTCGGGACCGGTCAGGCCCCGTGGACACCGCGGCGAGCGGCGTCCCACGGTCGGACCGTGTGGTTCCGGTCCCGTCCCGTGTGGATCCGGCGGGGTGCGCGCGCACGCGGCCGCCCCGCCGGAACCAAACCTACTACTTGGACTGGAGCTCTTCTGCGAGCGCGATGAGTGTCCGGACCATGACGCCCGTGGCGCCCTTGCCGAGCCATCCGTAGCCGCCGCCCTTGTGCTCCGACGGGCCGGCGATGTCGAGGTGCGCCCACGGGATGCCCTCGCCCACGAAGCGCTCGAGGAACTTGCCCGCGAGGAGCATGCCGCCGGCGGGGTTGCCGACGGTCGCGTTCACCATGTCGGCGACGTCGCTCGCGAGCCGGGCGTCGAGCTCCTCCGGCAGCGGCATCGGCCAGATCGGCTCCGCGACCGCGTCGGCGATGGCCCGGACCCGGGCGACGAGGTCGTCGCTGCCCATGAGCCCGGTGGTGCGGTCGCCGAGGGCCACGACCTGGGCGCCGGTCAGCGTCGCGACGTCGACGATCGCGTCCGGGTGCTCGAGCGAGGCCGCCGCCATGCCGTCGCCGAGGACGAGGCGCCCCTCGGCATCGGTGTTCGTCACCTCGACGGTCTTGCCGTTCTTCAGGGTGAGCACGTCACCGGGGCGCGTCGCCGAACCGGACGGCATGTTCTCGGCGAGGCAGAGCCACGCGGTCACCGCCGTGTCGAGCCCGAGCTTCGCGGCGGCGACCGTCGCGGCGAGGACGGTCGCGGCGCCGGTCATGTCGGTCTTCATGCCGAGCATCGAGGCGGCGGGCTTGAGCGAGAGGCCGCCCGAGTCGAACGTGATGCCCTTGCCCACGAGCGCGAGGTGCTTCGACGCGGTCTCCGGGGCGTAGCGGACGACGACGAGGCGCGGCGGGCGGACCGATCCCCGGCCGACGCCCACGATGCCGCCGAAGCCCTGCGCCTCGAGCTCGTGCTTGTCGAGCACCTCGACGGTCAGCGGCAGGTCGGCGGCGAGTTCCTGGGCGACGGTCGCGACGTCCGCCGGGCCGAGGTCGCCCGCGGCGGTGTTGACGAGGTCGCGGACCGTCGAGGCGGCCTCCGCGACGACGGACGCGCGGGTGGTGTCGACGTCCACGCCGGCGGGGGCGACGACGGCGATGCGCTGGTCACCGCGGACCGGACCGGTCGTGCCGGTGCCCCGGTGGGTCGTGAAGACGTAGGAGCCGAGGGCGGCCCCCTCGAGGGCGGCGTCGACGAGCTCGGCGGAGTCGGTCGGCAGCGCGAGCGCGATCGAGTCGACGAGGGGGAGCTGTCGGACGGCGGTGCCGGCCGCGCTGCGCACGGCGGCGGCGTCGGTGCCGGAGCCGAGCCCGACGAGGGCGACCGACGCCGCTGCGACACCGGTGCCCGGCAGCCGCACGAGCTGGTCCTTCGCCCCCGTGACGCCGATCGACGCGAGGTCGAGGTCGGCGAGGAAGTCGGCGCCGACGAGGGTCGCGGGTCCGCCGTCCACCCCCGGTCGGACACCGACGACGAGGACGTCGGCCTCCGTTTCGGCTGCGGCGGACGAGACGGTGGAGAGGATCGGTCGGACCATGCCCCAACCCTATCCACGTGCTGTTCGCTGACGGCGTGGCCGCGCGTCCGGGGCCGCTGCCCGGGCCCGCCTAGCATGGGGACGGTGAACCACCCCGAGGACCTCTACTCGTTCGTCGACGGCGCCCCCGAGGTACCGGCGGGACTCCACCTGGTCGCCGCCCTGACCGGGTTCGCCGACGCGGGTGCCGCCGTGGCGCAGGTGACCGCCTCGATCGAGGGCGCGCTCGACACGACGACGCTCGTCGAGTTCGACCCCGACGTCCTGCTCGACTGGCGGGCGCGGCGACCGGTCATCACCTTCGAGCACGACCACATCGAGTCGGTCGCGGTCCCGCGCCTGACACTCTCGCTCGTGCGTGACGAGCTCGGCCAACCGTTCCTCTTCCTCTCCGGTTACGAGCCGGACTTCCGCTGGAACGCCTTCGTGGCGGCGGTGACGGACCTCGCCGAACGTCTGCAGGTGGCGGACACGACGTGGGTGCAGTCGATCCCGATGCCGGTCCCACACACGCGTCCGATCCGGTTGACGGTGTCCGGCACCCGTGCCGACCTGGTCGAGCAGATGAGCGTCTGGAAGCCCGAGACGCAGGCCCCGGCGAACGTGCTCCACCTCGTCGAGCACCGGCTCGCGCAGTCCGGGCACCAGGTCACCGGACTCGTCCTGCTCGTCCCGCACTACCTGTCCGACACGGAGTTCCCGGACGCCGCGGTCGCCGCCCTCGCCGGGATCTCCACCGCGACGGGCCTCATCTTCCCGTCCGACGCGCTCCGCGAGGAGGGGCGCGAGTTCGTCGCGCGCGTCGACGAGCAGGTCGCGGGCAACGCCGAGCTCCAGCGGCTCGTCTCGGTGCTCGAGCAACGTCACGACGAGTACATGGCGGGCAACCCGATCGGGTCCCCGCTGACCGGCGTGGACGGCGAGGTCCCCTCCGCCGACGCGATCGCGGCGGAGCTCGAGCGGTTCCTCGCGGACCGCCGCGGACAGGCGGACGGCGCCGCGGACTGAGGCGGTGACCCGGCGGTCACCGCCGGCGTCCCTGCCGGCGTGCACCGTGCCTCCCGGCCGGTCACGGCTGGTTCCGGCTGGTCCCGGCTGGTCCCGGCCTGGAGGCACGGTGCACGCCCGCCTCGTCCGTCGCCTCCTACACACCCACCCGGTCGGCGCGCGCCGTCCACAGGCTGCTGCGCGGGTCGGACCGGCGCCCCTGCGCCGGTAGCCTGGCCGGGTGAACTCGCGCCGTGCCTTCCTCGTCTGGGGCATCGCGGTGCTGGCCTACGTCCTCGCGGTGGTGCAGCGGTCGACGCTCGGGGTCTCCGGCATCGATGCGCAGGAGCGCTTCGTGGTGTCGGCGGCCGTGCTGTCGACGCTCGCCGTGGTGCAGATCGCCGTCTACGCGGCGCTGCAGATCCCGGTCGGCATCGCGCTGGACCGCTTCGGCCCGCGTCGGCTCGTCCTGTGCGGCGCGGTCCTGCTGGTCGTCGGCCAGGCGGTCGTCGCGGTGTCGCCGACGATCGGGCCGGCGATCGTCGGCAGGGTCCTCGTGGGCGCGGGCGACGCGATGACGTTCATCTCCGTGATCCGGCTCCTGCCGATGTGGTTCAGCGGGCGCATCCTGCCGCAGATCTCGCAGTGGACGGGCAACCTCGGGCAGGTCGGGCAGGTCCTGTCCGCGTTCCCGTTCGCCCTGCTCCTGCACACCACCGGTTGGACCACCGCGTACGGGGTGGCCGCGGCGGCCGGCACCGTGGGACTGGTGCTCGCGTTCCTCTTCGTGCGCAACGGGCCCGTGCCGGTCCGGACCGGGGCGATCCCGCTGCCGCACTCCTGGGGTGGCGCCCTCCGGACGTTCCGGCACGCGGTGCGGCGACCCGGTACGCAGCTCGGCTTCTGGTCCCACTACGTGACGCAGTCCTCCGGCACGGTGTTCTCGCTGCTGTGGGGCGTCCCGATGCTCCGAGGGCTCGGGTACACCCCGACCGAGGCCGCCGGGTTCCTGACCGTGATCGTCGTCACCGGGTTCGTCGCGGGGCCGGTCCTCGGCGTCCTCTGCGCCCGGTACCCGCTTCGTCGGTCGAACCTCGTCCTCGGCTGCGTCGCGCTCCTCGCCGCGGTCTGGACCGCCGTCCTGCTCTGGCCCGGTCAGCCGCCGACCTGGTTGCTCGTGCTCCTCGTCGTCGCGATGGGCATCGGCGGGCCGGGTTCGCTCATCGGGTTCGACTTCGCCCGGTCCTTCAACCCGGTCGGGGCGCTCGGGTCGGCGAACGGGCTCGTGAACGTCGGGGGTTTCCTCGCCGCGTTCGTGATGATGTTCCTCGTCGGCACCCTGCTCGACGTCGCCGCCCGTGCCACCGGGCAGACCGTGTTCGCGTGGGCCAACTTCCGGATAGCGCTGACCGTGCAGTACGTCGTGGTCGGCTTCGGCGTGCTCATGCTCCTCCACGCGCGACGTCGGACCCGGCGGGTGCTGCACACGGAGGAAGGAATACGCGTCGGGCCGCTGTGGGTTGCACTGGTTGCACGTGTGCGGAAGCGCGGCGTGCAATAATGACTGCGGACCCATCAGGTCCCTCGTGACCGCACGCTCTCCCGGAGTGCGCGGAAACCCGGGGACTTGACATGGGTCCTAGTGCTGCCCGGATTGGTAGGACCGGCTGACGCGGGGGACTGCGGCGACGGCCCTGGGCGGCGAGGGAGGCCACGACCCCACGAACGTGGCACGACGAGAGAGGTGATCGCATGGCTGCCCGGAGCACGACGATCGATCCCACGAAGGACACCGAGCCCGAGGGCACGACGGCCGAGGCCGCCGAGGCCGAGGGCACGGCAGCGCCGAAGAAGCGCGCCACGAAGGCGCCGGCGAAGAAGGCCGCGCCGAAGAAGACCACCGCCAAGGGCGGGAAGAAGGCCAAGGCCGACGACGAGGACGAGCTCGACGACGAGCCGGTGGAGGCCGTGGACGAGTCGGCGGACGACACCACCGACGACGCCGACGACGAGGCTCCGAAGGACACCAAGGCGGAGGCCGCAGCGGTCGCCGCCGGTGCGCTCGTCATCTCGCAGTCGGACGACGACGAGGCCCCGGTCTACTCGACGACCATCACCGGTGCCACCGCGGACCCGGTGAAGGACTACCTCAAGCAGATCGGCAAGGTCGCGCTGCTCAACGCCGAGCAGGAGGTCGAGCTCGCGATGCGCATCGAGGCCGGCCTGTTCGCCGAGGACAAGCTGCAGCACTCGACCGGGCTGTCCAAGCCCGAGGAGCGCGAGCTCCGGTGGGTCGCCCGCGACGGCCAGCGCGCGAAGTCGCACCTGCTCGGCGCGAACCTCCGCCTCGTCGTCTCCCTCGCGAAGCGCTACACCGGCCGCGGCATGCAGTTCCTGGACCTCATCCAGGAGGGCAACCTCGGTCTCATCCGTGCGGTCGAGAAGTTCGACTACACCAAGGGCTTCAAGTTCTCGACCTACGCGACGTGGTGGATCCGTCAGGCGATCACCCGCGCCATGGCCGACCAGGCCCGCACGATCCGCATCCCGGTGCACATGGTCGAGGTCATCAACAAGCTCGCGCGCGTCCAGCGGCAGATGCTGCAGGACCTCGGCCGCGAACCCACTCCGGAGGAGCTCGCCCGCGAGCTCGACATGACCCCGGAGAAGGTCGTCGAGGTGCAGAAGTACGGTCGTGAGCCGATCTCGCTCCACACGCCCCTGGGTGAGGACGGCGACTCCGAGTTCGGTGACCTCATCGAGGACACCGAGGCGGTCGTTCCCGCCGACGCGGTGGGCTTCACGATGCTGCAGAAGCAGCTCGAGAGCCTGCTCGACTCCCTGTCCGAGCGTGAGGCGGGCGTCATCCGCATGCGCTTCGGCCTCGGCGACGGCCAGCCGAAGACCCTCGACCAGATCGGTGACACGTTCGGTGTGACGCGTGAGCGCATCCGCCAGATCGAGTCCAAGACGATGGCGAAGCTCCGCCACCCGTCGCGGTCGCAGTCGCTGCGCGACTACCTCGAGTAGGCCGATGCGCTTCCTCATCCCGATCCTGGTCGGGCGGATCCTCCGCGCCCTCGCCCGTGCGCGGGGCGGTGGGTCCGCCTACCCCGGGTACATCGTCCTCAAGCTCGTGCCGGACTTCCTGCAGCACGTGACGAAGCAGTTCCCGAACGGCGTCGTCTTCGTGCTCGGGTCGAACGGCAAGTCGACGACGACCCACATGATCTCCGACATCGTCCGGGCGCACGGCCTCCGGGTCTTCACGAACCCCTCGGGCGCGAACCTGCCGCAGGGCATCGCCTCGGCGCTCCTGTCCGAGGTGTCGCTGACCGGCAAGCTCAAGGCCGACATCGGCATCCTCGAGGTCGACGAGGCGTTCGCGGTCGAACTCGCGGGCATCCTGTCGCCGTCCACCGTGACGATGCTCAACGTGCAGGTCGACCAGCTCTACCGGTTCTTCGAGACCGAGCGCGTCGCGACGATGATGCTCGACACCGCCGCACTCTCGGCCCGGAACGTCATCACGAACCGTGACGACCAGTTCCTCGACGCCTACGCCGGCACCCCCGGCCAGCGGGTGCTGCGTTTCGGTGCGAGCGCCGAGGTCGTCGCCGCCGCGCCGAACGGCCTGCAGAACGCCGACGACTTCGACCGGCAGGACGCCGAGCCGAACGTCGCCGACGCCGAGGTCGTCGTGAACACCGGCGACGGCGCGACGATCCGGTTCGCCGGTGCCGACATCCCCGTCCGGCTCCCCGCCCGCGGCCTGCACTACGCCGTCGACGCCGCGGCCGCCACGGCCACCGCGAGTGCGGCGCTGGGCGACCAGTTCCGCGCGGACGCCGTGACGAAGGCCTTCGGCACGATGAAGCCGGCGTACGGCCGTGGTGAGCGGCTCCCCATCGCGGGCGAGTCGGCCGAGTTCACGATGTTCAAGAACGCTGCGAGCCTGCAGCTGAACCTCGACGCGCTCCCGGACCGCCCCGAGCAGGTCCTCATGGCGATCGACGAGGGCACGCCGGACATCTCCTGGATCTACGACATCGACTTCTCGAAGCTCGACCACGTGGACGTCGTCTCCGGCGACAAGGCCTGGCAGATCGCCATCGCCCTCGAGCACGCCGGTGTCCGCATCGGCACGGTCGAGCCCGACGTCGAGGCTGCGATCCGGCTCATGGAGCACCTCGGCGCGACGACGAGCGGGACGAAGAACTTCATCGTCAACTACGAGATCATGATGATCGCCCGCAAGGCCCTCGGCCACCCGGACATGGAGAAGACGGCATGACCGCCGACCGGTTGACCATCCTGCACGTGTACCCGCGACAGATGGGCGTCTCGGGGGACCGCGGCAACGTGGTGGCCCTCGTGCGCCGTGCCGAGGCCGCGGACATCGCGACCGAGGTCGTCGAGTACACCCCGGGCGACGCCCTGCCCGCGGCGGCCGACGTCGTCGTGATCGGCAACGGTCCGCTGAGCGCCATGCGCTCGCTCGGTTCCGACGTCGCGCGCATCGGTGCCCCGCTCCGCGACCTCGCCGCAGCCGGGGTCCCGGTCGTGGCGGTCGGCGGCGGCTTCGACCTCGCGACGAACGCGGTCGTGGCGACCGACGGCGCCGACGTCACCGGCTTCGGGGTGTTCGACGCCCGGGCCGTCCGCGGTGCCGAGCGTCGCGTGAACTACTTCGTCCTCGAGACCCGGTACCCGCTGCTCGACGGTGCGCCGACCCGGATCGCCGGCTTCGAGGACCACGCCACGAGCATCGTGCTCGGCGACGGCGTGACGCCCTTCGCGGACGTCGTCTCGGGCGGGGGCAACCAGTCGGGCGCCCCGGTCGAGGGCGCGCTCGTCGGGAACTCCTTCGGCACCCACACGCAGGGTCCGATCCTGCCGCTCAACCCGCAGCTGACCGACGGTGTGCTCGCGGCCGCGGCGGCGCGTCTCGGTCGCGAGTACGCGCCGGACGCCGAGCGCACCGCGACGATCGACCGGTACGCGCGCGAGGCACGCGCGACGATCGACCGCTACGTCGACAAGGCGTTCAAGCGGATCGCCTGACGGCGACGCGGGTCACGCACCCCGGAACGGACAGGAGGCGCGGGGGCCGCAGGCACCCCCCCCCCCCGCCCGTG
>CAJYUW010000053.1 GCA_913778205.1 uncultured Curtobacterium sp.
AGCGCGTCAGCGCGTCAGCGCGTCAGCGCGTCAGCGCGTCAGCGCGTCAGCGCGTCAGCGCGTCAGCGCGTCAGCGCGTCAGCGCGTCAGCGCGTCAGCGCGTCAGCGCGTCAGCGCGTCAGCGGGCGAGCGCCTGCCGCAGGTCCGCGACGAGGTCGCCGGCGTCCTCGATGCCCACCGACAGGCGCACGACGTCGTCCGGCACCTCGAGCTCGGTGCCGCGCACGGACGCGTGCGTCATCTCGCTGGGGTAGCCGATGAGGGACTCGACCCCGCCGAGCGACTCGGCGAGCGTGAAGACCTCCGTCGACTCGGCGAACCGCTTCGCGGCCGCTGCCCCGCCGGACAGCGACAGCGACAGCATCCCGCCGAACCCGCGCATCTGGCGCGCCGCGATCTCGTGCCCCGGGTGGTCCGGGAGCCCCGGGTAGAAGACGCGCTCGACGCCGGGCGCACCGACCAGCGACTCGGCGACGGCCTGCGCGTTCGCGGAGTGCCGTTCCATGCGGACGGCGAGGGTCTTGATGCCGCGGGTGGTGAGGAACGCGTCGAACGGCGAGGAGATCGCGCCGGCGCCGAACTGGAGGAACGCGACGCGCTCGGCGAGCTCCTCGTCCGCGAGCACCACCGCACCGCCCACGACGTCCGAGTGCCCGCCGAGGTACTTCGTGGTCGAGTACACGACGGCGTCGGCCCCGAGCGAGAGCGGCTGCTGGAGGTACGGCGACGCGAAGGTGTTGTCCACGACGACCAGCGCGCCCGCGGCGTGCCCGAGCTCTGCGAGGAGCGCGATGTCGGCGATCTTCATGAGCGGGTTCGTCGGCGTCTCGACCCAGAGCACGGTCGTCGTGGGCGCCCCCTCGAGTGCGGCCCGGACGGCGTCGGTGTCGCTCATGTCCACCACGACGAGTTCGACGCCCCAGGGCACGTGCACGCGGTTGACGAGCCGGTGCGTGCCGCCGTAGACGTCGTTGCCCATCACCACCCGTGCTCCCGGCGCGAGGTACGAACGCAGGAGCGCGTCCTCGGCCGCGAGGCCGGACGCGAACGAGTACGCGGCGACGCCGCCGTCGAGGTCGGCGAGCAGGGTCTGCAGGCCGTCCCGCGTGGGGTTGCCGCCGCGGGAGTACTCGTAGCCGGCGCGCATGTTCCCGATGCCGTCCTGGGCGTACGTCGACGTGACGTGGATCGGCGGGATGACGGCGCCGGTGCCCGCATCGGGCTCCTGGCCGGCGTGGATCGCGCGGGTGCTGAACTCGGTCATGCTGGTGGTCCTCCGGTCGGGCACGGGGTCGGGTCGGCCGCCGGGGTCGGGTCGGCCGCTGGGATGGGGTCGGTCGGGTCGATCGCTCGGATCGGGTCGGCCGCTCGGGTCGGGTCGGCCGCTCGGATCGGGTCGGCCGCTCGGGTCGATCACTCGGACAGGGACGTGAGCAGGTCGTGGCGGGTGAGGACGGTGACGGGCTTGCCGTCCTCGACCACGAGGAGCGCGTCGACGGACTCGAGCGCACGCCGCGCTGCCGCCACCGACTCCCCGGCCCCGATGAGCGGCAGCGGCTCGCCGACGAACGGCGTGAGCGCGTCCGTCATCGACGCCGCGCCGGTGAACACCTGCTCGAGCAGGTCCTTCTCGGCGACGGCGCCGACGACCTCGCCGATGACGACGGGCGGCTCCGCGCTGAGGACCGGCATCTGCGACACGCCGTACGTCGCCATGATGTCGACGACGTCGCGGACGGTGTCGGACGGGTGGGCGTGGACGAGGTCCGGCAGCCGTCCGTCCTTGCCCGCGACGACCGACCCGACCGTCCGGGCGTCGTCGGTCTCGGCGAAGCCGTAGGAGCGCATCCAGCGGTCGTTGAAGATCTTGCCGAGGTAGCCGCGTCCGCCGTCGGGCAAGAGCACCACGACGACGTCGTCCTCGGTCAGATCGGCCGCCGCGCGGAGCGCCGCGACCACGGCCATGCCGCTCGACCCGCCGACGAGGAGGCCCTCCTCACGGGCGAGCCGTCGCGTCATCGCGAACGACTCGGCGTCGGTGACCGCGATGATCTCGTCGGGGATCCCGGCGTCGTAGGCGGCCGGCCAGAAGTCCTCGCCGACGCCCTCGACCAGGTACGGTCTGCCGGTGCCGCCCGAGTAGACGGAGCCCTCCGGGTCGGCGCCGATGATGCGCACCCGGCCGTCCGAGGCCTCCTTGAGGAACCGACCGGTACCGGAGATCGTGCCCCCGGTGCCGACCCCGGCGACGAAGTGCGTGATCCGCCCCTCGGTGTCGCGCCAGATCTCGGGTCCGGTGGTCTCGTAGTGGCTGCGCGGCCCGTTCGGGTTGGCGTACTGGTTCGGCTTGTAGGCGCCCGGGATCTCCTGCACCAGCCGGTCGGACACCGAGTAGTACGACTCCGGGTGCTCGGGCGGGACCGCGGTCGGCGTGACGACGATCTCGGCGCCGTACGCCGTGAGGACGTTGCGCTTGTCCTCGCCGACCTTGTCCGGCAGGACGAACACGCACCGGTAGCCGCGCTGCTGCGCCACGAGGGCGAGCCCGACGCCGGTGTTGCCGGAGGTCGGCTCGACGATCGTGCCACCGGGGCGGAGGTCGCCGGACGCCTCGGCAGCGTCGATGATCCGCGTGGCGATGCGGTCCTTCGACGATCCGCCGGGGTTCAGGTACTCGACCTTCACGAGGACGGTCGCCCGGATCCCCTCGGTGACCCGGTTGAGCTTGACGAGCGGGGTGTCGCCGACGAGGTCGACGACGGAGTTCGCGTATCGCACGCCGCAGAGTCTAGGTGCGGCACCCGTGTGGCTCCGGAGACGTGACGGTACGTTGCGTGGTCATGCGCAGGGCCCGGTCCGTCGCGCACGGTGCCAGGGTGCAGCACGCGTGACGCCGCCGAACGTGGACCGTTCTGGCCACGTGGTCGGCGCGGGCCGTGCGGCCGAACACGAGCCGCGCGGTTCGGCGAGAGCCGGAGGCTCCGACGCGAGCCGTGCGGTCCGACACGAGCCACACGCTCGGCGTGCGCCACACGCTCGACCTGCCACGGCACCGGACAGGAGGCTCGACGCGCGGCCCGCCACGGGCCTCCCGTTCGGTGCCCACGCACGGAACGCGCTGTGCCGACCGTCAGGCGCCGACGGGCGCGTTCTGCTGGCGGTGCAGGGTCGCGTACGTGCCGTCGAGTGCGAGGAGCTCGTCGTGCGTGCCCTGCTCGACGATGCGACCGTGGTCGAGCACGAAGATGACGTCCGCGTCCCGGATGGTCGAGAGCCGGTGGGCGATCGAGATGGTGGTGCGACCGGCCGCGGCGGTGTCGAGCGCGGTCTGCACCACGCGCTCCGAGATCGAGTCGAGCGCGCTCGTCGCCTCGTCGAGGACGAGGACCGGCGGGTCCTTGAGCAGCACCCGGGCGATGGCGATGCGCTGCTTCTCCCCACCGGACAGCCGGTAGCCGCGCTCCCCCACGACCGTGTCGTAGCCGTCGGGGAAGGACGCGATGGTCTCGTGGATGTTCGCCGCGCGGGCTGCGCGCTCGAGCTCCGCGTCCGTCGCGTCCGGCTTCGCGTAGCGGAGGTTGTCGCCGATCGAGGCGTGGAAGAGGTACGTCTCCTGGCTGACGATCCCCACGTGGCGCATGAGGTCCTCGTGCTCGATGTCGCGCACGTCGGCGCCGGCGAAGCACACCGAGCCGCTCGTCGCCTCGTACAGGCGCGGGACGAGGTACGACACCGTGGTCTTCCCGGCGCCGGACGGACCGACGAACGCCGCGAACTGGCCGGGCCGCAGCTCGAACGAGACGTCGCGGAGGGTCGGGGCGTTCGGCTCGCCGTCGGGGTAGGTGAACGTCACGTGGTCGAACGCGACGTGCCCGAGGCGCGACTCGTCGACGGGCTTCGCCGTCGGGGAGTCGGTGATCGCCGGGGTGAGGTCGAGGTACTCGAAGATCCGGGCGAAGAGCGCGCCCGAGGTCTGCAGGTCGAGCACGACCCGGAGCAGGCCGACCGTCGGGAAGAGCAGGCGGGACTGGACGGTGGTGAACGCGACGATCGTGCCCGCCGTGATCGGGACGTCGCCGACGATGAGGTAGGCGGCGACGAGGTAGATGATCGCGGGGATGATCGACAGGAAGATCTGGACGATGGCGAAGAACCACTGACCGGACATCTGCTGGCGGACCTGCAGTCGGATCTGGTTTCGGTTCTCGTCGCCGTACCGCTCGGTCTCGCTGCGCTGCTGGTTGAAGCTCTTCGCGAGGAGGATGCCCGAGACGCTGAGGGCCTCCTGCGTGATCGCGGTCATGTCGGACAGCGACTCCTGCGTCTGTGCCGCGATGCGTGCGCGCACCTGCCCGACCCGGCGCTGGGCGATGACGAGGAGCGGGAGCAGCACGACCGCGACGAGCGTCATCTGCCAGCTCAGCAGCAGCATGGCGACGACCGCGGCGATCACCGTCACGGTGTTGCCGAGCACGGACGAGATCGTGTTGTTGAGGACGCTCGCGACCCCGCCGACGTCGTTCTGCAGCCGCGACTGGATGACACCCGTCTTGGTCCGGGTGAAGAACGCGAGCTCCATTCGCTGCAGGTGGCCGAAGAGCCGCATGCGCATGGCACCCATGACCTTGTTCCCGACGGTCGCGGTCAGGTACGTCTGCCAGACGCCGATGCCGGCGCTCGCGATCCACAGGCCGACCATCCCGGCCACCAGGGCGTACAGCACGGGGAGGTCCGGGCCGCCGCCGCCCTTCGGGAAGAGCCCCTCGTCGAAGGCGCGCTGGGTCAGGAGGGGCGGGATCACGGACAGGGCCGCGCCGACGAGGACCAGGACGACGGTGAGCGCGATCGAGGCCCGGTGCGGGGCGAACAGGCCGGAGATGCGCTGCAGCAGGTGCGGGATCCGCGGCGCCTCGGCGTTGGCGGCCTTCTGCGCGGAGTAGTCGCCGCTCGAGATCCGACCGCCGGGGCGCGGTCCTCGCCCGCCGTGTCCCATGCTCATGCGTGTACCTCCCGCGTCGACCAGTGCAACCGTACCGCCGGGCAACGACACCGGGTCGGCGTGCGGACGGCCGCTGCCGGTTTGACCCCGTCCGGGTGACATGCCACCATCGGGCGTCCCCGTCCGGCCACCCCCGAGGTCCCATGTCGTCCGCGCCGTCCCCCGTGTCCCTCCGGCAGCAACTCGCTCGCCGCAAACCGATCGCGGACCTGCAGGCCGAGGCCGCACGTGGCGTGAACGGCGAACCGCTGCGCCGGTCACTCGGCGTGTGGCAGCTGACGATGATCAGCGTGGGCGCGACGCTCGGCACCGGGATCCTCGTGGTCCTCGGCACCGCCGTCCCGCTCGCGGGTCCCGCCGTGTGGATCTCGTTCGTGCTCGCCGGCGTCGCCGCACTGCTCTCCGCGCTCTCGTACGCCGAGATGGCCGGAGCTGTGCCGACGTCCGGGTCGAGCTACTCGTACACGTACGCGACGATGGGCGAGGGCATCGCCTGGGTCTGTGGCTGGTGCCTCGTGCTCGAGTACGCGGTGTCCGTCGCCGCGGTCGCCGTCGGCGCGAGCGAGTACGTCGACGAGACCCTCCGCGTGTTCGGGCTGCACCTCCCCGCGGCGATCTCCGCCCCGCCCGGTGAGGGCGGTCTCGTCAACCTCCCCGCGGCCGTGCTGGTGCTCCTCGCGACCGTGGTCCTGCTGCCGGGGGTCCGCGAGAGCGCGTGGGTGAACACCCTGATGGTGCTCGTGAAGATCGCCCTCCTCGTGTTCTTCGTGGTGGTGGCGTTCACGGCGTTCCGAGCGGGCAACTTCGAGCCGCTCGCACCGATGGGCGCAGCCGGCGTCACCGCGGCGGCCTCCCGGTTGTTCTTCTCCTACATCGGCTTCGACGCCGCCTCCACCGCGGGCGAGGAGGCGAAGGACCCGCGCCGCGACCTCCCCCGCGCGATCATCGGCTCGATCGCCCTGATCACGGCGCTGTACATCCTCGTGGCCGTCGCCGCGATCGGCGCGCGCGCGTGGACGTCGTTCTCCGACTCCGAGGCCTCGCTCGTCCGGATCGTGGTCGACGTCACCGGGCAGCCCTGGGTCGCGCTGGTGTTCTCCGTCGGCGCGGTGATCGCCATCGCGAGCGTCGTGCTGACCGTGCTCTACGGCCAGACGCGCATCCTCCTGACCATGGCCCGCGACGGCCTGGTGCCGAAGGTGTTCGGCCGGGTGTCGCACCGGACCGGGACCCCTGTCGCGAACACGCTCATCGTCGGCATCGTCGTGACCGTGGTCGCCGCGCTCGTGCCCCTCGGCGAGCTCGCGGACGCGACGAGCATCGGGACGCTCGTGGCCTTCGCGCTCGTCAACGTATCCGTGATCGTGCTGCGACGTACCCAGCCCGACCTGGAGCGGTCGTACCGCGTCCCGCTGTTCCCGGTCGTCCCCGTCCTCGGGACGCTGTGCTGCGTGCTCCTCGCGGTGTTCCTCGGCGCCGGGACGTGGATCGCGTTCGGCGTGTGGATGCTCGTCGGGGCCGCGCTGTACCTGCTCTGGGGCCGTCGACACAGCACCCTGCGCTGACGCGCTGCGCGCCGCGTTGCGCTGCGCGCCGCCGCGCTGCCGCGCTGCCTGTCGCTTTCGCGAAAGCGACAGGATCGTCGGCCCTCCTGCCAGGAATCTGTCGCTTCGGCAGGGCTCTTGCCAGACCGACCCGCAGGAAAGTCGCTTCTGCGCCACTCACCGACACGGCACCCGGTGGTGCCGAAGGTGCGCCCGCAGCCGTTCCTTCGACCTGAGGTGTTCCCAGTAGACCCGGACGAACCCACGGACGCCGTGGCGGGAGCGGATCCGGTCCTCGCGACGCTTCTCGTCCCAGAGCGCGTCGGCGGGTCGCTTCCCGCGGAGCATCGAGGGGTCCTCGTACTTCGCGCGTCCGTCGAACTCGATCACGATGCCGTGCTCGGGCAGCCAGAAGTCGACGCGGTCGACCACGCCGTCGACTCCCCTGAACTCGTGCTGCGGCTCCATGTCCGGGCAGCCGAGTTCTGCCGCCCGGGCAGCGAAGAACGACTCGCCGACCGACTCGTGGCGCGCGTCGCTGATGTCGAGGGCGTGTTCGACCCGCATGCCACCCCACGGCCCGACCTCGTCCGCGATGGCCTGGAGCTCATCGATCGAGACACCCTTGCGGAGCGCGTGGTCGAGCGACACGACCGCGGTCGCGAGGTCCCCGCGACGACCGAGCTCGACCACGGTCTGCGCCAGCGACGCGAACGCGACTCCGTGGAAGGTCCGGTCGTCCAGTCGGGTCGTCCCCGCGTGCAGGGTGAGTCCGACCCGCTGCGCCGTGTGGTCGAGTGACGGCACGACGACGTGCACGCGCTCAGGCCAAGGTGTGAGACGCGGAACACCGTGCACGGCCGCTGCCGAGTCCAGTGCGAACGCCGCGTCGAGGCGGAGGATCGGCACGCTCGCTCGCATCCGTACGAGGTGCCTCGACCGCTCGTCCAGTCCGGACCAGGTTGCGCGGTCGACGAAGACCCCGTGTCGGACCCGGACGAGCTGCCCGGTCCGCTGCCGCCGTTGGAGACGGCGCGATGCCGAACGGTCGACGGGGTCGGTACGCAGGAGTTCGATGGCGTTCGCTGGGTGCATGGCAACACCGTGTCGCCCTTGCGCGACACATACGGGCGACGCGGCTCATCTGTGGATCGTCTGCCGCGCCTCCCGGCCCTGTGGGGGGGCTTGTCGAAGCGACAGATCTGCGGAGCCCCGGACCGTCCGTCGCGTTGAAGCGACAGACTGCACGCGATCAGCCCGACGAATCTGTCGCTCTCGCGAAAGCGACAGCCCACCCCGCCCGCACCGCCCCCCCCCCCCGCACACGACGAAGGCCGCCGTCCCCGCGGGGACGACGGCCTTCGGACCTGACGGTGAGACTACGCGAGCTCGACCGTGGCGCCGGCGGCCTCGAGGGCCTCCTTCGCCTTGTCAGCGGTCTCCTTGTTGACGCCCTCGAGGATCTTGGCGTCAGCGGTCTCGACGAGCGCCTTGGCCTCGCCGAGGCCGAGCGACGTGAGGCCACGGACCTCCTTGATGACCTGGATCTTCTTGTCACCGGCCGACTTGAGCACGACGTCGAACTCGGTCTTCTCCTCGACCTCCTCGGCGGGGGCAGCAGCGCCACCGGCCGCGGCGACCGCGACGGGGGCAGCAGCGGTGACCTCGAAGACCTCTTCGAACTTCTTCACGAAGTCCGAGAGCTCGATGAGCGTGAGCTCCTTGAAGGCCTCGATGAGCTCGTCCTGCGAAAGCTTCGCCATGATTTTCTCCTACTTGCTAATGCGTGGTGTGGTTGTGGAACGCGTGCCTGATCAGGCCGCGGACTCCTGCTTCTCGCGGAGGGCGTCCACGGTGCGGACGGCCTGCGAGAGGGGTGCCTGGAACAGGTACGCAGCACCGAACAGCGAGGCCTTGAAGGCGCCGGCGAGCTTGCCGAGCAGCACTTCGCGGGACTCGAGGTCGGCGAGCTTGTCCACCTCGGTCGCGGAGAGCGGGTTACCGTCGAAGTAACCACCCTTCACCACGAGCTCGGGGTTCGCCTTGGCGAATGCACGCAGCGACTTCGCGACGGCGACGGTGTCACCGTGGACGAAGGCGAGAGCGGACGGACCGGCGAGCTCGTCGTCGAACGACGAGATGCCGGCGTTGTTCGCCGCGATCTTGGTCAGCGTGTTCTTCACCACGGCGTACGTGGCGTGCTCACGGATCGAGTTGCGGAGCTCCTTGAGCTGCGCCACCGTGAGACCGCGGTACTCGGTGAGCAGAACGGCGTTCGAGCTCTGGAATGCTTCCGTGAGCTCGGCGACCGCAGCTTCCTTGTTCGCCATGGTTCTCCTTGGGGTTTCTTGTCGGCAGCCCCGGGTCCACAGCACACATGAAAAAAGCTCCGGCGCAGAGGCTCGGAGCTGCTCCCCCGCGAACGGAAGGAGAGGTTCGGAACACCTGCGCGGGCTGCCTCACGGAGTGAGGACCTTCGCCTGCTGCGCGAGCGCACCAGGAACCGACGGTCTTTGGCTTCGAGAACTGTACCAGACCTCGCGGACGGCACCAAACGCCGGTCACGGGACCGGGACGACGGCCGGGAGGCGCGGTGCGGGCCCGCACCGC
>CAJYUW010000054.1 GCA_913778205.1 uncultured Curtobacterium sp.
GTCGGGAACCCGGTAGCGATCGTGTTGGCACGCGCCAACCGCATCGTGCGGGGTGACGACTACCGGACCGTCGTGCGTCGTGGTCGCAGGAGCGCCACGGCGCACGTCGTCGTATCCGTGCTCCGTCAGCCCAGGGCACCGGGCCCGACGCGGTTCGGGTTCATCGTCGCGAAGACGGTCGGCAACGCCGTGACCCGCAACCTGGTGCGTCGACGGCTGAAGGCGATCGCCCACGACCTCGTCGCGGACGTGCCGCTCGGCTACGACGTGGTGATCCGCGCACTGCCAGCCGCTGCGCAGGCCGGATGGCCTACCCTGCTCGGAGACGTTTCGCGCTCGTTCGCGCGCGGAGTGGAGAAGGCAGCATGAACCGCAGTCGGCTGGCCCGCATCGCCTGGGTCGTCGCGTTGCTCCCGCGCAACGCGTGCGTCGTGGTGCTCCGTGCCTACCGTGCGGTGATCTCGCCGCTCTACGGCAACGTCTGTCGCTACCACCCATCGTGCTCTCGGTACGCGCTCGAGGCCATCCAGCAGTACGGCGTCGTGCGCGGCACGGCGATGGGTGCGTGGCGCATCGTCCGCTGCAACCCCTGGGCAGCAGGCGGCATCGACGACGTCAGGGAACGTCGTCGCCCGTACACCGTGAACCGCTTCGGTTTCGTCACCGGCCCGGCGGACGAACCGACACCGACCCCGCAGCACCAGCAGCCTGCGATCGCCCCGCTGCTGCTCCCCCAGCGAACGCGAAAGGCGTGACCGCCCCAATGGACATCATCGGAAACATCCTCTGGCCGCTCAAGTGGGTGGTCTCCGCCATCCTCGTCGGCTTCCACTGGATCTTCGAGAACCTCGGGATGGACCCGGGCGCTGGCATCACCTGGGTGCTGTCGATCATCTTCCTCACCTTCGTGGTGCGGGCCGCGCTCATCCCGATCTTCGTGCGGCAGATCAAGTCGCAGCGCCGCATGCTCGAGGTCGCGCCGCAGCTGAAGAAGATCCAGGACAAGTACAAGGGCAAGAAGGACCAGTTCTCGCGTGAGGCCATGAGCCGCGAGACCATGGCGCTCTACAAGGAGACCGGGACGAACCCGCTGAGCTCCTGCCTGCCGCTGCTCATCCAGATGCCGATCTTCTTCTCGCTGTACTCGGTGCTGCACGAGGCGCAGATCAACAAGTCGGGCATCGGTCTGCTGACGAACGACCTGGCGGCGTCCTTCGGCAACGCATCGCTCTTCGGGGCCCCGCTGCACGAGACCTTCACGAACGCGAGCGGTTGGGAAGTCCGGGTCATCGCGGGCTTCATGATCGTCGTGATGACGGCGTCGCAGTTCATCACCCAGCTGCAGCTCGTCGCGAAGAACATGTCGCCGGAGACCAAGGAGTCTCCGATGTACCGCCAGCAGAAGATGATGCTGTACATCCTCCCGCTGGTCTTCGTGATCTCCGGTCTGTCCTTCCCGCTCGGTGTCATGTTCTACTGGCTCGCCTCGAACATCTGGACGATGGCGCAGCAGTACTTCGTCATCCGGAGCATGCCCACGCCGGGTTCCGAGGCCGCGCTCGCACGCGAAGCCCGACTGGCGAAGAAGGCCCAGCGCCGGGGCACCCCGGTGCTCGCAGAGGCCGGAGCGGGTGCGACGGCCATCGAGGTCGAGCCCGTGCGGGTCACGACGCAGCGTCAGCAGCCGGTCGGCAAGAACCGCGCGAAGAAGAACGGAAAGAAGTAAGTGACGGACGACACCACCACCGCTGACGCGACCGAAACGGATCGCGACGAGGCGGACATCGCCGCGGACTACATCGAGGAGCTCCTCGACATCTGCGACCTCGACGGCGACATCGAGATCGAGGAACGTGGCGGCCGGGTGTACCTCTCCGTCACTGACGACGGAGAAGCGCTGCGTGTGCTGTCGAAGCCGGAGACCGTCACGGCCCTCCAGGAACTGACGCGCATCGCGGTCCAGGCGGAGACGGGCGAGTTCAGCCGACTCATCCTCGACGTCGGCGGCTCGCGTGATGCGCGGGCGACCGAGTTGCAGCGGCTCGTCGACACCGCGATCGAGCGCATCGAGGGCGGATCCTCGTCGGCAGCACTCCCCCCGATGTCGTCCTACGAGCGCAAGCTGGTGCACGACCTCGTCGCCGAGAAGGGCTTCCACTCGGAGTCCGAGGGCGAGGGTCGGGACCGTCACACCGTCGTCACGCGATGACGGACGGCGCCGCACCGGCGCTCGAGCAGGAGCCCGGAGCTGCTGCCGGGCTCTTCGGCGCACGGATCGATCTTGCGCGGTCGTTCACGAGTGAGCTGGCTCGTCGCGGCGAGGAGTTGGGGCTGATCGGTCCGTTGGAACTCCCGAGGCTCTGGACTCGACACATCCTCAATTCCGCACTGGTGGCTCCGTTGCTGCAGGCCGAGGGCCGCGTTGCGGACGTCGGCTCCGGAGCGGGGCTTCCGGGTCTCGTCCTGGCCATCGCCCGGCCGGACGTGCACTTCACCCTGATCGAGCCCATGGAGCGCCGCGTCGACTGGCTGACCGGTGAGGTCGAACGCATGGGCCTCGACAATGTAGATGTCCTTCGCGCACGCGCGGAAGACGTCGCCGACGATGTCGTCGTCGACCAGGTCACAGCTCGTGCAGTGTCCGCGCTGTCGAAGCTGATCCCGCTGACCGTGCCGCTCGTACGTTCGGGTGGGCAGCTCATCCTCATGAAGGGTGCGCGGGTCGACGAGGAGATCGAGAAAGCACGCAAGGTCATCCTGCGGAAGCGGCTGACCGACGTCGAGGTGCTCGAGCTCGGAGACGGTGTGGTCGAGGAGACCACGCGCGTCTTCCGGGCTACAGTTGACTGACGCCGGCAGCAGGGCTCCGCGTTCCACGTGAAACACGAACCGGGGAAGAGGGCACTCGTTGAGTTCATCCACCGACTACGACGCGTCGACGCCGCTCGCCCGTGAGATCGCCGATCTGAACCGGCGCCGTCGTGCGATCGCGACGCAGCAGTTCCCGCTCCCGGCAACGACCCGCATCATGACGGTGTCCAACCAGAAGGGCGGGGTCGGGAAGACCACGACGACGGTCAACCTCGCAGCGGCGCTTGCGCACGGCGGTGCACGCGTCCTCGTGATCGACCTCGACCCGCAGGGCAACGCCTCCACCGCGCTCGGGGTCGATCACCAGGCTGAGGTGGCGAGCATCTACGACGTGATCGTCGACGAAGCGCCGATCGCCGACACTGTGCAGCGGTCGCCGGAGTCGGAAACGCTCTGGTGCGTGCCAGCCACGATCCACCTCGCGGGCGCGGAGATCGAGCTCGTATCCCTGGTCGCCCGCGAGCAGCGCCTCCGCACAGCACTCGACCAGTACCTTTCCTCGCTCGACGAGCCGTACCACTACGTCTTCATCGACTGCCCGCCGTCGCTGGGCCTGCTCACGATCAACGCGTTCGTCGCCGCCGAAGAGGTCCTCATCCCGATCCAGTGCGAGTACTACGCGCTCGAGGGTCTGAGCCAGCTCCTCCGGAACATCGAGCTCATCGAGCGCCATCTGAACCCGAAGCTGCGGGTCTCGACGATCCTTCTCACCATGTACGACGGGCGCACGAACCTCGCGAACCAGGTGGCTGCAGACGTCCGTGAACACTTCGGTGACCAGGTCTTGCAGGCGATGATCCCCCGCTCGGTCCGGGTCAGCGAGGCACCGAGCTACGGACAGAGCGTCGTGGCCTACGACGTCAACTCCACCGGTTCGCTGTCCTACCTGGAGGCAGCCGCCGAGATCGCAGCACGAGGAGCGCAGCACTGATGGCACCGAAGCGAACCGGACTCGGCCGAGGGATCGGCGCACTCATCCCCACCGCCGTCGACCAGCAGGACCGACCGGTGGATGTCTTCTTCCCCACCGGCGGAACGCCCGGGTCCGCGCCGACCGCCGAGGACCTCGTCGCCGTGCCGGGTGCTCGTCTCGCGAACCTCAACCCGCTCGACGTCGTTCCGAACGCGCAGCAGCCCCGCAAGGAGTTCCGCGAGGAGGAGCTCCAAGAGCTGGTGCACTCCATCCGCGAGATCGGTGTGCTGCAGCCAATCGTCGTACGGCCGATCCCCGGCGCGGCGGGCACGGACCCGCAGTACGAGCTCATCATGGGCGAGCGCCGGCTCCGCGCGACGAAGGAGCTCGGGCTCAGCACCATCCCGGCGATCGTCAAGGACACCCCGGACGACGCGATGCTCCGGGACGCCCTGCTCGAGAACCTCCACCGTGCGCAGCTGAATCCGCTGGAGGAGGCGTCCGCGTACCAGCAGCTCCTCGCGGACTTCGGGATCACCCAGGAACAGCTCGCGCAGCGCATCGGGCGTTCGCGTCCGCAGATCACGAACACCATCCGCCTGCTCCGACTCCCCTCCCCCGTTCAGCGTCGCGTGGCGGCCGGAGTTCTGTCGGCAGGGCATGCGCGCGCAATCCTGGCTGCCCCGGATGCTGAGACGATGGAGTACCTGGCGGAGAAGATCGTCAACGAAGACCTGTCCGTCCGTACCGCGGAGGCGCTCGCGCAGCAGTTGGCGGCGGGGACGCCGAGCAAAGCCAAGTCGGAGCCGTCGAAGCGGCAGACGCACTTCAACGATCTGGCGGAGCGGATCGGCGATCGGCTGAACACGCGCGTGAAGATCGCCGTCGGGGCCCGGAAGAGTTCCGTCACCATCGACTTCGCCAACGGTGAGGACCTCAACCGCATCCTGCGTGAGCTGGGTATCCAGGATCTCTCGGACTGAGGCGAGGCCCGCGGGTTCTCGCTGAGCGGCCACAGGAGCGCTTCTGTGGCGCGAAAAGCACCGGGCGGCAAGGAGTTGCCGTGGCCAGGTAGCGAGAGCGCCTGAGGGCCTTCAGGTGCGCCGCGGGGGCCGTCGGGAGCTCCGGCCGCAGCTGACATCGATAGACTGTGGACGCTCATCGCTTCTCGCTGTGGGTGTTTCACGTGGAACGCCGGGTAGGGAGTAGGTGCTGCCGACCTTCAGCACCCGAGACGGATCGGAACGCGTGCCCGGGCTGTTCAGGCGGTTGCGGACGCGCACGAACCCATCGAGACCGGCCGAAGACCTACGCCACCGGCCCCGTCGGATCGTCGAACGTCGGGAGCGCCATGCGGCGAAACTGACTCGTTCAACGCACGCGTCTTGGTGGGACTGCCCGATGTGTCTCCCAGACGCGCCGACTGCCGATCCCCCGTTGGACGCGCGAAGAACCCCGGGCCCGGTGGAAGTCGGTCAAGCGAAGTTCAGCCTCGAGCATCTCGATCCCATGGCTGCATCAGGCGCCGGGGAATGTCCTGCGAGGACCTCAGTGTGCGCAGTGGACCGCGCCGCTTGCCCGCGGGCCGCTCACCTTGCAGCGGACAGCGCTCGTGGCTCGCGGACCCGCGTGTATTGCAGCGGAGCTGCGCCCGTGGCCTGGGGACCTGCGGACCTGCGCCCCTGGCCTGCGGACCTGCATGCCTTCGAGCGGATCCGCGTCCCTCGCGTGGAGCCACGCCCTCGCCCGCGGATCTTCGCCCTTGTGCGCGGTCCTGCACCCCTCTCCCGCGGACCCGCGACCTTGCCGATGGAGCCGTACGCTCGCTTGGGAACCCTGACCCTCACACCTGCGGAGCCGCTCCCTTGCCTGTGGAGCCGCACGCTTGCTAGCGGATTCGCTTCCCTTTGCCCGCTGCGCGGTGCTGCCGCGTGCTGTGCGGTGCTGCCGCGTGCTGTGCGGTGCGTCCGCCTGCTGTGCGGTGCGTCCGTCTGCTGTGCGGTGCGTCCGTCTGCTGTGCCGTGCGTCCGTCTGCTGTGCCGTGCGTCCGCCTGCTATGCCGTGCGTCCGCTCGCTGCGCCGCGCGTCCGCCTGCTGCGCCACCCCTTCGCCCTCCGAGCCGCCCTGCTTGCCCGCGGCCCCGCACGCTCAGTCCGCGAATCTCGTCATCCATACGCTGAGCGGGCATTTTGTCGACGGACCGCAACACTTGTCGGCAGGCGATCCCCGGTCATGCGATCGGAGCATGACGATGAAGGACATCGTGCTGCGACCGCTCAGCAGGCACTCGCGATCCAGCCGGTCGAGGCGACGCACCGATCGTGACGCCTCGACTTTGGCGGTGTCGATTCCGGTCAGCGCTCCGGCAGGTTTGATCGTGGGGCCCAAGCGTCGTGACGCAGTGTTCCACGTGGAACACTGCGTCGTACGGATATGGACTCAGTTCAGTGCGCGTCGTCGCGGATGGCCTGCTCCGCGAGCTCCGCATAGGTCCAGCCGAGATCGAAGCCCGATGCGGTGAGCGCCTGCGGGACGAGCGAGGTCTCGGTGAGCCCGGGGAGCACGTTCGCTTCGAGGAACCACGGAGTGCCAGCACCGTCGACGATCAGGTCCACTCGCGAGAGGTGGCGCAGCCCGAGCGCCTGGTGCGCAGCAACCGCAGCGCGTGACACCTCGGCCGATTGCTCGTCAGAGATGCGCGCCGGCGTGTAGAACGTGGTCTCCCCCGCGTTGTACCGTGCCTCGAACCCGTAGATGCCGTGACGCGGAACGATCTCGACCGCCGCGAGCGCGACCGGCCCGTCGCCGGTGTCGATGATGCCCACCGCGACCTCGACACCCCGGATGAGCTGCTCGACGACGACGTCGTCACAGTAGGTGTACGCCGTCACCATGGCCCGCGGGAGGTCATTGACGTCGTCGACGAGCGTGACACCCTGGGCGCTGCCGCCACGAGCCGGCTTGACGGCGAGCGGAACGGGGTGCTCGGTGGCGATCGCCTCGAGTACTCCGACGGCGCCGAGTTCTCGGAAGACGTCGTGCGACAGTGTGATCGATCGGGGGGTGCGCACGCCGGCCCGCGCGACGAGGGCGGAGGCGGTGGGCTTGTCCCAGGCGAGCCGCGCCGACGTCGACCGCGAGCCGACAAACGGGACGTCCACGGCCTCCAGGATGCCGCGCAGGGCGCCGTCCTCTCCGGAGGCGCCGTGCAGTGCCGGCCAGACGACGTCCGGTCGCGACGCTGTCAGGGCGGGGAGCAGTGACGCGTCAGCGTCTCGGAGCTCGACCTGCCACCCGTACCCGGTCAGGGAGTCTGCAACCCGCCGGCCGGACCGAAGCGAGACGTCCCGTTCGTGGGAGATCCCTCCGGCGACGACGACGACGTGACGATGTGCGGGCGCGGCCATGCGAGTGGTCCTCCGGGCTGAAGACGAACGAAAGTGCTGGTCAGGAGATGTTCGGCGGCGGTGCGGTCACCGACGACGAGGTCCGGACGACGCTGTTCGGCCGCGTGGCCGGTCCGAAGGTCTCGAGGAGCTCGAGTTCGTCGTTGACCACGGTCGCGAGCCGCTTGACCCCGACGCGGATCTGCTCCGCCGTGGGGTAGCAGAACGACAGTCGGATGTTCCCGCCGCCACGTCCGTCCGCGTAGAACGCCGTGCCGGGCGTGTAGGCGACGAGCTCCTTCACGGCTCGGGGCAGCATGCCCTTCGAGTCGAGGTGCTCGGGGAGGGTGAGCCAGACGAAGAACCCGCCGTTCGGACGTGTCCAGGTGAGGTCCGGCAGGAACTCCCCCAGCGCGGAGAGCATTGCGTCGCGACGCTCCGCGTACAGCCCACGGAAGGTGTCGACCTGCCCCTTCCAGTCGGCGGCGTCGAGGTAGGCGTTCACGACGTACTGACCGAACGAGTTCGGCGCGAGGACGGCGGACTCGTTCGCCAGGACGAGCTTCTCGCGGATGGCGTGCGGCGCGAGCGCCCAACCGACCCGGAAGCCCGGGGCGAGCGTCTTCGAGAACGAGCCGAGGTAGACCACGCCCTCGTCGTCGATCGACCGGATCGCCTGGGGGGCCGGCTCGTCGAACCACAGCAGCCCGTAGGGGTTGTCCTCGAGGACGAGGATCCCGTTCGAGCGGCAGATGTCGAGGACCTCGATGCGGCGTTCGCGGCTCATCGTGACGCCGGCCGGATTGTGGAAGTTCGGGATCGTGTAGAGGAACTTGATCCGCTTGCCCTGGGTCCGGAGGTTCGTGATGGCCTCGCGCAGCGCCTCGGGGACGAGGCCGTGCTCGTCGGTCGTGACGTGCACGGTCTCCGCCTGGTACGAGCGGAACACCCCGATGGCGCCGACGTACGACGGCGACTCCGCCAGCACGACATCGCCCGGATCGATGAAGAGCCGTGTCACGAGGTCGAGCGCGTGTTGCGAGCCGGTCGTCACCACGACGTCGTCCGCGGAGGCGCGGATGCCTTCGAGGCTCATCACGTCGACGATGTGCTCACGCAGGGACCGCAGGCCCTGGCCGCCGCCGTACTGGAGCGCCATCGCGGCGTCCTCGGTCATCACCCGGTCGATGGAGCCGGTCACGAGCTCACGCGGCAGTGCCGAGACGTACGGCATGCCGCCGGCGAGCGAGACGACCTCGGGACGGGATGCGACGGCGAAGAGGGCTCGGACCTCGGAGGCGCTCAGCCCGGCGGTGCGCTGGGCGTAGGAGTCGTACCAGGGGTCGAGGCTCGTGCCGTTCGTCATCGTGTGCTCCGTTCACTGAGGCATTCCCGCCACACTACGACATGTGCTGGGGAAACCCGGGGTCCGATCAGTCCCGGGTGGCCTGCGGTGTGAGAGAACGCACCACGGCACGTCCAGGCTCGCGGACACGACGACGCCCCGCCCCCGGAGCGGGGACGGGGCGTGCGGTGCCGGTGTCGACTACGCGAGGAACTCGGCGAGGTCGGCCTCGAGCGCCGGCTTCGGCTTCGCGCCGATGACGGTCTTGACGACCTCGCCGCCCTTGAAGACCTTCATCGCGGGGATCGACGTGATCTGGTAGTTCATCGCCGACTGCGGGTTGTCGTCGACGTTGAGCTTGACGATCTCGATCTTGTCGGCGTGCTCCGCGGCGATCTGGTCGAGGATCGGCGAGACCGCGCGGCACGGGCCGCACCACTCGGCCCAGAAGTCGACGAGGATGGTCTTGTCGGACTTCAGGACCTCGTCCGAGAAGGTGGCGTCGGTGACTGCCTTGGCGTTGGACATGTGTGCTCCTTCGTGGATCCCGGTCGCAGCCGAGAAGTCGTTCAGTGGGTACAACGGCCGAGCCGTCGTGGCATTCCCCGGATCAGGCCCGGGCGGCCTCGACGTCGACCGTGACGGGCGACTCCGGGGTCGTGCCCACGGCGGGCTCGGTGAGGGCGTCGTCGAGCTCGGCGAGGTACTTCTCCGCGTCGAGCGCGGCGACCGTGCCCGAGCCGGCGGCGGTGATCGCCTGGCGGTAGATCGGGTCGATGACGTCGCCCGCGGCGAACACGCCGGGGAGGTTCGTCCGGGACGAACGACCCTGGACGGCGATGGTGCCCTCCGGCGCGATGTCGATCTGCCCGTGGATCAGGTGCGTCCGCGGGTCGTTGCCGATCGCGATGAACAGGCCGTCGAGCTCGAGCGACGAGGTCTCGCCGGTGACGGTGTCACGGAGCTGCACGCCCGTGACGGAGGATTCACCGTCGATGCCGATGACCTCCTTGTTCCACGCGAACTCGATCTTCGGGTCGTTGTGGGCGCGGTCCTGCATGATCTTGGACGCACGCAGCGTGTCCTTGCGGTGGATGACCGTCACCTTGTCGGCGAAGCGGGTGAGGAACGTCGCCTCCTCCATCGCGGAGTCGCCGCCGCCGACGACCGCGATGTTCTTCTGACGGAAGAAGAAGCCGTCGCACGTGGCGCACCACGAGACGCCGTGGCCGGAGAGCCGCTCCTCGTCGGGGAGGCCGAGGTGACGGTAGGCCGAACCCGTCGCGTAGATGACCGCGAGCGCTTCGTACGTCTCGCCGGAGCCCACCGTGACCTTCTTGACCTGGCCGGTGAGGTCGACGGACACCGCGTCGTCGTACAGGACCTCCGCGCCGAACTTCTCGGCCTGCTCCTGCATCTTGATCATCAGGTCGGGGCCCTGGATGCCCTCCGGGAAGCCCGGGAAGTTCTCGACCTCGGTCGTCTTCGTGAGTTCGCCGCCGGTCTCGACGCTGGACGCGACGATCAGGGGCGCGAGTTCCGCCCGCGCGGCGTAGATGCCGGCGGTGAACCCGGCCGGACCGGAACCGATGATGATGAGCTGGCGCATGCCTCGCTGCCCTTCCGTTGAGTGCTGACCGGGTCAACACATGCTACCGGCGCGGCATTCCGGGGACCCGTGCAGCGCGGCGAGCGGCCGAGGCTGCGGCCAGGTCCCGCTCGGTGGGACCGATGGACGGAGCTCAGCGACCGAGTCGCGACCGGACGATGTCGACCGCCCCGCGGATCTCCTGATTCCGGGCGAGGGCCAGGACGCCGAAGTAGACGAGTGCCATCACGACGCCGGTCAGCACGATGGTGACGACGGCGCCGGTGGCGTCGGACATCGCGAAGCCGCTCGCGGAGAACGCGCCGAAGAACCACACGACGACCAGCCCGACGGCGCCGGCGACGAGTGCGGCCACGATGAACTGCAGGTGCGACCGTGTGACGTTCGCCCCCTCCATGCCCCGCAGGCGACGGGAGACGAGGACGAGGGCGAGGATCGTCTGCGCCGAACCCGCGAGGGTCGTGCAGGCCGCGATCGAGAAGCCGACGGCGTGTTCGGGGAACGTCGACACCGCGAGTGCGCCGATCACGAACAGCACCGACTGGACGCACTGCATGAGGAACGGCGTGCGGTGGTCGTGGAGCGCCCAGAACACCCGCTGGATCACGAAGAGCATGCTGAAGAGCACGAGCCCGGGCATGTACGCGAGCAGCACGGCGCCGATGGACAACGCACCGTCGAAGGTGTTCGAGAAGATCCGGCCGAACGGCACCGACACGACGATCAGGGCGACCGACGCGAACACCGTGAACAGGCCGACGATCCGGAGGCTGAGCGACAGGTTCCGGCGGACGGCGGCGAAGTCGCCACGCTCCGCGTCGTGGCTCATCCGGGTGAAGTAGGCCGTCGCGATGGACACCGTGATGATCGAGTGCGGGAGCATGAAGAGCAGCCAGGCGTTCTGCAGCACCGCGTTGCCGGCCGAGCCCGTCCCGAGGGACGAGACGCGCGACTGGACGAGGCCGGCGAGCTGCGTCACGAGGATCATCGCGAAGAGCCAGCCCGCTGCGGTGCCGGTGGCCTTGAGGCCGACCCCGCGCCAGCGGAAGTCCGGTCGGAACGTCAGGCCCGCACGTCGCCAGAAGAACGGGAGGAACGCGGCCTGCGCGACGACGCCGAACGAGGCGCTCCCCGCGAGCACCGCGATCTTCGCCGGCGTCCAGTCGTCGAGTCCCGCGTTCACCGAGCGGTCCCCGAACAGCGCCATGAACAGGATGAGCCCGCCGACGGCGATGACGTTGTTGATGAGGGGCGCCCACGTGAACGGTCCGAACACCTGCTTCGCGTTGAGGACCTCGCCGAGCAGCGAGTACAGCGCGTAGAAGAGGATCTGCGGCAGGCACCAGAACGCGAAGGCGACGGCGAGGTCGGTCTGCGCGGGTGTGAAGCCCTTCGACCCGTCACCGGCCTGGATGCTGTAGAGCCGGACGAGCAGCGGAGCGAGGGTGGTCGCGATGATCGTGATCACCACGAAGACGGAGGCGCCGAGCGTGACGATCTTGTTGACGTACGCCGTCCCGCCGTCGGCGTGCTGCTGCATCGAACGGACGATCTGCGGGATCAGGACGGCCGAGAGCAGACCACCGGCGATGAGTGCGTAGATGTTGTTCGGCAGCTGGTTCGACACCGCGAAGGCGTCGGCGGCGACGGATCCCTGCTGGCCGATCGCGTAGGCGAGGATGATCGTCTTCGCGAACCCCAGGATGCGCGAGACCATCGTCCCGGCAGCGAGCATCGCGCTCGCCCGCCCGAGGCTGCGCTCGGCGACGGGCTCGGCGTCGACGACGGGCTGGGGCTGGGTGGCGCTGATGACGGACTCCTGGGGAACGGTCGGGTCGTGGTGGTGCTCGGTCGGTCCGGCGGCGCCGGTCACCGCCCCCGGAGCGGATCCGGCCTGGAGGCGCGGGTCACCGTCAGCAGCGCGGGTCGCCCCGGGAGCAGATCCATCCTGGAGGCGCGGGTCGCCCTCCGCAGCGCGGGTCGCCCCGGCGGCGGTCGACGGTGCTCCGGAGCCCTCCGGCGTGGTCGCGGGGCCGCTCGTCTCGACCGGGTGGCCGCTGTGCGCGGCGGCCGGGTCGCCGTGCCCGACTGCCTGGTCTGCGAACCAGGCCGGCTCGCCGAGCCCGACGGCCGCGTCGCCGTTCCCGGCTGCCCGGCCTGCGAGCCCGGCCGGGTCGCCGGCCGGGGCCTGGGCGCCGGACGCCGCCGCGTCATCGGACGTGGCCTGGGCGCCGGAGGCCTGATCGCGACTCGGTGCGACGGTGGTCGGGTGGGCCAGCGCTCCGACCTGCCGGGCGGCGGCGGCGTGACGGACCGGTGCCGTGCCTCCCGGCCCGTCCGGCTGGACGTCCAGCGGACGGTTGGGGTCGTCGTCGGCGTCGACCTCGCCCCGTCGTGCGCGCGCCCGCTTGCGGATGCTGCGGAAGATGCCGAAGCCGAAGATCGCCACCAGCGCGACCGCCGCGACGGCGGTGATGACCGTCTCCCACTGCGCCTGCACGTTGAGGTCGACCGTCGCGGGCTGGGAGATCTGCCGACCCGTCGGGGTGGTCAGCGTGAGCGTGAGCGACACCTTGCCGTTCGCCACCGACTGCACCGGGACCGTCGTCCGCGTCGAGGAGTCGTTCTGGACCTTCACCTCGATGTCGTTGCGCACGATGCGGAGCGCGGAGTTCGACGGCTGCACCGAGAGCCGGACGGTCACCGGGTACTCGGAGGCGTTGCGGATCGAGATGGGGAGGGACGAGCGGTCGCCGAGGAGCGTGAGGCTGCTCGAGTCCGTGATCGTGACCGAATCCGTCGTCTTGGCCCAGCCGGCCAGGCGGTTCGCGATGGCGGCGTCCAGCGCCTCGTCGTCGGCACGCCAGGAGTTCGATGCGAGGGCGAGCAGCTGGAGGCGGGTCGGTGCGGTCAGTGCGGCGGGCTGGTCGAGTGCGGACGCGAACCCGTCGACGTCGTCGGCGGCACGGACGATCCGCTGGAGTCGGTCCACGCGGGCGTCGCCGTCCGAACCCTTCGCCAGCGACAGCGCGCCCGGGGTCGCCGCGGCGGTGGTCGAGAGGTCCGTCGGTGCCGCCCAGGCCGTGCTCTCGAGCGCGTCGAGCGCCTGTGCGAGGCGGGTGGAGTCCGACGGCCAGTCCCGTCCGAGGGTGAGGAGCACCGGTGCGGTCGCGGTGCCGGCACGTGCGGCGCTCGCGAGGGTCGCGGTGAGCTCGGACATCGCGGTGTCCCAGGTGCGCTGGTCGGACGCGGTGGCGGCCTCGCGCAGGAGCGCCGACATCCCCTGGTCGGCGACGAGCACCTTGTCGGACCCGATGCGCTCCGACGCCGGGATGGTGGTCTCCGCGCCCGCAGAGGTGTTGCCGCTCGCGACGATCGTCGTGGTGTCGTCGGCCGCCCGCAGCGCCGAGAGGTCGCCCTGCGCCACCGTCCCCTCGACGGGCCAGGCGATGCCGTCCATCGAGTAGTCGAAGTCGAGCAGCGAGGCGGTCGTGGGGAGGACCTCGGTGCTGTCGGGGTCCGCGACGGCCGCTGCGCCGGTGGGGCCCGCGGTGGGCGTGGCGGTCGCGGTGTCCCCGGCGTCGGTGCCGGCCGACGGTGTGCCGGACGCTGCGGTCGCCGACGGCGTCGGGCTCGGCGTCGACGCACCGGGGAAGTTGTCCGGGTCGATGCCGGGGTCGAGCGAGATCGGCTCGAGGATGCCGTCCGCGCCCGCCTGGCGGAGTCCGGTCACGTCGGCGTCCGCCCACGGCAGCGCGAAGGTCTCGTTCCGGATGCCCTCGAGGTCCTGCAGCCACGCGGTCGCACTGGACGGCGCGTTCTGCCCGAGGACCCGGATGGACGCGATGATGCGCGGGTCGATGCCGACGGCGACGTTGTGGCCCTCGACGGCACGCAGCTGCTGGGTGAGGGTGCCGTCCACCGCGGTCGCCGCGGCGAGCTCGTCCGCGCCGACGAACATGGCCTGCGAGCCGGGCAGCGTGATCGGCATCGCGACCGAGACACCGACGGGCGTCGGGGTGGTGCCCGGGTCCGGGTCCCACGTGATGGCCGACCGCGCGATCGCCGTCGTGTCGCCCGCGGTGTAGACGGCCGCGATCCGCCGGGGCCCGAACGAGCCGTACCCGCCGAGGCCGACGTTGCCGGGCACGATCGCGATCGAGCGGAGCGTGACCGAGCGGTGCGCGGGGACGGCCGGCACGTCCACGGAGTCCATCGGGGCGCCGGGGTAACCGGTCTTACTGGTGTCGGCGAGCCAGTCGGAGAGCTGGTCCCGCGAGCTCACGACGCGGGAGATGTCGAGCTCCGCGGTGCCGGCGGGGAGGTCCTCGTCGGTGTCGTTCGTCACGGTCACCGAGAGCTCGAGGTCCTCGTCGCGGTGCACGACGCCGCGGTTCGCCGGCGCGATCGTCACGGTCGTGGTGCCCGTCGAGGACCCGGACGGGGCCGCGGTCGACGTCGCGACCGAGGAGGGCGACGTCAGGGCGTCGGCGGACGGTGCTGCGACGGGCGCGACGACGAGGCCGAGCGCGACGAGGGTCGACGCGGCTGCGGCGAACAGGGTGCGGAAGGGCTGCATACGAGGGGAGCCCGGCGGATCGACCCGGACCGTGCACGAGTGTATGAGGCCCGTCCATGAACACCGCCCGTGCGCGCGCAGGGTGTGGAGAACTCGTGGGCGCGATCTGGGAGGATTGGTCCGTCATGCAGTCCGTTGCCCAGGCCGTCGAGCGACTCGACGCACTCGCCGAAACCCTCCCCGTGGCCACCCTCGCGCGGGCGTTCGCCGACGCCGGACACGAGCTGGCCCTCGTCGGCGGGCCGGTGCGGGACGCCTTCCTCGGGCGCCCGGTCACCGACCTCGACTTCACGACCGACGCCACCCCTGACGAGGTCCTCCGCATCGTCGAGCCGATCGCCGGAGCGACCTGGGACGTCGGGCGGCAGTTCGGCACCATCGCCGCACGCGTGCACGACGAGCAGGTCGAGATCACGACGTACCGCAGCGACGTCTACGACGGGGAGACCCGGAAGCCCGAGGTCGCGTTCGGCGAGACGATCCAAGACGACCTGCTCCGTCGCGACTTCACGGTGAACGCGATGGCGCTCCGGCTCCCCCAGCGCGAACTCGTCGACGTGCACGGCGGGGTCGAGGACCTGCTCGCCGGGCGCCTGCGCACGCCGCAGCGGGCGACGGTGTCGTTCCGGGACGACCCGCTGCGGATGATGCGGGCGGCGCGGTTCACCGCCCAGCTCGGGTTCACCGTGGCCGACGACGTGCGCGCCGCGATGACCGAGTTGGCGGACTCGCTCGACATCGTCTCCGCCGAGCGGATCCGTGACGAGTTCGTCAAGCTGCTCGGCACGGCCGACCCCGTCCCCGGCCTGCGACTCCTCGTCGACACCGGTCTCGCCGAGCGGTTCCTGCCCGAGCTGCCGGCGATGCGGCTCGAGATCGACGAGCACCACCACCACAAGGACGTCTACGAGCACTCGCTCACGGTGCTGACACAGGCGATCGGGTACGAGGCCGAGCGTCACTCCGGCGAGGCTCCGGACACCGTGCTCCGGCTCGCCGCGCTCCTGCACGACATCGGCAAGCCCGCGACGCGGAAGCTCGAGCCCGGCGGCGCGGTGAGCTTCCACCACCACGACCTGGTCGGGTCCAAGCTCGCCAAGAAGCGCCTGCGGGCCCTGCGGTTCGACAACGACACGATCGCCGCCGTCGCCCGGCTGATCGAGCTGCACCTGCGGTTCTTCGGGTACACCGACGGCGCGTGGACCGACTCCGCCGTCCGTCGCTACGTCCGCGACGCCGGTCCGCAGCTCGAGCGCCTGCACATGCTCACGCGCTCGGACGTCACCACGCGGAACCGGCGCAAGGCCGACCGGCTCGGGTTCGCGTACGACGACCTCGAGGACCGCATCGCCACCCTCGCCGAACAAGAGGAACTCGACTCGATCCGTCCCGACCTGACGGGTGACGACATCATGCGCATCCTCGACATCGCGCCCGGCCGGGCCGTCGGCGAGGCCTACCGCTTCCTGCTCGAGACCCGCATGGACGAGGGTCCGCTCGGCCCCGACGAGGCCGAGGCGCGCCTGCGCGGCTGGTGGGCGGCGCGCGACGCGTAGCGCGATCCGCGAAGGTGCCAACACAACCGGAGCCCTCCGGAACCGCTGATCGCGGTTGTTCCACAGGGCTTTGGTTGTGTCGAGACAACCGGCACCGGCGTGGGACGGGACCGCCTGGAGGCGCGGCGCGCGTCCGGCGGACCGGTGTCGGGCCTCCAGGCAATCGCGTCCCGTGGTCGCGCCGGTGGCGCGCCTCCAGGCGGTCGGGTAGGCTACCGGGGTTGTCCTCTGCGCGTTCGCGCACGACACATGCATCAACCCTCCTGCTCCGGGAACCGCCCGGAGCCGCCGAGACCAAAGGAGGTGGGTTCCGCATGCACCAGTACGAACTGATGGCGATCCTCGACCCCGAGATCGACGAGCGCACCGTCGCTCCCAGCCTGGACAAGTTCCTCGCCGTGATCCGCAACGACGGTGGGACCGTCGACAACGTGGACGTCTGGGGCCGTCGTCGTCTCGCCTACGAGATCGCGAAGAAGTCCGAGGGCATCTACGCCGTCGTCGACTTCACGTCCTCCCCCGAGGCCGCCAAGGAGCTCGACCGTCAGCTCGGTCTCTCCGAGGCCGTCCTCCGCACGAAGGTCCTCCGCGCCGAGGAGGCGATCGCCCAGGTCGCCGCTCAGAAGCAGCGCGACGAGGCCCGCGCGGCCCGCAAGGCCGCGAACGCGACCGCGAGCGCCGAGTAAGTCATGGCCGGCGAAACCGTCATCACGGTGGTGGGCAACCTCACCGCGGACCCCGAGCTGCGCTACACGCAGAACGGGCTCGCGGTGGCGAACTTCACCATCGCCTCCACCCCGCGCACGTTCGACCGTCAGGCGAACGAGTGGAAGGACGGCGACGCGCTGTTCCTCCGCGCGAGCGTGTGGCGCGAGTTCGCCGAGCACGTGGCGGGCTCGCTGACGAAGGGCTCGCGCGTCATCGCGCAGGGCCGTCTGCGTCAGCGCTCGTACCAGGACCGTGAGGGCCAGCAGCGCACGAGCATCGAGCTCGAGGTCGACGAGATCGGCCCCTCGCTCCGCTACGCGACCGCGCAGGTCACCCGTGCAGCGGGTGGCTCGGGCGGCGGTCGTGGCCAGGTCGGCGGCGGCAACGCTGGCGGCGGCAACGGCGGCGGCTGGAACAACAACGGCGGCGGTCAGTCGGACGCACCGTGGTCGCCCCAGGGCGGCCAGCAGGGTGGCAACGCACAGTCGAACGACGTGTGGAGCACCCCGGGCGGCTCGTACGACGACGAGACCCCGTTCTGATCCTCAGCGGTCTGACGGACACACAACTTCTTCATCTCTAAGGAAAAACAATGGCTGGAAAGAGCACCGGCGACCGCCGGAAGCCTCGCGGCAAGGGCGGCAAGAACGCCGCTCCCGCGAAGTCGATCAAGGTCGGCGTCATCGACTACAAGGACGTCGCGACCCTTCGCAAGTTCATCTCCGAGCGTGGCAAGATCCGCGCCCGTCGCATCACCGGCGTCTCCGTCCAGGAGCAGCGCCTCATCGCCCGTGCCGTGAAGAACGCCCGTGAGATGGCGCTCCTCCCCTACGCCGGCTCCGGCCGCTGATCGGAGGACTTCCCATGTCGAAGCTCATCCTCACCCACGAGGTCTCCGGCCTCGGTTCCGCCGGTGACGTCGTCGACGTCAAGAACGGCTACGCCCGCAACTACCTCATCCCCCAGGGCTTCGCCGTCGCGTGGTCCAAGGGCGGCGAGAAGCAGGTCGAGTCGATCCGCGCGGCCCGTGCCGCCCGCGAGCTCGCCACCATCGAAGAGGCCCAGGACCTCAAGATGAAGCTCGAGAACGCCACGATCAAGCTGACCGTCAAGGCCGGCAAGGACGGCCGTCTGTTCGGCTCGGTCCGCCCGGCGGACGTCGCCGACGCGGTCCAGGCGCAGGGCGTCGGCTCGCTCGACAAGCGCAAGGTCGAGGTCCCCGCGACCATCAAGACCGTCGGTGACCACGAGGCCACCGTGCGTCTGCGCGAGGACATCACCGCGGTGATCTCGCTCCAGGTCGTCGCCGCCAAGTAGGGCAGCGTCACCACCGTCGAAGGGCGGGTCTCCTCCGGGAGGCCCGCCCTTCGTCGTGCCCGCAGGTCGCGTCCCGCACGTTGCGCGTGGGACACGCCGGGGCGCTTGTGCGACGGATGTTCACGTCCGGCGTCCGGTGGCGAACTCGTGGTGAACAACGCTCGAACACCCCCGTTCGGGGGTGGGTGTCCCGTTACGGTCGTCGAGGCCTCCGATCGGGGGCAGGTCACCGAGCAAGGAGCTGGACATGCCCAACTTGAACGTCACCTACGGCGAGATGCAGGACGCCGCGACCCGTCTCGTGAACGGGGAGCAGGACATCACGTCGAAGTTGCGTGAGCTGAAGTCGTTGGTGGACTCGTT
>CAJYUW010000055.1 GCA_913778205.1 uncultured Curtobacterium sp.
GCGGGAACCGGTCGTGGTGTTCGTGCGGGAACCGGTCGTGGTGTTCGTGCGGGAACCGGTCGTGGTGTTCGTGCGGGAACCGGTCGTGGTGTTCGTGCGGGAACCGGTCGTGGTGTTCGTGCGGCACCCGGCCCGGCGGTCGGCGGGAACCGGCCGTCGCGTCCGCGGACGACCGGCTCGGCGGTGCTGCGGGGAACCGCAGACCGTCCAGGGCACCCGGCCGTGAGGGCACCCCGGTCGAGCACGCGGAGCACCGACGGACGGCGCTCGTGGGCGGTGCGGACCGGTGCCGGTGCTCGCGGACTCTCGGGGCCTGCTTCCGCGTCCCTGTGCGGATCGACAGGCTCTGTCCCGTGGTCTCGCGCACCTCGCCGGACCGGTGCCGCACCCGGCGCTGGTTGCGGGGAACCGCACGACGTCGCCGCCCCCGCCCGCCGCGGTCCGCCCGCGCCGTACCGTCGCAGGGTCGCCGCACGTCCGCGGCGCAAGCATCCGATCCGCCAGCATCCGAGCCGCCAGGGGAGACTCCGTGCCCACACCCGTCACGACCAGCAGTGCGCCGTGGAACCACGTCCCCGCGGTCGAGACGGCCGACGACCACTCCGTCCTCGACCGGTGGGACCGGGTCGTGGCGGCGCACGGCGACGCGCTGGCCCTGACCGGGTCGGGCCCCGACCGGACGTTCGCCGAGACCGACCGCGCCGTGCGGGCCCTCGCCCGGGTGTTGGTGTCGACACTCCGGCCCGACGACCACGGCGGTGCCGGCGTCGGACCGGTCCGCGGTGGCGCGTCTCGGCCCGTCGGCCTGATGAGCGGGCAGACAGCGGACACCGTCGTCGCGGTCCTCGCCCTCGTGCGCGCCGGACGGACGGTGGTGGTCCTGGACGACCACCTGCCGGCGGCGCGACTGACGCACGTCGTCCGGCTCGCAGGCGTCGAGGAGATCCTGGCGACCGAGGCCCTCGCGGACCAGGCGACCGCGGCACTGGGGGACGTCGACGGTCGGGTGCACCAGCTCGGCCCGCTGCAGGACGAGGCGGCGTTGCAGGACGAGGCGGCGTTGCAGGACGAGGCGGCGCAAAGAGAGGCGGCGCTGCAGGGCGAGGCGGCGCTGCAGGGCGAGGCGGCGCTGCAGGACGAGGCGGCGCTGCATGACGTGGCGGCGCAGAACGAGGCGGCGCTGCAGGACGTGGCGGCGCAGGGCGAGGCTGCTGCGGCACGCGGCGACGGATCCGCTCCGGACGCGGCACCACGACCCGGTGGGAGCGACCCGCTCGTCATCGTCTTCACCTCCGGTTCGACGGGCCTGCCGAAGGGCGTCGTCGTGACGCACCGGCAGCAGGTGCGCGACGCCGAGGCCGACGCGGTGGTGCTGGGCTTCGGACCCGGCGACCGGCTCGGCATCGCGGCGCCGCTGTCGTTCACGGCCGGGCTGATGTACGCGCTCGCCGCGCTCATGGACGGCAGCGCGGTGGTCGTCCTCGAACCGCGGGACCGCGGCGTGGAGGGCACCCTCGCGGACCTCGAGACGCACGGCGTCACCGCGATGCTCTGCACCCCGCACATGCTCCGGTCGATCGTCGGCAGCGTCGCCGGCGCCGGCCGTGGCCCCCGGGCGGGACTCACCGGCCTCCGCATCGTCGTCACGGTCGGTGAACCGAGCACGGGCACCGACATCGTCGCGGCCCGACCCCACCTCGGGCCGGACACGGTGCTCGTCAACGGCTTCGGGGCCAGCGAACTGGCGAGCGTGGCGTTCTGCCCGGTGGGTCCCGACGACGCGGTCCCGGACGGCGTCGTGCCCGCCGGTTGGCCGATCCCCGGCAAGTCGCTCCGGATCGAGCGCCCGGACGGCAGCGTGGCCGAGGTCGGCGAGATCGGTGAGCTCGTGGTCGTGGGCGACGGGGTGACCACCGGCTACTGGGGCGCGCCCGAGCAGACGGCGCAGCGCCTCGGCAGCACGGACGACGGCACCCCGACGTGGCGGCAGGGCGACCTCGCCAAGATCGACGAGGCCGGGCGACTCGTCCTCCTCGGCCGGGCGGACGACGCCGTGAAGGTGCGCGGGTACCTGGTGGAGCCGAGCGAGGTCGAAGCGGCGCTCCGGGCCGTGCCGGACCTCCTGGACGTCGTCGTCACGGCGCTCGTGGAACCCCCGGCGGTGACCCGGTTGGTCGCGTACGTCGTGCCACGGCCCGGTCACCGCACCCCGGCGCCCGCGGCCCTCCGCAAGGCCCTCCGGGAGCGCCTGCCCGAGTACATGGTGCCCGCGGCGATCGTCCCGATGACCGAGCTGCCGCGCAACGAACGCGGCAAGGTCGACCGGTCCGCGCTGCCGGGCGCCCCCGAGGTCGAGGCCGACATGACCGAGGCGACGTACGACCAGTGGGAGCTCGTCGTCGGGCAGATCTGGGCGGAGGTGCTCGGGCTCCCGGGCGTGCCCCTCGACGAGGACTTCACCGCGCTCGGCGGCGACTCGCTGTCCGCCGAGGAGATGCTCGCCGTGGTGCACGAACGGCTCGGCGTCGAGCTGCGGTCCGCCGAACTGTTGGAGCACCCGACCCTCCGGCAGTTCGCCCGTCGGGTCCGTGGCGGCACGAGCGCGCTCCCGAGCCACCCCGACGTCGTCAAGGTCTCCACCGCTCGGACGGCGGGTCGGCCGCCGGTGTTCTGCTTCGCGGGCGGCGGTGCCCTCGCGCTGACGTTCCTGCCCCTGTCGCGGTACCTCGACGACCACGACGTGTACGCGTTCCAGCAGCACGGGCTCGAGCGCCGCGGGCTGCCGGACTGGAGCATCGAGCGGAGCGCCCGGCGCTACCTCGCCCTGATGCGGGTCGTCCAGCCACGCGGGCCGTACCTCCTCGTCGGCCATTCGCTCGGCGGCCTCGTGGCGCTGGAGATCGCCCGCCTGCTCGAGGAGAGCGGCGAGCACGTCGCCCACCTCGCGCTCCTCGACACGTACCTGCCGCGGACGAAGAGCGAGCAGGCCCGACTGCTGTTCAGTCGCATGGAACCCCGTCCGCCGCGCAACCCCACGGTCCGGGCGATCCGGTCGGGCGTCGACCGCGTCGCGAAGCGCGTCATGCCGGCGGGCGTCCCGTACGGGCGGCAGGCTGCGAAGCGGCTGCGCGCCTACACCGCGGGCGTGCTGCGCTTCGGGGGGCAGGACGACTTCGACGCGTTCTTCGACCAGGCCGAGATCGTCACCCGTCGGCACCACCCTGCGCCGTTCCACGGCCGGTCGACGTACGTCCTCGCCGACGCGAACCCGGATGCGGACGGCTGGGGCGCGATCCTCGTCGGCGACACGGCGACCGTCCGCATGGCGTGCGAGCACACCTCGTTGCTCCGCGAGCCGCACGTCGCCGAGCTGGCGGCGGCGCTGCGCGCCGCGTTCGACGCGGGTCCTGCCGCGATCCGGTGACGCGCGCGGGTCCTGCCGCGATCCGGTGACGGACTGGAGGCACGGTGCGGGCCCGCACCGTGCCTCCAGGCCGTGGGGCGTGCGGTCCGCCCGCCGCATGCCGGTCCCGGTTGCGGGTTTCCGTATCCGGGCCCGAGGGGCCGCAAGCGGGCCCGCAGCGCATTGACCGGTCCGCGCGCCGACGCGAGGGTTGGGAGCACAGGGGGAGGACCCGCCCCCTGGGCCTCCCGGCGGCGTCGTACCCGCGCCCCTGCCGGACCGCGGACCCCGCGTCCGCGCCACGTCCGAACGCACCGAACACGGCAACCTGAACCCGACAGGAGCACGTCCAATGCCCGCCAACACCGTCCGACCCGCAGACCCCCGGGTCTCCGTCGTCATCCCGGCACGGAACGAAGCCCGCAACCTCGAGATCATCCTGCCCAAGCTGCCCCCGGTGTACGAGGTCATCCTCGTGGACGGCAACTCGGTCGACGACACCATCGCGACCGCGCAGCGGCTCATGCCCGACATCCGCGTCGTGCACCAGACCCGCAAGGGCAAGGGCAACGCGCTGGCCTGCGGGTTCGAGGCCGTGACGGGCGACGTCGTCGTGATGTTCGACGCCGACTGCTCCGCCGACCCCGACGAGATCCCGCGCTTCGTGCAGGCGCTGACGGAGGGCGCCGACGTCGCCAAGGGCACGCGGTACGCGCTCGGCGGCGGCAGCGACGACATCACGATCGTCCGGAACCTCGGGAACCGCGGGCTCAACATCGTCTGCAACGCCATCCTCGGCACCCGCTACAGCGACCTCTGCTACGGCTACAACGCGTTCTGGGCGGACACGCTCCCGGCGATCGGGCTGCTGTCCTCGACGCTCCCGAAGCCGGCCGACGGCTCGATGCTCTGGGGCGACGGGTTCGAGATCGAGACCGTCCTGACCTGCCGGTGGTCCGCCGCGGAGCTGCGCATCGCCGAGGTCGGGAGCCACGAGAAGCTGCGGGTGCACGGCGCGAGCAACCTCAACGCCGTGACCGACGGCATCCGCGTCCTCACGTCGATCATGCACGAGCGTCGTCGCGCCGCCAGGGCGAGGAGCCGCGCGCGCCTCGCCGCGGCGGCCGGCCTGTCGATGCCCGCGCCGGTGTCGCCGATCGACGCGCCGACCGGGGAGATCACCGCGCCCGCCGTGTCCGCCCGGACCGCCGACGCCGCCGTGGTGGACGCCCGCGCGCTCGACGGAGACCTCGCGTGAGCAGCGTCGCCGTCGTCATCTGCGCCTACACGCAGCTGCGGTGGGGCGACCTGCAGGACAGCGTCGAGTCGGCGAAGCGCCAGCCCGAGCAGCCCGAGGTCGTCGTCGTGATCGACCACGAGCCCGAGCTGTACGCGCGAGCGAAGGCCCGCTGGCCGGAGCTCCGGGTGGTCGAGAACTCCGAGGACCGCGGCCTGTCCGGCGCCCGGAACACGGGCGTCGCGCTCACGGACGCCGACGTCGTCGCGTTCCTCGACGACGACGCCACCGCGGACCACGACTGGCTCGGACACCTGCTGGCCGCGCTCGACGACCCGGAGGTCGTCGGCGTCGGGGGACGGGCGACCCCGTCGTGGCCGGACACGACCGGCTCCGGGCCGTACCCCGACGAGCTCCTCTGGATCGTCGGCTGCAGCTACGCCGGCCTCCCCGAGACCGCCGGGGACGTCCGCAACGTGATCGGGTCGAGCATGGCCTTCCGCCGGGAGGCGATCCTCGCCGCCGGCGGGTTCCGCTCCGGCATCGGTCGGGTCGGCAACCAGCCCCTCGGGTGCGAGGAGACGGAGCTCTGCATCCGGCTCGCGAAGACCAGGCCGGGCAGCCGGATCCGTCACGAACCGCGCTCGAACGTCTCGCACCGCGTCTCAGCGGACCGCGTCACCATGCGGTACCTCCGCCGCCGCAGCTACTACGAGGGCATCTCGAAGGCCGTGCTGAGCCGTCGGGTCGGTACCGGCGACTCCCTGTCGAGCGAGTCCACCTACCTCACGCGCGTGATCCCGGGCGCGTTCGTCCGCGAGCTGCGCGCGTCCGGCCGCGGCGGTGGCGTCCGCGCCGCGGCGATCGTGCTCTCCGTGCTGTCGACCGTCACCGGGTACGCCGTCGGCCGGGTCCTCGGCAGCGTCGTCGTCACCGCACCCGCGACCCGCGTGGTCCGCCAACCGGTCGGGACACCGTGACCAGGGCCACGCTGACCCGGGTGCTCCGGCCCGCCGTCCCCGGCCTCCTCGCGCCGACGTGGGACGGCGCCGTGTGGGTCGGCGAGGTCGATCGCGCCGAGCTGCACGCCGCCGGGCACCGCGACGGCGTGGGTCGGGATGCCGCCCGGCACCGGGAGGCACTCGGCCTCGCCGGGGCAGCGGGCTACCGGCGGGCGCGCCTGCTCGTCCGCGACCGCGGCGAGCCCGTGGGCTTCGTCGAGACCGAGATCGTCGACCGACGACGCACCGGCCCCTCGGTCGAGCTCCGCACCCTCGAACGTGCCGTCCGGCACATGCCCACCCCGGAACGACGTCCGGCCGCTGATCAGGCGTTGCCGTCCGTCACCGTGGTGCTCTGCACGGACGGGGACGCCGGCGAGACCATGCGGTCGGTGCTGGCATCCCGCGGGGTCACGCTCGACGTCGTCGTGGTGTCGGAGGGCGCGGACGGCGCCGGGCACACCGAGATCGCCGGACGCACGGTGACCACCCTGCCCGCGCCCGGTGGCGGACTCGCCGCCGCCCGGAACGCCGGCCTGCTCGCCGCGACCGGCGACGTCGTCGCGTTCCTCGGCAGCGGCACGGTCGTCGACCCGGACTGGGCCGCCGCGATCGCGCTCCCGTTCGTCCTGCACGAGGACGTCGCCTGCGTCACGGGACTGGTGCCGACCGCCGAGATCCGGACGCCGGCGCAACGCTGGCACGACGAGCACACGCCCGCCGCCCGCACGATCCGCCGCCGGGTGTTCCGCCTCGACGACGAACCGGCCGATGCGCCGTTGCACCCCTTCGCCGCGGCCGCGTACGGCACCGGCGCCAACCTCGCCGTGCGCCGACGGACCGCCCTCGCCATCGGGGGGTTCGACACCGCCTTCGGCCCGGGGACCCGCGTCGGTGGCGGCGACGACCTCGACCTCTTCACCCGACTGCTGTTCGCGGGCTCCGCGATCGCCGTCGAACCCGCCGCGATCGCCTGGCTGCGCCCCGCGGACGACACCTCGTCGCTCCGTCGGACCGCGGCGGCGCACGGCCACGGACTCGGAGCCTGGATGACCAAGAACGCCCTCGACCGCGACACCGTCGCGGCCACCGTCGACACCGTCCCCGAGGCCATCGCCGCCTTCGCACGGCTGGGGCAGGAGCAGGGTGACGGGGTCACCGACCTCCGCCCCGACTCCGGGCGGCGTGCGGCGGGGCGTCCGGTCGTGGCGGGGCGTCCGGTCGCGGCGGAGGCGTCGGGGGCCGGCGCTCTCCGCCGTGTCGTCGCGGACGGCGCGGTCCCGGGCGTCGGCGGCGGGGCTGCGCGCGAGGATGCCGTGGGTGACGCTGCCGTGCGCGCGGATGCTGCTCGTGCTGCCGGTGCGGACGTCGCTCGCGAGGACGCCGCCCGTGTGGACGTCGAGGCGGCCTGGGCCGACACCTCGCGCCGGTTGCGCCGCGTCGAACGCCGATCGGTGCTCGTGGCGCCGTTCCTCGCGCTCGCCGAACGGCTCGGCGGAGCCGGCACCATCGACCGCAGTGGGCACGGACGACACCAGCTCGCCGCCGTCGCACCCGCTCCGGGCCACCCGGGCGTGATGGGCCCGGCTGCCCGGTTGGCCGCGGCCGGCCTGGTCGTCGTCACCATGCTCGCCGCCGCAGCCGGGGCGTCGTTCGACGTGCCGGTGCTCCGGGGCTCCGCCGTCGGCGTCTTCCTGTTCGCCGTGGTGGGCATCGCCCCGATGCTGCTCCTGCGGCCGATGCCGCTCGCACGGTTCGTCCTGTTCGCCGTCACCACGTCCGTCGTCGGGACCATCGCCGTCGGCTACGCGATGGCCACGGCCGCACTCTGGGTACCGGCCGTGCCCTTCGTGGCCGTGGTGCTCCTCACGGCGGTCGCCGTGACGGTCGCGGTCCCGCGCGACCTCCGTGACCTCCAGCGGCGACGTCTCGACCGCGCCGCCCGACCGGCAGGTCGTGGTCCGGCCTGGACCACCACCCGGACGGTCACGACCGCGTCCGTCGTCGGGCTCCTCGTCGTCGTCGTCTCGGCCGCCACCCACGTGGGCGACCCGGTGCCGGACGGGCTGTTCGGCTCGCTCGGCGCCGGGCTGCCGATCGGCCTCGCGATCGTCGTCGCGGCCGCCGTGGTCGCCCTCGTGCGTGGCGAGGGCGTCGCGCTCCCCGTCGTCGTGCTCGGCGGGGTCGTCCAGCTCGCGCAGGCGATCACGTACGGGATGCCGACCGTGATGGCCGCCGCACGCCACGTGGGGGTGCTCGAGTACATCCGCCAGAACGGCAGGACCGACCCGGCCGCGGACATCTTCCAGACGTGGTCGGGCCTGTTCGCCGGCGGCGCGTGGGTCGCGGACGTCGGCGGCATCGTGAACGCGATGACGATCGCCGCGTGGGTGCCCGTCCTCCTCGCCTTCACGTCGACCGTCGGCGTGGGCGTGCTCGCCGCGCACTGGCTGCCCGGTGCCCGGCGCCCCTGGATCGCCGCGTTCCTGACGGCCATGACCGGGTCGCTCAACACGACCTACTTCTCGCCGCAGTCCACCGGCGTCCTGCTCTCCCTCGCGATCCTCGTGCTCGCGACGGGCGCACTCCGCCGGACGACGGTGACGGGGGAGGACGGCGAGCCGGTCACCGTCCTGCGGCCCCGACCCGCCGGGTTGTCCCGCGTGCTCGGGATCGGAGCGATCAGCATCGTGCTCGCCGTGACGCACCAGATCTCCCCGTACCTGACGGTCGCGGCGATCGTCGTGCTCGTGGTCTTCCGGATGCTCCGTCCCTGGTGGGTGTCGCTCGTCGTGCTCGTGCCCGCCGTGGTGTTCGCACTCCTGAACGGCAGCATCCTGGACAAGTTCCTGTCGCTCGCCGCCGTCGGACAGGTGCTCACCAACGTCCAGCCGCCGTCGCACGACATGACCGTGCTTCCGAAGCCGCTCGTGACCCGACTCGCCTTCGACGTCCCTGCCGCAGCGCTCGTGGTCCTCGGCCTCGTGGCCATCGTCACCGTGCTGCTCCGACGCGACCGCGTGCACTGGGGGCTGCTGCTCGCGGCGGCCAGCCCGATCTCGCTGCTGGTCGCGACGAACTACGGGCAGGAGGGGATCTTCCGCGTCGTGCTGTTCGCCACGCCGTGGATCGCCGTCCTCGCCGCCGGGCTCCCCGCGCCGCGAGGCCGGCTCGCCCCGCTCGGGCGACTGGTCACCCGGCTCGCCCGACCGGTCCCGGTCCGGTTCGCGGCCGCGACCGTGCTCGTGGCCGGCATGGTCGCCGTCGGCTCGTTCGGTCAGACGGCGCTCGACTGGAACCGCGTCCCCACCCGGAGCCAGTCCGAGGCGACGCAGTTCTACGACCGGACGGCGCCGAAGGGCTCCATCATGCTGCTCACCGGTTCGGCGAACGCCGTGCCGAGCAACACCGGCGCGAGGTACTTCGACGTCGGTGCGCTCTCCCGCGAGGCCTTCGGGGCGTACCCGGCGAGTGCGGGCTACGACGCGACCACCGACGTGTCGAACATCACCCGCCAACTCGTCAGCACGTGGTCGGCGACGAAGTACTACGCCCTCGTGGCCGCTCCGTTCGGCGCGTACGACGAGCGGTACGGCTACCAGAGCGACGCCGACTACCGGAAGCTCGCGGCGGCGATGGCCGACTCGCCCTACTGGACGCCCGTCTGGTCGAAGGGCACGACGGTCGTCTACGAGCTCACGACCGAGGGCATGCGCCATGCCGCGGGGTGAGTCCGCCCCGCGTCGACCGGCACGGCTGACGGTGCTCGTCACCGCCGCCGTCGCCGCGCTGACCCTCGTCGTCTCGGGGACCGGTGTGCTCGGTGCCCGAGCGGCCGTCGGTGCGTCGGCGACCGACCCGACGGCGTCCGCTGACTGCCGCGCCGGACGCGTGCTCGACGTGGTCGCGCACCCCGACGACGACCTGCTGTTCCAGGGCACGGACCTGCGGGCGAGCATCCAGTCCGGCGCGTGCGTGCGGACCGTCGTCGTGACCGCCGCCGACGCCGGGTACCCGCGGTGGTACTGGGGCGAGCGGCAGACCGGGCTCGTGGCGGCGTACGCGGCGATCGCCGGTGTCGACCCCGCGACGACGACCACGACGCTGACGGTCGCCGGGAAGGACCTGCGCCTCGTGAGCCTGACGGCGGACCCGCGGATCAGTCTCGTCTTCATGGACCTGCCGGACGGCAACGTCGGCGGGAACGGGTTCTGGGCCACGGGGTACACGAGCCTCCAGCAGCTCTACCAGGGGTACGTCCAGACCCTCGGCACCGTCGCGGACGCCCCGGCCCCGGCGACCTACACCCTCGCCGAGCTCCGCGCGACGGTCTCCGGCCTCCTCGAGGGGTTCGCCCCGACGGCCGTGCGGACACTCGACCACGCGGGCGCCTACGGCGACGGGGACCACAGCGACCACCACACCGTGGCCTACCTCGCGGACGCTGCACAGCGGCAGTACGCGGCGGCGCACACGTTCACGGGCTACCTCGGCTACCCGATCGCCGGTCGTCCGACGAACCTGACGTCCGACCAGGTCGCGGCGAAGTCCTCCGCGTTCTTCACCTACGCCGCGCACGACAGCGAGACCTGCGCCACCCGGGACGCGTGCGCCCAGCGGCCGGAGTCGTCGTGGCTGCAGCGCCAGTACACCGTCGGGCAGGCGGACCCGGCGCAGCCGACGAACCCGGGCGTCCCCGGCAGCGACCGCACCGACGTCACCGGGTCGGCCACGGTCACCGCGAGCGCGGAGAACCCCGCCGACGGGCAGACGGCGACCAAGGCCGTCGACGGCGTCGTGTCCGGCTACCCGGCGAACCCGTCGGCCGAGTGGGTGGCGCCGAACGGTCGGGCCGGCACCTGGCTGCAGCTGACCTGGTCGTCCGCGAAGGCGTTGACCGGCATCGACCTGGCGGACCGACCGAACACCGACGACCAGGTGACCGGTGGCACGCTGACCTTCTCGGACGGTTCGAGCGTCACCGTCCCGGCCCTGCCGGACACCGGTGCGGTGCAGTCCGTCGCGTTCGCCGCGCGGTCGGTGACGTGGGTCCGGTTCACGGTGACCTCGGTGAGCAGCAGCACGCGGAACGCCGGGCTGGCCGAACTGCGTGCCTACACTGCCGCGGGGTCGACGCCGCCGGCCTCCACGACGGCGGACGTCACGGCAGCGGCGACGGTCAGCGCGAGCGCGGAGAACCCGACCGACGAGCAGACCGCGGCGAAGGCGGTCGACGGCGTCGTCTCCGGCTACCCGGTCGCCCCGTCCGCGGAGTGGGTCGCGCCGAACGGTCGGGCGGGCACCTGGATCCAGCTCACCTGGCCGTCGACGCGGACCCTCGTCGAGGTCGACCTGGCCGATCGCCCGAACACCGTCGACCAGGTGACGGGTGGCACGCTGACGTTCTCGGACGGCTCGAGCGTGAACGTGCCGGCGCTGCCGAACGGCGGCACGGTGCTGCCGGTGACGTTCCCGGCTCGATCCGTGGCCTGGGTCCGCTTCACAGTGACGTCCGTGAGCAGCGGGACGCAGAACGCCGGGCTCGCGGAGATCCGGGCGATCGCGACGTCGGACACGGCGACGCCGACGCCGACCCCGACGCCCTCGCCGACGCCGACGCCAACCGCGACGCCGACGCCGACCGCGACGCCGACGCCGACCGCGACGCCGACCCCGACGCCGACCCCGACGCCGGTGTCGGGTGACGTCACCGACGCGGCGACCCCGACGGCCAGCGCGCAGAACTCGGCGGACGGGCAGACCGTGCAGAAGGCGGTCGACGGCGTCGTCGCCGGCTACCCGGCGGCCCCGGGCGCCGAGTGGGTCGCACCCTGGGGCCGGGCCGGCACCTGGATCCAGCTCACCTGGACCTCGGCGCAGACCCTCCGCACGATCGAGCTGCACGACCGACCGAACACGACCGACCGCATCACCAGCGGCACCCTGACGTTCTCGGACGGCTCCAGCGTGCGCGTCGGCTCCCTGCCGAACGACGGCTCCGCGCTGAACGTCCGCTTCACCGGCCGCAGCGTGTCCTGGGTCCGGTTCACCGTCACGGGCGTCTCCTCCGGTACGCAGAACGCCGGCCTCGCGGAGGTGCGCGCGTGGACGACGAGCTGATCCGCCCGTCCACCGTGGACCCGGAGGCGGCGTCGGCCAACGGTGCGCCGCCCGCGCACGGCGCCGGCCTCGCCCGACACCGACGGCCGCGTCCGCTGGCCCGGAGGAGCCTCGCGATCTCGGTCGGGGCGGTCGTCGTGAGCGCGGCGATCGTCGCGGCCGCCGCGACCGGGTCCTCGACGGGCAGCGCGGTCGACCCGAGCGGCGAGACCATGCCGGCGGCCGCCGCGGCGGGGTGGAAGCGGGCGTTCTCCGAGGACTTCGCCGAGCCGACGGTGACCGGGGGGTTCGAGAAGCCCTACGCCGACCGCTTCTCCGTGTACCACGGGTTCGCCGACACCGCCGGGACGGGGCGCTACTCGGCGTCCGCGTTGACCGCGCACGACGGCGTGCTCGACATGCGGATGCGGACCACCGCGGGCGGGACACCCCTCGCGGGCGGGATCGTGCCGCTCGTGGACGGGAAGTGGGGTGGTCAGACCGCCGGCCGCTACAGCATCCGGCTGCGCAGCGACGAGGTCGACGGGTACGGCGTCGCCGTGCTGCTCTGGAGCGACCGCAACGTCTGGGCCGACGGCGAGGTCGACTTCCCGGAGGGCGCGCTCGGTGCACCGGCGTGGCTCAACGTGCACTGCCTCGTCGACCCGGCGCAGAAGTGCGTGCACCTGGAGAGCAAGGCCTCGCTGAAGGACTGGCACACCTACACGATCGATTGGACGCCGCAGCGGATGACGTTCTCGATCGACGGCCGGGAGATCGCTGCGACCGACCGGGACATCCCGACGATGCCGATGCACTTCGTCGTGCAGGCGGGTTCCCTCGGCGGGGTCCCGCCGAGGGAGTCCGACGGGTCGCTGTACATCGACTGGATCACGGTGGACGTCCCGGCGGGCTGATCGGGCCCGGGGTCCGACCTGCCGGGCCCCGGCTCGGCTCGCCAGAGCGACCCGAGACCGGGCGGCCCGAGACCGGGCGGCCCGAGACCGGGCGACCCGAGACCGGGCGGCCCGGGACCGGGCGGCCCGGTCAGCGCCGGGCGTGGTCCTCGAGCGCAGCGAGCAGCGCGGCGACGTGCGGGGTGCGTCCGTACCGTGCGCTGACCCAGGCACGGCACCGCGCGCCGAGCTCTGGGTCGGTCGCCGACTCGTCGAGCACGTCGACGATCCGGCTCGCGAGGGCGCCGGTGTCGGTCGGGTCGACGGTGTACCGCGTCCACTCGTCGGAGAGGATCTCGGCGGTGCCGCCGGACGCCGCCGCGACGACGGGCGTCCCGGTGGACATCGCCTCGACGACCGTGCGGCCGAAGCCCTCCGGCTCGATCGAGGGCACCACGACGAGGTCGGCCGCGTGCAGCAACGGCACGACGTCGTCACGCTCCGGCAGGACGACCACGCTGCCGTCGGGGAGTGCGTCGATCGCCCGCTGCACCGGTTCCCGTTCCTCGGGGTAGAGAGCACCCGCCAGCACGAGGACCGGGGCGGGCGCGGACGACCCGACCACGGACGTGGAGGCGACCCGGTGACAGGCCGGAGCCGACGTGCGGACGGTGCTCCACGCCTCCAGGAGGGAGACGACGCCCTTGGCACGGCTGAGACGACCGTAGTAGAGCACCACCGGTGCGTCCGCGGGGAGCCCGAGCCGTTCGCGGGCGGTGCGGACGTCGTCCCCTGCCGGTGGCGGGAACGCCGCGGTGTCGACACCGTTCGGGACGACCACGATGCGGCGCCGGTCGACCCCGGCTCCCGCCCAGGCCTCGGCCATCGCCGCCGACACGGCCAGGTAGCGCGAGCGCCCGCCCGCGAACGGTCGGAGCCTGCGGTAGTTGGGGGCGTGGTGGAGGTGCACGGCGAGGGGGACGCGCGCCACCGCCGACACGACGCGCCCGAACGGCAGGTACTCGGGGCGGTTCAGCCAGATGACGTCCGGCCGCGAGCGGCGGATCCGGAGGCCCTCCCGGACGAACCGGGCGACGTCGCGGATCGCGGTGCGTACGCCGAAGCGCGGGTCGGTGCCGTGCACGAGGCGCACGCCCATCCGTCCGAAGGCGGGGCGCCCCTCGCCGGCGCGGGACGACTCGTCGTCACGGTGCCAGACCTCGACCTCGTGGCCGGCTGCGACGAGGTCCTCGGTGTCCTCGAGCACGCAGCGCTCCAGTCCGCCGGTGATCGCCAACCCGGAGGTGACGAGGGCGATCCGGAGGGGGCGTCCGGTCGTCATGACGACGACCCTCGAGCAGCTCGGAGACGACGGATGAACCAGGGCAGGCAGGCCAGGGCCCCGGCGAACCGCACCCAGTTCCAGACGACGTCCTGCGGGACGAAGAGCGACGCGACGGCCACCGCGAGCGCCGCCGCGACCGGGATCGTGACGCGCGGACCCGGCCCCCGCCAGGCGCGGCGGTCGGGCAGGGACGCCTGCTGGAGGACGGCGAGCACGACGTACGCGACGACGGTCGCCACCGCGGCGCCGGACAGGCCGAGCCACGGCACGAGCACGAGGTTCGCCCCGATGTTCACGACGCCCGCGATCGCGGCGATGACCCCGACGGCGACGCCGCGGCGTTCGATGACGAGCAGTCGCCCGGTCGCGCCGCTGGCGACGACGGGCAGCGCCGTGACCGCGACGACGAGCACCACGACCGTGAGCTCCTGCACGCGGTACGACGCCGGGGCGAGGATCGGCAGCGCGACGGGGGAGACCAGCGTCACCGCGAGGAGGACCGGCGCGAGCATCCGGTAGAGCTCGTCCCGGGCGTGCATCGCCAGGTCACGGCGCGCGACGGCGTCGCGGAGCGCCGCGAAGTGCGGGGCCCAAGCCTGGTTCGTGAAGGACAGCAGGAGGATGACGGCGGACCCGACGACGTACGCGATCTGGTAGCGCGCGACCTCCTCGGGGCCGAGGATGCGCTGCACCACGATGCGGTCGCCGGCGTTGAGCACGAAGTACGACAGGTTGCCGAGCGCGATCGGGATGCCGAGGCGGAACGCCCGCGCGGTCGTCTTCCGGTCGAGGAGGCCGGCGATGCGCGGCCGGGTCGCGGCGATGCCGATCACCATCGCGACCCCCTGCGCGACGACACCGCCCCACGCGTACGTCGTGGCGTCGGCCTGGACGAGCACGAGGAGCGCGAGTCCGATGATCGACCCGCCGATCGACGAGAGCAGGCTCGTGACGGCGAACACGCGGATGCGGTCCTGGGCGACGAGGAGCGCCAGCGAGAGCTGCACGACGGCGGCGGGGCCGACCCAGAGCACGGCGATGAGGAGCAGGGGGTGCTGCCCGACGAACCCGACGGCGTCGCCCCACGCCGGGATCGACACGAGCGCGACGACGGTGACGACCGCCGCGGTCGCGATCCCGACGCTGAGCAGGCCGCGGGCGCGTCGGTCGTCGCCGTCCTCGGCCCGCTGCAGGACGGTGGCCTGGTCGAGCCCGGCGACCGCGAGGACGCCGAGCGCCTGGTACAGGGCGATCGCGGACGCGAGCACGCCGAACTCGGTCGGCGGCATGACGTGGGCCAGGACGGGGGAGATCAGCGACGAGACCACGAGCTGCATCGACCAGACGACGACGTAGAGCAGGCCGCGGCCGAACAGCTTCGACGACACGCTCGGCGTGACGCCCGCGCCCGTGTCCGTGGGCGTGTTCCCGCCCGCTGCCGGGGCGGCGTCGGCGTTCGCATCCGGCGCCGGGTCGGTGTCCGGTGCCGCTGCCGGCGCCGGTGCCGGTGCCGTGGCGGGGCCCGGGTCCGGGTCCGACGCCGCGCCCGGGCTGCCGACCAGCGTCGGCGCCTGCCGCGCTGCCGCCGCCTCCCGCGCTGCCGCCGCCTCCCGCGCCGCCCTGGCCTCGCGCCGGGAGCGCGGACCGTCGGCCAGGGGCGCGTGCGCGACGGCGCCGACGGTGCGGGGAGCGTGCGTCAGGGCGTCGTCTGCCCGGGCCTCGTGCGTGACGGCGCCGTCGGTGCGCGTCGCGTGGGTGACGGTGCCGGCCGTGCGGGCCTCGTGGGGGACCGTCACGACACGCCCACCGGCGCCTCGGTCGCCGCGCCCTCGCGCAGACCGAACGCGGCGTCGACGAGGTCGAGGAGCTCGGAGCTCCGTGCGGTCGAGAACTTCCTCGCGAACAGCTGCGGCGCTCGACGCGCCTCGGCGGAGGGCTGTGTGCGCCACTGCAGCAGGCGTCCGGCGTCCGCGAGCGTCAACCACGGCGGGCTCTTCATCGCGGAGCCGTCCCAGCCGATCCACCAGAGGGAGTGCGGCACGTGCGCGTCCCGGAACCCGGGCGTCAGCGACTCGGTCCAGAGCACCGTCGGCACGAACGTCTCGTCCGCGATCCAGACGCGCTGCCAGAAGCGCACGAGGTCGGGGCGGGTGTCGACGGCGCGGACCACGGCCTCCGCGTGTCCCCGGGCGAGGACCTTGAGCTGCGAACCGCCGGCCGGGGCGATGCCGCGGGGGATCCGACGCGGGAGGGGGACCCGCAGCATGTGCTTCCGCCACGCCCAGTGCGGGTACCGCAGCCGCGGCAGCCCACCGCCGCGTCCCCACTCCGCGTAGGGCAGCGGGTGGACGCCGAGGAAGGAGGTCCCGTGGTGCCGTCCGAGCAACCGGGTCAGCTCCGCCGGGTTCCCGAGCGGGTAGTCGCTCCCGGTGAGGACGGCGACGTGGGACGCGTCGGTCCCGGCGAGCGCCGCGCGGTACCCCTCGACCTCGGCCGCGACGTTCTCCCACTTCGCCCACCCCGTCCGCATCCGCGGCAACAGCCGCACGCGGTCCGGCAGGTCTGCCGTCATCGCGCGGTACTCCGACTCCGACGTGCGCGCGTCGCAGTGCAGGAAGACCGGGAACGGGTCGAGCGCTTCGATCAGACGGCGGACGTGAGCCGGGTCCTCGTGGGCGAGGACGACGCACGCCACGGCGGGGGAGTTGGCCATGACCGCGACGCTACGGGGGCCCTCGGAGCCCGACAAGGCGGCTCCGGAGCGGGTGCGGGGAAGCGGCGGTTTCCCGCACCCGGTGCCCTGACCAGCCCTTCCCTGGCGCCTGACCAGCGGTTTCCCGGACCGGCGTCCACCGGCGTCGCCGACCTGCCAACGGGACCCGGGCCGGCGTCGTCGACTTGCCCGCGGGTGCCGCATCAGCGCCGCCGGCCTGCCAACCAGACCCGGATCAGCGGCGGCGGAACCTCGGGCAGTCGCAGAGCGCGCAGTCGGTCCCCGGGCGGTAGTGCTCGTGTGCGTCGCGGACGTGACCGCAGACGCAGGTCGGTGCGTCCTCGAGCACGACCTCGAGGAGCGCGCCGGACTCGGTCGTCGGGCCCAGCGACATGCGTCCTCCTCGTCCCCGAGCGGACACCCGGGGTCCCCACGATCCTAGGGGAGCGCGGCTGTCAGGTGGCGGCAAACCGCAACGTCCGCGCACGGCCGCGCGCCCTCGGTTGACCCCTGCACGGCACCACCGGAGCATCGGAGCATGACCGACCGTCCCACGATGACCGGCGTGCTCACCCTGCAGCCCGCGATGCCCGCCGCGGACGCGCCGACGTGGCCGGGTGCGGCATGGGTGGGGGCGGTCGACCGGCACGCGGCGCTCGCGGCCGACGCCGTCGTCCTCGCGGGAGCGGCGGGCTTCGGGCGCGCCCGGCTGCTCGTCCGCGACGGCCGCGAGGTCGCCGGCAGCATCGACGTGACGGTGGGACCGGACGGCGCCCTGGAGCCGACCGAGGCGGCCCGCGCGCTGCGCGCCCTGCGCCCCACGCGCCTCCCGGCCGCCCCGCAGGGCCCGGCGGTCGGACGGATCACCGTCGTCGTCGCCACCCGCGACCGTCCGGAGGACGTCCGACGCTGCGTCGCGTCCGTCCTCGCGTCCGCCTGGGACGACCTCGAGGTCATCGTCGTCGACAACGCCCCGAGCTCCGACGCGACCCGCACGGTGGTCGCCTCGTTCACGGACCCGCGCCTCCAGTACGTCCTGGAGGCCCGTGCCGGGGTCTCGCGCGCACGGAACGCCGGTCTCGCGGCCGCGACCGGCGACGTGGTCGCCTTCGTCGACGACGACGTGGTCGTCGACGAGTGGTGGGCGGCGGCGCTCGCCGGGGCCTACGCCCGCGACGCGGACGTGGTCTGCGTCACCGGACTCGTGCCCAGCGGTGAACTCCGCACGCCCACCCAGCGGTACTTCGACGAACGGGTCACCTGGGCGCGGAACACCGAGCGCCGGGTCTACCGGACCGCGTCGCCGCCAGACGACCTCCCGCTGTTCCCGTTCTCGGTCGGGGCGTTCGGCACCGGCGCGAACATGTCGCTCCGACGGTCCGCGGCGATCGCCCTCGGCGGGTTCGACGTCGCGCTGGGCCCGGGGACCCCGGCACGGGCGGGCGAGGACCCGGACCTGTTCACCCGTGTGCTGTTCTCCGGCGGGGCGCTCGCCGTCGAGCCCTCCGCGATCGTCTGGCACCGGCACCGCGCCGACCGCGAGGCCCTGCGTGCACAGGCACTCGGCTACGGCACCGGCCTCGGGGCGTGGGTCGCGAAGCTGATGAGCCGCCCCGGGACCGCGTTCGCCGTGCTCCGGCGGGCCGTCGGGGCGCTCCGGCAGCTCGGTGCGCTCGGGCAGGGGAACGCCGGGGACGGCGGTGACCAGGTGTCCGCGGCGGTCGACGCGATCGGCGGGTGGCCCGTCGACGACGAGTTCCGTGCCGCGGCGGCCGGGCTGAAGCGTGCCGAGCTCACGGCGGCGCTCGGCGGGCCGTGGCGCTACGTCCGCGGGCGGTTCGCCGCGCGGTAGCGGTCGGTGTCGGTCGGCCGCGGCTGGAGGCGGCCGGTCGGCGGCACTGGTCGGTGTCGGGCAGCGGTGGGCTGGGAGTTCTGTCGGTCGTCGCGGATCGACGGAGTCGCTGTCGAACGACGACCGTCGTGTCGCTCGTTGCGTGCGCGGGATGTTGCAGGCGCGCAGGAGCGTCGTTTCCGTTGTCGAACGACAGCGGGTGTGTCGTCCGACAGCGGCGCCGCCCCGACCCGACCCGGCCCGCTCCGCGACGGCCCCGCGCCCGGACGGTTCAGGGACGGAAGCGCCCCTCCTCGACGTCGCGCCAGAACCGACGGCTGCGCAGGTAGGCCGCGGGCCCGGCCGGGAAGCCCCGGAACTCGTGATACGCCAGGGAACGCGGGATCCGGGTGGTCGACGCCTCCGTCACGGTCTCCGGCGCCGCGTCCCGCCTGCCCGCCAGACGGGTCACGAGCTGCTTTGACTTGACCCGCGCGGCGATCGGCATCAGGCGGGCCAGCACGGTCAGGTGCCGACGGTCCTTCGCGATGAGCGCGCACATGAGCGCCGTGAAGCCGACGCCGTTCGAGTGCAGCTGGTGGTGGAGGCCCTCCAGGTCCTGCCGGTGCGTGTGGTGCACGACGGCCTTCGGCTCGAAGCCGATCCGGCCGCCACCCCAGAGGATGTCGATGAAGATCGCGAGGTCCTCGCCGCCGCGGGCGGGGACGCCGGCGCCGAGCACGGGGTCGAAGCCGCCGGCCGCGCGGAAGGCCGAGGTGCGGACGGCCCAGTTCGCCCCGGCCCCGTAGCCGCCGATCCCGTAGACCGCGAAGTGCTTCCGGACGCTGCCGTCCGGCGCGACGGCGGACACCCGGGCGTTGCGCATGACGCCGGGGACGTCGTCGGGCACGATCGTCACCGGCTCGAAGGTGCGCTCGCCGCTGAACCCGCCGTAGTACGCCTCGTACCAGATCTGTGCGGGGGTGGAGAGCTCCTCGGGCAGGATCAGCCCGGTCACCGCGGACAGCGCGGGTTCCCGGACGAACCGGGAGCCGATCATCCGGAGCCACTGCGGGCTGATCCGGACGTCGTCGTCCGTGAACGCGATCACCTCGCCCTTCGCCGCGGCGACGCCCGCGTTGCGACCCGCCGAGCAGCCCGGCCGACGCTCCACCACGAGCCGGACGTTGTGCCCCTCGAGGATCCGGGGGAGCAGGTCGTCCGCCGGCACCTTCACCCGGTTGTCGACGATGATGACCTCGTACCGCGGGTAGTCCAGGTGCTCGAGCACCGACAGGAGCGTCGTGATGGTCTCGATGCGCGCCACGATCGTCGACACGACGACTGAGATGAGCGGCAGGTCCTCGTCGGGGACCGGTGCGACGGCCCCCGCGTCCGCTGCGGCGCCGGCGGTCTGCGACACGAGCGGCTCGACGGCACGTCGGGCGTCCGCCGGGTCCTCGGTGAGCAGCACGTCGAGCGTCGTGACCGGGAACCCGCCCCGGTAGCCGACGACGAGTGCGGAATCGCCCCGCTCGTCGGCGACGAGCTCCGGCAGCGGGGCGTCGAGGTCGATGCTGACGACCCGACGCGGGCCGGGCACGGTGACGGGGGAGATCAGGGCCATGACGGGGACGCTACGGACGGTGCGGGCAGCGGACAACGGCTCACGGGGCCGACGGCGGGCTTCGTGCGGAACTCCGCAGGGCCATGCACGGGCGGTCCGGGACGGATCCCCGCGTTCACGGGAGAGTGAGCGCACACTTTCGGCAGATTCGAAGAAACCGTCCGGTGGAAGGTCATCACGAGCAGGTCACGGAACCGATGCAACCGGTTGCGGAACGCTGAGCGCGGGCGTAGTTTCCTCCGTCAGCAGGCAGTGCCGCCTGCTCCAGGCAGCGTCGTCGGCACCCGAACGACGTCTCCTGGTGATCTCGATGAGGAGACAACGCTGTGAAGACAACACGTGCCAAGGTGCGGTTCGCCTCGGTCGCCGGCATCGCCGCGATCGGGCTCGTGCTCACCGGCTGCTCGAGCGGCGGGGCCGCCAACTCCGGCGACGCGCAGAACGGGCAGGACAGCCGCGGCCCGATCACCTACGTGCAGGGCAAGGACAACTCCAACGTCGTCCGTCCGCTGATCGCGAAGTGGAACAAGGCCCACCCGGACGAGAAGGTCACCTTCAAGGAGCAGTCCGACCAGGCAGACCAGCAGCACGACGACCTGGTCCAGCACTTCCAGGCGAAGGACGACGGCTACGACGTGGTCGACGTCGACGTCGTGTGGACCGCCGAGTTCGCCGCGAAGGGTTGGCTCACGCCCCTCACGGGCAACATGAAGATCGACACGTCGAAGCTCCTGCCGGCGACGGTCAAGACCGCGACGTACAACAACACGCTGTACGCGGCGCCGCAGACCTCCGACGGCGCACTGCTCTACTACCGCAAGGACCTCGTCAAGACCCCGCCGACCACGTGGGACGAGATGATGCAGGACTGCTCGATCGCGAAGAAGGCCGGCATCGGCTGCTACGCGGGCCAGTTCGCGAAGTACGAGGGCCTCACGGTCAACGCCTCCGAGGCGATCAACGGCTCCGGCGGATCGGTCCTCGGCAAGAGCGGCTCGCCCGACGTCGACAGCACCGACGCCAAGGCCGGCCTGCAGAACCTCGTCGACGCCTTCAAGGACGGCAACATCCCGGCCGAGGCGATCACCTACCAGGAGGAGCAGGGCCGCACCGCGTTCGAGAGCGGCAAGCTCCTGTTCCTGCGCAACTGGCCGTACGTCTACAACCTCGCCAAGACCGACGGGTCGAGCACGGTGAAGGACACCTTCGGCATCGCGCCGATCCCCGGCAAGGACGGCACCGGCGCCTCGACGCTCGGCGGCCACAACGCCGCGATCAGCGTGTACTCGAAGCACAAGGCGACCGCGCACGACTTCCTCGAGTTCCTGGAGTCGAACGAGACGCAGAAGTTCTTCGCGACGCAGGGCTCCCTCGCCCCGGTCGTCGGTGACCTCTACACCGACTCCGAGCTGACGAGCAAGCTGCCGTACCTGCCGACCCTGCTCAAGTCGATCGAGTCCGCGGAGCCCCGCCCGGTGACGCCGTTCTACCCGGCCGTCACCAAGGCGATCCAGGACAACACCTACGCGGCGCTCAAGGGGTCGAAGAGCGTCGACGAGGCCCTGAAGGACATGCAGGACGCCCTGAAGACGGCGACCAGCGGCAACGGCAACTAGCGGCTGACGCCGCTGCGGCGTCCGCCGCATCCGGACGGGAGGCACGGTGCCAGCGTGCACCGTGCCTCCCGTCCGGCCCCACTCGCGTCCCGACACCCGGCAAGGAGGCCGCCACGTGTCAGCAGCAACCGAGATCCCCGCCGCCATCCCGAACCCCAAGGGGATGGAACCGCCCAAGCGGCGCAAGGGCGGACTCAACGCCGAACACGGCCGATGGGCCGTGTACCTGATCGGCCCGACGATCGTGCTCCTCGCGATCGTCATCGGCTACCCCGTGGTCAGCGCGGTCATCCAGTCGTTCCAGCTCGACCAGGGACTGGACAAGGCCACCGGCCTGTTCGTCCAGGGCGGCTTCGCCGGCGTCACGAACTACGTGCACTGGCTCGGGCAGCAGTGCGGCAACACCGCCTGCCCGCCCGGCAACCTCGGCTCGCAGTTCTGGACCGCGATGGGCAACACGTTCTTCTTCACCGTGGTGACCGTCGCCCTCGAGACCGTCATCGGCGTGTGGATGGCGATCATCATGAACCGCAACTTCAAGGGCCGCGCGTTCGTCCGCGCCGCGATCCTCGTGCCGTGGGCCATCCCGACCGCCGTCACCGCGAAGCTCTGGTACTTCATCTTCGACGCGAACGGCGTCCTCAACCACGTCATCGGGCACCAGGTCCTCTGGTTCTCGGGGGAGTGGGCGTCCCGGTGGGCGATCATCATCGCCGACACCTGGAAGACCACCCCGTTCATGGCGCTGCTCATCCTCGCCGGGCTGCAGCTCATCCCGGACGAGGTCTACGAGGCCGCCAAGATGGACGGCGCATCGACCGTGCAGCGGTTCTGGAACATCACGCTCCCGCTCGTCAAGCCGGCCCTCATGGTCGCGGTGCTCTTCCGTGTGCTCGACGCTCTGCGCATCTACGACCTCATCGCCATCATGACCGGCGGCGGCGGAGGCTCCGGCAACGCGACGGTCTCGCTGTCCGTGCTCGTGGTCGACCAGATCCGGCAGGGCTTCAACTCCGCTTCGGCCCTCTCCACGATCACGTTCCTCGTGATCTTCCTCGTCGCGTTCATCTTCGTCCGGTTCCTCGGCGCGAACGTCGTCCAGACCCAGGCAGCCCAGCAGAAGGGTGAGCTCCGATGAGCATCGCAGCCGACCGACCCCGTTCCGCCACGCGGTCCCGCGAACGCGAGGTCGACCGCACCCAGGTCCGTGTCCAGCGCCACACCGGTCAGAAGCTCCGGACCGGCATCCAGGCGGTCGTCATCGCCGTCTGGTGCCTCCTGCCCTTCTACTGGATGGTCGTGACGAGCTTCCGCGACGTCGGGTTCACGTTCGACCCGACCCCGTGGTTCACCCACTTCACGTTCGCGAACTACGAGACGGCGTTCTCGACCGCGCTCGGCAACCACCTCGGACGCGCCCTGCTCAACAGCGTGTTCATCGGGATCACCGTGACGGTCATCGCGCTGCTCGTCGGCACGAGTGCCGCGTACGCGTTGGCACGACTCGAGTTCAAGGGGAAGTCGCTCATCGCCGGCGCGATCCTCGCGGCGTCGATGTTCCCGGGCGTCGCGCTCATCTCGCCGCTCTTCCAGCTCTTCACCGACATCGGGTGGATGGGCACCTACCAGGCGCTGATCCTGCCGAGCATCTCGTTCGTGCTGCCCCTGACCGTCTACACGCTCGCGAGCTTCTTCCGCGAGATGCCGTGGGACCTCGAGGAGGCGGCCCGCATCGACGGGTGCACCCGAATCCAGGCGTTCCGGCGCATCATCATGCCGCTGGCCGCGCCCGCCGTGTTCACCACCGCGATCCTGGCGTTCATCTCGTCCTGGAACGAGTACCTCATCTCGTCCCAGCTGTCCTCCGACGCCACCCAGCCGGTCACGGTCGCGATCGCGTCGTTCGCGGGGTCGCAGCCGCACCAGGAGCCGTACACCGCGGTCATGGCAGCGGGGACGATCGTGACGATCCCGCTCGTGATCCTCGTCCTCGTGTTCCAGCGGCGCATCGTGGCCGGCCTTACCGCCGGCGGCGTGAAGGGCTGACGACGATGGCGCAGCGCGGCCCCACCCGTCCCACCGCCCGGATCGAGGAGGCGATCGGCTTCGTCGGCACCTTCGGCGTCCTGTTCCTCGGCGTCACGGTGTTCTGCGAGGTCACCGGCCGACCGGCGCTCGGTTGGGCGTTGACGCTGCTCGCGGCCGTCGTGGCGATCGTGCTGCTCGACCGCTGGCGGGTGCGGGTGCTCCGCCGGCACCGGGAGGCGACCAGCGTCGTCGACGGCGTCGGCGCGGCTCCCGCCGGCACGGGCCCGGCGCATCCCCGGGCGCACCGGGAGGACGGCCACGCCCACCTCGGGTGGGACGACGTCGAGCCGGGCCGCCGTCGGCCGGAGCACGCCGACCCCGCGACGCACCGGGACGGCCGGGCATCGCTCGTCCGGACCGGCCGTCCGACGGACGCAGGGCGTCCGTCGGACGGGTGACGCGCCTCCAGGCCGGACCGATGGGCATCCAGGAGATCGCCTCCGTCACCGGACTGTCGAAGTCGACCGTCTCCCGCGCGCTGCGCGGCCTGCCGTCGGTGGCCGGGCCCACGATCGACCAGGTCCGGCGGGTCGCCGACGAGCTCGGGTACGTGCCGAGCTCGGCGGCGGCCGGCCTGGCCACCGGGCGGCAGCGCGCCGTCGGCGTCGTCGTCCCGGTGATCGACCGGTGGTTCTACGTCAAGGCCCTCGGCGGTGTCGACGCCGAGCTCCGGGCCGCCGGGCACGACCTCGTCCTGTACAACCTCGGCGGACCCGGGGGCGATCGCGACCGGGCGTTCCGACGGTCGATGCTCCGGCACCGCGTCGACGCACTCGTGCTGCTGTCGCTCGTGCTCGACGAGACCGAGCGCGCCGAACTGGAACTCACCCGGCACCCCATGATCGTCATCGGCGGACCGGCCCCGGGGCTCCGCAACGTCGGTGTCGACGACGCGGTGGTGTCACGTCTTGCCGTGCAGCACCTCGTGCGGCTCGGACACCGCGCGATCGCCTACATGGGCGGACAGGACGAGGACGGGATGAACGTCGCCGTGCCGTACCTCCGGCACGACGGCTTCGTGGACGCGATGGCGGCGGTCGGGTGCGCCGTCCGCACCGCGTGGATGGTCAACGGGCGGTTCTCGTTCGACGGCGGGGTCGCCGCGGGCACCGAGCTCCTCGCGGCGGAGTCCGACCGGCCGACGGCGGTGTTCTGCGCCTCGGACGAGATGGCCCTCGGGCTCCTCGTGGCCGCGCACCGAGCGGGCGTGCGCGTGCCGGAGGACCTGTCCGTGATCGGGGTCGACGGGCACGAGTACGGCGCGACCGTCGGGCTGACGACCGTCGCGCAGGACCCGGAGGCGCAGGGCCGGACGGCGGCGCGGGCCGTGCTCGCCGAGGTCGAGGGGCACGCGCCGGAGCCGGCCGGACCGGCCGCGGTCGAGCTCGTGGTGCGGGGGACGACAGGGCCGGTGCGGTGAGGCGGTCCGCTGCCGCTGCCGCTGCCGGAGCCGGTGCCGGAGCCGGTGCCGGTGCAGCGTGGGGTGCGCGCCGCTCCTCGCCGTGCGCGCCGCTCCTGGCCGTGCGCGCCGCTCCTCGCCGCGCACGCTGGGCACGCGCGCGTCCCGCGCCGTGCACGCGCCACGCGTAGGGTCGCCGGCATGGAGGTCACGAAGCTCGAACACGCCTGCCAGGTCCTCACCCGCGACGGGGTCCGGCTCGTCCTCGACCCGGGGAACCTCACGCGCCCGCTCGACCTCACCGGCGTGGCCGCCGTCGTCGTCACGCACGCACACCCCGACCACGTCACGCCCGATCAGGTCCGACGGGTCCTCGACGGGAACCCCGACGCCGTCGTGATCGGCCCTGCCGGGGTCGCCGCCGCGCTCGCCGACGCCGGGGTGGCGGTCGACGTCGTCACCGACGGGGACGCCCGTTCGGTCGGGCCGTTCGCACTCACGTTCCACGGAACCCGCCACAACCTCATCCACTCCAGCGTGCCCGTCGTCGACAACACCGGCGTGCTCGTCGACGGGCGGCTCTTCCACCCCGGGGACGCGTACACCGTCCCGTCGGTCCCGGTCGAGGTCCTCGCGACCCCGATCGGTGCGCCGTGGCTCAAGGTCGGCGAGCTCATGGACTGGGTCGCCGCCGTCGCGCCGCGGCGCGCGTACCCGATCCACGAGGCGACCCTGTCCGAGGTCGGCTACGACATGCACGTCGCGCGGCTCCGCGAAGTGGTCGAGCCCGGCGGCGGCGAGGTGACACTGCTCGCCCCCGGCGACACCGACACGGTCTGACGGACGCGGGTCGCGTGCCGGCCGGGAGGCGCGCCTCCCGTCCGGCACGGCGGCCACCGCGCAGCCGGGGTCGGGTCGGCCACCACGCGGCACACCCGGGCGACACGCCTCGTTTTGGCGAGGGGCGGGCGCTGTGCCATACTTGTCGAGTTGTCGGAACGGCCCCATCGTATAGCGGCCTAGTACGTCGCCCTCTCACGGCGGTAACGCGGGTTCGAATCCCGCTGGGGTCACCACAGGTGGCTGTCCTCCGAGTCCGACAACACGTGCGCCCCGCTCTCGAGCAGGACCACGGCCCCATCGTATAGCGGCCTAGTACGTCGCCCTCTCACGGCGGTAACGCGGGTTCGAATCCCGCTGGGGTCACCACGGAACGCCCCGCTCCAGCAGGAGCGGGGCGTTCGTCGTCCCCGGCCCGGTGTCCGCGGCATCGCGTACGGTGAGCGCGTGGAGTTCCCGGGGGAGGCGGATGACGTACGCGGTACGTCGTCCTCTCCGGGGTCACCCCGGGGTACGCAGGACCAGCAGGACACCACGCCCCGAGCGGGCGGGCGCGCTCCGCGCGCGTTGCCGCACGGAGGCACCGACGGGTCCCCCGGGAACGCCACGCCCCTCGACGTGGTCGCGGTCGCCCTCGCGGACGGCTTCCTCGCCGCGGACGCCTGGGACCTCCCGACGCTCCGGGCGGCGGGCTTCGACGTGGTCGGGATCGAGCGGTCGTTCGTCGGTGCTGCCGTGGTCGCCGCCCTCGACGCGTTCCCCCGGGCACCCACGGACGCTCCTCGCGCCCTGGCCGCCGTGCTCGCCGCGACGCCGCGACTGGTCTCCGAGCACGGTCGTCGACTGCGGAGCCGACCCGTCCGGGTGCTCTCGCGCCGGGTCGCGCCGGCTCGTGTCGGTCGGCACGTCGACGGACCACTCGCCGTCGACACCCTGCCCGAGCTGGCCCGGGCACTCGGCCTGACCGTGGGGCGGCTCCTCTGGCTCGCGGACACGAAGGGGTGGAACCGTCGCGCCGACCCGGACGGCCCGCTGCACCACTACCGGCACACCTGGACCGTCCGCCCGGGCCGGACCCCGCGGCTCCTCGAAGCGCCGATGCACCTGCTCCGCCGGGCGCAGCGCACCGTCCTCGACGAGCTGTTGACGGCCATGCCGGTCCACGACGCGGCGCACGGGTTCGTCCCGGGCCGGAGCGTCGTGACGAGCGCGGCCCGACACGTCGGTGCCGAGGTCGTCGTGGCGATGGACCTCACCTCGTTCTTCGCCACGGTGCGGGCGCCGAGTGTCTACGGGGTGTTCCGGGGTGCCGGACTCGCGGAGCCGCTGGCCCACGTGCTCACCGGGCTCTGCGTGCACGAGGTCCCGCCGCACGTCCTGCGCGCGATGCCCGGCGACGGCGGCGGGTCCCTCGACGAGCGGGCCGCCCTGCGTCGGGCGCTGACCGAGGCGCACCTGCCGCAGGGGGCGCCGACCTCGCCGGCGCTCGCGAACCTGGTGCTGCGGCACCTCGACGCCCGGCTCACCGGCTGGGCCGCCGCGGCCGGAGCGACCTACACGCGGTACGCGGACGACCTGACGTTCAGCGGGGGAGCGGCGCTGGCCGCCCGGGTCGACGCCTTCACCGCCGGGGTCGACCGGATCGTCCGTGACCAGGGGCACGGGGTGAACCCGCACAAGACCCGGGTGCGCCGGCGGGGTGTCCGGCAGTCGGTCACGGGCGTCGTCGTGAACGACCGGCTCTCGCCCGGTCGCGCGGAGGTCGACCGGCTGCACGCGATCCTGCACAACTGCGTCCGGCACGGTCCGGCGTCGCAGAACCGCGACGGCCACCCCGAGTTCCGGGAGCACCTGCTCGGGCGCATCGGCTGGGTCGGCCAGACGCACCCTGCTCGGGCGGCGCGGCTGCGCGCGGAGTTCGACCAGATCGACTGGCGCTGACCGACGGCTGCCTGGCAGGGTCGGTGCATGCCCTCCGTCGTGCAGCTCATCCGGTCAGCAGCGCTCACCGACGTCGCGGAGTACGCCTACGCCGCGACGGCGCCGGCGGACGCACGGCTCGTCTTCCTCGCGGGCGCCTGCCCCCTCGACGCGGACGGCCGGACGGTGGCGGTCGGTGACCACGCCGGCCAGGCCGAGCAGTGCGTCGCGAACCTCCGGACAGCGCTCGCCGCGGCCGGGGCCACGCTCGACGACCTCGTCAGCACCCGGGTGCTCGTCGCTTCGTCGCGACAGGCGGACCTCGTGTCGGCGTGGGAGGTCGTGCGGCGGGCGATGGGGGACCACGACGTGCCGAGCACTCTCCTCGGCGTCACCGTCCTCGGGTACGACGACCAGTTGGTCGAGGTCGAGGCGGTCGCGGCCGTCGTCGACTGAGCCTGCTGCGCGGCAGTCGACCAGCGCCGCGTCGGCCGATCAGCGCCGCGTCAGCCCAGCAGCGCCGCGTCGGCCGGTCAGCGCCGCGGCGAGCCGGTGAGCGCCGCGGCGAGCCGGTCGGCTGCCGCGGCGTCGGCCTGGGGCAGGAAGAGCGACGGCTCGACCAGTTCGAGCTCCAGCACCTGCGACGACCCGTCCTCGGCCCGGACCAGGTCGACACGGGCGTAGGGCAACGGCCCGAAGCGCTCGGTGACGAACGCCACGGCCGCACTGGCCACCGCGACCTGTTCGGCCGTCGCGACGTGCGGCGCGTTCACCTCGGCGGCGAAGAGCCCCTCGACCAGGCCGGCCTCGGGCAGCGCGACCCGCTTGCTCGCCGCGTGGCTGTACTCGCCCCCGAGGAACACGAGCGGCCACTCGCCGTCGACCGGCACCGAGTCCACGAACGGCTGGACGAGCACGACCTGCCCGGCCGCGTGCAGGCCGCGGACGTGGTCGGCCGCGACGGCGTGCTGATCCGGGCCGAACGACGACGCCCCGCGGCTGCCGGCGCCCACAGCGGGCTTCACGACGAACCGCCCCTCCGGGAACGCCACGCGCTCGCCGGGCGGCACGAAGCGCGTCGGCGTGGTCGGCACCCCGGCGTCGTCGAGCTCACGGAGGTACCGCTTGTCCGTGCTCCAGAGCACCGCGGGCAGGGGGTTGACGAGCTCGGTCGCGACCTCGACCCGGCGCAGCCACGCGACGAACTCGTCGAGGCGGTCGTCGTAGTCCCAGGTGGACCGGAGGACGACCCGCTCGTACCCGGACCAGTCCACGTCCGGGTCGTCCCAGTCGACGACGTCGACCGTGACCCCGAGGCGGCGGATCGCGGCGAGCGCGAGCTCCTCGTCCTCGTCGAGGCCCCGTGCGGGGCGGGTGGTCGTCCAGGCGAGGGTCGAGATCGTCACCACCCCAGTGTGACGGCTCGCCGACCGCGCTCGCGCTACAGTGGGGTCGTCGTCAGACCCGGCAGTGGGGCCTGCCGGACCCAACCGCGGTCGAGCCGCCAACGGTCCCTATCCCGAGAAGAGTCGCACGCGCCACGGTGCTGCGTGCTCGGCGATAGGAGAACCATGCCCCCGGAACGACCAGGGTCCCCCGAGGATCCGGGAGCGCCCGGACGCCCCGTGCACCTGCGCGGGCGGTACCTCGGGCTCGTCGCCGTCGGCGGAGCGATCGGCACCGGGGCCCGTGCCGCGCTCGCCGCTGCGTTCCCGCCCGGAGCCGGGATCAGCTGGACGATCCTCGTGATCAACGTCGTCGGTGCGTTCTGCCTCGGGCTGCTGCTCGAGGCACTCGCGCACCGCGGGCCGGACGTGGGCGGCCGTCGGGCCCTCCGGTTGTTCGTCGGCACGGGCGTCCTCGGCGGCTTCACCACGTACAGCACGCTCGCGGACGACACCGCCCAGCTCCTCGACGTCGGCCGCTGGGGAGCGGGCGCCGGGTACGCACTCCTCTCGGTCGTGCTCGGGCTGGCCGCCGTCGCGGTCGGGGTCGTCGTCGCGGGTCGGCTCCGTCCGAGTGGTGCGCGCGGACCGGGAGGTGCCGCGTGAACCCCCTCGAACTCCTCGTCGTCGCGGTCGGCGGCGGGATCGGCGCCGCCCTGCGCTTCCTCCTCGACGGTGTGGTCAAGCCGCGCGTCCCCGGGTTCCCGGTCGCCACGCTCCTCATCAACGTGTCCGGCTCGCTCGTCCTCGGGATCGTCACGGGTGCCGGTCAGGCCGGCGCGTTGCCGCTCCCGGTGGTCGCCGTGCTCGGGACGGGCATGATGGGTGGGTACACGACGTTCTCGACGGCGAGCGTCGAGACCGTGCAGCTCCTCCGATCCGGCAAGCCCCGGCTCGCCGTCCTGAACGGCCTCGGGATGCTCGTCGTCTCGGTCGGCGCAGCCGCGCTCGGCCTGCTCATCGGAAGGAACACATGACCTCGGAACGCCCCGGCGAACTCGTCCTCGTCCGACACGGAGAGACGGAGTGGTCGAAGAGCGGGCAGCACACCGGCCGCACCGACATCCCGCTCACGGAGAACGGCATCGAGCAGGCGAAGCGAGCCGGACGGTACCTCGCCGACCGCAGCTTCGCGCTGGCGCTGTCGAGCCCGCTGCAGCGCGCTCGGGACACCGCGCACCTGGTCGGGGTGGACCCGGAGCTCGACGAGGACCTCTACGAGTGGGACTACGGCGCGTACGAGGGGCTGACCACGCCGCAGATCAAGGTGCAGCGGCACGGTCCGTGGGACCTCTGGACGGACGGGGTGCCGGCCGGTGACACCCCCGGTGAGAACGCGGCCGAGGTGCGGGTCCGCGTCGAGCGCGTGCTGAACCGCGTGCGGCCGGTGCTCGCCGAGGGCGACGACGCCATCGTCGTCGCGCACGGTCACGTCCTCCGCGCGCTCGGGGCCGCGTGGATCCGCCTGGCGCCGCAGGACGGTGCGGTGCTGAAGCTCGGCACCGCGACGGTGAGCTCGCTCGGCTACGAGCACGGGCGCCCGGTCATCGACTCCTGGAACGTCGAACCGCGCGACTGACCTCACGCCGGAACCAGGTTCCGGACACCACACCGCGGAACAGTGCGGTGTTGTGTCCAGAACCAGGTTCCGGGCACCACACCGGTGTCCGGGCACAACACCGCACCGGCGTCCGGTCGCGCGCGCGTCGGCGTCAGACGGTGGGGATCGCGCTCGTCGCACCGAGCGGCCGGCCACGCCGACGCTCCACCGCGCGCCCGACGACGAGCAGCGCGACGCTGACGAGGGCACCGAGGACGGTCTGCGCGATGCGGTCGAGTGCGAGGAGCGGCGGCGCCTCGGGCAGGCTCAGCCACGACACCGCGAGGGCGAGCGGCGTCAGGAACAGCAGCGTCACCGCGTAGTGCCGTGCGACGAAGATCTCCGCGAAGAACTGCCCGACGACGGCGATCACGACGATCCACCACACGCCGGGCTCGAGCAGCAGGATCCCGACCGCGACGACGGTGCCGCCGACGGTCCCGATCACGCGCTGCCAGGCACGGCGGAGCGTGTGCCGCTGCCGGAGCGCCGGCAGCGTCGACACCACCGCGATCACCGCCCAGTACGGGTGGCCGAGTCCCGGGATCGCCACCGCGATGCCCCCGGCGACGAGCGACCCGACGACGTTGAGCGCCACGGTCTCGCGGAGCGCCGGGGTGCGCAGGACGTCGAGCGTGCGGTGCTTCCGCCCGCCGAGCGGCCGGAACCGGTGCGGCACGCGGGGGTGGAACACCCGCCGGAGCAGGGCGCCGGACATCGCCACGAGCCACGCCCACGCGACGGAGCCGACGATCACGAGCAGGACCGTCGGGACGTCGGACGGCCGGAGCGGGACGAGCGAGGACACGACGAACGCGAACACCGGGAAGATCGGCTGGGCGGGGATCGTCTGCAGCACCGTGAGCGTGCACACTGCGACGACGAGCACGACCACGAGTCCGACCGCCTGCAGCCAGAGCGGGTGCCGGAGCAGCGCGACGCCGATGCCCGCGAGCATGCACGCCGTCTGCAGCGCCGCCGCGACGCCCGTGGTGACGACCCGTTGCCGGTAGGGCTCCGTGGCACCGAAGATCGCGGTGAACCCGGCGAACGTCGCGAACGCCGCGTACCCGGGCATCCCCAGGGCGATGAGCACGGCGAGCGGCACGCCGCCGGCGATCGCGGCGCGGGCTGCGCCCTCGAGGTTCACGGTCCGGGTCGAGTGCGCAGCTGTCGTCATGTCGTCACCCATCCTCCCACCGCGACGGGTGTCGCCGACCCGCACCGTGCCTCCCGGCTGTGGCGACGTCCGGCCGGGAGGCCCGTGGCGGGGCCTGCCACGCGCCTCCCGGCGGTGCGCACGCACGTTGGTATACCAACCTGCTAGAGTGACCGGACCGAGTCGCGGGAGCGGCGTACCGACGTCAACGAGGAAGGGCCGGGCCGATGGGAAAGACGCTCGCCGAGAAGGTGTGGGACGACCACGTCGTGGTCAAGGGCGAGGACGGCAAGCCGGACCTCCTCTACATCGACCTCCACCTCGTGCACGAGGTCACGAGCCCGCAGGCGTTCGACGGCCTGCGTCAGGCCGGCCGGCCGGTGCGACGGCTCGACCTCACGATCGCGACCGAGGACCACAACACGCCGACCCTCGCGATCGACCGACCCATCGCCGACCCGACGAGCCGCACGCAGATCGAGACGCTCCGCCGCAACTGCGCGGAGTTCGGCGTCCGCCTGCACTCGCTGGGCGACAAGGAGCAGGGGATCGTCCACGTCGTCGGCCCGCAGCTCGGCCTGACCATGCCGGGGATCACGGTCGTCTGCGGCGACTCGCACACGTCGACGCACGGCGCGTTCGGCGCGATGGCGTTCGGCATCGGGACGTCCGAGGTCGAGCACGTCCTCGCCACGCAGACCCTGCCGCTCAAGCCGTTCAAGACGATGGCGATCACGGTAGAGGGCACCCTCCGACCGGGCGTCACCGCGAAGGACATCATCCTCGCGGTCATCGCGAAGATCGGCACCGGCGGCGGGCAGGGGTACGTGCTCGAGTACCGCGGCTCCGCGATCCGCGCGCTCTCGATGGAGGGCCGCATGACGATCTGCAACATGTCGATCGAGGCCGGTGCCCGCGCGGGCATGGTCGCACCCGACCAGACCACCTACGAGTACGTCCAGGGCCGCGACCACGCGCCGACGGGGCAGGACTGGGACGACGCGGTCGCGTACTGGGAGACGCTGCGCACCGACGACGACGCGGTCTTCGACGCCGAGGTGTTCATCGACGCCGACGAGCTCGAGCCCTTCGTGACCTGGGGTACCAACCCCGGCCAGGGCGTGTCCCTGTCCGAGAACGTGCCGTCACCGTCGGACTACAGCGACCCCAACGACCAGGCGGCGGCGCAGCGTGCGTTGGAGTACATGGACCTCGCCGCCGGCACGCCCATGAAGGACATCGCCGTCGACGCGGTCTTCATGGGGTCCTGCACGAACTCGCGCATCGAGGACCTCCGGGCCTTCGCGTCGATCATCAGGGGCCGGAAGAAGGCCGACGGCGTCCGCGTCATGGTCGTGCCGGGCTCCGCGCGCGTCCGGCTCGAGGCCGAGGCCGAGGGGCTGGATCAGGTGTTCACGGAGTTCGGCGCGGAGTGGCGGTTCGCCGGCTGCTCGATGTGCCTCGGCATGAACCCCGACCAGCTCGCGCCGGGGGAGCGTTGCGCGTCGACCTCGAACCGCAACTTCGAGGGTCGGCAGGGCAAGGGCGGCCGGACGCACCTCGTCTCGCCGCTCGTCGCCGCCGCCACCGCCGTCCGCGGGACGCTGTCGAGCCCGTGGGACCTGCAGACCGACGACGAGATCGCCGCGGCGACGTCCGCCACCGCCACCGAGGGGAAGTTCTGATGGACAAGATCACCACCGTCACCGGGGTCGCTGCGCCGCTGAAGCGCTCGAACGTCGACACCGACCAGATCATCCCGGCCGTCTACCTCAAGCGCGTCACGAAGACCGGGTTCGAGGACGCGCTGTTCGCGGGGTGGCGGCAGGACCCCGACTTCGTGCTGAACCAGGCTCCGTACGACACCGCGAAGGTCCTGGTCGCCGGACCCGACTTCGGCACCGGGTCGAGCCGCGAGCACGCCGTCTGGGCGCTCCGCGACTTCGGGTTCCGGGTCGTCGTGTCGTCGCGGTTCGCCGACATCTTCAAGGGCAACGCCGGCAAGCAGGGCCTCGTCACGGCGATCGTGACGGAGCCCGAGGTCGAGGCGCTCTGGGCCGAGATCGAGCGGAACCCCGGCGTGTCGGCGACGGTGGACCTGGTGGCGCAGCGCGTGTCGATCGGCGCGGTGGACGTGGCCTTCGAGATCGACGCTTACACTCGTTGGCGGTTGATGGAAGGGCTCGACGACATCGGGCTCACCCTCCGTGACGAGACCGCGATCACGGAGTTCGAATCCCGCCGCTCCCGTTGGCGGCCGAAGACATTGCCGGTGAAGTAGTGAACTCTCTCGTACAGGACGCCGCAGCCGCTGGGGCCCGCGTGGGCCTCAAGTCGGACGAGATCGTCATCAGGGGCGGCAAGCCGCTCGTGGGTCGCATCGAGGTCCGCGGGGCGAAGAACCTCGCGACCAAGGCGATGGTGGCGGCACTCCTGGGCGACACCCCCTCGATCCTCAAGGACGTGCCGGACATCTCCGACGTCAAGGTCGTCCGCGGCCTGCTCGAGGTGCACGGGGTGCGCATCACGGACCCTGCACGAGGCGAGCTCATCCTCGACCCGTCGAACGTCGAGTCGGCGCACTTCGCCGAGATCGACGCGCACGCCGGGTCGAGCCGCATCCCGATCCTGTTCTGCGGCCCGCTGCTGCACAAGCTCGGCGAGGCCTTCATCCCCGACCTCGGCGGCTGCCGCATCGGCGACCGTCCGATCGACTTCCACCTCGACGCGCTCCGCGCAATGGGCGCCGTCGTCGACAAGCAGGTCAGCGGCATCCACCTCACCGCGCCGGACGGGCTCCGCGGCGCCGAGATCGAGCTCCCGTACCCGAGCGTCGGCGCGACCGAGCAGGTGCTCCTGTCCGCGGTGCTCGCGTCCGGCACGACCGAGCTCCGGAACGCGGCCATCGAGCCCGAGATCATGGACCTCATCGCGATCCTGCAGAAGATGGGCGCGATCGTGTCCGTCGAGCCGAACCGCGTCATCTTCATCGAGGGCGTCGAGTCGCTCCGCGGGTACACCCACCGCGCGATCAACGACCGCAACGAGGCCGCGAGCTGGGCGTCCGCCGCGCTCGCGACCAACGGCGACATCTTCGTCGAGGGCGCGAAGCAGCAGGAGCTCATGACGTTCCTCAACGTCTTCCGCAAGGTCGGCGGCGGGTTCGACGTCCAGGAGGACGGCATCCGCTTCTACCGCGAGCGCGAGGTCCTGCGCCCGGTCGTCGTGGAGACCGACGTGCACCCCGGCTTCATGACCGACTGGCAGCAGCCGCTCGTCGTCGCGCTCACCCAGGCGGACGGCCAGAGCATCGTGCACGAGACCGTGTACGAGAACCGCTTCGGCTTCACCGACGCCCTGAACGAGATGGGCGCCGACATCGTCGTCCACAAGGAGGGCCTGCCGGGTCACGACCGCCGTGTCGCCCGCCGGCCGTTCGAGCAGGCCGCCGTCATCACCGGCCCGACGACGCTGCACGCCGCGGACGTCCGCGTGCCCGACCTCCGCGGCGGCTTCAGCCACCTCATCGCGGCGCTGACCGCCGAGGGGGAGTCGCGGATCTCCAACGTCGGCATCATCAGCCGGGGCTACGAGCACTTCATCCCGAAGCTCCGCAAGCTCGGCGCCGACTTCGACTTCGCGGGCTGAGCGCCGTGGCTGGTACGTCGCAGGGCGACGGTGACGGCCTGGAGGCGCGGCGCGCGTCCGCCGCGCAGGTCACCACGGGGCTGCCCACGCCCGGGCGCCGGTGGCGCAAGGGGGAGCTGAACACCGCGTTCCGCATCACCGCGTCGGTGGTGATCCCGGTGTTCCGGTTCTCCGCGCGGTACCACTGGCACGGGCCGAGGCGCCTGCCCGAGGGTGGCGCGTTCGTGCTGGCCCCGAACCACTTCACGAACATCGACCCGCTGGTGGTGGGCACGGCCGTGTGGCTGTCCCGTCGCGCGCCGCGGTTCCTCGCGAAGGCGTCGCTGTTCACGGTCCCGGTCTTCGGCAAGCTCATGTCCGGCATGGGGCAGATCCCGGTCGCGCGCTCCGGCCGGACGCGGCTCAGCGATCCGCTCGGCGGCGGCAAGTCCGTCATCGACCAGGGCGGCGCGATCATCGTCTACCCGGAGGGCACGCTCACGCGCGACCCCGACCTCTGGCCGATGCGCGGCAAGACCGGTGCGGTGCGGATCGCGCTCGAGAACGACGTCCCGCTCATCCCCATGGCCCACTGGGGCACGCAGGGGATCATGGCGCGGTACGCGAAGAAGCTGAAGCTCTTCCCGCCGACGCGCGTGGACGTGATCGTCGGCGACGAGGTCGACCTGTCGGCGTACCGCGGTCGGCCGATCGACCAGCAGATGCTCGTCGAGGCGACCGCGATCGTCATGCAGCGCATCACCGAACTGTTGGAGGAGCTCCGCGGCGAGCAGGCTCCGGCGACCCGCTGGGACCCGGCGGCGAACAACCAGAAGGAGACCGGGAAGTTTGAGTGACCACGGACCGGGCCTCCGCCCGCACGAGGACCACCCGGACCCCGTCGTCGCCGCCCCGGGCGCGGTCGACACGGCCGCCATCCGCGTGGTGATGCAGACGACGGACAAGCCGCGCGTGGCCGTGATCGGTGCCGGCAGCTGGGGGACCACGTTCGCGAAGGTGCTCGCCGAGGGTGGCGCCGACACGGTCGTCTGGGCACGCCGTCCCGAGGTCGCCCGCGAGATCACCGAGACCAAGCGCAACACGGAGTACCTGCCCGGCATCAACCTGCCGCGCACCCTGACGGCGTCGACGTCGCTCGCCGCCGTCCTCGACGGCGCCGAGCAGGTCTACGTGTCCGTCCCGTCGCAGTCGCTCCGCGCGAACCTCGACGCGATCGCACCGCTCCTGCCCGCGGACGTGCCCGTCGTGAGCCTCATGAAGGGCGTCGAGAAGGCGACCGGCCTGCGGATGAGCGAGGTCCTGCACGAGGGACTCGGGATCGACCGCGACCGCATCGCCGTCGCCAGCGGGCCGAACCTGGCACTCGAGATCGCCCGCCGGCAGCCCACCGCGGCCGTCGTGTCGTCGACGTCGCTCGACACCGCCACCGCGGTCGCAGCCGTCGCCACGAACCCGTACTTCCGGTCGTTCATCAACACCGACGTGATCGGCACCGAGTTCGGCGGCGTGCTCAAGAACCTCATCGCGGTCGCCATCGGCATCGTGGACGGCGTCGGCTACGGCGAGAACACGAAGGCGTCGATCATCACCCGCGGTCTCGCCGAGATGACCGACTTCGCGGTGTCCCTCGGGGCGCAGGCCTCGACGCTGTCCGGTCTGGCCGGACTCGGCGACCTGATCGCCACGTGCCAGTCGCCGCTGTCGCGCAACAACACCGCCGGCCGACTGCTCGGTCAGGGGTACCGGTTCGACGAGGTCGTCCGCCAGATGAACCAGACCGCCGAGGGCCTGGCGTCCGTCGCGCCGATCCTCGAGCTCGCTGCGGCGAACGGGGTCGACATGCCCATCGTCAGCCAGGTGGGCGAGGTGCTCGCCGGTAGGCTCGACCCGCGCAACATCGCGCCGCACCTCACCGAGACCGACGAGCCCCAGGGCGAGTGACGGGTCCGCGACCACCCAAGGGGTCCACCATGGCCAAGACCACCGTCGCCGTGCTGTTCGGCGGCCGTTCCAGCGAGCACGCGATCAGCTGCGTCACCGCCGGGGGCATCATGGACGTCGTCGACCGGGACGCGTACGACATCGTCCCGATCGGCATCACCGCTGACGGCGCGTTCACGCTGCAGCCGGACGACCCGGCGCGCTGGGCGATCCACGAACGGCACCTGCCCGAGGTCCTCGACAACGGCACCCGCGTCGCGTTCCCGACCTCGCCGGCGACCCGCGACCTCGTCGTCTCGCACGCGGACGGCACCGTCACCACCGTGCCCGACGTCGACGTCGTGTTCCCGATCCTGCACGGCCCGTTCGGCGAGGACGGCACGATCCAGGGACTCCTCGAGATCGCCGGCCTGCCCTACGTCGGCGACGGGGTGCTCGCCAGCGCACTCGCGATGGACAAGCACGTCGCCAAGGCCGTCCTCGAGCACGCCGGACTCCGTGTCGCGCCGTGGACGACCGTGCTCCGGCGGCAGTGGGCGGCCGACCCGGTCGCCGTCGCCGAGTCCGTCGCGGCCCACGGGTGGCCCGTCTTCGTGAAGCCCGCGCGCGCCGGGTCGAGCATGGGTGTGTCCCGTGTCGACGAGCCGTCGCAGCTCGGCGCCGCGATGGACCTCGCGTTCGAGCACGACTCCAAGGTCATCGTCGAGCCGCGCGTGGTCGGCCGCGAGGTCGAGGTCGCCGTGCTCGAGGGGCGTGACGGCGTCCCGCGGACGAGCCTGCCCGGCGAGATCGTCGTCGACCAGGACGGCTTCTACGACTTCGAGTCGAAGTACCTCGGCGGTGACGAGTCCCTGCTCTGCCCGGCACCCCTGACCGAGACGCAGACCGACGAGATCCGGTCGATCGGCGCCCGCGCGTTCGAGGCGATCGGCGGCACCGGCCTCGCCCGGGTCGACTGCTTCCTGACCGACGACGGCTTCGTCGTCAACGAGGTGAACACCATGCCCGGGTTCACGCCGCTGTCGATGTACCCGCGGTGCTGGGCGGCCACGGGCGTGACCTACGGCGAGCTCGTCACCGAGCTCATCGAGCTGGGGCGCGCCGCGGTCCGCTGAGGGCCGGGGTGGGCTCGGCTGGCGGTCGGTCTGCGCTGTCGCTTCCGCGAGAGCGACACTCTGCCGGACGTCCCCAGCAGCGATCTGTCGCTTTCGCGAAAGCGACACGGCGTACCTGTCGCTTTCGCGGACGAGTCGCACGTGGGCCGCACGCGGGCGTGCGCCCGCGGAGCGTCAGCCGTCGACCTCGGACGGGTCGAGGCACCGGTGGCCGTCCTTCGGCAGGGTCGACACCGCGGTGCCGATGTCCTGCAGGACCTGGTCGGTCGCCTTCGCGGACTCGATGACGACCTGCACCGCGGGGGACCGCCCGAAGGTCGTGTAGACGACCTGGGCCCCACGGTCGTCGCGGATCCAGTCGACCGACCCCTTCGAGAAGCACGGCAGGTCCGACACCGTGGGGACGGCGACGCCGCAGTGGTAGATCGCCACGGCCGGGTCGCCCCAGGCCGCGGTCGACTGCGCGTTCGTGTTCCGGAGCGCAGCGTCCGCCCCGACGACGCTCGGCAGTCGGACCTGCGCACCGGCGCACGCGGCGGCGTCGGCGGACGGTGCGGCGGTCATCGAGACGGCGTTCGTGCAGCCCGTGAGGCCGGCGGCCAGCGCGATCGCCACGCCGAGCATCGCGGCGGTGCGGGTGGTGCGGCGCGCGGTGTCCATCGACGTCCAGGCTACCGTTCTCGTGTGGACACGCAGCACGGGACCGACCCCGCACCGACCGTGGGGGAGCTCGGCGAGCTCGAGGTCCTCGACCGCATCGTCCGACGCCTGCCCGCGGGGACGCCCCTCGTCGGACCCGGCGACGACTGCGCCGTGCTCGCCGCCCCCGACGGCCGCACGGTCGTGACGACGGACATGATGGTCCACGGGCCGGACTTCCGATGGGCCTGGTCCTCGCCGGAGGACATCGGGTGGAAGGCCGCCGCGACGAACCTGTCCGACGTCGCGGCGATGGGGGCGCGGCCGACCGGACTCGTCGTCGCCCTCGCAGCACCCCAGGGCACGCCCGTCGCGGTCCTCGAGGGCTTCGCCGACGGACTGCGGCTCGCGGTCGACGCCCTCGCGCCGGGCTGCGGTGTCGTCGGCGGCGACCTCTCGACCTCGTCGACGTTCACCGTCGCGGTGACGGCCTTCGGGGACCTCGGCGGCCGGGAGCCCGTGCTCCGGTCCGGGGCGCGGGCGGGCGACGTCGTGGCGGTCTCCGGCGAACTCGGGCGGGCGGCCCGCGGACTCGCCCGGCTGTTCCGGGACGGGGTCGCCGCGAACGGGGACCCCGACCGCGCGGCGACGATCGCGAGCGGAGCCGACGCCGACCCGGACGTGGGGCGGCAACGGCGGCCGGTGCCGCCCGTCGCCGACGGTGTGCTGGCGGCCCGGGCCGGTGCCACCGCGATGCTCGACCTGTCCGACGGCCTCGCGATCGACGGTGGACGGCTGGCGCGTGCGAGCCGCGTCACGCTCGACCTCGACCCGGAGGCCGTCCCGGACGCCGTCTCCCTGCACGGCGGCGAGGACCACGGGCTCCTCGCGACCTTCCCCGCGGACCGGGCCCTCCCCGGGGGCTTCCGTCGCATCGGGACCGTGCGGGAGCACGGCGAGCACGCCGTGCTGCGCGGCGGGCAGCCCGTCGCGACGACGGGGTGGGACCCCTACGCGGACTGGGACGGCGCCGCGGGCTGACGTGGCGGAGCCGACCCGTGCCTCGGAGCCGACCCGTCCCTCCAGGCCGGCGCTCAGGAGGCGGCGACCACGGCCTCCCACGCGACGGTCTCGCCGTAGCTGCGCTTGCTGAAGGCCTCGAGCCCGGCCGGCCACGTCGGCTCCGGCGACCGCTTGCTGCGCTCGACGACGACGACGGCGTCGCGCGTGAGCCGCGGCACCAGGACCTCGAGCACCTCGCCGAGCTCCTGCTCGGTGACCTCGTACGGCGGGTCGATGAACACGAGGTCGAACGTCCGGACCGTCTGCCGCAGGAACCCCAGCGCCGGCTGCGCGTGCACGTCGATCCGCACCCCGGGGACGCGCTTCTGCACGGCGCGGGCGTTCTCCTTGCACGCGGCGGCCGCGCCCGCGGCGCGGTCCACGAGGACCACCTCGACCGCACCGCGCGACGCCGCCTCGAGCCCGAGGGCACCCGTGCCGGCGTAGAGGTCCGCCACCGCCGCGTCCTCGACCAGACCCCGCGAGCCGAGCGACGAGAACAGCGCCTCGCGCACGCGGTCGCTCGTCGGCCGGGTGCCCGTCTTCGGCACCCGGAGCGTCGTGGAGCCGGCGGCACCGGCGATGATTCGGGTCATGCAGCCACCGTAGCGGCCGTCCGGGCCACCGCCGACGTTCTCCACAGGCCGTCCTGGAGGAACGGTGCACGTCGGTCGTGCCGGGTAGCGTTGGCGTGTGGTCACCCCCGGTCCGAACGCTGCCCCGGCTGCGCCCGCGCCGCCCGTCGGCGGCGGGCTCGACACCCGGCTGTCGACCGTGCTCGGCGGTCGGACCGCGAGCGCGATCGAGAAAGCGTTCGGGTACCGCACGGTGGGCGAGTTCCTCGAGCACGCCCCGCGCCGGTACGCCGAGCGCGGGGCGCTGACGGCGCTCGACTCGCTCGCGATCGGCGAGTCGGTCACGATCGTGGCCGAGGTCGTCGACGTCCGGGAGCGCACGATGCGCGCGCGCCGCGGCTCGATCCTCGAAGCCAAGATCGGCGACGGCAAGGGGCTGCTGACGCTCACGTTCTTCAACCAGGGCTGGCGGACGAAGGACCTCGTGCCCGGTGCCCGCGGCGTCTTCGCGGGCAAGGTGAGCGACTACCGGGGCGCGAGGCAGCTCGCGCACCCCGACTACGAGCTGTTCGACCGCGACGACCCGCGCTCCCTGGCCGATCCCGGCTCGGACGAGGCGATCCGCTGGTCCCGCCAACCGATCCCGATCTACCCGGCCACGGCCTCGCTGTCCTCGTGGCAGATCGCGAAGGCCGTCGGCGTCGTGCTCGACACCCTGCCGGACCTCGACGACCCGATCCCGACGTCGGTCCGCACCCGGCTCGACCTCGTGCCCTACCGGCGCGCGCTCGAACTGCTGCACCGCCCCGAGAAGGTCGCCGACTTCAAGCGGGCCCAGGACGCCCTCCGCTACCGCGAGGCCTTCGTGCTCCAGACGGCGCTCGTGCAGCGCCGGCTCGCGGCACGCGCCGTGGCGTCGACCCCACGGTCGGCGTCACCCGGAGGCATCCTCGAACGGTTCGACGCGTCGCTGCCGTTCACCCTCACCGACGACCAGCGCGCGGTCGGCGCCGAGATCGCGGCGGACCTCGCCGGCGAGTGGCCGATGCACCGGCTCGTGCAGGGCGAGGTCGGTTCGGGCAAGACGCTCGTGGCGATCCGCGCGATGCTCACGGTGGCCGAGTCCGGCGGGCAGTCGGCGCTCATCGCGCCGACGGAGGTCCTCGCGGCGCAGCACCTGCGGTCGATCGTGAAGTTCCTCGGCCCCGACCTCGCGTCGGAGCTCCGCCCGGTGATCCTCACCGGGTCGCAGTCCACCGAGGAGCGACGGCGTGCGCTGCTCGCGGCGGCGTCCGGGAGCTCCCGGCTCGTCGTCGGGACGCACGCGCTCCTCGGCGACCGGGTCGACTTCGCCGAACTCGGCCTCGTCGTGGTCGACGAGCAGCACCGCTTCGGCGTCGAACAGCGCGAGGCCCTCCGCACGAAGGGGCAGTCACCGCCGCACGTGCTCGTGCTCACCGCGACGCCGATCCCGCGCACGGTGGCGATGACCGTGTTCGGCGACCTCGACGTCTCGACCATCGCGGGGGTCCCATCGGGGCGCGCCGGCGTCGAGACCTTCACGGTGGGGCTCGCGGAGCACCCCGGGTGGGAGTCGCGGATCTGGTCACGCATGGCCGAGGAACTCGCTGCCGGTCGACAGGCGTTCGTGGTCTGCCCGGCGATCGACGAGGTCCATGCCGAGGACGACGGCGAGCCCGCGCCCGAGGCGCCGGACGACGACACGCCGAAGCACGCTCCCGCGACGGTCCTCGCCACGGCAGAGCGGATGCGGCGGATGCCCGTCCTCGACGGTCGCCGGATCGAGGTCCTGCACGGGCGGATGACCGCCGACGAGAAGGACCGAGTCATGACGACCTTCGCCGCCGGGGGCATCGACGTGCTCGTGGCGACGACCGTGATCGAGGTCGGCGTCGACGTGCCGAACGCCTCGATGATGGCCGTGCTCGACGCCGACCGGTTCGGGGTGTCGCAGCTCCACCAGCTCCGCGGCCGCATCGGCCGGGGACAGTACGCGGGCGTGTGCCTGCTCGTCACGACGGCCGAGCTCGAGTCGCCCTCGCGCGAGCGGGTCGACGCGGTGGCGGCGTCCGACGACGGCTTCGAGCTCGCCCGTGTCGACCTCGAGCTGCGGCGGGAGGGCGACGTGCTGGGTGAGCGGCAGTCCGGTGGCCGTTCGTCGCTGAACCTGCTGCGTGTCGTGCAGCACGCGGACCTCATCGTCGACGCACGCGAGGAGGCCGAGCGCGTCCTGGTGACGGACCCGGACCTCGACGGGCACCCGGCCCTGCGCGAGGCACTCGCCCGTCGGCTCGACGAGTCGGACGCCGCCTTCCTCGGGAAGAACTGACCCGACGGCCCGACGGCCCGACGCCCGACGGCCGACGGCCCGACGCCCGACGGCCGGGAGGAGCAGCGCGACGGGCACGGCCGACGCCGGCTCGCGCTCGTCCTCCCGCTGCCCGGTAGGGTCGCTCGCATGGCGCAGATCGCGGTCGTCCCCGGCTCCTTCGACCCCGTGACCCTCGGGCACCTCGACGTCATCGGGCGTGCCGCGCGGATCTTCGACGAGGTGCACGTGCTCGTCGTGCACAACCCGGACAAGAAGCCCGCCATGTTCGAGGCCACCGAGCGGGTCCGGCTCATCCGGGAGTCGCTCGTCGAGACCGGGGTGTCCGACAACGTGCGCGTCGGGGAGTGGACCGCGGGCCTCCTCGTCGACTACTGCCGGCAGGTCGGCGCGACGGTGCTGGTGAAGGGCGTCCGTTCGGGCGAGGACGTCGCGTACGAGACGCCGATGGCGATCATGAACCGCCACCTCGCCGACGTGGAGACGGTGTTCCTCCTGCCGGAGGCATCCCGGGCCCACGTGTCGAGCTCCCTCATCCGTCAGGTCGCGACCCTCGGCGGCGACGTCACGCCGTACGTGCCCGACGCTGTGGCCCGCGCGCTCTCGGAGCACACCGCACGCTGAACGGCCGCCCCGGATGCGGCGGGGCGGACACGCGGGGCGCCCGCCTCGACGTGCGGTCCGGATGGCGCTAGGCTTGTCGATCGTGTCTTCCCCCGTGAACAGCCCCTACGCCCTGCGCGTGCGCGACCTCGCGCACCGTCCGGGCGAGATGCGCGAGCACTCGCTCGACGTCGAGGTGCCGGACGCGATGGGGGCCGGGGTGATCTCCGTCCGTCAGGGCGCGCCGATGCACCTCGAGGTCCGGCTCGAGGGCCTGCACGAGGGCGTCCTCGTGTCCGGACACGCGTCGGCCGAGGCGTTCGGGGAGTGCTCCCGGTGCCTGATCGAGATCAGCGAACCCGTCGAGGTCGATTTCGCCGAGCTCTTCGCGTACGATGTCTCGGAGGATTTCGACTTCTTCGTTCGCGACGACCACGTGGATTGCGAACCGGTCGTTCGAGATGCGGTGGTGCTGTCGCTGCCGTTCCAGCCGGTCTGCCGACCGGACTGCCCAGGCCTCGACCCGGAGACGGGTGAGCGACTGGCCGACCTCGACGAGTACACCCCTCGTGAGGTCCTGGACCCGCGCTGGGCTGCCCTGAGCGGTTTCCAGTCGGCCGACGACAGCAACACCCCTGACCAGAGCCCCGAGGGCGACGGCCGCAACCCGGCCTGATCCGCACTCGTCACTGACCACCGACCAACCGAAAGAGAACCACCATGGCCGTTCCCAAGCGCAAGCAGTCCCGTGCCAACACGCACGCCCGTCGTTCGCAGTGGAAGGCCGCGCCGGTCCAGCTCGTGAAGACGATCGAGAACGGCAAGGTCACCTACAGCCTCCCGCACCGCGCCAAGGTCGTCGAGGACTCCGCCGGCACCGCCCTGTACATGGAGTACAAGGGCCGCAAGGTCGCCGACGTCTGATCGGACCGAACGCATGACCACGACGTCCGGCGCCACGGGGTCTCGCCCCGTGGGGTCGGACGTCGTCCGTCTGCAGGGGGTCCTCGGGGTCGACATCGACCTCGAACTCCTCCGACTCGCCCTGACGCACCGCTCGTACGCGTACGAGCACGGTGGGATCGGGCACAACGAGCGCCTCGAGTTCCTCGGCGACTCGATCCTCGGCCAGGCCGTGACCGTGAAGCTCTACCGGTCCTTCCCCGACCTCGACGAGGGCGAGCTGGCCAAGCGGCGTGCGAGCCTCGTCTCGACGGTCGCCCTCGCGGAGATCGCCCGGATGATCGGGCTCGGCCAGTACTTGCGCCTCGGCAAGGGTGAGGAGCAGACCGGCGGTCGCGACAAGTCGTCGATCCTCGCGGACACCGTCGAGGCCGTCATCGGCGCCACCTACCTCTCGGCCGGTCCCGACCCGGCGACTGACCTCGTGCTGCGCCTCGTCGAACCGCTCATGGTCGACCCGGAGCGGTTCGGTGCGGCGATGGACCCGAAGACGAGCCTGCAGGAACTCGCTGCGACCCTCGCCCTCGGTAACCCGTCGTACCGGGTGACCGAAGCGGGTCCCGACCACGACAAGACCTTCCACGCCACCGTGGTGCTCCAGAGCGAGGACGTCTCCTCCGGCACGGGATCGAGCAAGAAGGCCGCCGAGATGGCCGCGGCGCTCCAGGCGTGGACGAAGCTGTCCGGCCGCGACGGCTCCGTCGACACGGCTCGGACCGCCTGACCGGTGCCGGAACTCCCCGAGGTCGAGGTCGTCCGCGCCGGTCTCGAACCCGCCGTGAGCGGCGCCCGCGTGCTGCACGTGGACGTCGTCGACGACCGTGCGCTCACCCGTCACGACGGCCCGGCCGAGGACTTCGCCGACCGGCTCACCGGCCGGACCATCGGCGCCGCCGTCCGGCGCGGCAAGTTCCTCTGGTTCCCGCTGCGACCCGAGCACGACGGCGACCGCCCGGAAGCCCTCGTCACCCACCTCGGCATGTCCGGGCAGGTGCTCCTCGGCCGCGACCGCCCCGCCGCGAGGCACCGCCGGATCCTCATCGACGTGCAGCCGGCGTCGACCGACCGCAACGGCGAACCCGAGCAGCCCGTCCAGCTCGAGTTCGTCGACCAGCGCACGTTCGGGTCGATGGCGCTCGACCCCATGGTGCCCACGGTGGACGGCGCCCCGGCGGGCTTCGCGGGCCACGTCGACGCGACCGATCCGGACGCACCGTGGCGTCGGAGCATCCCGCACCAGGTGTCGCACATCGCCCGAGACCCGCTCGACCCCGCGTTCGACGACGACCGCTTCATCGCGGCGGCACGCAAACGGTCGAGCGGCATCAAGCGCGTCATGCTCGACCAAGGCGTCGTGAGCGGCATCGGCAACATCTACGCCGACGAGTCGCTGTGGGCCGCGAAGCTGCACTTCGACCGCCCGGCCGAGCGGCTGACCCGCGCCGACCTCCGCACGCTCCTCACCGAGGTCCGGAGCGTCCTCGGTCGGGCGCTCGAGGACGGCGGCACGAGCTTCGACGCGCAGTACGTCAACGTGAACGGGCAGTCCGGCTACTTCTCGCAGCGCCTGAACGTCTACGGCCAACAGGGCAAGCCGTGCCCGCGCTGCGGCACCACCATCGTCCGCGAGGCCTTCATGAACCGGTCGAGCCACCGGTGCCCCGTGTGCCAACCCGCTCCGCGCCCCCGCAGGCGTTAGCCTGACGCCCAGCAGCACAGCCCGCAGCAGCAGCAAGCACACCGCCAGCAGCAGCGCAGCCGAACGCCCGGAGACCGCATGTACTTGAAGAGCCTCACCATCAAGGGGTTCAAGTCCTTCGCGCAGCCGACGACGTTCGCGTTCGAACCGGGCGTCACGTGCATCGTCGGCCCGAACGGCTCCGGCAAGTCCAACGTGGTCGACGCCCTGGCCTGGGTGATGGGGGAGCAGGGTGCGAAGACCCTCCGCGGCGGCAAGATGGAGGACGTCATCTTCGCCGGCACCTCGACCCGCGGGCCGCTCGGCCGGGCGCAGGTGCTCCTGACGATCGACAACACCGACGGCCTGCTGCCGATCGAGTACTCCGAGGTGACGATCTCCCGGACCCTGTTCCGGAACGGCGGCAGCGAGTACGCCATCAACGGCGAGAACTGCCGGCTGCTCGACGTGCAGGAACTCCTCAGCGACACCGGCCTCGGGCGCGAGATGCACGTCATCGTCGGGCAGGGCCAGCTCGACAAGGTCCTGCACGCCACCCCGGAGGACCGTCGCGGCTTCATCGAGGAGGCCGCGGGCATCCTCAAGCACCGCCGCCGCAAGGAGAAGACGCTCCGCAAGCTCGACGCGATGCAGACGAACCTGACGCGGCTGTCCGACCTCGCGGGCGAGATCCGTCGGCAGCTCAAACCGCTCGGGCGGCAGGCCGAGGTCGCCCGCAAAGCGCAGTCGGTCGCAGCGGTCGCCCGGGACGCCAAGGCACGCATCCTCGCCGACGACGTGGTCCGCCTGCGCCGGGAGCTCCACGAGCACCAGGAGGTCGAGGCCGGCCGGAAGTCCGAGCGCATCGTCCTGCAGGAGCGCCTGGACGCCACCCGCGCACGGCAGCAGCAGGTCGAGCAGAGCATGGTCGGCGACGACGTCGACCGCGCGCGCACCGTCGTGCACCGGCTCGAGAGCGTCCAGGAGCGGCTGCGTGGCCTGTCGAGCCTCGCGAACCAGCGGCTGATGTTCCTCGCGCAGCAGGCGGACGCCCCGCAGCAGGGGCCGACGGTCACCCCGGAGCGGGTGCAGTCGGTCCGCGACGAGGCCGAGCGGCTCGAGGAGCGCGCCGAGCAGATGGCGGGCGACTCCGGCGCCGCCGCAGCCCGGGTGCACGACGCCCGCGCCGCGCTCGACGCGCTCGACGAGCAGATCGCCGCGCAGGCCGCCCGGGTGTCGCAGCACGACCTCGAGGCGCAGCGGCTCGCCTCCGCCGTCGACGTCGCACGGTCGAGGCGCGGCTCGGCCGTCGCGGACCGGGAACGCCGCGAGCGTGCCCTCGCCGAGGCCACGGAGCGCGCCGAGCGTGCGACCGCAGCCCTCGCCGACCTCGGGGCCGACCCGTCCGAGGGCGTCGACGAAGACGCACTCACCGCTGCCGTCGAGTCGGCCCGCGAGCAGCAGCGCGCCGCCCAGACCGCCCGGGACGAACTCCGGGACCGCCTGCACGCCCTCGAACGCGAGCGCGACGCCCTCGACGCGCGGGTCGCGGCCCTCGGCATGTCCATCGACGTCCGCGACGGCTCGCAGGCGCTCATCGAGGCCGGTCGCGCGGGCATCGCCGGACGCCTCGCGGACGCGCTGACCGTGGAGCCCGGCTTCGAGGGCACGATCGCCGTCGCTCTCGACGGTCTCGCCGACGCCGTGCTCGCCGACGACCGTGCGGTCGCGCTCGACGCCATCGCACACGCACGGTCCGCCGACATCGGCCGCGTCGACGTCGTCGTCGCGGGCACCGACCCCGCTCCCGGCACGACCGCCCTGCCGGACCGGCTCCCCGCGGGCGTGCGCCCCGCACTGGAGCTGGTGCAGGGGCCCCGGGCGCTCACCGCGATCCTGCGGGACACGCTCGTCGCGGTGGACGAGGACGTCGACCTGGAGGCCGTGCTCACCGCCGCCCCGCTCGCGACGGTCGTGACGCGGTCCGGTGACGTCGTCCGGGCCGTCCGCGTGACGGGTGGCGGCGAGCGCGTGACGAGCCGCATCGAGCTCGTCGCGGAGCGCGACGACGCCGTGACCCGTCGCGACGCGGTCGCGACCGACGTCGAGGACGCCGCCACGCGCCTCCAGGCCGCTCGTGGTGCCGTCGAGGAGGCGCGTCGCCGCGCGGAGGATGCCGACCAGGCTGCCCGCGCGCACACGAAGGCGGCCGCCGAGTACGACCGCACCAGCGCGTCGACGCGCGCACGCGCCGAGAACGCGGCGGCGGAGGTCGAGCGGCTCCGCGCCGCCCTGGCCGAGACCGACGGCGCGGTCGAGGCGGTGGAATCCGCCCTCGCCCAGGCCGAGGCCGCGCACACGACGTTCTCGGAGCAGCCGCGACCGGCCGTCGACGCGTCGGGTCGTCCGGCGCTGCAGGACGCCCTCGAGGCGGCCCGAGCGGCCGAGATCGAGCAGCGCATCCAGGTGGAGACGGTGCGGGAACGGGCGCGAGCCGAGCGGAACCGCGCCGCCGGACTCGAACGGCAGCTCCGGGCCGAACGCGCCGCCGCCGAGGAGGCCGCTCGACGCGCCGTGGTCCGGCGTGGGCAGATCGCCGTCGCCGAGGGGGTGCTCGCCGACCTGCCGGGGCTCCTCGGCGCGGTCGACCGGTCGCTCGCCGAGGCCCGCGTGCGGCTGGCGAACGAGGAGTCCGAACGGTCGAAGCGGAACACCGAGCTGCAGGCGATCCGGAACGAGGAGCGCGAGCTCCGCGACCGGCTGCAGACGCTCACCGACGGCGTGCACTCGCTCGAGATGGAGATCTACGAGAAGAAGCTGCACGTGTCGGGCATCCTCGACCGGGCGCAGAGCGAGCTCGGGCTGGTCGAGGCCGTCCTCGTCGCGGAGTACGGGCCGCACGTGCCGGTGCCCGTGGACGTCCTGGTCGACCCGCGGGTGCTCGCCCGCCGACACCGCGAGGCCGAGCGGGCGCGGGCGGCGGCGATCGTGGCGGACGACGGCACACCGGACGGCGCCGGGTCCGCACGTGTCGAGGCCCCGGGCGCCGTGGTCGTGGACGACGACGCGGTCGACGACGAGGCCGTCGACCCAGACGAGCGCATCGTCGACGCCGAGTCGACCCTGCCCGGTGGTCCCGCCCTCCCGGAGTACGACGCCACGGACGACGTCGACCCGGACGCGGTCGAGACGGTGCCGTACGTGCGTGCCGAGCAGGAGCGACGACTCAAGGCGGCCGAACGCGACCTCGGGCAGCTCGGCAAGGTGAACCCGCTCGCCCTCGAGGAGTTCCAGGCGCTCGAGCAGCGGCACGCGTTCCTCGCCGAGCAGCTCGAGGACCTCCAGAAGACCCGCACCGACCTCATGACGATCATCGAGGAGCTTGACACGAAGATGCAGACCATCTTCGAGGCGGCGTTCCACGACACCCGCGAGGCGTTCGACGTCATCTTCCCGATCCTGTTCCCCGGCGGCTCGGGGTCGATCACGTTGACGAACCCCGACGACCTGCTCGCGACGGGCATCGACGTGCAGGTCAAGCCCGCGGGGAAGAAGATCGACCGGCTCACCCTGCTGTCCGGCGGGGAGCGGTCCCTCGCCGCGGTGGCGCTCCTCGTCGCGATCTTCACCGCGCGCCCGTCGCCGTTCTACATCATGGACGAGGTCGAGGCGGCGCTCGACGACGCGAACCTCGGGCGGCTCCTCACCGTGTTCGAACGCCTGCGGGAGTCGTCGCAGCTCATCGTCATCACGCACCAGAAGCGGACGATGGAGATCGCGGACGCGCTGTACGGGGTGTCGATGCGGCAGGACGGGGTGTCCGCCGTCGTCGGGCAGCGCGTCCAGACGCGGTCGGCGAAGCCGACCGACGCGGTCGCTTAGCGCCGCGGTCGCGGTCGCTTAGCGCCGCGGTCGCGGGACGGCGCGGCGCGATCTGTCGCTTTCGTGAAAGCGACAGATCCCCGCGCACGAACCCGACGGATCTGTCGCTCTCGCGGCACGGTTCCGGGGCACTCCGACGAATCTGTCGCTTTCACGGGCACGTCGCAAGGCGACGCCGGACGGACGGGAGGCGCGGTGCCAGCCGGCACCGCGCCTCCCGTCCGGGACGTGGTCGCGCCTACTTCGCGTCGGCCTCCACGGCCTCCTTCGGCTGCCCCGTCGGGGTGAGCCCGCGCTCCTGCCGCTTCTTCGACACCACGAGCGAGGCGACCGTCGCGACCGCGATCGTCAGCGCGATGAAGCTCAGCGAGAACCAGATCGGGATCTCGGGCGCCCACTCGATGTGCTCGCCGCCGTTGATGAACGGCAGCTCGTTGACGTGCATCGCGTGGAAGACGAGCTTCACACCGATGAACGCGAGGATGACCGCGAGGCCCTGCCCGAGGTAGATGAGGCGCTCGAGCAGCCCGGCGATGAGGAAGTAGAGCTGCCGGAGACCGAGGAGCGAGAACGCGTTCGCGGTGAACACGATGAAGGCGTCCTGCGTCAGGCCGAAGATCGCGGGGATCGAGTCGAGGGCGAACAGCACGTCGGTGAGGCCGATCGCCACCATGACGAGCAGCATCGGCGTGAACAGGCGCTTGCCGTCGACCTTCGCGGTGAGCTTGTCGCCGTGGTAGTCGTCGGTCGTCGGGATCACCTTGCGGAGCGTCCGGATGAGCTTCGAGTCGCCCTCGGAGTCGTCGTGGCCGCCGCCCCGGGCCTGCGACCACGCGAGCCAGAACAGCAGCGCGCCGAACAGGTAGAACACCCACGAGAAGTTCTCGATGATCGTGACGCCGAGGGCGATGAAGACGCCGCGGGCCACGAGGGCGATCGCGACACCGACCAGGAGCACCTTCTGCTGGTACTCCTTCGGCACCGCGAAGCTCGTCATGATGATGAGGAAGACGAACAGGTTGTCGACCGACAGTGCCTTCTCGGTGAGCCAGCCGGCGAAGTACTCGCCGCCGGCCTGACCGCCGCCGAAGACGAGGATGCCGACACCGAACAGGATCGCGAGCCCGACGTAGAACGCCGACCAGAACGCGGATTCCTTGATGTGCGGGACGTGCGGCGTTCGGACGTGCGAGTAGAAGTCGAACACCAGCAGGCCGAGGATGCCGGCGATGGTGAGCAACCAGACGAGGATGGGGACGTCCACGGGTTTCCCTTCAGGTCAGGGACGCGCGATCGGGCGCGTCGGAGCCTGAAGGTCTCTTCCGCCGATGGTCCGTCGTGCTGGACCGAGGGCCGACGCCCCGGGCCCGGATCGTCCCGGACCGTACTGACGAGGTCGCCGAGGAGGAATACTCCCCTTCAGGAGTCGAGGATACCGGGCACGGCGCACACCCGCCGCGCTCTAAGCTGGGAACATGGCGAGTTCCTGGTCCCTGTCCTCCCGGCTGCGCGGGCTGTTCCAGCGCAAGACGATCGACGAGACCACGTGGGACGACCTCGAGACCGCGCTCATCGGCGCCGACTTCGGACCGGACATCTCCGAGGCGATCATCGAGGACCTGCACGCGCGCGTCGACCGCTACGGCACGACCGACCCCGCCGACCTGCAGCGCATGCTCCGCGAGGTCCTCGAGGAACGGCTCTCGAAGCTCGACACGACGCTGAAGCTCAGCAACCGTCCGGCCGTCGTGCTCGTCGTCGGGGTCAACGGCGTCGGCAAGACCACCACGATCGGCAAGTTCGCGAAGTTCCTCAAGACGTACGACCGCACCGTGGTCGTCGGCGCGGCGGACACGTTCCGCGCGGCGGCGGTGGAGCAGGTCGCGACGTGGGCCGAGCGCGCCGGCGTCGACGTCGTCCGGCCGGCCCAGCCCGGGCAGGACCCGGCGTCGGTCGCGTACCAGACGGTCGAGAAGGCGATGCGCGACGGCACCGAGATCGTCGTCATCGACACCGCTGGTCGGCTGCACACCAAGGCCGGGCTGATGGACGAGCTGTCGAAGATCAAGCGCGTCGTCGAGAAGCAGACCGAGATCGCCGAGGTCCTGCTCGTCCTCGACGCCACCACGGGGCAGAACGGACTCGCGCAGGCGCAGGCGTTCATCGAGGGCGCTGGTGTCACCGGGCTCGTCATCACGAAGCTCGACGGCTCGGCGAAGGCCGGGTTCGTGCTCAGCGTGCAGGAGAAGACCGGGATCCCGATCAAGCTCATCGGGCAGGGCGAGGGCATCAACGACCTCACGGGCTTCACGCCGCACGTGTTCGTGCAGAACCTGGTCGGCTGAGCGACAGCTGTCCGCGAACGCGGTCACGTCGCGACGAGTAGCGTCTCCGTCGGCCCGGGCATCCGCTCGGTCTTCGTCCAGGGATTGGAGACCCCCATGCCCGCACTGCTGATCATCGCGATCATCGTCGGCCTCGTCCTGCTCTTCAGCGGCATCTTCGTCGCGGCGCTCAAGTTCCTGCTCTTCGTGGGCGTCGCCCTCATCCTGCTCGCGATCATCGGGTGGCTGCTGCGCAGCATCCGCGGACGCGCCTGACACGACGCGACCCACCGACGGACGGGAGGCACGGCGCCAGCTGGCACCGTGCCTCCCGTCCGTCGTGTGGTGCCGCGCGCCGCGTCCGCGAAAGCGACAGTGCGCGCCCGTCGGCGCACGGTGATCTGTCGCTTTCGCGGCCCCGCCGCCCCGCGGCCCCGCGGCGCCGCGCGCCGCCCCCCGCTCAGACGGCTTGGCGGCCGGCCGGAGCCTCCAGCAGGTGCGACAGGTGCTCCGGCACAGTGCCCCCGCGGGCCACGGTCGCCCGTGCCCAGAGGCGACCCGCCCGGTAGGACGAGCGCACGAGCGGCCCCGCGAGCACGCCGGAGAACCCGATGTCCTCGGCGATCTCGCGGAGGTCGACGAACTCCTCCGGCTTCACCCAGCGCGCGACCGGCAGGTGCCGCGGCGACGGCCGGAGGTACTGCGTCAGCGTGATGATGTCCGTGCCGGCCTCGTACAGCTGCTCGAGCGCGTCGATCACCTCGTCGCGTTCCTCGCCCATGCCGAGGATGAGGTTCGACTTCGTCACGAGCCCCGCGTCCCGACCCTGCGTGATGACGTCGAGGGAGCGCTCGAACCGGAAGGCCGGGCGGATCCGCTTGAAGATGCGCGGGACCGTCTCCACGTTGTGCGCGAAGACCTCGGGCCGGGCGTCGAACACCTGGCCGAGCTGGTCCGGTCGCCCGTTGAAGTCCGGCACGAGGATCTCGACGCCGGTGCCGGGGGAGTGCTCGTGGATCTGCCGGATCGTCTCCGCGTAGAGCCACGCGCCGCCGTCGTCGAGGTCGTCCCGCGCGACCCCGGTCACCGTCGCGTACTTGAGGCCCATCGACACGACCGAGTCCGCCACCCGTCGGGGCTCCCCGCGGTCGAGCGGCGAGGGCTTGCCGGTGTCGATCTGGCAGAAGTCGCACCGCCTCGTGCACTGCGAGCCGCCGATGAGGAACGTGGCCTCGCGGTCCTCCCAGCACTCGAAGATGTTCGGGCAGCCGGCCTCTTGGCAGACAGTGTGCAGCTGCTTGTCCTTGACCAGTGCCGAGAGGTCGCGGAACTCCGGCCCCTGCGTCGCGCGGGTCTTGATCCACGCGGGCTTCGTCTCGATGGGCGTCTCGGCGTTGCGGGCCTCGACGCGGAGCATGCGGCGGCCTTCCGGGGCGAGCGTCATGCGGGGACCTCCTGCAGGTGGGTGGTGCGGTTCGGGTCGGACGGGAGGCGCGGCTCGCCCCCGGCGGACGCGATGCGGTGGCCGGTGTGCATGCCGTCGAACGCGCGCTGCACGAGGGGCGCGACGAGCGCGGCGACGTCGTCCACTGAGACGCGCTCCCCAGACGCACGGCTCAGCGTCGTGACACCCGCGTCGGCGATGCCGCACGGGACGATCGCCGCGTACGCGTCCAGGGTGTTCTCGCAGTTGATCGCGATGCCGTGACTCGTCACCCCCTCGGCCACGTGGAGCCCGATCGCGCCCACCTTGTCGTGGTTCGAGCGGTCCGGGCGCGGCACCCACGCGCCGCTGCGCCCGTCGACGCGCTCGGCGGTGACCCCGACCGCGGCGGCGGCTTCGATGAGGACCTGCTCGAGGTCGCGCACCCACGCCACGACGTCGAGCGGCTGCGCCAGCCGGACGATCGGGTAGGCGACGAGCTGACCCGGTCCGTGCCAGGTGATGCGTCCGCCGCGGTCGACCTCGACCACAGGGGAGCCGTCGAGGGGGAGGTCGGACGGCTGTGTGCGTCGTCCCGCGGTGTACACGGACGGGTGCTCGCACAGGACGACTGCGCCGGGGGAGCGGCCGGCGACGACGTCGGCGCGGAGGCGCTGCTGCAGTGCGAGGCCCTCGGCGTAGGCGAGCAGCCCCGGCACCCGGACGATCTCGAGTTCCGGCATGGGCGCCAGCGTACGCCGGTTTCTGGACGCCGTACAACAACCGGGCGTCGGGGCTCGCCCAGTCGATCGGTCCTTCATATGTCCTGATGGACAGAGTATGCTCGCAACATGAGTACCCAAGAACTCCGTGAGCCGACGATGCTCGTCCTCACGTCGCTCGCCGGTGGCAGGAAGCACGGCTACGCGCTCATCGGCGACACGGAAGCGCTCTCCGGGGGGCGCGTCCGGCTCAAGGTCGGGACGCTCTACGCCGTCCTCGATCGTCTCCTCGAGCAGGGCCTCGTCGCCGAGGCTGGCTCCGAGGTCGTCGACGGGCGGCTCCGGAAGTACTTCGAACTGACCGAGGACGGCGCCGAACGCCTGTCGGTCGAGGTCCGTCGGCTCGAGGCGAACGCGTCGGCCGCGAAGGAACGGCTCCGGGCATGGCGTCCGGGTCTCGCGACCATCGCGTCGCACGTCACAGCAGGGGGAACCGCATGACCGAGTCCGTCGCCACCGCCGACACCGCCCTTGCCCGGCGCTACCGCGCGGCGTTGCGCTGGTACCCGCGTCGCTGGCGCAACCAGCACGGCGAGGACATGGTGGGCACGCTGCTCGACGTCGCCGACGGCGAGGGGCGGTCACACCCTTCGGCGGGCGAGCTCGTCGACCTTCGCTGGCGCGGCGTCGTGGAGCGGGTCAACGTGCTCCTCCCGGAGCGGGTCCGGGCCCTCGCCGCATCGCTCGCCACGGGCGCGGGAGCCGCGTTCGCCGTCGTGTACTTCGTCTTCGTGACATGGGTGCCGTGGGGTGTCTCCGGGCCGTTCGACGCGCGGTCGCCCATGTTCGGCCCGTTCTGGAACGCCGGGGTGCTCGTCGCCGTGCCGATGGTGCTCGTCGCCCTCGCCGCTCTCGGCGGGTGGCGGGCCGGGGCACACCTGGCCGGGCTGCTCGTGGTGCTCGGAGTCGTGATGACACGACTGGTCGTGCAGGCGACCGACAACTGGAACGGACCCGGATCGACGACCCTCGTGACCGCGCTCCTGCTCGTCGTCGTCACGAGCCTCGGGGATCCGCGGAACCGTGTGGCGCTCACCGCGTCGGCCGGGGTCGTCGGTGTCGGTCTGACCACGTTCGCGCTGCTCCGGCTGCCGAGCGGCAACCCGTTCGAACTCACGCTGCTCGGCGACGGCGGTTGGTGGACCATGGTCGCTTCCCCGTGGATGCTCGCCGGAGCCGCGCTCATCGTCGCAGCCGCGGTCGTGGTCCTCGCCCTCCGTGGGGCCGACGTCGTCGCAGCGGCGATCGCCGTCGGCTGGCTGCCGTGGGGCGCCGCTGGAACGATCACGCTCCGGTGGTTCGCGGGCGAGTCGGCCGATGCTGTCGTGATGGCCGTCGGCTCGGTCGTCCTCACCGCCTGGGTGGTCGGGCGAGCCCGACGTCGGCGGGGCGACCGCGCCGAAACGGTCTGAGACCGTCACAGGGCACGGCGACCCACGCTGCGGCGTGCGCCGGGCCTCCTGCTCGGTCCTGCGGAACGGAGTCGTGTCCTCCGTCACTCCGGCGACATCACGAGCCCGGTGTGGAGCAGTGCTGCGCGTTCTCGGTGCGGGCGCTCGACGACGAACGCGCGGACCGAGACGACCACGAAGACCGCGGCCGTTCCCAGGGACAGGACCGCCCTCGGCACGTCCGGCGTGCCGGTGAGGTCAGAGACACCTCCCGCCGCGAAGACGACCCCCCAACGCTGCGCCGAACCAGAGGTACCAGCCGGTCCGGTCGACGAAGTCCCGCAGGAACCGGGCCTTCCGGTCTCGCCGCACCCCGTCCGGCTCCGGCCCGCCCTGCACCCAGGCTCGGAGCGCGCGGCGTTCCGCCGGACCGCCTCCGCTCGACCATGCCGAGACCACGAGGACGAGGACGGCGATCGCCACGACCGCGCCGACCGTCACGACCACTCGCGTCTCGGCGGTGAAGCGCATCGAGAACGCCGTCGCCATGCAGCCGCCGAACAGCGCTGCCCCCGTCGCACGCAACCATCCGCCAGCGTCGATCTCCCTCAGTCGCACGGGGCTGACGGTAGTCCTCGAGCACCGTCCCGGTCGCGGTCGGGCTGATCGGTGGTCGCCTTGTAGGATCGACGGATCATGGCGCAATTCGGTTCACTCTCCGACCGGCTGACAGAGACCTTCCGCAACCTGCGGAGCAAGGGTCGGTTGTCCCCGTCCGACGTCGACGGCACCGTCCGCGAGATCCGGCGGGCGCTCCTCGACGCCGACGTCGCGCTCGAGGTCGTCAAGTCCTTCACCGCCTCGGTGCGTGAGCGTGCGCTCTCGGACGAGGTGAACAAGGCGCTCAACCCGGCGCAGCAGGTCGTCCAGATCGTCAACGAGGAGCTCGTCGGCATCCTCGGCGGGCAGCAGCGTCGCCTCGAGTTCGCGAAGCGTCCGCCGACGGTCATCATGCTCGCCGGACTCCAGGGCGCCGGCAAGACGACGCTCGCGGGCAAGCTCGGCAAGTGGCTCAAGAAGGACGGCCACACCCCGATGCTCGTCGCGGCGGACCTCCAGCGCCCGAACGCCGTGCAGCAGCTCCAGGTCGTGGGCGAGCAGGCCGGCGTGCACGTCTTCGCCCCGGAGCCCGGCAACGGCGTCGGCGACCCGGTCAAGGTCGCGAAGAACGCGATCAAGGCCGCGGTCGACCAGCAGTACGACACCGTCATCGTCGACACCGCGGGCCGCCTCGGCGTCGATGCCGAGCTGATGAAGCAGGCCGCGAACATCCGCAAGGCCGTCGACCCGGACGAGGTCCTGTTCGTCATCGACGCGATGATCGGTCAGGACGCCGTGGCCACGGCCCGCGCGTTCCAGGAGGGCGTCGACTTCACCGGTGTCGTGCTGTCGAAGCTCGACGGCGACGCCCGCGGTGGCGCGGCGCTCTCGGTCGCGAGCATCACCGGCCGCCCGATCATGTTCGCGTCCACCGGCGAGGGACTCGACGACTTCGAGCCGTTCCACCCGGACCGCATGGCGAGCCGCATCCTCGACCTCGGCGACATCCTCTCCCTCATCGAGCAGGCGCAGCAGGCCTTCGACGAGGACGAGGCCCGCAAGGTCGCGGAGAAGATCGCCAGCGACTCGTTCACGTTGAACGACTTCCTCGAACAGATGCAGCAGCTCCGCAAGGCCGGCTCGATCAAGGGCATGCTCGGGATGCTCCCGGGTGCGAAGGGCATGCGCGAGGCGCTCGACAACTTCGACGAGAGCGAGATCGTCCGCACCGAGGCGATCATCCAGTCGATGACGAAGCAGGAGCGCGAGCTCCCGAAGCTCCTCAACGGCTCACGGCGCCTGCGCATCGCGAAGGGTTCGGGCACCACGGTGACCGAGGTCAACGCGCTCGTGAACCGCTTCGAGCAGGCCGCGAAGATGATGAAGACCGTCGCGCGGGGCGGTGTGCCGCAGATGCCGGGCATGGGACCGATCCCGGGCATGCACGGCGGCAAGAAGAAGCAGCAGCAGGGTGGCGCGAAGAAGAAGAAGGTCGGCAACCCGGCCAAGCGCGCGGCCCTCGCGTCGGGTGCTGCGGCGCAGCCGCAGCCGCAGGCGGCGAAGGGATCCGGTTTCGGCTTCGGCGGTGCGAACGCGAAGAACCCGAAGGCTCCCACCGAGGAAGAGATGCAGTCGCTGCAGAAGTTCCTGGGTCGCTGATCAGCGGGCGCTGACGCGACCATGATCAGACGGGAGGCGCGGTGCCAGCTGGCACCGCGCC
>CAJYUW010000056.1 GCA_913778205.1 uncultured Curtobacterium sp.
GACCGCGGCTGGGTTCCTCACCCGCGCCGCCGCCTACTTCGCCAGTCACGGCGTGATCCGGATCCAGCGAGTCATCTCCGACAACGCGCTCGCGTATCGACGATCACAGCCGTTCAAGGACGCCGTCATAGCGCTCGGTGCCAGGCAGAAATTCATCAAGCCGCACTGCCCGTGGCAGAACGGCAAGGTCGAACGGTTCAACCGAACCCTCGCGACCGAGTGGGCTTACAAACAGCCATTCACGAGCAACCAAGCGCGCGCCGAGGCGCTTGCGCCCTGGATCGAGCACTACAACACTGGCCGGATCCACTCGAGCCACGGCCTCACGCCCGCAGCCCGAGTGTCACCAACCTGACGGCTCAGTACACCTAGGTCCTGCGGCGCGGGCGCCCGGCGCGGGCGCGGGCGCGGCTTCGGCTTCGCGGGACGTCGGCGCTGGCGCTGCGTCGGCCTCGGCGCTGGCGCTTCCGGCCGTTGGTCGCACGACGTGCCGCTCACGTCCGCGCTGGTCGCACTCGATGTCGGGCCGCGCCCTCGGACCCGACGACTTCTCTGACCAAACCGATCGGCACGCGGCACGTCGCGCGACCAACTCCCCCGCCGGTGACGACGACCGTTGGTCGCACGACGTGCCGCTCACGTCCGCGCTGGTCGCACACGATGTCGGACGTGACGCCGGCCGTCGGTCGCACGACGTGCCGCTCACGTCCGCGCTGGTCGCCGACGATGTCGGGCCGGGCCCTCGGACCCGACGACTTCTGCGACCAAGCCGATCGGCACGCGGCACGTCGCGCGACCAACTCCCCCGCCGGTGACGACGACCGGGGGGGCACGACTCTCCGCTCACGACCGGCCATCGGTCATGCATCGTCGATCGGACTCGGCGACACCGACCGCTCGTGACCGCTCGACGGATGCTCGGCGGGGTGTCGCGACCCACCAACGCCAAGGCCGAGGTCAACGCCAAGGTCAACGGCAACGCCGAAGACAAGGCCAACCCGAGGCAGCGACCACACCCGGCAACGCCGGCCGACGGCCCGCCAACGCTGGGGCAACGGCCCGGCAGCAGCGTCAGGACGCGCGCGACGCCCGGCGAGCGGCGAGCTCGTCGGCAGGATCGGCCGCCGGTGCCGCGTCGAGCTCGACGAGCGAGGACTCGACCTCACGCAGGACCTTGCCCACGGCGATGCCGAACACGCCCTGCCCGCGCGAGACCAGGTCGATGACCTCGTCGTCCGAGGTGCACAGGTACACCGACGCCCCGTCGGACATCAGTGTCGTCTGCGCGAGGTCGGACACACCGGACTCGCGGAGCTGGTTCACGGCCGTACGGATCTGCTGCAACGAGATGCCGGTGTCGAGCAGGCGCTTCACGAGCTTGAGCACGAGGATGTCGCGGAAGCCGTAGAGCCGCTGCGAGCCGGAGCCGGCAGCGCCACGGATGGTCGGCTGGACGAGTTCGGTCCGGGCCCAGTAGTCGAGCTGGCGGTAGGAGATCCCCGCGGCACGAGCGGCGACGGTGCCGCGGTACCCGTTCTGCTCGTCGTGCTCGGGCATGCCATCGGTGAAGAGCAGCCCGAGGTCGTACCGCGTCATCTCCGACCCGGTACCGGGGGTGTCAGTCCCACTCATGCGCTTGCCTTCCACGACGATCGAGCCCCCACCCGAAGCTTCAAGGCCGGGTTGAGAGTTGTTCCGAGGTCCACGGTAGCGACTCCGAGCCGTCGCGCGCGGGACATCCGCTCCGGCGCGTCCGGCGTGTCGAGGATACGCCCCGCCCTCCGACACACACCAGCGTCAGCGACGTCCCGACCGCGGTTCGACCGACCCCCGATCATGCGTCGAGTCGACCGATCGCCGAGCGGATCAGCTGCGAACGGATGGTCTCCAGGTGCCCCGCGATCTCGCGCGCCAGTTCGGTCGCCTTGGCCTTCGACGTGGCGTCCCCACGGCGCGAGACCGGCATGAGCGCCGACTCGATCAGCCCGACCTCGCGCTCGGCGGTCGCGCGGAACGTCCGCAGGTGTCGCGGCTCGATGCCGGACCGCTGCAGTTCGACGAGGGCCTTCAGCACGACGACGGCGTCCTCACCGTAGGTGTCGCTCGCGGGGAGCAACGACGAGGAGACCGCGTCGGACAGCAGCATCGGGGTCGCGTCGGCGGCCCGGATCGTCTCGTCTCGGGTGTAGCGCCGCTCCCGCCCGAGGATCGACGGCTTCGGTGCTTCTCCCCCGCCGGGAAGCGTCGGTTCGCGCCCGGCGTCGAGGTCGGCCAGGTACTGCTTGATGACCTTGAGCGGCAGGTAGTGGTCGCGTTGCAGGCCGAGGATGATCCGGAGCCGCTCGACGTCGGCCGGCGAGAACTTGCGGTACCCGCTGGCGGTCCGCACCGGCGTGACGAGCTCGCGTTCTTCGAGGAACCGGAGCTTCGATCCGGCGAGGTCCGGGAACTCCGGCTTGAGGCGAGCGAGGACCTGCCCGATGGTGAGCAGCTCCGGCGCCACGGACCCCGCCCGGGCCGCGGCGGACCGCGCAGGCACTACGCGTTCGCCAGGCGCGCCAGGTCGACCCGGGAGGCGTAGAAGGTCATGCGGAACTTGCCGACCTGGACCTCGGCCCCGTCGGTGAGCAGCGCGTCGTCGATGCGGGCACCGTCGAAGTAGGTGCCGTTGAGCGACCCGAGGTCCTTCACGGTGAAGCTGGTGCCGTGGCGCAGGAACTGCGCGTGCTTGCGCGAGACGGTGACGTCGTCGAGGAAGATGTCGGCGTCGGGGTGCCGGCCGGCCGTCGTGACGTCGGAGTCGAGCAGGAACCGGGCTCCCACGTTCGGGCCGCGGCGCACGACCAGGAGCGCCGAACCGGACGGCAGGGCGGTGATCGCGTCGCGCTCCTCCGTCGAGATGCCGGACTCGGGCGTGAGGGCCGCCGCCTGCTCGAGACTGAAGGTCATCGTGGTGTCGACGAGTCGCTGCTGCTGGGTGCGACCGTCGCTGGCTGCCGGACCCTGCTGCGGGACCACTGGATCGGACATCGTGGACCTCCCTCTCTTGGCCCATCAGCGTATCGGAAACGCGCGCTCCTGCGGGAGCCCAGAACGGGGCTGTGCACAACTCGGCAGTGCGCGATCAGCGAACGTCCACGGAACACGCACCGAGACGGACGGGAGGCACGGTGCGGGCCCGCACCGTGCCTCCCGTCCGTCACCGGGTCGCCGACGGACCGCCGCCTGCGCGGCGGACCCTCAGCCGTCCGTCCCGGCCAGGATCTCCTTGATCTCCGAGTCCTTGAGCTTCACCCAGGGCGACCCGTCCGGGTCGCTCGTCGAGGCCTCCGGGCTGTCGCCCGTGTTCCACCACTTCGCCTGGTACGGCACGCCGTCGAACAGGACCCGCGCCCCGGTGTCGTACTGCTTCGTGCCGGACCACGACGGGTAGGTGCCCGCCGGCAGGGTGACCTGCTTCACCGGCTTCTCGCCCTTCAGCACGGGACCGACGAGCTGCCACGGGGTCTCGTACGCGCTGAGCACCGGGTCGTCCGGCAGGTCGCCCGAGGTCCACCACTTCGCCTCGTACACGTTGTGGTGCCAGACGATCTTCGTGCCCTCGAGGTAGGAGGCGTCGGCGCTCCACACCGGGTACGGGCTAGTCTTCGGGTCGTCGGTCGGCTGCACGGTCGCGCTCGGCTCGGCCTTCGTGACGTCCGAGGCAGCCGCGACGACCCCGCCGGTGAAGCCCTTGCCGAGGACGTCGGCGAAGAGCACGCCGCCCTGGTCGACACCGGAGCAGGAGTTCGACACGGTCGACAGGTTCACGTAGTTCGAGCCGCAGGTGGTGTCGCGGTTCAGGGACCACATCGACATGCGGCCGAGGCCGCGCTCCCGGGCCCACGCGTTGAGCTTCCGCGCGTCGGCGAGCGAGAACACCTCGTCCTGGATGTCGTTCTGCCCGATCATCGGCGTCGCACCGACCTTGTGCCAGAGCGTCCGGTCACCGAGCGGCGTGCCGGCCCGCTGGTAGAGGATGCCGAGCTGGCGCTGGACCTCCTGCAGGGTCTGGACCGAGGCCGAGTACATGCTCTGGCTCGCGCCCTTGCTCTGCCCGTAGTCCATGGTCATCGCGTTGACCCCGGCCAGGTCGACGCCGGCCTTGAGGAACTGCGCGACCGCGGTCGTGCCGTCGCTCGTCAGCCCACCGGGGGCCGCCGGCAGCGTCAACCACACCGCGAGCGGGTGGCCGGCAGCACGGCGGGCGTCCTGCAGCTGCTTGACGGCAGCGGCTCGACGGACCCCGGCAGCGTGGTTGGTGAGGTCGTCGCCCTCGACGTCGTAGTCGACCGTGCTGACGTCGTAGCGCTGCACGACGGTCTCGTACGCGTCCACGAGGTCGGAGCGGTTCGTGCACGTCGTGGCGAGCTCGTCGTTCGCGAGGCCGCCGAACGAGACGCCGACCTCTCCCTTCTGCTGCTGCAGTCGGGCGATGCGCCGGTCGAGGTCGAGCGAGTCCGACGCGCCCTGCAGCGAGTACGCCGATCCCCACGTCGGGGTGCAGGCGTCGTCGTGGTCGGCGACGACGAACGAGAGCATGACGTCGCGGCCCTTCGCGGACTTGACGTCCTCGAACGCGAACGTCGGGGTGGCGGTGACGTCGGTGTACGCGGCGAACCAGCTCTGCTGGGCGTCCGCGGCCTGGGCGGCCTGCCACCGGTCGAAGCCGAGGTAGCCGCCGGCCCCGACGGCCGCGGTGAGGACGACCGCGAGGCCGACCCGGAGCGGGGAGAGGCGTCTGGTGGAGGACATCAGGCAGCGGTCCGTTCGTCGGAGGGCGTGGCCGCGGTGGGGACCGTGGTCGTGGAGGTGGCGGCGGTGGCCGCGGTGGCCGGAGCGGTGCCGGCCGGGGCCGGGGCACCCACGGTGTCGGCACCGTGGCGGGTCGGCATCTCCGCCCCGCCGTGGCCGTAGTAGAGCACCGCGCGCCAGTCCTCGGCCACCGGCTCCACCTCGGGGAGCAGGCCCTTCCGGGCGCGCTTCCGGTCCTGCCTGGCCTGCCGGCGCGCGGCCGTGCGGGCGGCCCGGGCGGACGGGTCGTAGTACATCCACTTCGTGGCCCAGAGCCACACGTCGACGACCGAGTTCCAGATCCCGATGTAGGCGACGATCGCGTAGAACGCGAGCAGGGCGTTGAAGGCGGCGAAGACCGCGTTGCCCCAGTTCTGCGCCTGGTAGTCGCGGACGAACGTGAAGACCGAGAACACCACCATCGCGTACGGCGCCAGGACGTAGAGCGCCGGCGACGCGGTCCGGTCGCGGACCTTCGGCGTGCGGGCGAACGGGATCTTCTTCGCCGTCAGCGCCTGCTGCACGCTCTTCAGCACACCGGCGACGTTGACCGGCATGAGGATGAGGTTGAACCCGTAGATCCGGAGGATGTCGGTGCGCTTGTACCCGCAGTACTTCAGGTCCGACGCGAAGAGCCAGAAGTACGGCAGCGCGGCCAGGAGCACCATCGGGCTGAGGAGCCGCGAGTCGTACGGGTAGGCCAGCAGGAAGATCAGCCCGAGCGAGCCCCAGGCGATCGACGCCATGTAGTTGACCCGCAGCGACATCTCGACGATGCCGACCCGCTCCCCCCGCTGCCGGCGCTCCCGCACCTGGCGGAGGTACTTCGGCAGGATGAGCAGGCCACCGTTCGCCCAGCGGCGACGCTGGACGATCAGCGAGCCGAAGTCCGGCGGCGTCGCACTGTAGGAGAGGCGCTCCGGGTAGTTCACGAGGGTCCACCCGTGCATGCCGAGGTCGACGCTCGACTCGGTGTCCTCGATGACCGTGCGGTCCTGCACGTACCGCTTCACCTCGAAGCCGCCGACGGTCTCGACCTCCTCGATGTCGCGGAGCGCCCGGGTGCGGATGACCGCGTTCGCCCCGACCCAGAAGGTCGCGTTGTGCCGGGACATGCCCTGGTGGAGGATGTGCTGGATGTCGGTCGTGGCGCCGGCCAGCCGCTCGATGCGCGTCGCGGCGCCGCGGAACGACGAGTACGGCGTCTGGGTCACGGCGACGCGGGCGTTCTCCGGCTGCTCGAGGAAGTACACCAGGCGCAGGCAGTAGTCGCGGAGCAGGACCGAGTCGGCGTCGAGCGTCAGGACGTAGTCGGACGCGGGCACGACGAGGTCGGCGTGCTCCGGCGACGACACCGTGCGCAGGACCGTCCCGCTCGCGGTCTCCTCGAACGCGTACGCGCCGCCGAGGAGACCGATGTAGGAGTTGAGGTTCATCGCCTTGTTCGCCTCGTCGGAGAGGTTCGCGAACCGCTTCCGTTCGAAGGTCGTGATCTCGGCGGTGAACGTCCACGCGAGGCGCCGGGTCAGCTCGAGCGCACGGGCGCTGGTGACGTCGGTGAACGCGTCGCCACCGTGGGGCCCGGACGCCGCTGCGTCGGAGGCACGGCGGTCGAGCGCGTCGACGATGGCCGCCTCGAGCGCCTCGGACGTCAGGCGCAGCTCGTCCGCGAGCGAGATGAGCACCTGGTCGTGGAAGAAGTGGTCGACGTGGTCGACGACCTCGTGCTCGCGGGCGTGCCGCCGCAGCCACGCGTCGGCCCAGCGGTGGTGCTCGACGAGGGTGCGGAGCGCGTCGACGGAGGCGTTCGGCGCGGTCTCGGCGTCGATCTCCGCGACGAGCAGCGCCTCCTGGAAGCGTCGCGACGGTGCGGCGAGCTGCGCCTGGATCTGCCCGGCGACGGCCCGGGTCCGCTCGAGCTTGTCGGCCACCTCGGGGTCGGTCGGGAACGGGTTGTCGTCGACGAGCAGCACGACCCGGAGGTTCGGGTACTCCTGCAGTGCGGCCGACCACAGCGTCGTGGCGACCACGTCGGGCTCCTCGGCGTAGCTCGGGACGAGGACCGTCATGGGCGCCTCGTGGCCCTCGCCGAAGTGGCGGTCGAGTTCGGCACGCGGGACCCGGACGTGGGTCGCGAAGCGCTCCATCGCGCCTTGACGCGCGATGAGGTGCATGAGCGCGGAGAAGGTGAGGAAGGTGACGACCACGAGGTAGGAGATCGCCTCGGTGGTGAAGCGGAAGCTCTCGGTGCCGTAGTCGAGGAACTGGCGGATCACGGTGTAGACGACGTACGCGAGCCAGAACGCGATCGTCAGGATGATGGCGACGCGACCGGACACGAGCTTCCGGTCGGACGGTCGGGCGTGGATGGTGTCGAGCGGGCGGGTACGACGCTCGGAACCCCACTGCCTCCGGCGCACGGGAGCGCCGTCGAGCTGTTCGGGCATGACGGTCCTTCATCCGCGGAGGTCAGCGTGCCATCGGGTCGGCTCGCCATCGGGTCGCCCCCGCGATCGACTGCGAACCTACGGGGACAGAACGAGCGGTGCAGACACCCGGACGGGGGGTCGACGGCGGGTCGTGCGGGAAACCGCACGCTCTTGCGGGAACGGCGTTCGACGGCGTGTCGCTGCACGGGCCGGACGGGTCAGCGGGGCGCGCCGCTCACGTTCCGACGAGGGGTCGCCCACGACCGGCCTGGAGGCGCGGCTCGCCTCCCCGCGTCGGCTCGCGTCGGCGGGGTGGCCGGCCTGGCAGGCCCGCACCCGTCGAGGTACGGCGCCGGTCGAGCCGGTCCCTCCTGCCGAAGCGCGGCGGCGGTCGTGCCGGTCCCTCCTGCCGAAGCGCGGCGGCATCGTGCCGGGTCCCTCCCGCGGAGCTGGTCGCAGGACGTGCCGCTCACGTCCACGCCGGTCGCAGAAACTGTCGCCGCTCGGCTCGCGCGACGGCATGTCGTGCGACCGCGAGGCACCGCGCGCCGCAGATCATGCGACCGCAGCCTGACGCCGAGCGGCCTGGAGAGGTCGTCGGGGTTCCACAACTCGCCGCTCACGTTCGCCGAGGTTCCACGGGACGGGCGTGCCCCCGCCGAGATGACGAAAGTAAGGAACTTGCGGGGACCGGGGAGCGGGGAGCGGGGAGGGAACGGTGCGGGGGCGGGGTCAGCGGCCGCGGGCGAGCAGCCAGAGCAGGTACGGCGCGCCGACGACCCCGGTCACGACGCCGACCGGCAGCGCCGTGCCCGGGATCGCGAACTGCGCGACGAGGTCGCTCGCGAGGGTCACCACCGCCCCGACCGCGGCTGCCGGTCCGAGCGCGACGCGACCACCGCCGACGACCCGACGCGCGATCGGCGCCGACATGAGCGCCACGAACGCCACGGGCCCAGCGGTGGCGACCGCGCCCGCCGTCATGCCGACCGCGGTGAGGAGCAGCAGGACCTTGGCGCGGTCGGGCCGGAGCCCGAGGGCCGCAGCGACCTCGTCGCCGAGCGCGAGCACCGTCAGGCGGGGCGACTGCACGAGGGCGAGCACCATGAGCACGACGAACGCGGCACCGAGGACGCCGACGAGGTCCCGGTCGACGGCGTTCAGGCTGCCGGACAGCCACAGGAGCGCCGTGCCGGCCTGCGTGACGGTGCCGCTCGTCAGCATCCAGCCGGTGACCGCGAGGCAGATCGCCGCGACGCCGATCCCGACCAGGACGACCCGGTTGCCGGTGATCCCCCGCCGCCAGGACAGCGCCGCGACCACGAGCGAGACCACGACGGCCCCGACCAGCACCGTGCCGAACAGGACCACGCCGGAGGCGCCGAACAGCACGATCGCGGTGATGCCGGCGGCACTCGCCCCCGACGTGATGCCGATCACGTCCGGACTCGCGATGGGGTTCCGCACGACGCTCTGCACGATGGCCCCCGCGACGCCGAGTGCGGCTCCGACGAAGACCGCGCCGAACACCCGCGGGCCGCGGAGTTGTCCGATCACGAAGTCCGAGATCGCGTCCCCGTGCCCGAGCGCCGCCGCGGCGACCTGCCCGGGCGACAGCGGGATCTCGCCGACGCCGAGCCCGGTGAAGACGAGCGCGACGAGCACCACGAGCAGGACGCCGAGCACGACGAGTTCGCGGCGGGCGCCGACGACACGTCGCCGGCGTCGGGTCTCGACGGCGGTCACAGCCCTTGCACCGCCCTGGACCGGACGAGGGCGATGAACACGGGTGCCCCGACGAGTGCCGTGACGATGCCGACCTGCAGTTCGCCCGGGTACGCGACGACGCGACCGATCACGTCGGCGACGAGCAGGAGCGCCGGAGCGACGACCGCGGAGAGCAGGATCGTCCAGCGGTTGTCGGGGCCGGTCAGCCGGCGGACGGCGTGCGGCACGGCGAGACCGACGAACGCGACCGGTCCCGCGGCGGCCACGGCCGACCCGGCGAGGAGCACGGTGACGACACCGCCGAGCACCCGGACGAGCACGATCCGCTGCCCGAGCGACGCGGCGAGCTCGTCCCCGAGCGCGAGTGTGTTGAGCGACCGCCCGAGGCCGATCGCGACGACGAGGCCGACGAGCACCGGCAGGACGATCACCCCGGCGGTCTGGAGGTCCTTCCCGGCGAGGGCACCGACCTGCCAGAACCGCAGCTGGTCGAGCAGCGACCGGTTCGTCACGAGGACGGCCGTCGTCACCGAGGACAGCGCCGCCGCGACCACCGCCCCCGAGAGCGCGAGTCCGACCGGGGAGAGTCCGCGCCGCGCGACCGCGGCGATCCCGTACACGAGCAGCGCTGCGAGCCCGGCACCGACGAACGCGAACGGCAGGTAGGCCCCGGTGCCGCTCACGCCGAACACGGCGATGCCGGTCACGACGGCCAGCGAGGCGCCGGCGTTGATGCCGAGCACGCTCGGGTCGGCCAGGGGGTTGCGGGTGACGCCCTGCATGACGGCGCCCGCGACCCCGAGCGCCGCACCGGCGAGGAGCCCCACGACGGTGCGGGGCACCCGGTTCCCGAGGACGATCAGCCCGACCTCGTCGCGTCGTCCGGGGTGCAGGACGGTGTCGAGGACGGTCCCGAGCGGGATCGGCCGCGAGCCGAAGGCGACCGACAGGGCGACGGCGACGACGAGGACCACGACCGCCAGCACGGTGGCACGGACGAGTCGGCCGGCGGAGCTGGGGGCGGGTGCGAGGACGGGAGCTGCCATGGGGGTGGGGCAACCCTAACGCGGGAGCCCGTCGGCGGCCCGGACATCGCCGTGATCGCGTTCGGTCGTCCCCGAGCAAGCCGTGAGCGTGTGCAGTGCTGGTTCATAGGGTCTCCTTGGGGAACGGGCCTGTACTGGCATCCATCGACGCCCGACCGGGTCGTCGAGGGACGACCGGAGAGCACCGATGAACGAGACCCCCAACCCCGACACCACCGCTGGCGGGACGAACGGCGAGCCGACCACCGCGTCGACCGGGTGGACGCAGGGCGCCTGGGAGGCACCGCACGCCGACCGCACGACGCTCCGTCCGGCCTACGCGTTCGACGGGAGCGGTCCGTACCTCTACGCACCCGACGGCTCCGGCCCCTACGCCTACACCCACGACGGTCGCGGTCCCTACCTCGTCGGCAGCCCCGCGCTCGACGGCCAGCACTGGTCGAACGGCCGCCCCACGCCGGCCGGGCTCGGCTGGGCGAACGGCGCCGCAGCGGCGAACCACCCCGGACACGGACCGTCCGGGTCCACCACGAGGCGTCCTCGCCGACTCGGGCTCGTGATCGGCTCGGGCATCGCCGCGCTCGCGATCGTCGGGGCGGCGGGAGGCACGGCCCTCGGGCTCTCGTCGCAGCACACCACGACGACGTCGAGCCAGTCGCAGGGCACGACGACCCTGCCCGGCACCGGGAGCGGGACGGGCTCGGGCGGGACGGGCACGGACGGATCGGGCACGAACGGCTTCACCGTCCCCGGCCAGGGCGGCACGGGCGACGGCGGGACGACCGACGGCAGCTCGGGCACCGGGACGGAGTCCGCCGCCACCGCCGCGACGGCCGCGCAGAAGAAGGGCGTCGTCACGATCAACACGGTGCTGAACTACGACGAGTCGTCGCAGGCGGCGGGCACGGGCATGATCCTCACCTCGGACGGCACGGTCCTCACGAACAACCACGTCGTCCAGGGCGCCACGAGCATCGTCGTGACCGACGAGACGACGGGCAAGCAGTACAAGGCGGAGGTCGTGGGCACGGACGCCACGCACGACGTCGCGGTCCTCAAGCTCGAGGACGCGTCCGGCCTGTCGACCGTCACGCTCGACGACGACGGCGGCGCGAAGACCGGGGACACCGTGACCGACGTCGGCAACGCCGAGGGGACGGGGAACCTCGTCGCCGCGGAGGGCACGGTCACCGCCACCGACCAGGACATCCAGGTGCAGAGCGAGTCCGGCTCCGGCACCGAGTCGCTGACGGGCATGATCCAGGTCGCGGCGGACATCGTCTCCGGTGACTCCGGCGGCCCGGTGCTCGACAGCGAGGGCGAGGTCGTCGGCATGGCGACCGCGGCGTCCTCCGGGTCGTCGGACGTCACGGGCTTCGCGATCCCGATCTCGACCGCGAAGTCGATCGCGGACGCGATCCTCGCGGGCGAGTCCTCGTCGACGATCACGATCGGCCTGCCGGCGTTCCTCGGCGTCGAGGTGAGCGGCACCGCCACGACGGGCGGCGTCGCGGTCGCCGGCACCGTCGAGGGGTCCGGCGCGGCGAAGGCCGGCCTCGTCGCGGGCGACGTCATCACCGCGCTCGACGGCACGGCCGTCTCGACCGCGGACGCCCTGACGGCGGCGATTCGGTCGCACGGCGTCGGCGACCGCGTGACGGTGACCTACACCGACACCGCGGGTGCGTCGCACACCGCGACGATCACGCTGACCGCGGGTCCCGCCGCCTAGTCCACCGGCGGCCGGTCCCGGTCACGCGCCGAGCACCGCCCGCACCACCGACCGGTACACGTTGGCTGGGGCGTCCGCCAAGAACGCGGTCGCCCCGGCCTCGGTGCGTCCGACGCGGGCGAAGCCGAGCCCTGCCGCGTGCACGATCGTGACGGGGTGCTGCGCCCCCGGCCGCCGCAGGTGGGAGACGGTCCACGGCGCAGTCCAGAACCGCGCGAGGCGCGGGTCGCCCGCGGCGACGTCGGCCGGCAGGTCCGGCGCCGCGTCGTCGCCGTCCAGGCGACGCGCGACGAGGTCCGCCCGGAGCGACCCCGTGCGGAACGGGAAGGTCCACACCGGGCGGATGCCGAGCCTCCCGGCCATCAGCGCGACCACACGCTCCGGCGTGACGGACGCGATCACCTGGTCGTCGGTCCCGTCCAGGACGGTGCTGCCCCAGGCCTGGAGGCGCGTCCCGCCCCCGTCGGGACCGTGCTGCTCCAGGGTGGTCGGCTGGGTGTCCTCCACCCAGGGGGCGATGAGGTCCTGGGTGGCGTCGGGGAGCGTTCCGAGCTTGCCGACGAGGCCGGACTCGACGAGCTCGCGGCCAGCCGTACCGCGGACGACGCCCGGGTTCCACCGACGCCCGGCGAGACTCCGGAGCGTCGCGACCGCCTCGGCCGTGAGTCGACGTCCGTCGAGTCCGACGGGCGCGGGCCCGGTCGGCAGGGGCTCGAGCACGCGCGTCGGTCGTGCCGGTGCCGGTTCGGTCGCGCGGACGCTGTCGAGCACGGCGAACACGAGGTCGTCGGTCGCGAGCATGCGCGTCAGCGGGCGCTCGACGGTCAGGTCGACCCGGTGCCGTCCGGTCACGAAGAGGAGGTGTGCGCCGGCGACGTCGCCGTCCTCGTCCGGGCGGACGTACTCGACGAGGCGTGCCGGTGCACCGACCGCGGTCCAGACGTCGACGCCGACGAGCAGGAGGCCGTCGACCGAACCGGGCAGCCGTTCGAGGAGGCTCGTGTGCTCCTCCGCGATCGTGCGGTCGCTCGGACGGGAGCGGACCGTGAGCACCACGTCGTCACCGGAGACGCGGAGGTCGGCCTGTGGGACGTCCTCGAGGCGCCAGGAGTCCGGGCGCCGGAGCGTCAGACGTGCCGTGCGGTCCTCGGTGCCGAGCGGGACGGGGACAGCCATGGTCCGAGGCTACGGGCGGCGTCGCGGAGCCCGGCCGCGGCACGCCGCGCAGCGGTCCCCGGACCCGGGACCCGCGCACGGTGGTCAGCGGCGGCGGGACGGCGGCGGCGGGACGGGCTTGGCGGCGACGACGTCGGCGAGCGCCACCTCGACCGGACCGCGGCGGGTGTCGATCGTGACGGTCGTGTCCGTGCGTCCGACGAGGTCGCCGAGGGCGTCCCGGGCGCCGTCGCCGTGGTGGGCACGGACGACGACCCGGTCGCCCGGTGCCGCGTCGCGCAGCACGCCGAGCGCGCGGGCGCGGGCGACGGCGGCCGGGTCGGTGGTCACGCTGCCCAGGGTAGGGCGTCGTAGGGTGTCGGGATGGAGAAGGCACGGGTCGACAGCTGGATCTGGGCGGTCCGGATCACGAAGACCCGCTCCGCCGCGACGGCCGCGTGCAAGGCCGGCCACGTCCGGGTGAACGGAGAGCGTGCGAAGCCGGCACAGCCGATCGGCCCGGGCGACGAGGTCCGGGTGCGCCAGAACGGCTTCGACCGGATCGTCGTGGTGCGCGGCATCATCCTCAAGCGGACGAGTGCCCCGGAGGCGGCGAAGCACTTCGACGACCGGACGCCGCCGCGGCTCCCCCGCGAGGAGGTCGGCTCCGTGCCGCAGCGCGACCGCGGCGCCGGGCGTCCGAGCAAGCGGGAGCGACGGGACCTCGAGAAGCTCCGCGGCTACTGACCGCCGCCGGTGCCGCGCTCCGCTGCTCGTGGAGCGCCTCAGACGAAGCGGACGGTCTGCTGCAGGCGGTCGCGGACGTCGAACACGTCGACCGACCCGACCGGTGAGAGCGCGCCGGAGAGGACGTACGCCAGGGCGCTCCGCTTGACGACGAACGCGGTGGGCTTCCGCTGCGACCCGACGAGTTGCACGTCCTCGTCGACGGCGGAGTCCGGCACGACGAGGATCCGGCCGGTGAAGCGGACACGGGTCTGCTTCTGCACGGCCCGGGCAGCGCGGACGAGTTCCTTGACGGGCCGCTCCCCCGGTGCCAGCGTCTCGCCGACGACCTCGCCGCCCTCGATCGAGACCGGTCCGCCCCAGTCGATCGACTCGAGCGCCCAGAGTCCCGACGAGGTCAGCACGGCGTGGTCGAGCTTGCCCTCCGGGCCGGCGTCCAGGTCGTGCCACACCGTCACGCCGATGCCCATGTCGGCGACGATGCTCGCGGTCGCCTCCTCGGCGAGCGCCTCGCCCAGCAGCCGGCGGATGTGCCGCGGCGCGGAGCGGACGAGCGCGGGGTCGTAGGGGTCCTCGATCGGGTCGCCCAGGCCGACCCACTCGCGCTCGGCCTGCAGGAAGACCTCACGCGACCGGCCGCCGGGGTGCCCGTGGGAGCGGGCGCGGGGGCGTGAGTCGCGACGCGCCGTCGGGGGCGCGTAGGCGTCGCGGGGCGATCCGTGCCTCCAGGCCGAGGACCCGGTCGGGCCGGACGCGTGCGGTCCGGCCTCGAAGGTCGGCGCCGAGCCGGGGCGGGCGCCCGCGTCGTAGGCGCGCCGCGCCGCCGGCGTGCCGACACGCTCCCAGGCGAGCTGCACGCGGCGGAACGACTGGGCGTCGCCGCCGAGGTCGGGGTGGGACTCGCGGGCCGCCCTGCGGTAGGCGCGACGCAGTTCGTCGTCGTCTGCGGTGGCGGGGACGCCGAGGATCTCGTACGGGGTGGCGTCGGCCGGGCTGTCGGTCATGGCGCTGCGACACTACCCGAGGGAGCGTCGAGGTCAGCCGCACGCGCGCTGGGTGCTCGCTGGGGACGGCTGGTGGTGGGTCGTGCCCCCGGTCGCCGGGGACGACGCTCAGGCCACCGCTGCGGCGATCGCGTCGGCGTGCTGCTCGATGAAGGCGACGTCCGCGCGGTAGAGCTCGACGTGGCCGTGCTCCAGGTCGCTGACGAACTTCGGGTCGCCCGCTGCGGCCTCGGTCTCGATCGTGGTGACGAGGGCGACGAGCGACGACACCATCGTCTCGACGAGGACCGAGCGGGACCGGGCGTCCAGGCCGTAGGCCCGGCAGAACTCGGCGGCCCGAGCGAGTCGCTCCTCGAGCGACGCGGAACCGCCCTCGACGAGACCCGTGGTGAACGGAGCGAAGCGGTAGACGGCACTCGCGACGTCCCAGACCCGTGGCCCGGGGTGCGCGGTGTCGAAGTCGATGATGCCGACCGCCGCGATGCCGTCGTACACGCAGTTGTACGGTGCGAAGTCGCCGTGCACGATCGTCTCGACGGGGGCCCGTTCCGCCTGCGACCACACGTCGGTCTCGCTCCGCGGGAAGCCCTCCGCGGCGTCGTGGTAATGCCGGAGCATGCGGGCGGTGGTGACGAGGGCGGCCTCGCTCGCGATGTCCTGGCTCCACGGGTAGTCGCCCGCGGTACCGGGGACGAACGACACCGTCTCCAGGGCGGCGCCGAGGGAGATCGGTTCCGGGACGCCGACGAACCCCTGGCCGTGCACGTACTCGAGCAGCCGGTGGACGGTGGGCGTCCACGGTCCGGCCGGGCGGTGGACGCGGTCCTCGGCCCTGGTGATGCGTTCCATCATCGGAACCTCCTGTGTCGAACGTCGTCGTTGACGTTGTCCGCCAGCGTATCCGTGTGGCCGCGGACACGCCGGGATCGGTCCGGGCACCGCGGGACCGGCAGGCGGTGCGTGCGCGGTCCCCGGGCACCGCGGGACCCGCGGGCGGTGCGCGCTGGGTCCACGGACGACACGAGCCCGCGGGCGGAGCGAGCGCGGGACGGTGGACCCCGGCTCAGTCCGGCAGCGCGTCGCGGAGCCAGCCGGGGCCGCGCACGACGGCGCCGAGCGCCTCGACGCGCGAGCGCAGCTCGCGATCGGCGGTCACGACCATCACCGGCGCGTCGCCGGCGGCGACCGCCTGCCGGGTGGCGCCGACGACCGCGTCGTCACCCGAGGCCGGGGCCCGCACCACCTCGACACCGCGAGCCGCTGCGTCGGCGGCGGGCCGTGCCTCCCGGGCAGCACCCTCGAGCACCACCGTCCACGCCGGCCACCAGCGCGTGAACGGGAGGTCGAGGGCGTCCGAGGCGACGCCCGCCGCGGCGAGCGCCGCGACGCCGTCGACGAGTCGTGCGGCCGCGCCCGCGCGGTCCCGCCACCAGCCGTCCGGTCGGCTGCCGACGACGTTCGCGGCGTCGACGACGACGCGTGGGGACGTGCCGAGCGCTGCGCGCAGCGTCGGCCAGGAGGCGCCGAACCCGGGGTGGAGCGGGAGGTCGGCGACCTCGTCGGCGGGGATCCAGGAGAGCGCGAGGCTCTCGCGGTCGGCGATCACCGGCTCGAAGGGCCGGGAGGCGCGCCCCACGACGGTCGTGTAGGTCCAGAACCCGAGGTCGAGGACGGCGGTGTGCCGCAGGTCGACGCCGTCGTGCGGCACGCCCGCCTCCTCGGCGGACTCGCGCAGCGCGCCGGTGACGGCGTCCTCACCCTGGTGGCGGGCGCCGCCGGGGATGCCCCACGTGCCGCCGTGGTGGCTCCACTCGACGCGGTGCTGCAGGAGCACCCGTCCGGCGCCGTCGTCCACGAGCAGGCCCGCGGCGCCGAAGCGTCCCCAGGCCTTCGTCCCGTCGGGTCCGACCGCCCACGCGTCGCCGGGGTCACGCGGGCCCGGGGGCGGCCCGGGCGGCGTCTCGCGGTTCACACCAGGCTGTTCGGGCACCGATCCACCTTCCCACACCCGCCTGACCGTGTGACCGTGCGCGTCGCACGGCCTCGTGTACGGTGACGCTCGAGACACGGGGTGCCGCGACCGCGGCTGAGATCACACCCGTCGAACCTGCTCGAGCTCGTACTCGCGAAGGGATCGTCCATGCGCACTGCTGCGCCCGTACCCACCACCGCCGCCCCGGACTTCGTGGCGGCCAGTGCCGACCTGCTCGAGGCGCTCCGCGCCCGGGCACCGCTCGTCCAGTGCATCACCAACACGGTCGTCCAGAACGTGACCGCGAACGTGCTCCTCGCACTCGGTGCCTCGCCGGCCATGGTCGACGTCCGGACCGAAGCCGGCCCGTTCGCCCGGGCCGCGGACGCGCTGCTCGTGAATACCGGCACGCCGCACGAGGAGTCGCGCGACGCCGCCGTCGAGGCAGCGACCGCCGCCGCCGAGCACGGGACGCCGTGGGTGCTCGACCCGGTGGCGGTCGGGGCGCTGCCGGTCCGGACGGCACTCGCCCGGGAGCTGCTGACGCTCCGCCCGACGGTGCTCCGCGGCAACGCCTCGGAGGTCCTGGCACTCCTCGACGGCGTCGCCGGCGGGCGCGGGACGGACGCCACGGTCGCACCCGACGACGCCAGGAGCGTGGCGCTTGCGTCGGCCGGGAGGCACGTGGGGGCCGTCGCGGTGTCCGGTCGCGTCGACCTGGTGGTCGGCCCGGACGGGGTCGTCGCGCGGGTCGCGAACGGCACCGACCTGCTCACCCGCATCACCGGGGGCGGGTGCGCGCTCGGCGCGGTGGTCGCGGCGTTCGCCTCGGTGTCGGACGACCCCGGCGCGGCCGCGCTGGCCGCGACCGTGGTGCACACCGTCGCCGCCGAGACCGCCGCGGCGCACGCCGGCGGGCCGGGGACGTTCCAGCCGCTGTTCCTCGACCGACTCGCGGCGCTGACGCCCGAGGACGTCGTCCGCACGGCTCGGGTCCGGACGGAGACCGGGTCGGACGCGCACGAGGGGTCCGGCCGGTGAGCGGGTCGGACGCGCGGGCGCTGGGCCGGCGCGGTGTCCGGGGAGCGCCCCGGCCGGTGACGGCACGGCCGCACGGACCCGACGGCGTCGGTGTCGGGGTCGGCGTCGGCGTCGGCGTCGGCGTCGGCGTCGGCGTCGGCGTCGGCGTCAGTGTCGGCGTCGGTGTCTACCTCGTCACGGACCCGGGGCTCGCCGGTCGTCACGGCATCGGCGTCCTCGGCGTCGTGCGGGCCGCGGTCGACGCCGGAGTCCGGATCGTGCAGGTGCGGGACAAGCAGGCTCCGGCACGGGAGCTCCTCGCCCTGAGCGCTGCCGTGGCGGACGCCGTCGGCGACCTCGCGACGGTGGTCGTCGACGACCGACTGGACGTGGTGCTCGCCGCGCGCGCCGCCGGGCACCGGGTCGCCGGGGTGCACCTCGGCCAGTCGGACGTCCCGGTGCGTGCGGCCCGGGCGTTGCTCGGTCCGGACGCGCACGTGGGCCTGACCGCGAACACCCCGGAACACCTCGCCGCGGTCGCCGCGTTGCCGCCGGGGACGGTCGACCTGCTCGGGGTGGGGGTCGTCCGCCCGACGACGACCAAGGCCGACCACCCGGCACCGCTCGGGGTCGACGGGTTCGCCCGGTTGGCGGCCGCGACCCCACTCCCCTGCGTCGGCATCGGCGGCGTCACGATCGACGACGTCGGCCCGCTCCGCGCTGCCGGCGCGGCCGGCGTCGCCGTCGTCTCGGGGATCTGCGCGGCGGCCGACCCCGGGGCGGCGGCGGCCGCCTACGTCGCCGCGTGGCGGGCCGGTGCGGACCACCCGGCCGCCACGCGCCTCCCGGGCGGTGCACGGTGAGCGTCCCCAGGGTCCTGTCGATCGCCGGGACCGACCCGACGGGCGGCGCCGGTCTCCAGGCGGACCTCAAGGCGATCGCCGCGCACGACAGCTACGGGATGGGCGTCGTGACCGCGCTCGTCGCGCAGAACACCACCGGCGTGCGGTCGGTGCACGTGCCGGACACCGGGTTCCTCCGCGAGCAGCTCGACGCCGTCTCGGACGACGTCGCGATCGACGCGGTGAAGATCGGCATGCTCGGCACCGCGGACGTCGTGTCCACGGTGACCGCCTGGCTCGCCGAGCACCGACCGCCGTTCGTCGTGGTCGACCCCGTGATGGTCGCGACGAGCGGGGATCGACTGCTCGCCGTGGATGCCGGACCCGCCCTCGCCGCGCTCTTCGCGCACGCCGACCTGCTGACCCCGAACCGTGCCGAGCTCGGCGTGCTCGCCGACCTCGCCCGACGGGTCGGGAGCGGCGCGCACCCGCCGGCCGACGACGACGTGCTCGGCCAGGCGACGCTCGTGGCACGCACCTGGGACGTGCTCGTGCTCGCGAAGGGCGGTCACGGCGACGGACCGGGGTCGGACGCGGGGTCCGCGTCGGACGACGTCCTGGTCGACCCGGACGGCCGGGCACGGGTGTTCACGGCGGCCCGGGTGCCGACGAGGAACACGCACGGCACGGGCTGCTCGCTGTCGAGCGCGATCGCCACGCTCGTGGCTCGGCACGGCGACTGGGAGGTCGCGGTCGGGCTCGCGAAGCGGTGGCTCACGACCGCGCTCGAGCACGCCGACGCGCTGGACGTCGGTGTCGGCAACGGACCCGTCGACCACGGGGCGGTGACGCGGTCCGCGCTCCCGCCGGTCTCCTGGACCGCGGCGTGGTGGGACGACGTCGCGGACCTGCGCCGGGACGTGCTCGGGTGCGACTTCATCGTGCGGCTGGCGGACGGCTCGCTGCCCGCCACGGTGTTCGACCGCTACTTGGCACAGGACGTGCACTACCTCCGGGGGTACGAGCGACACCTCCGCGCGCTCGCCGACGCCTCGGTCGGGACCGAAGCCGCGGCCTGGCGGTCGGCGGCGGACGGGTGCGCCGCCGAGGCCCGCGACCTCCACCACCGGCGGCTCGGACCCGGCCGCGTGCAGGATCCGGTGCACCCGGTGTGCGCCGGGTACCTCGCACACCTCCAGGCCGCCGCCGACAGCGGCTCGCCCGCCGTGCTCGCGGCCGCGGTCCTGCCGTGCTTCCGCGTCTACGCCTGGGTGGGGACCCAGCTCGGCGCCGTCGCCGAGGGGCACCCGTTCGCGGACTGGACCGCCGCGTACGGCGACCCGGGCTTCGCGGCGGCGAGCGCCGAGGCGACGGCGCGGGTGGAGGAGCTCGCCCGGTCGGCGAGCGCGGCGGACCGCGGGCGCATGGCGCGGGCGCACCGACGGTCGACCGAGTGGGAGGTCGCGTTCTTCCGGATGCCGTCCGGATCCGGCTCGGCGTGAGCGACGGCGCGGGTGTCCGTCAGCGCGGGTGCGCGGGCGTCCGCGCGGGGACGCTGGCCCGCGGCGGGCAATGCCGGGCGCGGGCGGCCGCGGGCGCGCTTCCGGCCGGTGCCCGGGCTGGCGGGCGCGGTGGCGTTCGCGCCGGCGCGGTGGCGCAGGGGCGCAGGGGCGCAGGGGCGCGGGAGCGCGGGGGCGCAGGGGCGCAGGCCGTCAGCGCGGCGGCAGTCGGACGATCTCGACGTCGAGGCGCCGGCCGTCGACCGTCCCCCGCATCCACGTGTGGTCGGGCTGGCGTCGACGGTCGGTCGGCGATCCGGGGTTCAGGAGCCGGAGGCCGTCCTCGGCGACGGAGTCCCACGGGATGTGCGAGTGGCCGAACACGAGGACGTCGACGTCCGGGTACGCCGCCGCTGCCCGGCGTTCGCGACCGGTCGCGGCGCCGGTCTCGTGCACCACGGCGAAGCGGAGGCCCTCGACGGTGGTGCGCGCCACCAGCGGGAGTCGGTCCGTGAACTCGGGGCCGTCGTTGTTGCCGCGGACGCCCACGAACCGGCGCGCCCGGCCGGAGACGGCGTCGAGCGTCGCGAGGTCGACCCAGTCCCCCGCGTGGACCACCAGGTCGGCGGCGTCGATGTCGTCCCAGAGCGCGGCCGGCAGGTCCTTCGCCCGCTTGGGCAGGTGCGTGTCGGAGAGCAGGACGAACGACGTCGTCACGAGGCGGTGCCGCGCGCGGGCATGGGCAACCCGGCCTCGTCCGACGTCCCGAGGCGTTCGAGCAGTCCCGCGAGGAGGGCGACGTCGTCGTCAGACCACTCGGCGAGGCGTTCCTCGAGGGCGTCGCGGTGCAGTCGGACGGACCGTTCGAGCGCGGTGCGGCCGGCGTCGGTCGCGACGAGGGGCTTGGCGTTCCCGGCACCACCGTCCGTGGTGCGGACGAGGCCAGCTGCGAGCAGACCGGACAGCTGCCTGGAGATGGTCGACCGGTTCAGTCGGAGGTAGCGGGCGATGTCGATGGCCATGCACCCGGGGTGCTCGACCACGAAGTCGACGAGGGACTGGTCGACGATGCTCAGGACCTCGTCCGACCCGCGTGCGCGGATGCTGGCCCGTCGCGTGATCCGCGAGAGTTCGGTGTAGGCGCGTCCGATGTCGGCGTTCCGGACGTCGGACCCGGCGTGGTCCATGGTGGCTCCTGCCTGTCGAGGACCGTCCGCACCGTGGCGTACCGGTGCGTTCGCCGGTCCGTCCCGGTGCCTGGCCCGGGTCGTCCCGGTGCCGTGCGCCGGTCCGTCCCGGCTCCTTGCGGTCAGAGGATAGCGGCCGACCGCCGGTGCGACGGGCAGACCCGCCTCAGTCGCCTGCCGCCGCTGCCCGGAGCCCGGCGATGTCGAGCTTCTGCATCTGCATCATGGCCCGGAACACCCGGGCGTTCGCGGCGGGGTCGCCCGAGCCGGTCATGAGGTCGCCCATCATCGACGGGGTCACCTGCCAGGACACGCCCCAGCGGTCGGACAGCCAGCCGCACATCGACGGACGTCCGCCGTCGGCGAGGAGCGCGTCCCACACCCTGTCGAGCTCCTCCTGCGTGTCCACGTCGACCTGGAACGAGACCGCGTCTGTGTGCGGGTGCCCGGGACCGCCGTTCATCGCGCGGAACGGTCGACCGAGCAGGGTGAACTCGACGACGAGGGTCTCGCCGTCCGGTGTCTCGGAGACGCTGTCGATGCGGGAGTCCGGGAACAGGGAGACGTAGCGTTCCGCTGCCTCGCGGGCGTCGTCGTCGAACCAGAGGAACGGGGTGATCGCGGTCATGGTCGGCTCCTTTTCCGTCAGTCCGCGACGCCGCGGCTGAGCAGTCCGGCTCGTTCGGGGTGCTCGTCGAACCACTGCCCGACGAACCAGCACATCGGGACGACGCGCTTCTCGGTGGTCGCCTCGACCACGTCGATCGTGTGCGCGACGAGCGCGGCGGCGTACCCGTGCCCGCGGTGCTTCGGCACCGTGTAGGTGTGCGGGAACGCGATCGCGTCCTCGTTCTCGCGGTAGTCGAGGACGGAGACGAGCTCGCCGTCCACGTACATCGCGTACCGGCGCTCGTCGGCCTCGTGGCGGAACTCCTCGGTCATGTCGCCATCATGCTCCGGACCCGGCGGACTGTTCGCCGACGGTGCGCCGACCCGGGAATGCGTCCCGACCGCGTGCGTTGGGTCCTGCATGACCACGATCGGCATCATCGGAGCAGGCAACATCGGATCCCAGCTGGCACGCCTCGCCGTGCAGCACGGCCACGAGGTGGTGATCGCCAACTCCCGCGGCCCGGAGACCCTCACCGAGCTCGTCGACGAGCTCGGGTCGTCCGCGCGGGCGGCCACCCGCGACGAGGCAGCGGCGGCGGGCGAGATCGTCGTCGTCACCATCCCGCTCACCGCGATCGACACCGTCCCCGTCGAGCCCCTCGCCGGCAAGGTCGTCATCGACACGAACAACTACTACCCGCAGCGCGACGGGGACATCGCCGAGCTCGACGACGAGACGACCACGACCGCGGAGATGCTGCAGGCGCACCTGCCGTCGTCGCACGTCGTGAAGGCCTTCAACCACATCGGTGCGGCGGACCTCACCGGGCACGCGACGCCGTCCGGCACGCCGGACCGTCGCGCGCTCGTGATCGCCGGTGACGACGCGGACGCCAAGCGCACGGTCGCCGACCTCATCGACGCGTTCGGCTTCGACGTCGTGGACGCCGGTGCCCTCGCCGAGGGGTGGCGCATCCAGCGCGACACGCCCGGCTACGGCCCGCGGCTGACCGCGCCGGAACTCCGCGAGGCGCTCGCGTCCGCGAAGCGCTACCGCGACATGTAGGTCGCGACCACCCCACGGACGGGCGCGCCTCGCTCGGCGGCGACGCGGAGCGTCGGTCTGCGCACGCCGACCGAGCCTGCGAGGGAGGCGCGGTGCCGGTCGGTGCCGCGCCTCCCGTCCGTCGTCGGCTCACGACCCGCCGCCGCGCGCTCGCAGCCGAGGCCGACGGTGGACGCGACGAGCCCGAGGGTCCGAGCGGGCGGTGTTCGGTCCCGGTCAGGTCCCGACCGCACCCACGGGTGCCCTCCGCGGCCCCGAACTGGGGATGCGCCGGGAGCCGGAGCGCCCGCTACAACTGACGAAGGATCAGACCACCGGAGGGAGCAGCAGTGGCGTCGCATCGTATGCCGGAATCCGACCGGCCCCGTCGGCCGGTCCCCGCCTGGGTCACCGCGCCGCCGGAGGACGCCCTGGAGGCACGCCCCGCCCCCGCCCCGCAGGCCACCGTCGCGCACGGGGCCGGGTCCGCCGTGGCCGTTCCGGTGGCAGGGCCGGCCGCCGACGCGGACGTCGCCGGATCCCTGACGGTCGCGCAGGCGACCGGGTCCCTCGCAGCCGCGCACGCGGCCGGGTCCCTCGCGGCCGCGCACGGAGCCGGGTCCCTCGCAGCCGCGCACGGAGCCGGGCCCCTCGCGGCCGCGCACGCGGCCGGGTCCCTCGCGGCCGGGTCCGCCGGGCCTGCCGGGTCCCCCGTTTCCACCGCGCAGTCCACGATCGCGCACGCCGCCGGGGCCGCTGCGGGTACGCACGCCGCCGGGGCCGCTGCCGGCACGCACGCCGCCGGGACCGCTCCGGCACCGGCCGTCAGCACGGCCGAGCCCGACGCGACGACCCCCGCCGCCGCAGCCACGTCGACGACCGCCTCCGCGGGCGCGGCCGGCTCCGTCGCGAGCCCGACCGACGTCGACCGACGCCACGCCTCCGCTCCGGCGCCCTTCACCGTCGTCGTCCCGGACTTCCCGCCCGACGAGGACCTCCTCCCGCCGGCACCGACCTCCCCGGCGGTCCACACCCTGCCGTTCGACCAGCTCCTGCACCCGACCCCGCCTCCGGTGTCCCCCGTCGACGCCGCTCCGCTCGCGACCCCCGCGGCCACGGCACCCGCACCGGCTGCTCCCCCGGCGCCCGCGGCTCCCTCGGCACCCGTCGTCCCGCGCACGCCCGTCGCCGGACAACCGCGGTTCTCGGTGCCCGGGCTGGAGCACGTCGTCGTCGCGGGGACCGCGCCCGAGCCGACCGGCCCCGTGGGCTACCGCACGCCCGCTCGGTTCGCGCAGCACCAGGCCGTGACGACCCAGCAGGCCCCGACGACGACCCCCTCCGTCCGTGGTCCCGACGGCGCGCCCGCGAGCGCCCCCTCGGTCGGCGCGGGCGACGCGGCACCGAGCACGTCCGCGGTCGGCGCACCCGGCGACGACACGTCGGCGAGCACCTCCGCGGCCAGCGCGTCCGCGGCGAGCGCCCCGTCGGCGAACGCGCACCCGGGGAGTCGCCCCTCGGCGAGCGGCCCGGCCGCGAGCACGACGGCGGCCGCCCAGCGCGCAGGACGCACCCAGCGCGCAGGACGCACCCAGCGCGCGGGACGCGTCCGGCCGGCGCGTCCCGACCGGACCGACCACGGCGCACCCACCGTCACCGCGACGGCGGTGGGCGAGTCCGCGCAGACCGAGCCGCTCCTCCAGGTCGGCGGTGACGCGACCGACGCGACGACCGCCGACCGGACGGCTGCCCGCCGCATCGGCGTGACGCCCGCGGCGGTGCTGGGCGCGGTCGCCGGCCTCGCGACCGTCGGACTGGCTGCGTGGTGGTTCACCGCGCCGGACACCGTGCACGCCGTCGGAGCCCTGCTCGGAGTGCTCGCGCTCGTGCTGTCGACGATCGTCCTGCGTGACCGTGCCGCCACGTGGCAGCGACCTCTCGGGCTGCTCGGCGCGGTGCTCGGCGGTGTCGGGACGCTCGTGCTGCTGTGGGCGGTCGCGTCCGCGCTGCTCCCGACGGCCGGGGTGACGCTGCCGGACCTGACCGGGACCGGGACCGTCCCGGCCGTCGCACCGTAGCGACCCTGCCGGACCCGACGGGCTCCGAGACCATCCCGACGGTCGCGCCGGAGCCGGATCCGTCGCCGAGCGTCAGACCGCGCGGATCACGCCCCGCGAGAGGATGGCGTTCGTCAGCGCGTCGATCGGCTCGCGCTGCACCGTGGGGTTCGCGATGAGGACGTAGTCGACCGCCGGCAGGTCCGGCAACGCGAGCCGCTGCGACACCTTCACGAGGTCCGCCGGGATCAGCGAGTGCGGGAACACCGCGACCCCGATGCCCGCCCGCACTGCGGCGAGGACGCCGTTCACGTCGCGGGTGTTGCACGTGATCCGCCAGGTGCGACCGGCGGCCTCGAGTGCGTCGATCGCCATCTGCCGGCTGATGCTGGGCGCCTGGTAGACGATGAGCGGCACCGGCTCGCCCGCTTCGAGCGCGATGCCGTCCTGCGCCATCCACACCATCTGGTCCGTCGCGACCCGGGTGCCCTCGGCGGACTCCCCCGCGGTCTGCTTGATGAACACGAGGTCGAGCTGACCGGCGTGCACCCGTCGGAGAAGCGGCGCGGACTGGTTCACCGTGAGCTCGAGGTTCACCTGCGGGTGCAGCCGCCGGAAGTCCCGGAGGATGCGCGGAAGCTGCGTGATGGCGAGGTCGTCCGCCGCGCCGAACCGGAGTCGACCCCGTGTGGCCGCGCCCGAGAAGTAGGCGTCGGCGGTGGCGTGCGCCGCGAGGATCGTCCGCGCGAACCCGGCCATCGCGTCCCCGTTGTCCGTCAGCGTCACGCCCCGGGTGTCCCGGGCCACGAGCGTCCGGGCGACCGTGTCCTCGAGGCGGCGGACGTGCTGCGAGACCGTCGGCTGGCTGATCCCGAGGCGGACACCGGCTGCCGTGAAGCTCTGCGTCTCCGCGACCGCGAGGAACGTGCGCAGCAGTACCGGATCGAGCACGACGGCCCCTCTCATTCGACATCGCAATGGAGTGATAGCAACCATAGGGGGATCGAATGGGCCGCGTCCACGTAGTTTCACATGGGTGCCGTTCCGCCCCCGACGTCCGGAGACACCGACCGTGCGCGCGTCATCGACGACCCTGCCCCCGCCCACCGAACCCCTCCCCGTCGTGTCCGAGCGCCCGCCGTGGCGTCACACCCTCATCGCCCTGTCGGTCCCGAACTTCCGGATCTTCACGGCGACCAACCTCGTCGCGATGGTGGCGGGGTGGATGCAGCGGATCGCGCAGGACTGGCTCGTGCTGCAGCTCACCGGGTCGGTCGCGCAGGTCGGGATCACCGTCGCGTGCCAGTTCGCGCCGATGCTGTTCTTCGGGCTGTTCGGCGGGGTGATCGTCGACCGGTTCTCGAAGCGTGCGCTGATGATGCTCACGCAGGGGGCGTTCGCGGTGCTGTCGCTGCTGCTCGCCGTGCTCGCGCTCACCGGGGTCGTGCAGGCGTGGCACATCTGGGTGATCGCGTTCCTCGTCGGCGTGGTGACGGTCGTCGACAACCCCGCGCGGCAGGTCTTCGTCACCGAGATCGTCGGCCACCAGCACCTCCGGAACGCGATCAGCGTCAACTCCAGCGTCTTCCAGCTCGGCGGGATGATCGGTCCGGCGCTGTCCGGGGCGCTGCTCGTGGCGGTCGGCGCGGGTTGGTCCTTCGGGGTCAACGCCGTCGCCTGCGCCGCGGTCGTCGTGACGCTCGGGTTCCTCCGGGTGTCCGAACTGCACCGGACCCCGCCCGCACCTCGGACGAAGGGGCAGCTCGTCGAGGGGCTCCGCTACGCCGCGGGCAAGCCGACGATCCTCGTGCCGGTGGTGCTCATGGCGTTCTTCTCGGTCTTCGCTCTGACGATGCCCGTGCTGCTCTCGGCGTTCGCGTCCGAGGTGTACGACGTCGGCGCGGGCGGCTACGGCGTGTTCAACTCCGCCGTCGCGATCGGGGCACTCGCCGGCGCGCTGCTCTCCACCCGGCGCGCGGCCGTCCGCCTCCGCACCATCGTCGGTGGGGTGTTCTCGACGGGCGTGTTGCTCGTGCTGACCGGGGCGCTGCCGGCGATCGCCCCCTTCACCGTGGCGCTCGTGGCCGTGGGGACGGCTCAGCTGCTCTTCATGACGGCGTCGAACTCGCTCGTGCAGTTGTCGAGCAACGTCGCGATCCGCGGCCGCGTGATGTCGCTCTACGTCCTCGTGCTGCTCGGCGGCCAGGCGATCGGCGGCCCGGTCATGGGGCAGGTCGTCGACCACTTCGGCGCCCACGTCGGGATGGTCGTCGCCGGGGGCGTCCCCGCTGCGGCGGCGGCGGTCACCGGACTCGTGCTCGCTCGCCGGGGCGGCCTGCACCTCGCCGTGCGGATGCGCCACCGCGTGCCGGTCCCCGCGATCGTCGGCCACCGCTGACGCGCGGCGCGCGCACGCGCGCGGCGCACGGTCGTCTCGCCGAAGGTGAGCTTGGACCGACGCACAACCAAAGTCACCTCGAACCACGCGAATGCGTGGTTCGAGGTGACTTTGGTCGTGCGGACTGGGAACGACGGGGTTCCGACGTGGTGCGGGACGGACTGGAGGCCCGTGGCGGGGTCGCCACGGGCCTCCCGGCCGACGAGCGGTCGCGTCTAGTACGCGACGCCGAAGCGCGCCTGGTGGTGCGCCGGCGTGACGATCTCGTCGACGAAGGCGATCGCGAAGTCCTCGCCGGAGATGTCCGAGTTGCCCTCGGCGTCGGTCAGGAGCACGTCGTCCGTGGTGCGGTAGGTGCCCTTGCGCTCGCCCGGGTTGTAGCCGCCGAACGCCGCGGCCGGGCTGACGTAGAACCAGTCGACGTCGGTGTCCGAGCCCGTGAGCGCGTCGAGGATCGCCGCGTGGCTCTTCGCCTCACCCGTGAACGCGTCGGGGAAGTCGGGGGTGTCGAACAGGCGCGGCCCGCCCTCTGCGACGAACAGCGAGCCGGCACCACCGACGACGCCGAGCCGCGCGCCAGCGGCAGAGGCGGCGTCGACGAAGTGCTGGAAGCGGTCCTTCAGCTCGGATCCGTCGGCCTGGACGGCGTGCAGCGACACGACGACGACGTCGGTGCCCTCGGTGACCTCGGCGACGAACGCCTCGTCGAACGCGTCGCCCTGCGCGAGCGTCAGGCCCTCGGCGGGCTCGAGCTTGGACGTGTCACGCGCGACGGCGGTGACGGCGATGCCGCGGGAGAGTGCCTCGCGGGTGATGGCGGAGCCGGCGTACCCGGTGCCTCCGAAGACGACGATGCTGGTCATGTGGGGTCCTTCCCTCGATCGGTTGGGCTGCTCGACTCACTGTACGGGTGTTACTCTCCATCGGTAAGTAGGCACCTCGCAGTGCGTAACGGAGGTCAGTGTGTCCGCTCTCGAGTACAGCCCGTACGCCGCCGACTGTCCGTCCCGACAGCTGCTCGACCGCATCGGGGACCGCTGGAGCGTCCTGACGATCGGCTCGCTGGTCGACGGCCCCCAGCGGTACTCGGCCATCGCGAACCGCGTGCAGGGCGTGTCGCAGAAGATGCTCACGCAGACACTCCGCGCCCTCGAACGCGACGGGCTGGTCACCCGGACCGTCTACCCCGAGATCCCCCCGCGGGTGGAGTACGCCCTCACCGAGCGCGGCCGGTCGCTCCGGGCCGTGCTCGAGCCCCTCGAACGCTGGGCGACGGACCACATGGACGACGTCGCGGCGGCCCGGGCGGAGTACGACGCGCGTTCGAGGTGACGGAACGGTCGGCGCGAGTCGGCGCGCGGCGGCGCGTGGCGGCTCACGTCGGCGCACGGCAGCGCGCGTCGGTGCACGGCAGCGCGCGTCGGTGCACGGCAGCGCGCGGCGGCGCGCGGCGGGTCACGGTCCTGCGTCCTGGCTGGAATCGCGGAGCGCGCCCCGTGGTTGCCTGGGGTCATGCGATCAGTCGTCTACTCGAAGCCCGGTGACTCGTCCGTCCTGACCGTCGAGGAGCGCCCGCTCCCGGAGCCCGGCCCCGGTGAGGTCCGTGTCCGCGTGGTCGTCTCCGGCGTGAACCCCACCGACTGGAAAGCACGCGTCGGCGGCACGTACGGCGACGCCCTGCCGTTCCCGGAGATCACCCCGAACCAGGACGGGTCGGGCGTGGTCGACGCCGTCGGCGAGGGCGTCGACCACCTGCACGTCGGCGACCGCGTGTGGCTGTTCATGTCCGCGTCCGGGCGACCGACCGGCACCGCCCAGGAGTACACCGTCGTCCCCGCCGAGCGTGCCGTGCCGCTGCCGGACGCGATCGGACACGACGTCGGTGCGTCGCTCGGCGTCCCCGCGATGACCGCGCACCGGGCCCTCACCACGCACGAGCACGGCCCGGACCGACTCGCCCCCGGGGCGCTCGACGGCAAGACCGTCCTCGTCGCCGGCGGTGCCGGTGCGGTCGGCCACGCGGCGATCCAGCTCGCACGGTGGGCCGGAGCGACCGTCGTGTCGACCATCAGCTCGCCGGAGAAGGCCGCGCTCGCGACCACCGCCGGAGCGCACCACACGGTGAACTACCGCGACGACGACGCCGCGGACCAGATCCGCCGGATCGCGCCCGACGGCGTCGACATCGTGGTGGAGGTGTCGATCCCGCAGAACGCGCAGCTCGTGGCCAACGTGCTCGCGAACCACGGCGTCGTGTCGATCTACGCGAACAACGGCGGCGACGACGCGGCCCTGCCGATCCGGCCCAACATGAGCCTCAACGCCCGGTACCAGTTCCTGCTGCTCTACACGATCGGCGACGAAGCCCTGGCCGCCGCCGCCGAGGACGTCACCGCGGCGCTCCGCGACGACGTCCTGCCCGTGGGCGAGGACGCCGGACTGCCACTCACCCGCTTCCCGCTCGAGCAGACCGCAGCCGCGCACGACGCGGTCGAGGGCGACGCGGTCGGGAAGGTGCTCATCGACGTCAGCGCCGAGTGACCGGCCCGTCCCGCGACGGACGGCGCGGGACGGGAGCAGCGCCGCACCCACCGGGCACCCGGTGTGTGCGGCGCTGCGGAGCCGAGGTGGCCGGTCGGATCAGCGGGCGAGGGCGGCCGCGAGGCGCGCCTCGAAGCGGCGGCGGGCAGCGACCCGCTCGCGCTCGATGTTCGCGGCGATGACCGCGAGGTCTTCGTAGTCGGCGTCGGTGGTGTCGTCGGTCCAGTTGGGGGTGTACACCCGGGACCGACCGAAGGGCTTCGGTTCGGGGGTCACGATGGTCATGTGGGGATGGTACGTCGAGCGTCCGACAAATCGTGTGCGCATCACGGGCCTTTCCTGGGGTTGCGGTCCCGGTCCGGGAACGGGGACGCGAGCGAGAACGCGATGGCCATGAACGAGGCCATCATGGCGACGTACTTGGCGTCGAGGTCGGAGAACGCGTCCGGGGCGGGCGAGTCCACGGTGAGCATCCCGAACGAGTACTCCTCGGACCGGATCACGACCGAGACGTAGGAGCGGTACCGCGGCTCGAACCCCGGTTCGTCCTCGTCGGCGTCGACGTCCGCGGTACGGTCGCCGACCACCCGCGGGCCTCCGCCGACGAGCACCCAGTCGAGGTTGCGGTCACCGTACGGCGTACCGGCGCGGAAGACCCCGGCGGTGTCCTCCGCTCCCCCGTGCCCGATCGGTTCGAGCGCGCGGAGGTCGGCGGAGAGCTGGTAGACGTTCGCACGGACGTCGGGGACGCCCGGCAGCAGGTAGAACGCGAGCGCCACGGCGATGCGGTCCGCGAACGCCGGCAGCTCCCGCCGCCGTTCGTGCCGCCGGAGGTCCGCGAACCGGACGAGGCGGGTGGCGAGTTGCCCGAACGCGTAGCGCACGGCGGTCCCCTGCTCGAGCTCGGCGGACCGGGCGACGGCCGCCGCTGCCGCGACCGCCGACTCGTGCCGACGCGCGCGGACGACCTGCACGACGACCGCGGCGAAGAGCACCACGAGGCCGAGGACGACCAGGGACACCTTGACGCCGGGCGGTGTGACGAGGTTCGGCAGTTGGAACGCGGCGGTGGGCGCGGTCGCGACGACGATCGGCCAGACGACCGACCCAGCACGTCTGCGCCGGCGATCCGCGGTGCTCCGCTCCCCTGTCATGCCGACGACGGTAGGACACCCCACCGACGCCGGCCGGGTTGTCCACAGGGTACGAATGTTGTCCCCTGCAACGCCGACTTGTCCCCTGAACGAGGGTGGGAAGAACATCATCCCCATGCAGCAGCGAATCAAGACCAGAGCAACGGCGCTCCTCGCGACCGCCGCCATCGTCCTCCTCGGCGGGACCTTCGGAGCGTCCGCGGCGAACGCCGCCACGGTCTCCCCGCAGGTCATCGGCGGCGAGCAGGCGCCGAGCACCCCGTGGGAGGTGCAGCTCGTCTTCCAGCAGGGCGGGACCGGCACCTACGGGTGCACCGGCGAGCAGATCAACGCCTCGTGGGTGCTCACCGCGAACCACTGCGTGGACGGCACCACGGCCATGAACGTCTACCACTCCAACAGCACGACCAACCGGGGCACCGCGACCGCCGCCGACCGCCTCTACTCGGCGCCGTCGGGCGACATCGCGCTCGTGCACCTCCGGACCGCGAAGACCCTGTCGTCGTACGCACCGCTCGACCTGGCGTACACGACGAAGTCCACGGGCAGCGGCACGATCATGGGATACGGCAACCGGGCGAACAGCGCGCCGAGCACCGGCCTGTACCAGGCGAGCGTCAACCTCACCGGTCGTTCGGTCGACGCGTACAACGGCACCGCACAGCACGTGACCGGCGTCTCCGGCGCCTCGAACCACGGCGACTCGGGCGGCCCGCTCCTCGTGAACGGCAAGGTCGTCGGCGTGTGCTCCACCGGCGACGTGGCCGACCCGGGCGCGAACACGCACGCCGGTTCGAACTACGCGGTGCTGACGCAGAGCGCCAGCTGGATCCGCAGCACGGCAGGCGTCTGACCGACGCTCCCCAGCATCGGTCTGGAGGCCCGTGGCGACGCCGCCACGGGCCTCCAGACCGTCTCCACTGGCCTCTCCTGCACACGCGAGCCTGCGCGGGTCGCCGCCCACAGGCCGCGTGCCGCGGCCCGCCAGGACAGGCGAGATTGGTAAGCATGACCCATGACCGACGTCTCGACACCCGCTCCCGGTACCCGCGCACTCGTCCTCGGAGGCGGCGGCGTCGCCGGCATCGCCTGGGAACTCGGGGTCCTCGCCGCCCTGCAGGAGGCCGGGGTCGACCTCGACGCCGCGGACCTCGTGGTCGGGTCGAGCGCCGGCAGCGTCGTCGGGACCTTCGTCCGCGGCGGTGCGGTCGCCGACGCCTACGCGCAGCAGCACGACCCGCTGCCGTCGACCTACGAGGAGCCCCCGGTCATCGCGTCGGAGGACTTCCAGACCCGCCTCGAGCAGGTCCTCGCCGGGGCGCAGGACGACCAGGACGCCCGTGCCCGGCTCGGCGCCGTCGCACAGCAGTCGGTCGGCGGCCAGACCGACGAGGAACGCATCGCGACCTTCGAGCAGACGATCCCCGGGCCCGAGTGGCCGTCGAAGCCGCTCGGGGTGACGACCATCGACGCCACCGACGGCACGTTCCGGGTGCTCACCGCCGAGTCCGGCGTCCCGCTCGCCCGCGCGGTCGCGGCGAGCTGCTCGGTGCCGCTCGTCTGGACGCCCGTGTCGATCGACGGGGTCCCGCACATCGACGGCGGGCTGCGATCGGCCACGAACGCCGACGTCGCCGCAGGCTACGAGCGAGTCCTCGTGATCGCGTGCGGCCCCGAGGGTCCGTCGCCGCTCGGGCCGTGGCTCGACGTCGCGGTCGAGAGCCTCCGGGCGGGCGGCAGCTCGGTCGAGACCGTCGTGGCCGACAGCACTTCGCAGCAAGCCTTCGGCACGAACTCCCTGGCCCTGTCCACCCAGGCGCCGTCCGCCGAGCAGGGGCACCGGCAGGGCTCGGCCGTCGCCGAGCAGATCACCGCGTTCTGGGCGTAGCGCACCGCAGTGTCCCCGGACGTGGCTAGCGTGGTGCCATGACGACGCCGTTCTCCGACCTCGACCAGTTCACCGCCCTCCCGAGGGTCGACGGCATCGCGGTCGCTCCGGACGGCTCGCAGGTGTTCCTCACCGTCAGCGTGCTCGACGAGGAGCGCACCGGGTACCGCCGCTCCCTGTGGAGCGTCCCGGCCGACGGCTCCGGCACGCCGGTCCGGCTGACCCGATCGGCGAAGGGTGAGGGCGGCGTCGCGGTCACGCGCACCGGCGACGTGCTGTTCGTGTCCGGTCGGCCGGACGAGTCCGGTTCCGACGAAGCGCCGCAGCTCTGGCTGCTCCCGGCTGCCGGTGGCGAGGCCCGTCCGGTCACGGCCCTCCCGGGAGGCGCGGGTGGCGTCCTCGCGACGGCCGCCGGCGCCGACGTGGTCGCACTCACGGCGTCGCTGCTCCCGGGCGCGGAGGCCGCGAGCGACGCTCCCGCGGGGTTCATCGCAGCCGACGGGGCGCTGCGCAAGCGACGGAAGGACCAGCAGGTCGGAGCGATCCTGCACGAGACCTACCCGGTGCGCTTCTGGGACCACGACCTCGGCCCGGACGAGCCGCACGTGCTCGCGCTCGACCTCGGAGACCTGCGGGAGCGGGACGAGTCCGACCGTCCGGCACCCGGCGACGATGCGCCCGACTACCCGGCACACCTGCCGCTCCCGGTCGACCTCACTCCCTCCCCGGCGCGCACCCTCGACCACGTCGACGGGGTGCTGTCAGCCGACGGCCGGATCCTCGTCGCGTCCGTCGGCGTGCAGGAGGCCCGGGGCTTCCGCTCCGCGCTCGTCACGATCGACGTGGCGAGCGGTGCGCGCACGGTCGTCCTCGACGAGCCCGGCGCCGACCACGAGATGCCGCGGGTCAGCCACGACGGGCGGAGCATCGCCTGGGTCCGGACGGCGCGTTCGACGCCCGCGGGCGCCCACGAACAGGAGCTCTGGACGACGACGATCACGGCCGACGGCTCCGTCGACGTCACGAACGCACGCCGGATCGCGGCCGACTGGGACCGCTGGCCGAGCGAGCTCGTGTTCGCGCACGGCGACGATGCCCTCCTCGTGATCGCCGACCAGGACGGTCGGGCACCGGTGTTCCGGGTCCCGCTCGACGGCGGCGCCGTCGAGCAGCTCACCCACGACGACTGGGCGTACTCGAGCCTCCGCGTGGCGGACGCGACCGGTGAGGTCGTCGCGCTCCGGGCCTCCTGGCAGGCGCCGTTGCACCCCGTCCGGATCGCCGCCGACGGTCGGGTGACCCCGCTCGCGACCCCGGCGCCGCTCCCGGACGTGCCCAGCACGATCGAGGACGTCGAGGCGACCGCGGCCGACGGGGCCCGGGTCCGGGGGTGGCTGGTGCTGCCGGAGGGTGACGGACCGCACCCGCTGCTGCTCTGGATCCACGGCGGTCCGCTGAACTCGTGGAACCAGTGGTCGTGGCGGTGGAGTCCGCAGCTCATGGCGGCTCGCGGGTACGCGGTGCTCCTGCCGGACCCGGCCCTGTCGACCGGGTACGGGCTCGACTTCGTCAACCGCGGCTGGAACGCGTGGGGACAGGCGCCGTACACCGACCTCATGGCGATCACGGACGCCGTGGTGGCGCGCGGGGACATCGACGAGACCCGGACCGCGGCGATGGGCGGGTCCTTCGGCGGGTACATGGCCAACTGGGTCGCCGGGCACACCGACCGCTTCCGGGCGATCGTCACGCACGCGAGCCTCTGGGCGCTCGAGCAGTTCAACGGGACGACCGACATGTCGCAGTACTGGCAGTCGATCTTCGACGCCGAGGGCATGCGTGCGAACGACCCGCACCGCTTCGTGGCCGACATCACGTCCCCGATGCTCGTCATCCACGGGGACCGTGACCACCGCGTGCCGATCGGCGAGGGGCTGCGGCTGTGGTCCGAGCTCGCGGAGCACCACGCCGCCGAGGACGGGACGATGCCGCACCGCTTCCTGTACTTCCCGGACGAGAACCACTGGGTGCTGAAGCCGCAGCACGCGAAGGTCTGGTACGAGACGGTGTTCGCGTTCCTCGGGCAGCACGTGCTCGGTGCGGAGTGGGAGCGTCCCGAGCTCCTCGGCTGACGCACCGGGGACCCGGGCGGCGATCAGGGGCACCTCGGGTCCAGCTCGGGCGGCGCTCGGGGCCGGCCGGGGCCACACTCGGGGACGGCCCGGGTCACACTCGTGCGGCGCTCGGGGCCGGCCCGTGTCATGTCCGGGCCGCTCGCGGGCGGCCCGGATCGTGCTCAGGCTGCGCTCGGCTCGCCCGTCGCTCCCCGCCCGCACGGACACCCGCACGACGCCCGCACCAGGGAACAACGACGCGGCCGATGTCGTCCGACACCGGCCGCGTCATCCCGCAGCGACACCCGAAGTCGCACGCGGAACCGGCCAGGGCGAGCGCGGACGCCGCACCCCGGCCGAGCACCAGCCCGTCACACGAAGGCGGCCTGTCCCGTGATCGCCCGCCCCACGATGAGCGTGTTCACCTCGCGCGTCCCCTCGTACGAGTAGATCGCCTCGGCGTCCGCGAAGAACCGCGCGACGCCCTTCTGCAGCACGATGCCGTTGCCGCCCTGCACCTCGCGGCACCAGCCGACGGTCTCGCGCATCTTCGCGGTCGCGAACGCCTTGGCCATCGCGGAGTGCTCGTCCCCGCCCACGCCGGCGTCCTGCATCGCCGACGCCTGCGTGCACAGCGCGATCGACGCCGTGATGTTCGCGAGCGACTTCACGAGGAGGTCCTGCACCAACTGGTGCGACGCGATCGGCTTGCCGAACTGGATGCGCTCGCGGGCGTAGTCGAGCGCAGCCTCGTACGCGCCGACCGCGATGCCGATCGCCTGCCAGGCCACCTCGGTACGCGTGAGGCGGAGCACCTCGGCCGTGGCACGGAACGAGTCCGCGCGCTGCAGTCGCCGCGACTCGGGCACCCGGACGCCGGTCATCGTGATGTCGGCGTTCTGCACGCTGCGCAGGGCGATCTTGTCCTCGATCTTCGTGGCGGTGAACCCGGGGGTGTCGGTCGTGACGAGGAAGCCCTTCACCTGCTCGTCCGCAACGTCCTTCGCCCAGATGACGACGACGTCGGCGAACGTGGCGTTGCCGATCCAGCGCTTCTCGCCGTCGAGGACCCACTCGTCGCCCTCGCGCCGTGCGGTGGTCCGGAGGCCGCGCGCCGAGTCGCTGCCGGACAGGGGCTCGGTGAGCCCGAACGCGCCGATGAGCTCGCCGGACGCCATCCGCGGCAGCCACTCCTGCTGCTGCTCCTCGCTCCCGGCGACGAAGATCGAGTTCATCGCGAGCCCGGACTGCACCCCGATGAACGTCGCCACGCTCGCGTCGATCCGGCCGAGCTCGAGCGCCGCCCACCCGCGGTACACGGCCGAGTTCTCGAACTGGCGCACGGCGGGGATGCCCGGGCCGTACATGCCGAGTCCGGCGAGCGGCGCGATGGTCTGCCGCGGGAACTCCGCACGTGCCCAGTACTCGTCGGCGACGGGGCGCACCTCGGCCTCGAGGTAGGCCCGGAGCCGCCCGAGCGAGTCACGCTCGCGTTCGGTCAGCCCCTCTTGGAACCGGTAGAAGTCGGACTCGAGGAGCGCAGTGGCGGATGCCGTCGTTGACATACCCACGATCGTGCATCATTCTCGAAAACGTTGCAAGGGGAGGTCAGCATGTACACATCGGATTCAGCGCTGCGCGCATTCCGGGAGGCACGCCACACCTTCATCGCCGGCTCGCGGATCGACATGGGCACCCTGGCGTCGTCGCTCGGCGTGGACCGGACGTCACTCTTCCGGTGGGTGGGGAACCGCGACCAGCTCCTGTCCGAGATCCTCTGGTCCCTGGCGGTCCCGACGCTCGACGGCGCTGCCGCCGGAGCCGCGCCGTCCGGTGCCGCGCGCATCGTCGACGTCCTCGACCGCTTCACGGCCGACCTCATCCGCGCTCCCTACTTCCGCGCGTTCCTGACCCGCGAACCGGCTCGGGCGCTCCGGCTCCTCACGACGTCGGAGAGCGACGTCCAGAGCCGCTTCGTGTCGCGCGTCACGTCGATGATCGACGCCGAGCGGTCGTCCGGTGCGTTCGACCCCGCACCGCTGTCGAGCGAGGAGCTGGCACGGCTGCTCGTCCGCATCTCCGAGTCCTTCACCTACGCCGACCTGATCTCGGGCGAGACGCCGGACGCGGCGCGTGCCCGGGCGACGTTCGAGTACGTCCTCCGTCCCGCCGCCGTCCCGGCGCCGACCGTCTGACGCCCGACGGTGCCGTTGTCAGCCCTTCGCTGCCGTGAACTCGAGGTTGATGTCGTCGGGGTCCTGGACGGACAGGATGACGATGCCGGCGTCCCCGAGGTCCGTCACAGCACCGTGCTCGACGCCCGCGGCGTCCAGTCGCGCCGCAGCGTCGTGGAGGGCCTCGACCGAGCCGACCGTGAAGCTGACGTGGTCGAGCCCGACCGTGTCCGGGTCGAACCGCTGTCCGCTCGGCGCGACCGGTCGGAGTCCGAAGAGCTGGTCACCCAGCGGGAAGATGCAGCCGCCGTAGAGGCGCTCGCGATCCTGCTCGATGCCGGGCTCGTCGGCGTGCGCACTGAAGTCCATCGCCGGGGCGACGCCGAGCAGCTGCTCGTAGAAGGCCTTGCTCCGGTGGATGTCGGTCACCGTCAGGCGGACGTGCGCGAGCGCGGTGGGGTGGGCGAAGGATTCGGTCACGGCAGGGTGCTCCTCGTGGTGTGTCCGGCAGCCGACGGTCACCGGTACGCTCCGAGGCAACCCGCGTGGCCTGACGGGCCGCCGTACGGTGCGGTCGCCGGACAACGACCCGGGATCAGCGGAAGCCGCGGGTCTCCATCAGGTGCTGCGGGATGCCGTGCCCCCGACACCGGTCGCGTCGGCGGACTCCACGCATCACGTCGCGGACGTGGTCGCCGCACCCCGTCCACGAGGACTTGCCGCACACCGGGCACTGGACCGACTCGCACATGCACGCCACGGTACGGACGGCACACTGAGCAGACGGCCGCCACGCTGTACCCGCTCGACCCGATGGCGGATTCCGGACTCCCGACCACCACACGACGCAGCACCGGGGTCCGCCACGGACCGGCGGCTCCCCCTCCTTCCCCGGCCCCGGCACCCGCCGAGCCACCCGACCAATCGGAGACCGATGACCATCGCCGAGTACCCGTTCGTCCGCACCTACCCCACGCGGTGGAACGACAACGACATGTTCGGGCACGTGAACAACACGATCTACTACTCCGCGATGGACAACGCGGCGACGTACTGGTTCCGCGAGGTCGCCGGACTCGACCCGTTCACGTCGGAGTGGATCGCGGTGATCGTGTCGTCGAGTTGCCGCTTCGTCGAGTCGGCGGTCTGGCCGGACGTGATCGAGGTGGGCATGCGGTCGAAGCGGATCGGGACGACGAGCCTCTCGTGGGAGTTCGGGCTCTTCCGTCAGTCCGACGGCGCGCTGCTCGCGACGGGTGAGTTCGTCCACGTCGTCATCGACCGAGAGGGTGCCCGCCGCCCGACGGCCGTGCCGCCCGAGCTGCGCGAACTCGTCACGCGCATGATGACCGTGCCGGCCTGACCGACCGAAGGCGGCTCGAACCACGGAACCCCCTGGTTCGATCCGCCTTCAGTTGCGCGAACGCCGCGCGCCGGCGCCGCTAGATCAGGCTGTCCGTCAGGTGGTTCGGCGTCCCGAAGCGGTGCGCCGTGATCGACACCGCCTGCTCGCGGAGGAACGGCAGCACCTCGAGCCGACCGGCCTCGGTGACGGGCTCGGCGTACACCGCCACGTCCGGACGCCCGCCGATCGCCGTGTACAGCGCCGAGACGTCCCCGCCGATGAGTCGCACGCGCGTGGAAGGCCCCTCGGCGATCCGCGCCGCGAACGCCGCGTCGGTCTCACCGTCTTGGAGCGAGCGAACGATCGACAGCGACTGCACCGCAGAGCGCACAGCGGCCGGCAGTGCGCCAGCGGCCGACACGTCGATCGCGGTCCCCGCCCGGAGCGCCGCCGCGACGACCCGCACGAGCGACTCGACGTCGAGCGCCGAGTCATCGAACGACGAAGCGTCGTCCGAGGCGAGCCGCACGTGCACGCCCGGGTACGGGAGGTAGCGCGCGATGTTCCGCTCGGCCGTCAGCGCGGAGACGTCGGTCGCGGTCCCGAACAGCGATGTCCAGGCCCGCTCGTCGGACGCGAGCGCGCGGTCGAGCGACTCCGAGGCGACCCCCGCGGCCCGCATGAACGACGACACGGGCGCGGACACCGACGCACCGGCACGAGCGGGCGTCGGCGACCACGACCCGAGCCCGAGCAGGTAGTTGAGCCCGCCGGCCTTGGTCCCCGCGCCGACGGCCGACTTCTTCCACCCACCGAACGGCTGGCGCCGCACGATCGCACCCGTGATCCCGCGGTTCACGTAGAGGTTGCCCGCCTCGATGCGATCGAGCCACGTCCCGATCTCCGCCGGGTCGAGCGAGTGCAGGCCCGAGGTCAGGCCGTAGTCGACCTCGTTCACGATGTCGATCGCCTCGTCGAGGGTGCGGGCGGTCATGATGCCGAGGACCGGGCCGAAGTACTCGGTGCGGTGGAACGCCGACCCGCGGGCGACGCCGTCGCGGACGCCGGGGCTCCAGAGCTTCCCCGAGTCGTCCAGGCGCGCGGGCTGCACGGCCCAGGTCTCCCCCGCGCCGAGCGTCGTCAGGCCGTCGAGCAGCTTGCCCGCGGCCGGCTCGATGACCGGGCCCATCTGCGTCGTGGGATCGGTCGGGTAGCCCACCGTCAGCGACGACACTGCGTCGACGAGCTGCGACCGGAAGCGCCGCGAGGTGGCGACCGAACCGACGAGCACGACGAGCGACGCGGCCGAGCACTTCTGCCCGGCGTGCCCGAACGCCGAGGCCACGACGTCCTTGACGGCGAGGTCGAGGTCAGCTGACGGCGTGACGATGATCGCGTTCTTGCCGGAGGTCTCCGCGAGGAGCGGCAGGTCGGGTCGGAACGACCGGAAGAGTTCGGCGGTCTCGTAGGCCCCGGTGAGGATCACCCGGTCGACGAGCGGCGACGAGACGAGCTGCTTCCCGAGGTCGCTCTCGGACACCTGCAGGAACGCGAGCACGTCCGCCGGGGCACCGTGCAGGTCGAGCGCGGTCTCGATGATCGACGCGAGGACGGCGCCCGAGCGCTCGGCCGGCGGCGCGGGCTTGAGCACGACGGCGGAGCCGGCCGCGAGGGCAGCGAGCGTCGAACCGGCAGGAATGGCGACCGGGAAGTTCCACGGCGGCGCGACGAGCGTCAGGGCCGCGGCCGTGAAGGTCGCTCCGTCGACGTCGTCGAGTTCGGCTGCGAGCTCGGCGTAGAAGTGTGCGAAGTCGATCGCCTCGGACACCTCGGGGTCTGCCTGGTCGATGGTCTTGCCGGTCTCGGACGCCATGACCTCGACGAGCGCGGCCCGGTTGGCCTCGAGCGCGTCGCCCACCGCGTGCAGGACGGCCCCGCGGGACGCACCGGACCACGTGGCCCACTCGGCGCCCGCGGCGCGGACGCGACCGAGGACGGAGTCGAGCGTCGTGGCGGAGTCGACCCGTGCCTCCTGGACGGCCTTCGTGCCCAGCGTCGACGACGCGACGCGCGCGGTGATGTCGGCACCCCACTGCCGGAACTCCGCGACCGACGGGTCGGTGTCCGGAGTGTTCTCGAAGTGCCCGGCCGTGGGACGACCCACCGCGGCGTAGCGGTCGGCCACACGGTGCGGTGCCGGAGCGAGGAGGCCCTCCGGCGCGCTGAGGGGCTCGAGGGACGACCGGAAGCGGTCCTCCTCGCGGGCGAACAGCTCGGGCGACGAGGCGAGCGAGAACACCGCGGACATGAAGTTCTCCTGCGAGGCGCCCTCCTCCAGCCGTCGGATCAGGTACGCGATCGCGACGTCGAACTCGCCGGGGTGGACGACGGGCGTGTAGAGGAGGAGGGACCCGACCGTGCGGCGGACGGCCTCGGCCTGCCCCTGCGCCATGCCGAGCAGCATCTCGAACTCGATGCCGTCCCGGACGCCCCGCTGCCCGGCGAGCAGCCAGGCGTGCGCGACGTCGAACAGGTTGTGCCCGGCGACGCCGACCCGGACGTTCTCGATGCGCGACGGCGTCAGCGCCCAGTCGAGCACGCGCTTGTAGTTGGTGTCGGAGTCCTGCTTGGTGTGCCACGTGGCGAGCGGCCACCCGTGGACCGACGCCTCGACCTGCTCCATCGGCAGGTTGGCGCCCTTGACGAGGCGGACCTTGATGTCGGCACCGCCGCGGGCACGACGTGCGGCGGACCACTCTTGCAGGTGCTGCATCGCGGCGAGCGCGTCGGGGAGGTAGGCCTGCAGCACGATGCCGGCCTCGAGCGTCAGGAACTCGGGCTCGTCGAGGAGCTTCGTGAAGACCGCGATGGTGAGGTCGAGGTCCTTGTACTCCTCCATGTCGAGGTTGATGAACTTGTTCGGGGACGCCGAGGCCGCGCAGCGGAAGAGCGGTCGGAGCTTCTCGATGATGTCCGCGACGGCGTGGTCGAACGCCCACGGCGAGTGCGGGTGCACGGTCGAGGAGACCTTGATCGACACGTAGTCGACGTCGTCGCGGGCGAGGAGCGCCTGCGTGCCCTCGAGGCGACGGGCTGCCTCCTTCTCACCGAGGACGGCCTCGCCGAGCAGGTTCACGTTCAGCCGGACGCCGTCCCGCTTGATCTTCGCGATCGCCGGGCCGAGCTTGGCGTCGGTGGCGTCCACGATGAGGTGTCCGACCATGTTCCGCAGGACACGCCGGGCGATCGGGACGACGACGCCGGGCAGCAGCGGAGCGGTCACGCCCCCGAGGCGCACGAGGCCGCGGAGGGCCGCGGGCAGGAACCCCGGGGCGTTCGGGGCGATGGCCCGGAGCTTGCGCGCGGCGACGCCGAGGTCCTCCGGGCGGACGACGCCGTCCACGAACCCGACGGCGAAGTCGAGTCCTGCCGGGTCGGCCAGGACACCCGCGAGCTGCTTCGCGGAGCCGTCGACCGGGTGGGTCTCGGCCTCGGCGAGCCACTGCCGCACGAGCGCGACGGACTGGTCGGCGAGGTCGCCGGGTCCGGTGGGCTGGGAGGCGGCAGCGGGTTGCTCGTGCACGGTCGTCATGGGTTCAGTGTGGAGTCGCGGAAGCATCAGCGGTAGCAACGATTCGTGACGATTACCGTGCAGTTCTTCTAAACTCAGACCATGCTCGACGTCCGCCGACTCGTCCTGCTCCGGGAGCTCTCCATCCGGGGCACGATCGCGGCCGTCGCGGAGGCCGTGAACTTCACCCCGTCGGCCGTCTCCCAGCAGCTCGCGGCCCTCGAGCGCGAGGCCGGCGTCCCCCTGCTGCGCCGGGCCGGTCGGCGCCTGCAGCTCACCCCGCAGGCCGAGGTGCTGGTGCAGGCCGCGGGGCACGTCCTCGACGTGCTCGAGCAGGCGCAGTCCGAGGTCGAGGGCTCCATGCCGACGGTCCAGGGCCGCGTCCGGGTCGCCGTGTTCCAGTCGGCTGCGCTCGCGCTCATGCCGAACGCCCTGCACGCGATGGCGACCGCGCACCCGGACGTCCGGATCGAGATGGTCCAGCGTGAGCCCGAGACCGCGCTCCACGAGACCTGGATCCGCGACTTCGACATGGTGATCGCGGAGCAGTACCCGGCCCATGCGGCTCCCCGGCTGCCCGGGCTCCACCGCGAGGACCTCACCTCCGACGCCGTCCGGCTCGCGCTCCCCCCGGTGGACACCGCGCTCGCGCCGGTGACGTCGATCGACGACGCCGAGGCGCTGCCCTGGGTGATGGAGCCCCGCGGGACGGCGTCGCGACACTTCGCCGAGCAGGTGTGCCGCCGGCACGGCTTCGAGCCAGACGTCCGCTTCGAGACCGCCGACCTGCAGACCCAGATCCGGCTCGTGGAGTCCGGGAACGCCGTCAGCCTCATGCCGGACCTGATGTGGACCGGCCGGACGACGACGTGTCGACTGGTCGAGCTGCCGGAACGGCCGCGTCGGACGATCTTCACGGTCGTCCGGTCGGCCGGGTCGACCGCTCCGGCGCTCACGGCGCTGCGCGCCGAGCTCGAGCGTGCCGCGGCGGTCGTCGGGAGCTGAGCGGGTCCGCTCGGACCCGGGACGCGGCCGGTGCGGACGGGCCGTCGGACGGCCGACGCGGGATCGCGACCGGCGGCCGGACGGGAGGCGCGGTGCCGGCCCGCACCGCGCCTCCCGTCCGCCCTGCGGGGCGCCGTTCGTGACGATCGATGACCGACGGGAGGCCCGTCACGGCCCCGTCACGCCACCCACGGCGCGACGGGGCCGTGCCGATTCCCGCACGATGCCCCCAACCTTGGTCACATTTCGGCTTCGAGGCCCCTCAGCCACGACCTGTGCCAATACGATCCCGAACACCGAGGATTCTCGGTGAACTCTTACGATCCGGTACCCGTCCGGACCTGAAACCCTGGGGGAGAACGTGCGTCGAAGCACTTCATCCGTCCGACGCGCTTGCGCGCTCGGCACCACCGCCGCACTCGTCGTCCTGACGACCGGCCTCGGCATCGTCACGGCGACCGCCGCGCACGCCGACACCGCGCCGACCGCGCCCGCGACCGACGCACCCGCGACGTCCGACCCGACGACCGCACCGGGCGAGCCGGCGTCGACCGACGGAGCGACCCCGCCGGCGGACACCGCCCCGGCCGGGTCCGGCACCGACACGTCGACGCCGCCCGCCTCGGGTGCGACCGACGGCGACGCCGCGCAGCCGACCGGCTCGACGAAGCCGTCCGGCACGACGTCGAAGCCGGCCGCCACCGACCAGGAGGTCGCACCCGCGGCCGAGAAGACCGTCACGATCACCGGCGACGCCAAGGTCGGATCGACCCTCACGGCGCAGCGGGCGAACTTCGAGCCGGGCACGCTCTTCGGGTACCAGTGGCTCGACGCGGCCGGCGCGCCCATCGACGGCGCGACCGACGCGACGTGGACCGTCGGCTCGGCGTTCGCCGGGACGAAGGTCTCCGTGGAGGTCACCGCGACCGTCGCCGGCGGCGGCACCGAGACCGTGACGTCGAAGCAGTCGCCCGTCATCACGCAGGACCCGGTCTTCGTGGACGCCTCCGGCACGCCGATCGAGGGCGGGACCGAGGCCGACGACGACACGCTGTACCTCGACGACGCGATCGCGGGCGAGGACTACTCGTACACCTTCCGCGCCCAGGGTTACCCGGCGCCGACGTACCAGCTCGAGTGGTTCTACGGCAACGAGGAGGACTCGATGGCGAACATCGAGTTCGGCCGGGCGCAGTCCGGCATCGGCTTCGGCGAGGGCGAGTTCGACCCGGACGTGAACGGTGACGGCAAGGTCACGCCGGCCGACCAGCTCCCGAAGGGCATGTCCTTCGACGCGGCGACCGGCGAGGTCAGTGGCGTCCCGACCGAGGCCGCGTTCGTCGACTTCGCGGTGTCTGCCACGAGCGGCAAGGTCACCACCACGCAGTACGTGGGCATCAACGTGGACCCCGGCGCCGCCTACGGCCTGGCCGCGGTCGCGCTGGACGAGGGCCTCACCATGGACAAGCCGGGCAACTACTACGTCATCCGCCCGGACGGCTCGGTGTCCGGCGTCAGCTTCACGCCGGACGGCGACGGCTTCTCGGACGAGAAGCTCCTCGACCACGTCTCGGTGAAGCAGGGCGGCAGCCTGCTGGTCCTCGGCACGCCGGTCGACCGCTTCGGGAACGACATCAGCGTCAACAGCGAGTCGGACCTCCCGCGCGCGACCGTGACCTCGAACGTCGCCAGTGACGTCATCGCCCCCTACACCGAGGACGGTGCCGACGTCCTCGGCGTCTCGAGCGTCACGTTCCCGCACGCGTCGACGCACACGCTGACCGTGTCCGCCCAGGAGCTCCAGCCGGTCTCGTTCGACGTCGAGGTCATCCCGACCGTCGCGCCCGCCGCCGCCGTCACCCCGACCGGCACCGGCGCACAGCTCGCCTACACCGGCACCGACGCCACCGGCGCCCTGCCCTGGGCGATCGGCCTCGTCCTCGCCGGCGCCGGCATCATCGGCGCCCGCACCCTGCGCCGCCGCCAGACCGAGCGCTGAACCCCCGTGCCTCCCGTCGGTCACGCTCCCACGTGACCGACGGGAGGCCCGTCACGGCCCCGTCACGCCACCCACGGCGCGACGGGGCCGTGCCGTCACGGGGCCCGGTCGCCTTCACCCCGTCGCCGTCACCGGGCCGTCGCCGTCACGTGGTCCGGTCGTGTCGGTAGCGTGGGCACATGCCGACGCTGCTGCACATCGATTCCTCCGCCGACCTCGCCCACTCCCGCTCCCGGGCGCTGACCGCGGCGTTCGCGGACGCCTGGCGTGCCCGCGGTCCCGAGTACACGGTCGTACGGCGCGACCTGCACGTCGACCCGCTCCCCCACCTCGAGGCCTCCGCGCTGCACTGGGCGGCGGCGGACCGCACCGCCGACGAGGTCGTCGCCCCCGAGGCGGAGGCCCTCCGGCAGGAGGTCATCGACGAGCTGCTCGCCGCCGACGTGCTCCTCGTCGGCTCGCCGCTGTACAACTACACGGTGCCGTCGACGCTCAAGGCGTGGCTCGACCGCGTGCACATCCCCGGCGTCCTGGTCGGCGACGTGCAGCCGATGCAGGGCCGGCCGGTGGTGACCGTCGTCAGCCGCGGCGGCACCTACGAGGCGGACACCCCCACGGAGGGCTGGGACCACGGCTCCCCCGTGCTGCAGATCATCCTCGGCACGGCCCTCGGGATGAAGCACTACCCGGTCACGGTGAGCGCCACGCTCGCCGACCGCTTGCCGGACCTCGCACCGCTGGCCGACCACGCCGCGGCCGAGTTCGCCGACGCGAAGACGACCCTGGAGCGCCTCGCCACGACGGTCGTCTGACGACGGCCGGGCGCGCGGGTCAGACCGGCCGGATCTCGCCCGCCCGTCCGAGCAGCTCCGCGTGGTGCGCCGTCTGCGTCAGGGCGCTCGCGAGCAGGAAGCCCGTCATCGACCCGATGCCGCCGCTGAACGGCACGCGGGACGCCACCTCGTAGAGCGTCGGCGCGGACAGGGAGTCGAGCGCCTCGGCGACGTGCCGCGACCGCTCCTCCCGGTGTCCCGCGAGGACGCGCGCCCGGGCGACGACGTCCCGGAAGCGGTACTCGTGCCCGGGACAGACCTCGAGGTCCGCGTACCGGTCGAGGCGGCGGAGGGAGGCGAGGTGGTCGGCGAGGGGGTTGGACGTCGTCCGCCCGCCGAGCCCGATGCCCGGGTTGATCCGCGGCAGGACGTGGTCGCCGGTGAAGAGCAGCCCGTCCTGCTCGTCGACGAAGCAGCAGTGCCCCGCGGTGTGCCCGGGGGTGTGCAGGGTGCGCATCTCCCGACCGACGACCGGCAGCACGTCGCCGTCCTCGAGCCGGAGGTCGGCGTACGGCTCCGCGGTCCGGCCCAGCCCGATGCGCCGTCCGCTCCCCCACGCCGCGACGACACCGGCGAGGAGGTCGTCCGGCAGCCCCCAGGTCGCGATGTCGGCGTCGTTCGCCGCAGCGTCGGTCCGTTCGTGCCGCAGCGCGTCGACCTCGGCCCGGTGCATCGCCACCCGCGCACCGCTGGCACGCCGTACGGCCGCGGCCGCGCCGAGGTGGTCGGCGTGCAGGTGCGTCACGACGACGAGCCCCACGTCGTCGAGCGAGTGCCCGATCGCCCGCAACCCCGCACGCAGCACCCCGAGCTCGTCGTCCTCGGACCATCCGGGGTCGACGAGCGTCAGCGCACCGTCGGCACCCTCGACCACGTACACGAGCGTCGCGTCCGGCACCCCCGCCCGGAACGGCACCGCGAGCGTCCAGATGCCCGGACGGACCTCCTCGACCGGGGGCAGGACGCCGTCGCGGAGCGCGGCGGCCTGCACGGAGCTGATCGGTTCCGGTGCCGGCACCGCCGACGGGGGCACGGTCGTCACGCGCCCACCCTAGCGACGGCGGCGGCCCGCCGGAGCCGCACCGCGCCTCCCGGCACCGGGACCCGGCGTCGTCCGAGTAGACAGACCGCATGGACACCGCACCGATGCTCGCGAAGGCCGTGCCGACCGTCCCGGAGCCGGACAGCGTCCCCGGCGGGCTCCGGTACGAACCCAAGTGGGACGGGTTCCGCGGCATCGTGACCGTGGACGGCGACGACGTCACGATCGGCAGCCGGGGCGCCAAGCCGCTGACCCGGTACTTCCCGGAGCTGGTCGAGGCCTTCCGCGCGCAGTTCGGCGGGCGCGACCGGCCGGTGGTCCTCGACGGCGAGGTCGTCGTGCGCTCCGGCGAGCCGGGGTCCGAGCGGCTCGACTGGGACGCCCTCTCACAGCGCATCCACCCGGCGGCCTCCCGCATCGCGCGGCTCAGCAGCGAGACGCCCGCGCAGTTCGTCGCGTTCGACCTGCTCGCCGTCGACGGCGATGACCTGACCGGCAGGGCGTTCGACGAGCGACGGACGCTGCTCGAGCGACTGGGGACGACGATGTCCGACCCGCTCTTCGTCACCCGGACGACGCTCGACGTCGACCTCGCACGCGAGTGGTTCACCACGTTCGAGGGCGCGGGCCTGGACGGGGTGGTCGCGAAGCCGCGGACGCGGCCCTACGAACCGGGCAAGCGCAGCATGCTGAAGGTCAAGCACCACCGCACGGCCGACGTCGTCGCGATCGGCTACCGGGTCCACCGGAGCGGGCACGGGGTCGGGTCGCTCCTCGTCGGGCTGTACGACGACGACGGTGCGCTGCGGCAGGTGGGCGGCGTGTCCGCCTTCTCCGACGCGCGGCGGTCCGAGTTGATCACGGAGCTCGACCCGGTGGTCGTCCGGGACACGGACGGGAGGCCCGTCACGGGTGACGGGGAACGGTCGCGGTTCTCGTCGGGTCGCGACACGTCGTTCGTCCGGCTGGCGCCGACGCTCGTGCTCGAGGTCCGCTACGACCAGATGGAGGGCGACCGCTTCCGGCACACCGTCCAGTTCGCCCGGTGGCGCCCCGACCGCGATCCGGAGTCGTGCCGCTTCGACCAGCTCGACGTCCCGGTCGCATGGGATCTCCGAGCAGTCCTCGACTGAGCCTTGCCCTGTCCGATAGCCGCTCCTATGCTCGACTTAGTTAGTCTACCTAGTAACCTCGGGGGCAGGGAGGACACCATGGTCATCGACGGCATCAGCGACACCCACCGCACCACGTGGTCGCGGCTCACGCGGCTGAACACCGCGAGCGTCAGCCTGCCGATGCGGACGACCCGGGTGGACGACGGCTCCCCCGTCGTGGACGAGCGCAACTAGTCCCGCTTCGCCCGGGACGGCTGGACGCGGGGCGGCTCGCCCGGCATCTTCGGGAAGTCGGGCGGGAACGGGAGCTCTCCGAGCCCGTCCGCCAGGTCACGCTCCCACCACGCAAGCAGCGGGCCGATGCCGCCCGGCTCGGCGTGCATGTCCTCCCACGGGTCGCCGTGGTCCCGCAACCGGTCGGGCACCGTGCGCACCGTGAGGGCCGTCGGGTCGCAGGTGTCGAGTTCCTCCCACCGGATCGGTGTCGAGACGCTGGCGTGCGGGAGCGCCCGGGGGCTGTAGGCGCCCGCCATGGTGCGGTCGCGGTTCGCCTGGTTGAAGTCGACGAACACCCGCCGCCCGCGCTCCTCCTTCCACCACGCCGTCGTCACCCGGTCCGGCATCCGCCGCTCCAGCTCCCGCGCCGCCGCGATCACGGCGTGCCGGACGTCGAGGAACTCGTGCTCCGGGCGCACCGGCGCGAACACGTGCAGGCCGCGGTTCCCGCTCGTCTTGATCCACGCGGTGAGCCCGACCTCGGCGAGCACCTCCCGGAGCTCGTGCGCGACCGGCACCGTGTCGCGGAAGTCGGTGCCCGGCTGCGGGTCGAGGTCGATGCGCAGCTGGTCCGGGTGGTCGGGGTCCTCCGCACGGGAGGCCCACGGGTGGAAGACGACGGTGTTCATCTGCGCCGCCCACACCGCGACGGCCGGCTCGTCGACCACGAGCTGCGGGTGCTCCCGTCCGCTCGGGTACGTGACCACGACGTCCCGGACGTACTCCGGCGCCCCCTTCGGCGGGTTCTTCGAGAAGAAGTCCTCGCCGTCGACGCCGCCCGGGAACCGCTGCAACGAGATCGGTCGGTCGCCGTTCGCGCGGACGAACGCACCGCCCACCGCGACGAGGTACTCGGCCAGGTCGAGCTTCGTGATGCCCGGCCCCGCCCAGAGCACGCGGGACGGACTGCTGATCCGGACCTCCCGGTCGCCGTCCGGCCCCGGGACCGTCAGCGTCGTCGCCTCGCTCGCCATGCAGCGGACCGTACACGGGCGTCGCTGTCCCCGGTCGGTGCACGATGGGACCGTGACGGCGTACCTCGGTGTGGACCTGGCGTGGGGGCTCGGCTCGGAGCGGCGGCCCGCCAACGAGACCGGCCTCGTCGCGATGTCGGCCGACGGGACGATCACCGACGCCGGATGGGCCCGCGGGGTCGACGCGGTGACGGTGTGGATCACGGAGCATCTCGGGCCGCGCACCCTCGTCGCGGTCGACGCCTCCCTGGTGGTGACGAACCCGACCGGCATCCGCGAGGCCGAACGGCAGGTCGGTCAGCGCTACGGCCGGTGGAAGGTCGCGGCGAACCCGACGAACCTCGGCTCCGCGGCGAGCGCCGGTGCCCGGCTGCTGGAGCGGTTGACGGCGCTCGGCGTCCGGTACGTCGACAGCACGGACGCGATGCGGGGTCGCACGGGCCCGGCGGTGTTCGAGTGCTACCCGTACACGACCCTCGTCGGCGTCGAGGAACTCGGCCACGACGACGAACGCCCCCGCTACAAGCGCCTGGACACGCGCATCCCCGCGGGCGAGGCCCGGGCACGCCGCGCGGTGGCGTTCGACGAAGTGGTCGGACGGCTCCGGACCACGCCGCTCGACCCCCCGCTCCTCCTCGACTCGCACCCGCTGACGGCCGGGCTCGCCGAGCCCTCGGGACTGCACGGGCCGACGCACAAGCACCGGGAGGACCTGCTCGACGGTGCGCTGTGCGCCTGGACGGCCGCGTTCTGGGAGCGGCACGGCGACGCACGCGTGCAGGTCCTGGGACGTGATCCGGGCCTCCCGTCCGACCCGGCGGAGCCGCCGGACGAAGCGGGCCGACGGCCCGTCATCGTGGCCCCTGCCCGACCGTCGCAGCGGCGGCACGTCGGTAGGCTGGACGGGTGACGACGACGACCGATCCCCTGCGCATCGGGCTGGTGTCGCTGCACACCTCCCCCGGCGACGAGCCCGGCTCCGGCGAGGTCGGCGGCATGAACGTGGTCGTCCGCCACCAGGCAGAGGCCCTGGCGGACCGTGGGCACCACGTCGACATCGTGACCCGGCGGTCGTCGCCGACGCAGCCCGACTCGGTGTCGCTCGTGCCGGGCGTCTGCCTGCGGTTCGTGAGCGCGGGCCCCGCCGAGCCGGTGCCGAAGGGCGAGCACGACGCGTTCATCGAGCCGTTCCGCGCGGAGCTCGCCGGACTCGGTCCGTTCGACGTCCTGCACTCGCACCACTGGTTCTCGGGCGTCGCGGCGCTCCCCGTGGCGCGCGAGCGGGGCATCCCGCACGTGCAGTCCTTCCACTCGATCGCCGCCGCCTCGGACACCCCGCTGTCCGAGGGCGAGCGTCCGGAGTCCGCCGGGCGGCCCGCCGGGGAGCAGATGCTCGCCCGGGCGTCCGACGCGGTCGTGGTGGTGTCGTCCGCCGAGGCGGAGACCGTCCGCGACCGTCTGGGCGGGGACCCGGGTCGTGTCTGGATCGTCCCGCCGGGCGTGGACGGCTCGGTCTTCCGTCCGGCAGCGGTCGGCGCACGACGTGCGGACGTCCCCTACGTGGTCGCGGCGGCGCGCGTGCAGCCGTTGAAGGGCCTCGACCTGGCGATCGAGGCGATCGCCGACATCGACCGGGAGGCCCGTCCCACCCTCGTCATCGCCGGGGACGCCTCGAGCGAGGCGGGCGACTACGTGGCCGAACTGCGTCGGCTCGCGTCCGACCGGGGCATCGCCGACCGCGTCACGTTCGTCGGTCCGCAGTCGCGTGCCGACCTGGCGTTCCTGTTCCGCGGCGCGGCAGCCGTGCTCGTCCCGTCGCACTCGGAGACGTACGGCCTCGTCGCGCTCGAGGGCTCCGCGTCCGGGGTGCCCGTCGTGGCGGCCGCAGCCGGGGGGCTGCGCGAGGCCGTGGTCGACGGCGAGACCGGAGTGGTGCTGGAGTCGCGCGACCCGGGCGTGTGGGCCGCGGAGATCGCCCGCATCCTGACGGACGCCGGGTACGCGGCGAGCCTGTCGGCAGCGGGTCGGGAGCACGCCGAGCGCCTGAGCTGGGAGCGATCGGCGACCGGGCTGGAGCAGGTGTACCGCCGGGTGCTCGGGCGGGAGTAGGGCGTGGCCGGGGAGTCGTCGACGCCGGGCACCGCTGCGTCGGGCGCCGCTGCACCGGGCGCCGCCGAGCCGGCCGCCGCCGAGCCGGCCGCCGCCGAGCCGGGCGCCGCAGCACCGGGCGCCGCTGCACCGGGCGCCGCAGCACCGGGCGCCGCAGCACCGGGCGCCGCCGAGCCGGCCGCCGCCGAGCCGGGCGCCGCCGAGCCGGGCGCCGCCGGGTCGGGCGCCGCTGCGTCGGGCGTCGTGGGGGCACGCGCTCCCCGGTCCGGCTCGGTCGGTCCCATGGACGACGGCGGGCCCTTCGCCGGCTTCTGGTCCGCACTCGACGCGGTGCCCGCCGGCCCGGACGCCGAGGCACTGTACGACGTCGGCACGGCGGCCGGTCGGCTCCGACGGGCCAACCTCGCGACCTACCTCGACACCGTCGGGCGTGCGGCGTCGGTGCTGCTCGTCGCCGAGGCCCCCGGCTGGCGCGGCATGACGAACACCGGCGTGCCGTTCACGAGCGTCCGGGAGCTCGGACCGGAGTACCGCACCCCGCCGGACCCGACCGCGCCGTGGGAGGCGTCGTCGCGCGTGGTGCAGGCCGTCCTCGCCGACTGGGTGGGGCCGCTCCCGCTCGCGTGGGCCGTGTTCCCGCATCACCCGTTCGCGGCGCCCGACCGGTTGACGAACCGGACCCCGCGGCCCGCCGAGGTCCGTGCCGGGGCCCCGGTCGCGCTCGCCCTGCTCGATGCCCTGCGGGCACTCCGTGCGGGCTCGGACGCGGACGACGGGGTGCGGGTGGTCGCGGTCGGACGGAAGGCGCAGGGCGCGTTGGCGCTGGCGGGCATCGACGCCGTCGCGGTGCGACACCCCGCGCAGGGCGGCGCCGCGCAGTTCACGGCCGAGATGCGCGCACTCCGCGAGGCCTGACGCGAGGGCGGCCTGCGACGCGCACGGCCGACCCGCAACCCGCGCGGTCGACCCGCGACGTGTGCGGTCACGCTCGGAGATTTGCCTGTGAGACTGGACAGGAAGGCGTCCCCCGGAAGAGGGTGGGGCATGGCAACCACCACGAAGGACCGCCCCTCCGGCGAGCAGACCGAGCTCCGGCGCGTCATCGGCCCGAAGCTGCTCCTGCTGTTCATCGTCGGCGACATCCTCGGCACAGGCGTCTACGCACTCACCGGACAGGTCGCCGCGGAGGTGGGCGGAGCAGCGTGGCTCCCCTTCCTCATCGCGTTCGCGGTCGCGCTCCTGACGGCGTTCTCCTACCTCGAACTCGTCACGAAGTACCCGCAGACCGCCGGTGCCGCCCTCTACGTCCACAAGGCGTTCGGCATCCACTTCCTGACCTTCATCGTGACCTTCATCGTGATGTGCTCCGGGATCACGTCGGCGTCGACGGCGTCCCGGGCGTTCGCCGCGAACCTCGGCGCCGGGTTCGGCCTCGAGTTGCCGAACGCGGTCGTCATGCTCATCGGGATGGGCTTCATGCTCCTGGTGATGGCGGTCAACTTCCGGGGCGTCAGCGAGAGCGTGAAGACGAACGTCGTGCTCACCCTCGTGGAGCTGTCCGGGCTCGTCATGGTCATCCTCATCGGCTTCTGGGCGATCGCGGGCGGGAACGCGGACTTCTCCCGCGTCGTCGTGTTCGACACCCCGGAGGACAAGACCCTGCTGCTGTCGGTGTCCACCGCGACGTCACTGGCGTTCTTCGCGATGGTCGGCTTCGAGGACTCGGTGAACATGGCCGAGGAGACGAAGGACCCGTCGCGGATCTTCCCGAAGGTGATGCTCACGGGCCTCGGGATCACGGCCGTCATCTACGTGCTGGTGTCGATCTGCGCCGTCGCCGTGGTGCCGATCGGGGAGCTCGCCGGCAACGAGACGCCGCTCGTCACGGTCGTGCAGACCGCGGCGCCCGACTTCCCGATCGCCGCGCTGCTGCCGTTCATCTCGATGTTCGCGGTCGCCAACACCGCCCTCATCAACATGATGATGGCGTCGCGCCTGCTCTACGGCATGAGCAAGCAGGGCGTGCTGCCCGGGTTCCTGGCGCGCGTCTCCCCCGCGCGCCGGACGCCCTCGACCGCCATCGTGTTCACGACGCTCATCTCGCTGGCGCTCATCGGATGGGTGTCGCTCAACCCGGACTCCCCGATCGTGGTGGTGCTCGGTGGGACGACGTCGCTGCTGCTCCTCTCGGTGTTCGCGGTCGTGAACGCGTCGGTGCTCGTGCTCCGGCGGGACAAGGTCGGCCACCGGCACTTCCGGGCGGGGGTGGTCGTCCCCGTCATCGGCGTGGTCACCTGCGTGTGGCTCGTGCTGCCGTGGTCGTCCGGGCGCGATCCGCAGCAGTACGAGATCGCGGGCGGGCTGCTGGCGCTGGGCATCCTGCTCTGGCTGGTCACCTGGTTCACGCACGGCCGGAAGCGGGCCGAGAAGGCCCCGACCGGGCTCGTGACGGAGCCGACCGCCGTCCAGCGCCCGTCGACCCGCGCGGACGGCGCCCACGACCGTCGCGACGACGGCACGGCCTGACCCTCGCCCGACGGCACGGCCTGACCCGCCCCGATGCCGCGGCCAGACCCTGCCCCGTGGGCGCGGCCCGAGCTTCCCCGACGACGCGGCCCGAACCTCCGCCCGACGGCACCCCCGATCGGGCGGGAGCGGTTCTCCAGGAGGTGCACGTACCCTCGTCATGCTCCGAACCGCCCCGCCCGAGAGGACCCCGTCATGCGCCGCGTCGGCATCACGCTCGCGTCGGTTTTCGGCGCGGGCGTCGTCGCAGCGGTGATCGGTGTCGTCGTCCTCGTCGTGGTGGCGGTGCACTCGCTGTCCGGTGCCGCACGCTCGGCCGAGGTGGCCGCACCGACCTGTCCCGCGGCGGCGACGAAGACCGTCGGGGGCATCGCCGTCCCGGCCGGCCCGATCGCGGGCTTCTGCCAGGACCGGCTCGTGAACGCCGCATCCGTGATCCAGGCGGCCAGGGCCCTCGGCATCGGTCCCCACACGCAGGCGGTGGGCGTGATGACGGCCATCGGGGAGTCCAGTCTCGTGAACCTGGACCACGGCGACGCGGCGGGCCCGGACAGTCGTGGGCTCTTCCAACAGCGCGACAACGGTGCGTGGGGCACGTACGCGCAACGGATGGACCCCTACACGGCGGCGTCGATGTTCTACGCGAAGCTCGTGAAGGTGCCGGGCTGGAAGACGATGACGCCGACGCAGATGGCCCACGCCGTGCAGGTGAACTCGGACCCGGACCACTACGCGAAGTTCTGGCCGGAGGCGAAGGCGGTCGTCGAGGGCCTGACCGGCGAGTCCGTCCCCGACACCGCACCGCAGGGCTGATTCACGCGGCCTGCTCGTCGAGCTCGAGCATCTCGACGCCCCGGTCGTGGACGATCACCTGCGCGCGCAGTCGCACGTGCCGTTCCCCGAACGAGCACGCGACCGCGTCGACCCACTCCCAGTCGATCGGGTGGGCCTGGTCGTTGCCCGGCCGCTCCCACACCACCACCACGTCGTCGGCACCGACCTGCTCGGTCACGTCGGCGATGAGCGCGGCGAAGTCGTCGACGTGCTCGTCCGGCTGGTAGGGCAACTCGGACACGGGCAGGAGGAGCGGGATGGGGACGCCCCGTTCCGCGAGGAAGACGACCCAGCACTGCCGGGTGAGCGGGCGGCCGATGAGCTCGCGGACGAGGGCGAGGACGTCGCCGTCGGTCCGGACGGGGGCATCGGTGAGACGGGCGATCTTGTCGGTGTCTGGCATGCCCCCAGCGTCGCGGCCCGACACGACCCCACGGGCTGACGGACGCGCTCCTGTGGAGAACGCCCGCGGCGACCCGCCCGGTGCAGGAACGAGAGTCAGATGCCGCGCGTGACCGCCGCGTCCGCGAGGAGCCGGCAGGCGAAGAACACGACGACGATCGCCGTGATGCCGACCACGGGGGCCGGCCACGCCATCCGGCGGCGCACCACGCGGAAGACCGCCCACGCGATCGCGAGCACCGCGACGAGGCCGACGAGCACCGGTCCGGCGTAGACCACCGCACCACCGAGCGCCGCGTTGCAGCTGTTGCCCGGGGCGTCGCAGGACCCGAACGCGAGGGACAGGAGCACGATCGCCCACCCGGCGACGACCGCCTCGAGCGTCAGGGCGACCAGCAGGACGACCGTGGCGACCACATCCGCGACGCGACGACCGCCGACCACCGGGTGACGGGCCTCCCGGACGGCCGCGGGGGCGGAACCGACCGGACGATCGGATCCGAGCCCGCCCTCGGCGCCGCCGACCGGCGGACCGGGGTCCGGCGTCCGCGCCGCGGTGTCCATGCCGCTCACGACCCCGACCGCGGCCCGCGGGTCGACCAGAGGGCGGCGGCGACGAGCAGCGGCTGCCCGAAGAGCCGACCGATGCGCTTCGCGTCGGTGTCGAGCCCGAACGCCGAGCGTCGGTTCAGCCACTGCGCGATGTTCCCGGGGAACACCGCGACGAAGAACCAGGCCGCGATCGTCCCGACGCGACGGCGTGCCGAACGCGGCGCGAGGAGGAACGCCGACCCGAGGCCGATCTCGGCCACGCCCGAGCCGAGCACCACGGCGTCGGTGTCGAGCGGGAGCGACTCCGGCACCTGCGCACGGAAGTCCTGCCGCGCGAACGTCAGGTGCGAGACGCCGGCGAACACGAGGAACAGTCCGAGCAGGACCCTGGTGAAGGAGCGCATGCCCCCATGGTGCTCGTCCCGCGGCCGCCACGCCCGGTGCCCGGCGCGAGTCGGACACATCGGGCCGGGCGGCGCCTGCCCCGGCACCTCGTGGGCCGGACTCCGGGCGACCCGGCACCACGTGCGCGGGCCCCCGGGCACGTCGTCGCGTCGCTCGGTACGTTCGGGAGCATGGCAACCCTCGCCCGGGACCACGAGCCACCCGCAGCACCCGCGACGGTCGCGGTCCTCCTCGCGCCGGTGTCGTTCTACCTCGGCCTGTTCCTCCCCGCGGAGTCGACGGCCCGGCACCTCGTGCTCGGCACGGTCTTCGGCGTGTCCGGGGTGCTCTGCGGCTGGCGTGCGCTCCGGATCGCCGGACGCCGACGGGCGGTCCGGGCGTGGGCGTGGGTCGGGGGCGTGATCTGCCTGCTCGGGCTCGTGATGCTGTACTGGCAGGTGCTCGTCCTCGTCACCGGCGGCGCCTTCCCACCGCCGTTCTGGTCGCCGTACGCGAACCGCTGACCGGACGGTGCACCGTCACGCGCGCGGAAGCGACAGGACGGCGCCGTGCGGCCGGCAGGATCTGTCGCTTCCGCGTCATGGCCGGCGCCCCGGGAACCGTTGCTCCCCCGCGGTGCCCCGCGCCCGACGCGCCCACCCACGAGCCGGGAGGCACGGGCCGGGGCCGCACCGCGCCTCCCGGCCGGCACGGGGTCACCGCAGCGACGACCGGCCGGCACGGGGTCACCGCAGCGACGACCGGCCGGCGTCGTGCCGACGCGTCACCGCGCGGGCACGCGACGCGCCGGGCCGCGCCGGCTCACCAGCCGAAGGTGCCGGCCCCGCCCTTGAACGGACCGACGATCCGCGAGGTGATCCAGCCGCCGTAGAAGTCGCCCTCCTGGGCCTGGACGACCTCGCCGCCGACCTCGCACGAGTCCATCGCCGAGGGGTAGACGGCGACGCGGTCGCGCAGCTGCTCGTAGCCCGGTTCCGGCGTCGGGTAGTTCCACGCGGCCCGCTCGGCCGTGACCCCACCCCCGCGGACGTCGAAGTACCGGGCCCGGCCCTTGAACTCGCACATGCTCGACCCCGCGGCCGGCGCGAGCGTGTCCGGTGCGAGGTCCTCCACGGGGAGGTAGTAGACCGGCGGGTGGGAGGTCTCGAGCACCCGGACGGCGTTCGTCGTGTCCGCGACGACGACCCCGCCGAGGCGGACGACGACGCGCTCGGGGACGGCCTCGACGGCGGGTGGTCGGGGGTAGTCCCACACCGACTCCTGCCCGGGCCCTGGTTCGATCCGCTGCGGTCTGCGCATGCACCCGTTCTACCGCCGACGGACCGGAGGACGCCGTGAGGGTGCAGAGTGGGCGGATGACAACGACGTCACCACGCGCCACCCTGTTCCGCCGGAAGCCCATCGACACGATCGAGGACGAGTCCGGCGGCGAGGGCGGCCTGAAACGCCACCTCGGGCTCTGGCAGCTCACCGCGATCGGCATCGGCGGGATCATCGGCGCGGGCATCTTCACCCTCGCCGGCACCGTCGCGCACGGGGTCGCCGGGCCGGCCGTGCTCATCTCGTTCCTCGTCGCGGGCGTCGCGAGCGCGGCCGCCGCATTGTCCTACGCCGAGTTCGCCGGGCTCATCCCGAAGGCCGGGAGCGCCTACACGTACGGGTACGCGGTGCTCGGCGAGATCGTCGGGTGGTTCATCGGGTGGGACCTGCTGCTCGAGTACACCGCCATCGTGGCCGTCGTCGCGATCGGGATCTCCGGGTACGTCGGGTTCCTCGTGGGGCAGTTCGGCGTCGACCTGCCCGCCTGGATGCTCGGTGCGCCCGGCACCGGCGACGGGCACGTCGTCGACGTGTTCGCGATCGTGCTCTGCCTGCTCACCGCGTTCGTCCTCACCCGGGGCATCCGGAGCGCCGCGCGGTTCGAGCTCGTCGCCGTCGGCATCAAGGTCGGGCTGGTCGTGCTCATCGTCGTCCTCGGTGTGTTCCACATCAACAGCGCCAACTACCAGCCGTACTTCCCGTTCGGGTTCGGCGGCGTGATGACCGGCGCCGCGACCGTGTTCTTCGCCGTGTTCGGCTACGACGCCATGTCCACCGCGGCCGAGGAGTCCGTCGACGCCCGGAAGCACATGCCGAAGGCGATCCTGCTGTCGCTCGGCATCGCGATGGTCCTCTACGTCCTCGCGACCCTGGTGCTCACGGGCATGCAGAAGTACACCGACATCGACCCCGCCTCCGGGTTCTCGTCGGCGTTCGCGTCGGTCGGCCTCGGTGGCGTCGCGAACGTCATCGCGATCGGCGCCATCGTCGGCATCGTGACCGTGCTCATCACGTTCATGCTCGGGGCGTCCCGCGTCTGGTTCTCGATGAGCCGCGACGGTCTCATGCCGAAGTGGTTCGCGCACACCGACCCGAAGCGGCACGTCCCGACCCGCGTCACGTGGATCATCGGCATCGCGGCGGCGGTCCTCGCGGGTCTGCTGCCGATCAGCATCGTCGCGGAGCTGACGAACATCGGCATCCTGCTCGCGTTCGTGGTCGTCTGCTCGGCCGTGATCGTGCTCCGCTACCGGCAGCCCGACCTGCCGCGCACCTTCCGGCTCCCGTTCATGCCGGTCATCCCCGCGATCGGCGTCATCGCGTCGCTGTGGCTCGTGACGTTCCTGCAGTGGGAGACGTGGGTGCGCTTCGCGGTGTGGTTCGCGATTGGGCTCGGCGTCTACCTGGGGTACTCGCGCAAGCACAGCAAGCTGGCCGGGGAGGAGTCGGCGCGCTGACCCGGTGCGGTGCCGACCGCGTGCGGTCGGCACCGCGTCGCGGGTCGCGCGTCAGGCGTCGCGCGCGTCGGGAGACGCGGGTCGCGCGTCAGGCGTCGCGCCGGTGCTTGCCCTTCGCCGCCGCCGGGTCGGCCAGCGGGTGCGACCGGAACCACCGCAGGAGCTCCCGTGAGCGGCTCGTGTCCGCACTGCGGTCGCCCGCCGGGAGGAAGTCGCTGAACCCCTCCGGCGGCTCGGTGCCCTGGTCGCCGCGGTCGTACGCCATCGACCAGTCCGGGAACCGCCGGGTGTGGATCGACTCCTCCGCGAGCAGCACCACGCTGTCGTGCCGGTCGTCCTCGAGGATCCGCCGGTACGTCGCCATCACCGAGTCGTACGGCCCCTCGAGGAGCTGCATGAACCGGCCACCGCGGGCGACCAGGAGCCCGGTCAGCCCGTCCGCCGTGTTCCGAGCGCGAGCGTGGTCGAGCACGGCGCCGAGGTCGTCCTCCTCGAACGGGGTGGTGGCCGAGCTCATGTAGACGAGGGACTGCAGCATGCCGTCGATCCTGCTCCCGTCCAGCGCCCGTTGTCTCCCCCCGAACGGGTCGTCGGTGGGTGCTGGCACGATGGGAGCGTGCCAGCCGCCCCGATGATCGACGCCGTCGACGTCATCCGCTTCGTCGGGCCGCAGGCGTTCGGCCGCGCCCGTGACGTCGTGCGGGCCGGGCTCGTCGAGCGCGCCGACTGGCACGACGACGACGGCACGCTGACCGCGACCGTCTCCGGCTCCGCCGACGACCCGTACGACGTCCGGATCGAGACCACACCGGCGCGCGGCGAGTTCGTCCGCCCGGTCCGCAGCACGTGTTCCTGCCCCCTCGGCGGGGACTGCAAGCACGTGGCCGCCGCGCTCCTGTCCGTCAACGCCCGCTCCCTCGCAGCAGCAGCCGGTCCGAAGGCGCAGGCCCCGGCTCCGCCGGCTCCGGACTGGAGGCACGAGGTCGCCCGCCTCGCCGGCGACACCGAGCAGGCGGTCGCGCCGCAGGGCACACCCATGGGGCTGCAGTTCGAGTTGCGTGACGCGGTGTCGGCGCGCTTCGCCGCGCGTGCCCGCGCCGCCGGTCGTGCGCTGCCGGCGGCGTCGCGGACCGTGCGGCTCGGCGTGCGGCCGGTCACCCGGAGCGACGCCGGCAACTGGGTGCGCGGGCAGCTCACGTGGAGCGCGCTCCCGTATGCGCAGAACCGCCTCGGGCTCGCACCCGAGCAGCACGCGTGGTTCCTCCAGCTCGCCGCCCTCCACCGAGCGGGGGCTCTGGCCGGGCTCCCCGGGGAGAGTGACTGGATCCACCTCGACGACTTCACGAGCCCGCTGCTCTGGCCGCTGCTCCGCCAGGCGTCCGACCTCGGCATCGCGTTCGTGACCGGCAAGCAGGCCAGTGGCGTCACGCTCGGGTCCGAGGCCCGGGTGCTCCTCGACACCGCGCGCGCCGACGACGGTCTCGTCATCGGCGCGAGCGCGGTCGTCGACGGCCGGCCGATCGTCGCGGGGGCCGCGCGGACGATCGGCGACCACGGCGTCTACGCCTTCCGCGAGAGCCCTGCGTTCCGCGTCGAGCTCGCGCCCACCCCGGAGCCCGTCCCCGAGGACCAGCGGCGGATGCTCGTCGAGGGCACCCGCATCACCGTCCCCGCCGCCGAGGTCTCGGAGTTCCTGGCCGACTGGTCGCCCCGACTCCGCGGCGCGCGCGGGCTCATCAGCTCGGACGGCTCGGTGGAACTCCCGGAGCGCGGCGCTCCCGAACTGGTGCTCACGGCGACGTTCGAGCCGGCCCGGGCACCGCGGACGGACGACCGCGTCCACCTGCAGTGGCGCTGGCACGTCGACGGCAGGAAGGACCCCGTCGCCCTGCACGGTCCCCCGCCCGACCTCACGGAGGTCCGTGCCGCCGACGACGCCCCGGTGGGCCCCGGTGGCGGCCTGGACTGGTTCACCGACGGGGTCGTGGACGGCGCCGACGTCGCGGTGTTCGCGAACGAGCTGCTGCCCCAGCTGACCGCGCACGGAATCCGCACGGTGGTGCAGGGCGAACGGCTCGACTACGAGCGCCTCAGCGGGCGCCCGAACATCCGGGTGACGACGATGCCCTCGGACAAGCACGACTGGTTCGACCTCGGCATCATCGTGAGCGTGAACGGCAAGGAGATCCCGTTCACGCCGCTGCTCCGGGCGCTCGCGGGACGCGCTCGGCGGCTCAAGCTCGTCGACAACTCGTACCTCTCCCTCGCCGACCCGGCGTTCGATCGGCTCAAGGAGCTCATCGACGAGGCCCGCGACCTCGGCGAGTGGGAGCCCGACCAGCCGATGACCGTCACGCCGCTGCAGGCCGGGCTGTGGTCGGAGTTCGACCAGCTCGCCGACGAGACCTCCCACGACGAGCGGTGGCAGGCGATCGCCGCGGGACTGCTCGGCGCGACCCCGCCCGGGGACACCCCGGTGCCGGACACGGTGCACGCCGAACTGCGGCCGTACCAGCACGCCGGGTACGCGTGGCTGTCGTTCCTGCGATCGCACGGCGTCGGCGGCGTGCTCGCGGACGACATGGGCCTCGGCAAGACGCTGCAGGTCCTCGCGATGATCGCCGCAGCCCGGGCGGAGTCGCCCGACGCCGCCCCGTTCCTCGTCGTCGCGCCGACCTCGGTCGTCGGGAACTGGGCGTCCGAAGCAGCGCGGTTCGTGCCGTCGTTGCGTGTGTCGACCGTGACCTCGACGTCGCTGAAGGATCCGACGCTCGTCGCCCGGACGGCTGCGGAGTCCGACATCGTCGTGACCTCGTACGCCCTGCTCCGGCTCGACGCCGCCGCGTGGTCGGCACAGTCGTGGTCGGCGCTCGTGCTCGACGAGGCGCAGTTCGTGAAGAACCCGCAGTCGCAGATCCACCGCGTCGTCACGGACCTCGGCGCACCGGTGAAGTTCGCGATCACGGGGACGCCGCTCGAGAACGGCCTGACCGACCTCTGGGCGCTGTTCCACGTCGTGGCGCCCGGGCTGCTGTCCTCGTGGACGCGGTTCGGCGACGACTACGTCAAGCCGCTCGGCTCGCCCGACCTCCGCGGCGACGCCCGACGGCAGCTGACCGAGCGACTCCGGCGGCGCATCCGGCCGCTCATGCTCCGGCGGACGAAGGAGAGCGTCGCGGCCGACCTCCCGCCGAAGCAGGAACAGGTCGTCCGGGTCACGCTCGACCCGGCGCACCGCGAGCTCTACGAACGCACGCTGAACCGCGAGCGCCTCAAGGTCCTCGACCTCATCGACGACCTGCCCCGGAACCGCATGATCGTGTTCCGGTCCCTGACCCTCCTGCGGATGCTCGCCCTCTCCCCCGCGCTCGTCCCCACCGCCGCACCGTCCGGCGACCTCGACGCGCCCGCCCTCGTGTCGGACATCCCCTCCGCCAAGCTCGACCTGCTGCTCGACGAGCTCGACCAGCTGGCCGCGGAGGGTCGGCGGGCACTCGTGTTCAGCCAGTTCACGTCGTTCCTCCGGATGGTCGCCGACGCGCTCGACGCCCGGGGCATCGACCACGAGTACCTCGACGGCGCCACCCGTCGTCGGCCCGAGGTCATCGAGCGCTTCCGGAACGGCACCGCGCCCGCGTTCCTCATCTCGCTCAAGGCCGGCGGCTTCGGGCTCACCCTGACCGAGGCGGACACCGTGTTCGTGCTCGACCCGTGGTGGAACCCCGCCGCCGAGAACCAGGCCGTCGACCGCACCCACCGCATCGGGCAGACCCGGTCGGTGAACGTCAACCGGCTGATCGCCGAGGACACCATCGAGGAGAAGGTCCTCGCCCTCGCCGCGAAGAAGGCCGAGCTCTTCGCCACGATGATCGACGACGACGCCCTGTTCGCGGACGACCTCTCCGCCGACGACATCCGCTCCCTGCTCGCCTGACCCCGGCTCGCCCGCCCCTTCGCCACCGCACCACCGCACCACCGCACCACCTGGAGTCCCACCCGCATGCCGTCCCGCCGCCGCGCCCGCACCAGCGCGACCTCCGTGTTCCTCCTCCTCGGCCTCGCCGTCCTCGGGTTCGTCCTGCACGCCGCCGGGCTGCTGCCGCCGGCACAGGCCGACGACGTCCCCGACACGGGCGCCACGGCGACCACGGGTGCGCCGACGCCCGACACGGGCGCCACGGCGATCACGGGAGCGCCGACGCCTGACGCGGGCACCGCGACCACGGGTGCGCCGAGGTCCGACGCGGGCGGCGCGGCCGAGCCGAGCCGTGCCTCCAGTCCGGGTGTCGACGCGTCAGCGTCCCTGCGTACGCTCGCGACGCTCCCCGTACGGGGCAAGGCCCCGGCGACGGGCTACGACCGCACCGCAGACTTCGGCACGGCGTGGCTCGACGTCGACCACAACGGCTGCGACACGCGCAACGACGTCCTCGCCCGTGACCTCGCCGGCGTCGTGAGGCGGGGGCCGTGCACGGTGCTCAGTGGCGTGCTCGTGTCGCCGTACACGGGCGGGACGATCGCGTTCAGCCGGGGCCAGACGACCTCGACCGCGGTGCAGATCGACCACGTCGTCGCGCTCGAGAACGCCTGAGTGACCGGCGCGCAGCGGCTGTCGCAGGACGCACGGGAGGCCCTCGCCAACGACCCGGAGAACCTCTTCGCCGTCGACCAGCACTCGAACGCGCAGAAGCGCTCCGGCGATGCCGCGACGTGGTTGCCCGCGGCGAAGGGGTTCCGCTGCACCTACGTCGGGCACCAGATCGCGGTCAAGGCGGAGTACCACCTGTGGGTGACGCCGGCGGAGCACGATGCGATGGTGCGCGTCCTCGACCGGTGTTGAGACCGTGGCCGCGGAGCGACGGCCGTGGGGCGGTCACCGCGGCCGTGGGGCGGTCACCGCGGCCGTGACGCCTCGTCGAGACCGGGCGATCCGATGCCCGCGCCCGCTCGCCTGCTGCTGATGGTCGGACGGGTTCGCTGACGTCGGGATCCGCGCTCCCGACACCCGCTCCATGACGCCGGTGTCGACCCCACTCAGATCACGTTGAGCAACAGGTGTAGTCTTGCTTTCGATGCACACGCATCGAACGGACTCGCTTCCCGCGCCGGGCGCGGACCCCGAGCCCTTCATCGTCGAAGACCGCAGGAGGCCTCCCCACATGTCCGACACCGACACCACCACGGCCCGCTTCACCGACCGCGTCGTCCTCATCACCGGCGGCGGCTCCGGTCTCGGTCGTGCCACCGCCGTCCGTCTCGCGTCCGAGGGCGCGCAGCTCTCGCTCGTCGACGTCTCCACCGACGGGCTCGAGGCCACCAAGGCCGCCGTGCTCGACGCGACGCCCGACGCCGAGGTCCTCACCACAGTCGCCGACGTCTCCGACGAAGCGCAGGTCGAGTCGTACGTCACCGCCACCACCGAGCGCTTCGGCCGCATCGACGGCTTCTTCAACAACGCCGGCATCGAGGGCAAGCAGAACCCCACCGAGTCGTTCACCGCCGCCGAGTTCGACAAGGTCGTGTCGATCAACCTCCGCGGCGTGTTCCTCGGCCTCGAGAAGGTCCTCGGCGTCATGCGCGAGCAGGGCTCGGGCATGGTCGTCAACACCGCGAGCGTCGGCGGCATCCGCGGCATCGGCAACCAGTCCGGGTACGCCGCCGCCAAGCACGGCGTCGTCGGGCTCACCCGCAACTCCGCCGTCGAGTACGGGCAGTACGGCATCCGCATCAACGCCATCGCTCCCGGCGCGATCTGGACGCCGATGGTCGAGAACTCGATGAAGCAGCTCAACGCCTCGGACCCGCGGGCGGCGGCGGAGGAGTTCATCCAGGTCAACCCGACGAAGCGCTACGGCGAGGCCCCCGAGATCGCCGCGGTGGTCGCGTTCCTGCTCTCCGACGACGCCTCGTACGTCAACGCCGCCGTCGTCCCGATCGACGGCGGGCAGTCCGCGAAGTACTGAGCGCTGCGCGCAGGGGGCTCGGCCTGGAGGCGCGGCCCGGCTCCGTCGTGTCCGCCGACCGTGACAGCATGGTCGGCGGACACCCTGGAGGGGAACGCATGAGCACCAACGAGCAGCACGGGTCAGCCTTCGGCCGCGGCGTCGACCAGGCGCCGCCGACGGCGGCTACGGAACTCCGTCGGCGGATGGCGGCTTCGCCGGCGGGGTTCCTGCGCAGTGCGGCCTGGGTGCCCTGGAAGCCCGAGGGGGACCCGGAGGGCGGCAGTGTCGCCCACGTGGTGATCCGCGAGAAGCCGTTCGTCCCCGTGTTCACCGACCCGGCTGAGCTCGCTGCCGGACTGCCCGACACCGAGGGACGTCCCGTGCCGATGTCCGAGCTCGTGGCCGCGCTGCCGGAGGAGTTCGGGATCGTGGTCGACCCTACGAGTGTGGCGGAGGCGAACTTCCTGCACGCCGAGGTCCTCGCGACGATGCGGGCGCAGATGCGGGGCGGCACGGCGACCGACGGCGACGCCTGACCGGTCGGACTACCGCCCCGTGCGACCACCGTTCTCGGACGCGGGCTCGACGAGCTCGATGAACCGGGACAGCAGCGACAGCCCGGCGATCGACGGCGGAAGCCCCGTGGTGAGCGCGGGCGAGTACACGAGGTACGCCGCCCACTTCGCCCGCGACAGCGCCACGTTGAGCCGGTTCGGCATGAGCAGGAAGTCGAGCCCGCGCGGGATGTCGGCCGCGCTCGACGCCGCGAGGGACACGATCGACACCACGGCCTCCCGCCCCTGGAACATGTCGACCGTCCCGACCTGGGTCCCGGTGAGTCCGGCACGGTCGAGCTCCTGCCGGATGAGCGCTCCCTGCGCGTTGTACGGCGCGACGACGATCACGTCCTCGTCCGTGAGCGCCCGGGTGCCGCGGTCGTCCGTCCACGCGCGACCGATGACGTTCCGCGCGAGGGCGACGACCCGCGCCGCTTCCTCCGCGGACGAGGTCGTGTTGCCCGCGTGCACGACCGGCACCGGGTGCACGCCCGCGTCGATGCCGTCGAGGTACCGTCCGGACGCCATGGACGACAGCTGCCCGTCGTAGGACAGCGACGACACCGAGGCGGTGATCGCGGCCTCCATCCGACGGGTGCGCGCGAGGAAGTACCCGTACTCGGCGGGCAGCACGTGCTCGCCGTCGGTCAGCCATCCGAGGGCCGAGACGTCGACCGGCTCCGGGTGCGACCCCTGCGACACCTGCGGCAGCTGCTGGGGATCACCGAGCAGGAGCAGGCGCTCGGCGGCGATCGAGGACGCGATGGTCGGCGCGAGCGAGAACTGTCCCGCCTCGTCCACCACGAGGAGGTCGAGGGAACGCCGCGGGATCGTGCCCTCGTTCGCGAAGGTCCACGCGGTCCCGCCGATGACCCCGCCGGTGCCGGTCTCGGCGCAGGAGGACAGGAACGCGGCCACGGCGGCGTTGTTCTTCACCGGCGTCCAGTCCGCGGCCTCGAGCTCGTCCTCGGTCGCACCGCTCTTCGGCACCTTGACGACACGATCCGCCGGGACGCCAGCCGCGACCACAGACGACAGGAAGTTCTCCGACGTGGCGTGGGACTGCCCGACGACCCCGACGCGCCAGCCGTGCTCACGGACGAGCCGTGCGACGACGTTCGACCCGACGTAGGTCTTGCCGGTACCGGGAGGGCCCTGGATCGCCAGGTACGACCGGTCGAGCCCGAGCAGGGTCGTCACGACCGCGGACACGGTGTCGTCGCCGTGCACCGGAGCGATCGGCCCACGCGGGGGCACCCGGCGGAGCAGGTCGAACGCGGGGTCGGGCAGCATCGACGGCAGGGCGTCGAGGACCTCTTGCCCCCACTCGGCGATCGCCTCGGGCTGCGGCTTCGCTCGCGGCGGTGCTGCCGGGGCGAGCGCTACCGGGAAGTCGAGGTGCGGCTCTCCCCCGCCGACCGGCAGGCTCTCCTTGACCAGGACCTCGTACGCGTCGCCGTTGTCCGACGCTTCCAGCACGACCGCGCGAGCCGACGCGCCCTTCGATCCCGGGGCCGGAGCGGTGATCGACGGCGGGAGTGGGTCGTCGTAGACGAGGTGGGGCGTGCCTCCCGGCCGGATCCGCGAGCCGGGCGCGAGCGTCCCCGACAGCCGGATCTCACGCGACTGCGAGCGGGCGCGCGGCAGCGTGCCCCAGTCGCGCTCGATCGATGCCCGCTCGACCACGAGGACGTCGCGGGTGTCGGCCCAGTCGTCCACCGGGTTGCGGAGGCGGTCGAAGTGGTCCTGCCAGAAGGTCTTGGCCTCGCGGCGGTGGTAGTCGATCGCGGCGGCGGCGAGTGCCAGGGCGGTCTGGTCGGGCGTGCGGTCGAGGGCGTCGACGCCGTCGAGGGTGCCGGCGAGCGCCGTGTACACGGGGTTCGGCTCACGGTCGACGGGGATCGGGGGCAGCAGCATGGCCGGTTCGTCGATCGTCGGCGCCGGTGCCTGTGCCTCCGCCTGTGCTCGCAGCGACAGGAGCCAGTCGCGGAGCCGCAGCGTGGAGCGGCAGTCGTAGGCGTTGTAGTCGGCGACCTCGTCGAGCATGTGCTGGCCGGCCGCCGCGTCGCCGTTCCGGAGTTCCTCGATCGCGTCGACGTAGGAGGTGATGCTGTCCGCAGCGTTCGTCACGTCGCTGAGCCGCAGGTCGTCGCCCATGTAGAGCGGCTCGAGCTTCTTGATCGAGTAGCTGTGGCTGCCGACCACCAGCGCCTTCCGGACGATCGGGTACAGGTCGACGAGGACGCCCGCGCGCAGGAGGTCGTCGACGGCGTCCTCCCCGACGCCGTGCCGCGCGGCGAGGGACAGCAGGTGCGTCCGCTCGTAGGCCGCGTAGTGGTAGACGTGCATGTCCGGGTGCTGCTCGCGGCGCTCCTCGATGAAGGCGAGGAAATCGATCAGCGCCTGCCGCTCGTCGCGGAGCGTGTGCGCCCAGAAGGCGGTGAAGTCGGCGCGGTCGTCGACCAGGCCGAACAGGTAGTCGAGGCCCCAGTGCACGCCGTCCTCGGTGTACAACGGGTCGCCCTCGAAGTCGAAGAAGACGTCGCCGGGGTTCGGTGCCGGGATGGCGTCGAGGGCGCGCGGGTCGTGGAGTTCGAAGCGGGGCTTGCTCTTGTTGGCATGGCTCGCTTGCTGCTCGGCTTCGGTCTCGACCTGGAGGCGCGCCTGACGCACCAGGCGATCTTGCGTCGATCGCGACATCGCGGGCACCGGAGCGGTGCGGTCCGCCAGGTCGTCGATCGTTCGCACCCCGGCGCGGATCAGCTTCGTCCGCTGGTCGAGGCGCATGCCGGCGACGAGCACGAGGTCGCGGTGGTCGGCGACCTGGGTCGTGCAGATCGGGCATCGGCCGCAGCTGCTGTAGCGCGGGTCGCCCCAGGCCAGCTCGTCGTCGGCGGCCATCCGCTCGGCGATGACGCGCTGCAGTTCGGCGCGCTGGGTCCGGTACACGGGGGCGATGTCGGCGAGGTCGTGGGTGGTGGTGCTGCGGTCGCCGAGGACGAGGTGGACCTGCTGCCCGGTCAGGATGCCGTGCGCCTGCATCTGCTCGGCGTAGGCCGCGAGCTGCAGGAGGGCGCTGATCTTGGCGTGCCGGGCGAGCTTGGTGTCGTAGACCTCGTACTCGCCGACGTCGTTGCGGATGATGAAGTCCGCGAAGCCGATGAAGCCCGGGCGATCGGGGGTGGGTGGCTCGTGGAAGGTGGGTTGGTAGAGGACATCGGCGCCGTCGTGGAACGCTGCTCGCGCTTCCCCGGCTGCTCGTGCGTAGTCCGGCGGTGCGGGACGCTCGAACTCGACGACGTCCCGTGTCTGCTTGAGGATGTCGAGGTAGTCGAGCTCGTGCTGGTCGCCGAGCCGGGCGGTCCGCTCGAGCATGTCGTCGTGGACCTCGGGCAGGGGGCCGCCGCGGCCGAGCTTGGCGTCGAGGCGTCGCAGGAACGCCCACTCGCACGATGCCCACGTGGACAGGTCGCTGGGGCTGAGCAGGACCTGGCGGTCGGTGGTGATCTGCATGCACTCCCCCTCGACAGTTGCCGCGAGAAGAGCCTACGGCCGGGCGCCGACACCCCTCGACGCGGACGAGACTACGGGCCTCTATGGCCTCGTCCGAGGACGTGGCTGAGACACACGGAAGGACGCACCTCTCTACTTTGCCGCCGGACACGATTCAAGTTGCAGGTGACTGACTCTCGCCGTGGCTCGGCATCGTGGGCATCGGTTTTCCCTATCATCGGGGCATGGCGCGACCCCCACGATGGCAGTCGACACTCGACGCAAGTGTCGAGGAGGCGTGCCTCGCAGTGCGGCTGTACAACGACTCCGCCGAGTCCCGCTCATTTGAGGGATTCGTCATTCACATGCACTTGGCTTGGCTCTATCTCCTTCATGCCGAATTCTTGCGCGATGATGTCGACTACCGTTACTGGGATGCGCAACGGAAGAACCGCTTGCTTAAGATCGACGGTGAAGCTAAGCGATGGGAGCTTGAGCGCTCGGTGCGGGAGCGCTGGCCGCTGGCCACGGACCCGGTTCGCGTCAACTTGAGCCTCTTCATCAAGCTTCGTAACCGGCTTGAGCACCGCCACGCGCACGCCGATGAGGCACTGATGCTCAATCTCGCGGGCCACGCCCACGCTTTGTTGGTGAATTTTGAAAATGAGCTCACGAGCCAGTTCGGCGACGACTCGTCTCTTGCTCTTCGACTGAGGCTCCCGATCTTCGTCGGAACCTTCAGCCCGCAGGGAGAGCAAGCCCTACGCCGGTTCCGCAAGACGCTGCCGAAGGATCTTCGGGCTTTCCTCACCGAGTACGAGTCAGGGCTCGAGGAATCGGTGATCAACGACGCGCGATACGAATTCCGACTTCGCGCGACGGTGGAGCTCGCGCCGAAGGATCCCGACGCCGTCGCCGTGCAGTTCACCCACTACTCGGACATGACGGAAGCAGAACGCGAGGCCGTCGAGGAGATGGGTCGCCGCGGACAGGTGATCGTTCGCGATCGAAAGCAACCTGTGTCCGGGCTTGGAAGGGTTATGCCGAAGCCTGCCTCCGCCATGATCCAGGACGGCATCCCGTTCGTCTTCAATCTCAATCACTTCGCCGCAGCCTGGCGGAGGCTGAAAGTGCGCCCCCCGGCCGGAGACGCGGATCCGCATCGAACGAACCCCGACTTCTGCGAGTACGACGAACCTACGAAGTCATACCGATACACGAAGGCCTTCGTGCAGCATCTCATCAGGAGGTGCGGTACGGCGGAAGGGTTCGAGGCGACGACCGGCATGCCCGCGCGAATACGGAACGAAGAGACACCTGCCGCCGAGGCATGACCAAGCTTCGTTTCTCGAATCCGAAGCCGGGCTTTAGGCGGACCCGCTCCGCGCTGCAGGTCGCAATCTCTGAGACGCTCCGCAGACTCGAATCGACGAATCACGGGCGTTCTGTCAAAACTCCTCCGGATAGGACTAGGCCATGGCCGACATCCTTCCAGAGAGGCCAAGTCACTACGGGTCAGTAAACAGCCGAATCGAGAGCGCTCCCTCGAGGTCTTCCGGACGATGAGTGTGAGAACTTCCATCCTGGAAGGCCTCGACCCCGTTCACACGAGCCGGCCCGCCACACTCTCACCACCGTCGCTAACTCCTCGAGCAGATGGGCCAATGATTCTCCGTAAGTGCGCCCGAAGCGGTGGGTCGACCACGTACACATAGGTGCCGAGGATTCCACGCGTCATCAGGACCGAGTAGACGTTCGTCACGAAGCGGAGGACGTCGCTGTCCGAGTACTCGATCCCGAGCCTCGGGTTGTTCTCGACACCTTTCTTGTCGAAGTAGTTCGATCGATCGAAGACGACACGCTGCATGTCCTGATCGAATCGCACGTCCGGCCCGATGACGACGCCCGCGTAGTTGAGGTCGTACCCCTGCACGGTGTGGATCGAACCGACCTGGTCGACCGCCCTCGGAGAAGTGATCCAGTCAGTCTGCGTCTGATTCCACTGCAGCTGACGACCGTCGATCTCGATGTCGATTGCGGCCGTGTCGTTCTTGCTCTTCCACTCCCAGGCGTACCCGGCGACGAGACGGGAGAGGCCGACTTCGGCGTCCCGTGCGCGGATCGCGTCGTGCATCTCACCGAGGTCGTCGAAGAACCGAACCTCGTAGGAGCCGAAGTCTTCACGCGGGCGAGGCGTGTCGCTCAAGAGGGCTCGTGCGAAGGACACGTAGTCGGCTCCACCCTGAACTCGCATCTGCGTGAAGAGTCTGTACCGGCGATCCGCGGCCGCACTCTCGTCGATGAGCGCCTTCTGCGTCGATCGTGGAAGGTCGGCGGGGCGCACGCTCTGATGCGAATCGATCAGGAAGATCTGGTGCCGGCTCTGCTTCCGGATCCAATCCGCTTGCGTCAGGTGATCTGCGTCGGCGCCGAACAACTTCTCGTTGATCTCCCTGAAGCTCTTGTTTTGCATGCCGGACGCTTGATTGGCGCGGTGATTGAGGCGATGCGCTTCGTCAACGACGAGCAGGTCCCATGGCTCATCGCTCTTCCCGACCTCGAAAGGAGTCAGCACCATCGCCTTCTCGAGACCGGGAGTCTTCGCGAAGACGCGCTTCAGGGATGCCCGCAGTGCCTGTTGCGGAACGACGAGGCCGAGCCGCGAGCCCTCGAGGAGGCGATGGTTGTCCTCGGTGAAGAGGTCGGAGAAGAGCGCGTCGCCCTCGAGGTCATCGAGCCCCTTGCCCTGGGCGAGGTCTCGGAGCAGCTTGAGCAGGTAGACGGCGACGATGGTCTTGCCGGTACCGGGATCCCCCTGCACGGTGATGGGAACCGTCGCTTGGTGCTCCCAGTCGTCGAACAGACCCTCGAGGATGTCTTCCATCGCAATCGCCTGGTCTCGGTTCAAGGCCTTGAAGGGTGAGAGCTTGAAGAGCTCCCGGTTCTCGATTTCGGGCAGACTGCGAGTGAACACCTGCTGCTCGCGCAGCGCATCGAAGATCTGCTTGAAGGTGTCGCGGTACCTCGCACGGTCGTAATAGTCAGCATCGACGATGCCCTTGTTGCTGTTCAGCACGGTGAACTTCTCATCAGCGGCGAGCAAGGCGATGAGCTGCGACTCAAGGTCGAGGCACACAGACTTGTTGAACGTGTCGTCGAGCACGAGCCGGACCGCCTTCAACGTCTTCCGCTCGGCCGACTCGAGGTGCTGCCGCATCCGCACGGCGGTGTTCAACGTCTCGCCCACGTACACCCGCTTACCGTCGTCGAGGATGTACACGACTGGCCAGTTGATGAAGCGACGGTCGTCCGCTTGCCACGATCGCAGGTGCTCAGGGGTGAACGGGAGGCGTGCGATGTCAAAGCTGGTCATACTTGGTGCTCCGCCCTCGCGCCCGTTCCACCGGGTACTTGGCCTTCGTGATCGCGAGCTTCTCGCGAATCAGGGTCTCGGGCGTCGTCCCGAGGCTATCGGCGAGGAGGAAGCAATAGGTGAGCACGTCAGCGAGCTCACCTCGCACTCGAGAGTCGTCAGCCTCGGCGTTCCACTGGAAACACTCCAACAACTCCGCTGCCTCGATCGAGATGCTCTTGGCAAGGTTCTCCTGGGTGTGGAACTGCGCCCATTCACGCTCCGTGACGAAAGCCCGTAGCTCATCGCGCAGCCCCTCATCCGCCATGCTCCGACGCTAGCAGCACGCTGGCGCCGGCTGCCCGGCTGGTGAAGGCGCCGAACATGCCGCCGTAGCCGTCGGGCCCACCTCGCTCACGGTCACCGCGTGAGCTGATCATCGATCCGCCACCGACCGCGTAAGAGCGGCAACGCATCGTCCCGCGTCACGTACCCGCGCAGCGCACCTCCAGCGAGCGCCCGCAAGGCCTGCCGCTCGAACGCGTGTGCCAGCGCCGGCACGAGGTCGTCGTCGGCCGCGAAGCCGAAGTCCTCATCCTCCCAGATCGCGCTCCCCGCCCGCGCGTAGCCGAGCATCGCGAACAGCCGCCGCACGGGCGTCTTCGGCCGGATCCACTCGTCGTGGCCGGCGATCCGGTCGACACCGACCTTCCGCACGCCACTGACCCGGTACTCATCGGCGACGAACGTCGGCGAGACGTCCGCGGTGCGTGCGGCGACGAGCCCGGCAGCGACCTCGCGCGGCATCCGGTGCAGCGTCGGCTGGTCCGCCTCCCGCAGCTCAACCCGCGGTGTCGGCACCTTCGGTCCCATCCGCATCGGAGGGCGTCGCCTGGCGACACAACGCTGCCAGGCCGTACCGGCGTACTCCTCGCCCTCGAAGTGCCGGTACCGCCCGAGTCCGAGCATCGCGCCCTGCCGGTGAAGATCACCGAGGGGCCGGGTGAGTCAGCGACGCGGTGATGGCGAGCGGATGGACACCCGCCCCGGCCGTGGTGGGACCTCCCCTTCGAGCCGCCACCACCCGGATGTCAGGGGTGATGTTGCTTCGAGCGTCAGTGCCGCCGCCCCCGAACGGGTGATCGACTTGATCACCCTCTGTCGTGAGGATGGTTCAGGCGTTGATGATCAGCGACGTCGACGAATCGAGGGGACAGGATGCACAACGGTTACGCGGTGATCGACTTCGAGACCACGGGGTTCTCACCGGCCCAGGGCCACCGCATCATCGAGATCGGACTCGTCCATGTGTCGCCAACCGGCACGATCGAGCGCACCTTCGAGACTCTGCTGCACCCGAACCGCGACCTCGGTCCCGTGCACGTTCACCAGATCCATGGACGTGACGTGGAGAGCGCTCCGACCTTCGCCGACATCGCCGGCACGCTCGTCGACCTGCTTCGCGGCCGGGTTCTGGTCGCGCACAACGCCCGCTTCGAGACGGCGTTCCTCGCTGCTGAGCTCGCTCGCCTCGGGCTCGTCTCGCCGATCGGCCCCGAGGACGCACTGTGCACCATGCGGCTCGCCGCGACGTTCCTCCCCGGCTCGGGCCGGAAACTCGCCGACTGCTGCAGTGCGTACGACATCGAACTCGTGAACGCCCACGAAGCGTTGGCCGACGCGCATGCGACGGCGCTCCTCCTCGGCGCGTACCTCGACAGCAGTCCGAGCAACACCGGCTTCTGGCACAGCTGGGGCGCGGCCAGCAGCGCACTCGTCTGGCCGGAAACGACCGGGACGTCGTCAACGGCGGCCTGGCTCGCACGGCAGCGGTCTGCTGAGCCGCAAGCGCCGACCGTTCTCGACCGTGCAACGGATCGTCTTGCGCAGCAGGATGACGACGTCGCGGTTCAGCAGTACCTCGGCATGCTCGACGAGGCCCTCGCCGACGGGCTGCTGTCCGTCCACGAGACCGACGACCTCGCGTCGCTCGCCCGTGAACTCGACCTCGACGAGCAGCGTCGCGGGATGCTGCACGCGCAGTACTTCGGCGATCTCGTCTCTGCTGCCTGGGCTGATGCAGTGCTCACGCCCGACGAGCAACGGGAGATCGTCACCGTCGCGACCCTGCTCGACATCGAGCAGGCCCTCGTCGAGAGCGCACTGGCGAGCCCGCAGCCGTCCGCGAAGAATGAAACAGTCGATGGCCCCACTGCAGGACAGGACGAGGACGCTGCGCCGGACATCCACCTCGACGCGTCGAGCCTGGTCGTCCTCACCGGCGAGATGCGGCGACCCCGCGACGCGATCGAGGCCGATCTGGCTGCGCTCGGCATCCCGACCGCCCGTGCTGTCACGAAGAAGACGACGCTCGTCATCGCGGCCGACGTCAGCAGTCTGTCCGGCAAGGCGAAGAAGGCGAAGCAGTACGGGATCCCCATCGCGAGCGAGGACGCCCTCGAAGCCGCGTTGGCGACGCCGATGAGCGTCGCACCGTGAGCGGAGCACGATGACGCTCGCAGGCGAGTCCGCGGGCGTCGAAGCACGACGCTCCCGCGACCGTGCCGAGCAGCACCGCCGCCAGGCCGACGCCGAGGACGCGCGGGCCTCTCGCTTCGAGATCGCGCACCGCACCGAAGCCGAGACCGCCCGACTCCTCGCTCCGCTCGCCGGGATCGGCTACCACCTGCTCGCCGACCGCGCCTGGCCAGGGAGCACGACCGCGAACGTCGACATGGTCGTCGTCGGAGCTTCCGGGGTCTTCATCATCGACACGAAGGCTTGGCGCGAAGTCGCGATCGACGGCGACCGCATCGCCCGCGGCCAGGAGGACGTCACCGACGAGGTCGCAGTCCTCGCGGACCTTGCATGGAACACGGAGGCCTCCCTCGCCGAGGTGGGTCTCGTACCCGGCGAGGTCCACGCCGTCGTCGCCCTCGCCGGCCAGAAGCGCATGCAGGCGCGCGTCTCCTCCGTCGATGTCGTCGGCACGCATGACCTCATCGGCCACATCACGAAGCCCGGTGCACGTCTCTCCGTGAGCCGCGTCGACGAGGTGCTCGCCGCCATCCTCAGACACTTCCCCGTCCTCGGCGCGGCGCCAGCTGCGCCACCGCAGATCGTCATCCCGGCACCTGTCATCCCACGCGGCCAGCTGCCCGACGTGGCCGCTGTCGATCAGGACGAGCTGCGCAGCCAGCTCCTCGACGGGGTGCTCGAGGCCCCGATCGAAGCGTGGATGGCCTCGCTCGACCCGGCGCAGGCGAAGCTCGTCCGCCGCAGCTTCAACGGCCCGGCACGCATCCGCGGCGCCGCCGGCACCGGCAAGACCGTGGTCGGCCTGCACCGCGCCGCCTACCTCGCGCGCGCCACCGGTGGCCGCGTCCTCTTCACCACCTACATCCGGACCCTCCCTGCGGTCCTCGAGTCGCTGCTCGAGCGACTCGCGCCCGACATGGTCGGTCGCGTCCACTTCGTCAACGTCGACGCGTTCGCGAACCAACTCCTGAAGGCTCGCGGCATCACCTTCGATCTGGACGCCCTGGAGGCCCGGCGTGCGTTCTCGACGGCATGGAACGCGGTCAGCGCCTCCGGTCCGCTCAAGGCGGCCCGCTTCACGCGCCGCTACTGGGAGGAGGAGATCGCCTCCGTCATCAAGGGGCGCGGGCTGACCGACTTCGACCAGTACGCCGAGCTGGCACGTGTCGGTAGACGGCACGCGTTGCCGGTCGAGGCGCGGCAGGCGGTGTGGGACCTCTACGAGCGCTACACGAGCGAGCTGCGCTCCCGCGGCGTCAGCGACTTCCAGGACGTCGTCCTGCTGGCGCGGGACGCGGTCCGCGCGGCTCCGCTCGACGACTACGCCGCGGTGATCGTGGACGAGGCGCAAGATCTCTCGTGCGCGATGGTGTCGCTCCTGCACGCGCTCGTCGGCGATCGGCCCGACGGCCTGACGCTCATCGGGGACGGCCAGCAGACGATCTACCCCGGCGGCTACACGCTGAGCGAGGTCGGGATCAGCCTCGCCGGCCGCGGCGTCGTCCTCGACGTGAACCACCGGAACACCGCGGAGATCCTCGAGTTCGCCAAGCAGATGGTCGCGGACGACCAGTACGTCGACATCGAGGGGGTGGACGGAGCGGGCGATGCGGTCTCCGCGGTGACGCGTTCCGGCGAGCGACCCGCGGTGCACTCCTTCGCGAGTCGCTCCGACCACGATGCCGCACTCGTCGCGCGGATCGAACAGGTGCTCCGACTCGTCGGCACCGGCCACGGCGACATCGGCGTCCTCACGGCCACGAACCCGCAGGCGGACAAGGTGATGGCGCTCCTACGCACCGCCGGCATCCCGACGGTCGCGCTGACGGACTACGCCGGCAAGAGCTCTGACCAGATCCGCGTCGGGACGATCAAGCGTGCGAAGGGGCTCGAGTTCAAGCAGGTGCTCCTGCCGCACGTGCCGGCCGCGCTCCTTGCCGACGCTCCCCCGACCGACTCGGTCGCGGATCGCGAGCGCCGGGAACTCGACCGCCGCGAGCTCTACGTCGGGATGACCCGAGCGCGTGACGGCCTGTGGGTCGGCACACTCGGCGACGCACGGACCACAAGCTGACGCCCGCGCTGCGGACGCCGACCGCGCCGGGCACCGCGGCAGTGGCAGGATGACCCCTGACCCTTCCTCACAACTCCGGGAGCACGATGGCTGACAAGGCGGCCCGCAACCACCTCGACGCGCTCCGGCAAGCTGCCGAAGGCGTGCGCGAGCACCGAACGGCACTCCGAGCGGCTGAAGACGCCGCCGTCGCAGCCCTCCGCCAGCGCCGAACGGCAGTCGTGCTCGACGACGCTCGCGCGGAACTCGTCCCGCTCGGCCCGCCGGATGCAGCACTCGCAGCCGACCTGGTGCGAGCGCAGATGTTGCCCCCGATCGATCCCGACGCCGAGTCGATGCTCCGGACGTTCACCCAGGACGTGCCGGACGCGCTCGAGGACGTCCGCCGTGGGACGGGCTTCTCCGCGGTCTTCGCCAGCCGTGAGCGGCGGGCGGCCGCAACCCGTGGTCATGCCTTCCTGGACCAGACGCTCGACTGGATCGCCCGTACCGGAGCCGTTGCGCGCCTCCAGGCCGTCGACGACCGCCACGTGCCGCGCCCCGCGGTCCCACTGCAGGCACTCACCGATCCCCGCGGCCCCCTCGCGAGCATCGCGCCCGACCTGAGCGGCGGAACCGCGTTACCGCTCGACGGCCTCGGCGGGCTGCCGTCCGTGGTCTCGCGGCTGGCTGACGCCATCGCGCGCGAGCGGTCGGCGCACGCCGACGTGGTCAACGCCGGGCAGTCGCACCGCGCCGCTGCAGCGCGTGCGGCGCTGGACGGCATGGACATCGAGCGGCTGCGCGATGCGACCGGTGACCGTCTCCGGCTCGGGGCGCTGCGTGACGCCGGGGTGACGACGGTCGGGGCAGTGCTCCGTCGTCCTGTGGTTCCAGGACAGCTCGCGGGTGTCGGCGAGACCTCCGCAGCGCGCATCAACGGCGCCGCCCGCGCGCTCGAAGCGGCTGCCCGCGAGGACGCGACCATCCGGATCGACCCGTCGCAGCACGACGACCGGACCGTCGCGCTGGTCGCCGCGCTGCAGCGATGGGAAGCAGCGAAGGCCGTCGTAGGCCCGCGTGAGCAGGCACTCGTCGACGGGCTGCGACCGCTGGCGACGATGATCGCCCGCAACGTCACGACCGCGCTCGTCATCCCGAGCCAGGACGGGACCACAGCGGACTCGATCTGCCAGACCATCATCGCGGGCGCGGAGGATGCGTGGCGTCGCGTCCAGCGGATCCCCGAGAGGGCGGGCGCTCCGGCCGGAGACCCCTGGCAGGACTTCCTGCAGCGCCCGGCCACGTTCTTCGCACTGCTCGACGAGGCCGGGCTGACCCGACCCGCTGGTGCCGCGGCTCGCGGAGACCTCGGTGACGACCTCATCGCGCAGGTCGAAGCGTTCGCCCTCGACACCTCACGGCTCTCGGCGTCCCTGCGCGGGTACCAACGCTTCGCCGCAGCGTTCGCGCTCGTGCAGCAGCGTGTCGTCATCGGTGACGAGATGGGCCTCGGCAAGACCGTCGAGGCGCTCGCGACCTTCGCGCACATCGCCGGGACCACGCCCGGGCGCACGCCCCACTTCCTCGTCGTCTGCCCCGCTGCCGTCGTGGCCAACTGGGTGCGCGAAGCGGAGCGCCACACCGACGTCCGCGCCTTCCGTCTGCACGGCGCTGCGCGTGTGATCGGGCACCGGCACTGGATGGACGAGGGCGGTATCGGCGTCACGACCTACGAGACCCTCGAGTGGCTCCGGAGCCGCACACCGGAGGACCTCCGGTTCGCATCGGTGGTCGTCGACGAGGCGCACTACGTCAAGAACCCGGATGCGAAGCGGACGATGAACACGCGGGCGCTGCTCCGTCGCGCCGACCGTGCCGTGCTCATGTCCGGAACGCCGCTCGAGAACCGCGTCGACGAGTTCCGCGTCCTGATCGACCACATCCGTCCGGACCTCCAGGTCGTCCAGTCGGACGACAGCCCCCTGCGGTTCCGGCAGCAGATCGCGCCCGTGTACCTCCGGCGCCGCCAAGAGGACGTCCTCACCGAGCTTCCGGAGCTGGTCGAGGTCGAGGAGTGGAGCGACCTGACCGATGCAGAGTCGCGCGCGTACGCCGATGCCGTGGCCGCGGACGACTTCCACGCGATGCGTCAGCTCGCGATGCTCGGGGGTGCGCAGTCGAGCAAGGTCGAGTCGCTGCTCGAGATCGTCGACGAGGCACGGGCGAACGGTCGGAAGGTCCTGGTGTTCTCGTACTACCGGTCCGTCCTCGCCGCGGTCGTCGAGGCCGTCTCCGCCGGGGGCCGGGTGTACGGACCGCTGACCGGCAGCACGCCCGCGGCCGCGCGCCAGGACCTCGTCGACGAGTTCGCGGCTTCGGAGCCGGGCGCGGTGCTCGTCGCGCAGATCGAGGCCGGTGGCGTCGGGCTGAACATCCAGGCCGCGTCCGTCGTGGTCATCTGCGAGCCGCAGCTCAAGCCGACCACGGAGTGGCAGGCGATCGCTCGGTCCCGCCGTATGGGGCAGCTGCAGTCCGTGCAGGTGCACCGGCTCTTGTCGGAGGACGGTGTCGATGCGGCACTGGTCCGGATGCTGGCACGCAAGGCGCAGACGTTCGAGGACTTCGCCGCGGTGAGTGAGACGGCGTCCGCATCTGCACAGGCCGTGGACGTGTCGGACTCGAAGCTGATCGCGCAGGTGCTGCGGGAGGAACGCGAGCGGCTCGGCGTTCCGCAGCTGACCCCGGAGCGAGCGGACGAGGGGGTCGGCGCGGCGTGACGTCGGACGAGCGCCACACTGTCGCTCGTCGTCCACGGCGCCAACGCCGCGGAGTTCAGCGGACCGAGGCGATGCGCGGGGACGACGGAACCTCGCGAACCGCGGCCCCTCGTACCCGTCCCGCGACACCCACGCCGTGCACCCCATCGTGACCACCGCGTCCGAGACCCCGACATCGGCGGTCTGCAGCAGCTGCGGCACAGCGCCCGTGATGTCGATCCCCTCCTCGACGGTCCCAGATCGAGTCCGGCGGCGTCGGCCTCAACATCCAGGCAGCTTCGATCATCGTCATCTGCGAGCCGCAGCTCAAGCCGAGGACCGAGTGACAAGCAATCGCTCGTTCGCGCCGATGGGGCAACTCCAGTCAGTGCAGGTCCATCGTCTCCTGTCCGAGGACGGCGTCGATGCGGCGCTCGTCCGCATGCTCGCTCGTGAGAAGCGGACCTTCGACGACTTCGCGGCCGTGAGCGAAACCGTCTCAGCATCGGCGCAGGCCGTCGACGTCTCCGATTCGAAGCTCATCGCACAGGTGCTGTCCGAGGAACGGGAACGGCTAGCCGGGACCGATCTTCCCTCCCGGATGTGGAACACCTTGCGGCCCCTTGTTGACCAACCGACGATCATTCATCTCGAAGTGCACCGGTGCGTGTTTCAATCGTTCTTGCCTGCCGCATCTCAGCCTTCAGCGCGTTGTGCCTCGGATTGGGGGTCGACATCGCCTGCCGTCGCACCAAGCACCATCTCGGTGCATACGGATTTGCCCCCGCAGCAGCAATGCAATAAATTCAGACTGATCACAATGTTGCACGAGGGGGAAATAGCACATGAGCAGTGAAGCACTTGCCGCTTGGGTCGGCGTAGCACTGACACTGGTGATCTCCATCTGGAGCCTCACCATCGCCAAGCGAGCCGAACGGGCTTCGAAGATTGATCGCGACGAGCGGGAAGCAGCGCGCGTCAGTGGCTGGGTCTCGTTCGTGTACTCAAAGGAAGATGAGTCCGACAAGGCGAAGTGGAAGAACACGCTCGTCATCCGAAACGGTGCCGAGGCTCCTATTCATCAAGTAGAGGCGATCGCGACGATGAACGGTGCGGAAGAAGTGACGTTCAGCGCAAAGGTCTGCCTGCCGGGTGAGTCGTACTCGGAGTGGATTCCGTCTTTCAAGCGTCAGCACAAGAACCGGGCCTGGTCACTCCTCTCCAGCTGCGACGAGCTCCTGCAGTCAGGACACTTCTTCCGTCCGTACACGGTTGCGGACAAGTGGACGCTGAAGTCACTTGCCTTCACCGACGCCCTCGGAAAGCGTTGGCGGTTCACCCCTGGCAGTGGCGTCTCAGCTATCTGAGCGGGGAAAAGAATGGACGGGAGGCGCGGTTCCAGCTGGTACCGCGCCTCTCGTTCATCACATGGCAGTGCACTGGTCTTGTCGGCTCGTTCGGGTTCTCTCAGGAACGGCGCCGAGATCGCATTCGGTCTTGTGCCGTCCGAGCAGCCGCGTAGCATTGCTCCTGCTTGCAAGCGCATCAGGGGGCATCTCGCTGCAGGAGTTTGCCGCATCCTCGAATCGAAAGACGGATGTGATCATGCGATCAACGAAACGAACCGGCGTGCGGGCTGCTGTCGCAGTCTGCGCAGTGATCGGTGCCATCTGCGGTTTCGGCACCACCGGTGCCGTCGCTGCAACACTTGAACCGACCGCCACCAATGTGCCGACTTCGACACCGACTGCTTCTGCGTCAGGCGCCGCACCGGCTCCATCAGCCGACCCGACCACGGACCGAGCCAACGACGCCTCGGCTGTACCTCCGGACGGGCATTGGGTCGCGCTCGACCCTGCCACGGCAGCCACTCCTGCAGTGCCGACGCACGTCTTGACGAAGGGCTCGTGCCCTTCAGGCACGACGAACTACTCCGGCTCGAAGCACCCCTACAGCTGCCTGGCGGTGTTCCTGGACGGTAGCCACCACCAGGTCGGCCTCCGCATCGGACGATCAGGGAGCGAGACCTCCGCGTTCGGCTACCTCCATGCGCTGCAGGACCACAACGTCGAGGAGCAGACCATCGAGCACGCGGTGCAGATCAACGCCGCCGGGGTCCTCCAGCCGAACAACCGTCGGCTGTACGGAGCTGAGTTCGTCGCCAAGGGCAAGGCGACGGAGGAGTTCGTCGCGTTCGAAGAGCGTGCGCCGTCCTCGGCTTCACCGGACAAGTACGACCTAGGGATCGTGACTGCGTACTGCACCGCCGCGCCGAGCGGCCCCATCTCGCGGTGCCCGGACTGGGTGAACGACTCCCTGTGAACCCCGAACAGGTGCGGCAGCTCGCTACGTTCCTCCCGACGGACTGGGGACACGTCGGACCGTCGATCGTCCGACCGGGCGCGCCCCCACCCGAAGGGTTCGGAGGCACCCGCGCGTTCAACCCGAGCGGCGGCTCCGCACCTTCGGTGGAGACACCGCTCCGGATCCTCGGAGCCACGTCGATCGCCACTGACCTGGTGCTTCGGCTGCACCTTGAGCAGTCGGACACTGCCTTCGTGATCGTGTGGGTCGTGTCCTTGGCGGGAACGTCGGGGGATGTTCCGCTTCGTGAAGTCTCGAGCAGTATCTGGGCCATTCTGCTGCGGCGAGTCTCGAGCGACCTCCTTTCCCAGACGGTCGTGACCAGCACCGGCGTCCGCCTGCTGATCGACTAGCTCCGTTTGTCCATCCCCGGTACAAGCCGATCTGGCTCCTACCTGGGGCTCGATCGGCACCCGGTCCCGACCGCTGCTGCGAGATGCGGAATGCGGCAAACGCCTGTCCCGGTGGATGACGGACCGGCACCGTGCCTCCAGTCCGCTCACCGGCGAACGCCGCCGACGAAGCAAGCCCCGCGCACCACCCAGCCGCCCCGCCTACGCTCGAACCAATGGCCACTCCGCACGCCCAGCCGGTCGAGAGCAGCACCACCCCCGCAGCCACGACGCCCACCCCCGACGGCTTCATCCGCGTCCGCGGCGCCCGCGAGCACAACCTCCAGAACGTCGACGTCGACATCCCCCGCGACCGCATCGTCGCCTTCACCGGCATCTCCGGCTCGGGCAAGTCGAGCCTCGCCTTCGGCACCGTCTTCGCCGAGGCTCAGCGCCGCTTCCTCGAGTCCGTCGCCCCGTACGCCCGTCGACTCATCGCGCAGGGCAGCACCCCGCACGTCGACGCGATCACGGGTCTGCCCCCGGCCGTCGCCCTGCAGCAGCGGCGGGGTGCCCCGAGCACCCGCTCGACGGTGGGCACCCTGACGACGCTGAGCAACTCGGTCCGGATGCTCTACTCGCGCGCCGGCACCTACCCCGAGGGTGCGACGCAGCTCTACTCCGATTCGTTCTCGCCGAACACGGCGGCGGGAGCGTGCCCGCGCTGCCACGGCCTCGGCACGGCGCACGAGGTGACGGAGGCCTCGGCGGTCCACGACCCGTCGCTGTCCATCCGCGAGGGCGCGATCACCGCGTGGCCGGGCGCCTGGCAGGGGAAGAACCTCCGCGACGTGACGGCGGTCCTCGGGTACGACATCGACCGGCCGTGGCATGACCTGCCCAAGGAGGACCGCGACTGGCTCCTCTTCACCGAGGAGCAGCCCGTCGTCGAGGTGCACCCGAAGCGCGACCGCGTGGCGAAGCCGTACAAGGGTCGGTTCTGGAGTGCGCGCCAGTACACGCTGCACACCCTCGCGGACTCGCAGAGCGAGACGCAGCGGAACAAGGCGCTCCGGTTCGTGGAGTCGGGCCCGTGCCAACTGTGCGGCGGGTCCGGGCTGACGCGGGCGGCCCTCGCGGTGACGTTCGACGGGCTGAGCATCGCCGAGTTCAACGCGCTCCCGCTGAGCGAGGCCGCCGAAGTGCTCCGCCCCGCTGCCGAGCTGACGGACCCGACGCCGGCGCAGAGCACGGTCACGTCGGGCGAACGGTCGGAGGTGGCGAAGTCGATCGCGCAGGACCTCGGCGGCCGCATCGCCGTCCTCATCGGGCTCGGCCTCGGCTACCTCGGGCTCGACCGGGCGACGCCGACGCTCTCCCCCGGCGAGACGCAGCGCCTCCGCATCGCGACGCAGCTCCGCTCGGGGCTGTTCGGCGTCGTGTACGTGCTCGACGAGCCCAGCGCTGGTCTCCACCCGGCGGACACGGAGTCGCTCGTGCAGGTGCTCGACGACCTCCGCGCGGGCGGCAACAGCGTCTTCGTGGTGGAGCACGACATGGACATCGTCCGGCGGGCGGACTGGATCGTCGACGTCGGGCCGGGCGCCGGCTCCGGTGGTGGCCAGGTGCTGTACAGCGGACCGCCGGAGGGTCTGGCCGACGTCGACGACAGCGTCACCCGCCGGTACCTGCACCCCAGCGGCGAGCGCCCTGCCCGCGAACCGCGGGAACCGGTCGGCACCCTCGAGATCCGCGACGCGACCCTCCACAACCTGCGCAGCAACACGACCGACCGCAGCAACACGACCGACCACCGCAGCAACTCGACCGAAAACCACAACACGACCGCCCACCGCGGCCTCGACCTCGACCTCCCCCTCGGCCTCATGACCGCGGTCACGGGCGTCTCCGGCTCAGGCAAGTCGTCCCTCGTCGGCGGCGTCCTCCCCGCCGTCGCGGCACGGCACCCGCTCGTCACCCGCGTCGTCGAGGTCGACCAGAAGCCGATCGGCCGCACCCCCCGCTCGAACCTCGCGACGTACACCGGCATGTTCGACGCCGTCCGACGGGCGTTCGCCGCCACCGAGGACGCGAAGCAGCGCGGCTGGACCGCCGGCAGGTTCTCCTTCAACGTCGAGGGCGGCCGCTGCGAGGTGTGCCAGGGCGAGGGCTCGGTCTCCGTCGAGCTCCTGTTCCTGCCGGGCAGCTGGGCCCCGTGCCCGGAGTGCCACGGCGCCCGCTACAACGCCGAGACCCTCGAGGTCCGCCGCGACGGTTCGACCATCGCGGACGTCCTCGGCATGACCGTCGACGAGGCCGCTGAAGCCCTCGCGGACCTCCCCGCCGCCGCCCGCGCACTCACCGCCCTGCGGAGCGTCGGGCTCGGGTACCTGCGACTCGGCCAGCCCGCACCGGAGCTCTCCGGCGGCGAGGCGCAGCGCATCAAGCTCGCCACCGAACTCCAGCGTGCACGCACCGGCCACACGCTCTACCTGCTCGACGAGCCCTCGACCGGACTGCACCCCGCCGACGTCGAGCTGCTGACGGCACAGCTGCAGCAGCTCACCGACGCGGGCAACACGGTCGTCGTGGTCGAGCACGTCATGTCGGTGGTGGCGCAAGCGGACCACGTCGTCGACCTCGGCCCGGCGGGCGGCGACGACGGCGGTCGCGTCGTCGCGGCCGGCACGCCGACCGAGGTCGCGGCCTCCGCCACCAGCCGCACCGCGCCGTACCTGCGGTCCGCCATCGGCTCCTGACCACCCTCCGGCCTGGAGGCGCGGAACCAGCCCGCCCCGCACCTCCCGTCCGCAACCCACCGGACCGGAGGCCCGGCACCAACCCGCCCCACCCCTCCCGTCCGCCACCCCCCGGACGGGAGGCACGGCACCAGTCCGCCCCGCGCCTCCCGTCCGCACGTCACCGGCCGCGACGACACCGTGCCCCGCCTCGCCCCCACCGGCCCGTCATGTCGCGCCGCGCGCGCCCACCGGCCCGGTGCGCGACGCACAGCCGGTCCCGCGCTTCCCCACCTGCCGGGAGCATCCGCGATCGCCGCGCTGGCCGATCGCGTGCACGATCCTCGAGGATCGGGGGAACCCGATCGGCCACGAGCCGGGACGAGGACATCCTCCGATCGGAGGATGCCGGTCGGCCGGACCGGTCGAACCGTCCCACCTCGCGCCACGCCAGGCTGGACCCATGTCCGACACCCCCGCCATCGAGGTCCGCGACCTCCGCAAGCAGTACGCCACCGGCACGGTCGCCGTCGACGCCGTGTCGTTCACGATCGCTCCCGGAGAGACCTTCGCCCTGCTCGGACCGAACGGCGCCGGGAAGTCCACCACGGTCGAGATCCTCGAGGGGTACCGCTCCCGCACCTCGGGCGAGGTGCGCGTCCTCGGGCACGACCCCGCCCGTGCGAGCCGCCGGCACAACGCCCGCGTCGGCATCGTGCTGCAGACGAGCGCGGAGTCCCCGAACGTCACCGTCGCCGAACAGCTGCGGCACTTCGCGAGCCTCTACCCGCGGCACCGCGACGTCGACGAGCTGCTCGACGCGGTCGGCCTCGCCGCGCAGCGGAACACCCGCATCAGCCGCTTGAGCGGCGGTCAGCGTCGGCGGGTCGACGTCGCGCTCGGCATCATCGGCCGGCCGGAGGTGCTGTTCCTCGACGAACCGACGACCGGCTTCGACCCCGAGGCCCGGCGCCAGTTCTGGGCCCTCATCCGCAGCGTGCAGGCCGAGGGCACCACCGTGCTCCTGACGACGCACTACCTCGACGAGGCTGCACACCTCGCCGACCGTGCCGCCGTGATCGCGAGCGGCCGGCTGCTCGACATCGCCCCGATCGACGAGATCGGCGGCCGCGAGGCCCGCACCCCGATCGTCCGGTGGCGCGACGCCGCCGGCACCCGACACGAGGAACGCACGAGCGACCCGGTGTCCTTCATCCGCACCCGCACCGAGGACGGCTTCACCGACCTCGAGGTGATCCGTCCGTCCCTCGAGGACGTCTACCTGGAGATGGTGGCCTGACCATGATCGCCCTCGCCCGCATCCACTACGAGATCCGCTCGTACTTCCGTGCCCCCGACTCGGTGTTCTTCACCTTCCTGTTCCCCATCGTCATGCTCGCCCTGTTCTCCGTCGCGTTCAGCAGTGCACCGGACATCGGTCCGGACCCGGCCAACAGCGTCGACTACGCCACCTACTACCTCCCCGGCCTGGTCGCGACGGGCATCCTGCTCTCCGGGACCCAGTCGCTCGGGGTCGACATCGCCGGCGAACGGAGCGACGGCACGCTCAAACGCCTCGGCGGGACACCGCTCCCCGTGCTGTCGTACGTCGTCGGCAAGATCGGCATGGTGCTCGTGACCACGGTGCTGCAGACCGCGATCCTGCTCGGTGTCGCCCACTTCGTGTTCGGTGTCGACCTGCCGACCGAAGGTGGCCGCTGGTGGACGTTCGCGTGGATCGTGCTCCTCGGCATCGCGACGAGCAGCGTCCTCGGCATCGCGATCTCCGCACTCCCCCGCGAGGGTCGCCGCGCCACCGCGACGATCGTCCCCGTCGTGCTCGTCCTGCAGTTCATCTCCGGGGTGTACCTGCCGTTCACGCAGCTGCCCGACTGGCTGCAGGACGTTGCGGGCGTCTTCCCGCTGCGCTGGATGGCGTCGGGCATGCGGTCGGTGTTCCTGCCGTCGCAGTTCGCGTCGGCCGAGCCCGGAGGCGCGTGGCACCTCGGCACCGGAGCGATCGTCATGGCAGCGTGGCTGGTGCTCGGCGTCATGGTCTGCCTCCTGACGTTCCGCTGGAACCGCAAGGACGCCTGATGCCGGCACGTCGGGGCTCCCGTCGGATCGGTGCGGGGTGGGATGCTGGTGCCGTGCACCGGATCACCCGTCACCGCTACTGGGGACTCCACGTCGGCTTCGCTGTGACGATGGTGCTCGTCACGCTCATCGCCGCGACCGACTGGTCGCCCTGGCCGACCCGGTGGCCCGCGTTCGCTGCGATCGGGGCCCTGTCGATCTGCTACGCAACGTTCGGGCGACGGGGCTACGACGACCGCCGCGCCGCCGGGCCGTTCCTCGTCGTGATGGTGATCGCCGCGTTCGTCCTGCCGGCGATCGCCCCGAGCACGGCGTTCGTGCAGAGCATCCTGTACCCGGTCCTCTGGTGCCAACTCGAGTCCGTCCGCGGTTCGATCGCGGCGTCAGCCCTCATCGGCATCGCCTCCGGCGCGGGACTCACGGTCGCTTCCGGCCCGGACAGTGTCGTCGGCACCATACTCATCGAGGGCGTGAGCGTCGCCGGCGCCTGCGCCCTCGGTCTCTGGATCACCCGCATCGCGACGCTCTCGGACGAACGCCGACAGCTCATCGACGAGCTCAGGACGACGCAGGACTCCCTCGCCGAGGCACACCGCCGTGCCGGCGTGACGAGCGAACGCGAACGCCTCGCCCGCGAACTCCACGACACCGTCGCTCAGAACCTCGCCGGCATCGTGATGCTCACCGAACGCGCACGTGGAGACCTCGCCGCCGGACGCACCGATCGGCTGGACGACCGTCTATCGGTGCTCGAGGACTCCGCCCGTGCCGCCCTCGAGGAATCGCGCACCCTCGTCGCCGCCGGCGCCGCCGGTGTCGCGGGAGACGGCCTCGGCGCCGCACTCCACCGCCTCGGCGAGCGGTTCGCCCGCGAGACCGGCGTCCCCATCACGGTCGACGCCGAAGACTGCGTGCTCGACCGGGACGCGCAGGTCGTGCTGCTGCGGGTCGCACAGGAGGCCCTGGCGAACGTCCGCGCGCACGCCGGCGCCGCCTCGGTGCGGGTCGCACTGCGCGTGGCAGCCGACCGGGTCGGCCTGCGGATCACCGACGACGGCGTCGGCTTCGACCCGACAATCCCGACCGCTGGCTACGGGCTCCGTGGACTGCGGGAGCGGCTCGCACTCGCTGGCGGCACCTGCACCATCACGACCGCTCCCGGTCGCGGCACGGTCGTCGCGGTCGAGCTCCCCGACGCCTCCGCGGTCCCCGACATGAGCACGCCCGTCCGCCCCGTCGACGCGCAGCAGGCCGTGACGACCGAGATCGCCGGGCGGGTCCGGTGATCCGCGTCGTCGTCGCGGACGACCACCCGATCGTGCGCTCCGGGGTCGTCGCGCTCCTCCAGGACGCCGACGACGTCGAGGTCGTCGGTCAAGCAGCGGACGGCGCCACTGCCGTCGCCGTCGTCCTCGCCGAACGGCCCGACGTCGTCCTCATGGACCTCCGCATGCCGATGCTCGACGGTGACGCCGCGACCGCGCGGATCCTCGCTCGTGAGCCGGGCATCCGCGTCCTCATCCTCACGACGTACGAGTCCGACGACCAGATCCTCGCCGCGATCGAGGCCGGCGCCTCGGGCTACCTCCTCAAGGCCGCACCGGAGTCCGAGATCCTGGCCGGCCTCCGAGCCACCGCCCGCGGGGAGACTGCCCTCGCGCCCTCCGCAGCCGCAGCACTCGTCCGACGGACCACCGGCACGCCTGCGGCCAAGCCGACGCTCACCCCACGCGAACTCGACGTCCTGCGCCTCGTCGCACAGGGCAACTCGAACCCGTCCATCGGCCGTTCGCTCTTCCTGAGCGAGACCACCGTGAAGACCCACCTCGGGCACGTGTTCGAGAAGCTCGGGGTCAACGACCGCACCCGAGCCGTCACCCGCGCGATGGAGCTCGGCCTGCTCCCCTGACGACCACGACGGACCTGTGACCGACCACGACGTCGCCGGTCCGAGGGCGCGACCAGCACTGTGCGGAACTGTCCCGTGAGCGCAGAAAACCCCTGACCAGATCATGGTCAGGGGTTCCCTGGTGTTGCACGTTAAGTCCGGCGGCGTCCTACTCTCCCACAAGGTCCCCCTTGCAGTACCATCGGCGCTGAGAGGCTTAGCTTCCGG